>NZ_JBMOSM010000045.1:0-1031 GCF_049316025.1 Paenibacillus sp. NPDC058898 | reverse complement strand
TCAGGGGTAGGGGAGCGTTGTATGTAGGTTGAAGGTGTACCGTAAGGAGCGCTGGACAGCATACAAGTGAGAATGCCGGTATGAGTAACGAAAAGATCAGTGAGAATCTGATCCGCCGAAAGCCCAAGGTTTCCTGAGGAAGGCTCGTCCGCTCAGGGTAAGTCGGGACCTAAGGTGAGGCCGAAAGGCGTAATCGAAGGACAACAGGTTGAAATTCCTGTACCACCGTAAACCGTTATGAACGATGGGGTGACGCAGGAGGGTAGTGACGCGGACTGATGGATGTCCGTCCAAGCAGTGAGGCTGATGTGTAGGCAAATCCGCACATCGATAAGGCTGGGCTGTGATGGGGAGTGAAAATTATAGTAGCGAAGGTCATGATCTCACACTGCCAAGAAAAGCCTCTAGTCAGGTGAAGGTGCCCGTACCGCAAACCGACACAGGTAGGCGAGAAGAGAATTCTAAGGCGCGCGGAAGAACTCTCGTTAAGGAACTCGGCAAAATGACCCCGTAACTTCGGGAGAAGGGGTGCCTCGGTAGGGTGAATAGCCCGAGGGGGCCGCAGTGAAAAGGCCCAAGCGACTGTTTAGCAAAAACACAGGTCTGTGCGAAGCCGTAAGGCGAAGTATACGGGCTGACGCCTGCCCGGTGCTGGAAGGTTAAGGGGAGCGGTTAGGGAGTAATCCCGAAGCTGTGAACCGAAGCCCCAGTAAACGGCGGCCGTAACTATAACGGTCCTAAGGTAGCGAAATTCCTTGTCAGGTAAATTCTGACCCGCACGAATGGCGTAACGACTTGGGCGCTGTCTCAACGAGAGATCCGGTGAAATTTTAATACCTGTGAAGATGCAGGTTACCCGCGACAAGACGGAAAGACCCCATGGAGCTTTACTGCAGCTTGATATTGGATTTGGGTACGATCTGTACAGGATAGGTGGGAGCCTTTGAAGCATGAGCGCCAGCTTGTGTGGAGGCGACGTTGGGATACCACCCTGATCGTATCTAGGTTCTAACCTGGTACCGTAATCCGGT
>NZ_JBMOSM010000044.1:0-1035 GCF_049316025.1 Paenibacillus sp. NPDC058898 | reverse complement strand
AGCTGGCCCAGCCACGTCGATGTCGCAATGACCGCGTGGTGGGTGTCGGCTCGAAATACCATGTCCTGATGACTGATTCAGCCATCCTCGACGCCGAGTACCGAGCGTTCGTCAAGTCGCTGCACCCGGCCACCGTCGCCACGCTGATAGTCGCCGAAAGGTTTTGGTCGTCAACGATTCAGCCCTTCATCCCGATAGAGGGCGAGGAACCGCCGACATACGAGCACGCCCGCGGGATTCACCTCGAGCTCGTGAAAGAGGTGGAACCAGAATTGCTGACAGTGATCCTCGGACACCCCGACCCCGATGTTCGCGATGCGGCCGACATCGTTGCGCGCAGGCTGTCCGCCGCCCTGCTCTACCTCTACCCCGACCACTTCGAATCAGGAGGCGGCACGCACGCGACCATCGCGACAACCCAACTCACCGAGGGCCTGCGCGAATTTCGGCGCGCGGTGTATCACGCACCGTTTCGCGACACGCGTCCGGAACCGCGGTTCACCGGCGACCTCATCGGCCCGAACGATCCACTGCCCCCAGGTCGACTCGCACGAGCGCTCCGGAAAAACGCCACGTAGAACGGCTGATCGTTATCGTGGTGCGGGTCGGACACCACAGAGAGGTCTACCGCCCATGCCCCTGCCGGAAGAGGCCACCGCGATCCGTCGCGCGTTGGCCGGCGCGCTCGGTGTCGACCTCGACGTCGCCGACGACTACCCACTCCCGGACTACATTTCCGATGTCGACCTCGACACCGGAGACGACTTCCCGGACTCCCCATCCGGTGGCGACGGCGAGCGCAACCCGATCCCTGGCTATCAGCCCTCGGTGATGGTGTTCGACCTCACCGATCTCGCCGAACAACACACAGGCCACGGCGCTATCGCGTGGGTGGCCTGGCTCGAAGGCCACGGCTGGGTCCACACCGCCCACGACATCGGCGCACAGCTCTGTGCCCGACCCGAACACGGCGTCGACTCCTCCCGGTGGACCGACCTGGACGTGACCGATGGCGCTTCCCCTGTGAAGGTGGCC
>NZ_JBMOSM010000043.1:0-1144 GCF_049316025.1 Paenibacillus sp. NPDC058898 | reverse complement strand
AGATGCTTTATAACTCAGACATCCAACCTCACAAATTGGAATCCTTAAATCATCTTGGTTGATGTATCGGCCGGATTACATCACATATAAGCCTCCTCCCCGCCTGACACCACACTTTGACCATAGCACCTCGCGCCTAACTCGATATACAGCCCACCATCAAGCCTCTTTTCACATAAAAAATGACCTATAGTTAGATGGTTAGTGACCAAAACTGATATGGATAAAAGGAGCTGGCTTTGAAAAAGATTTTTGTTTCAGTGTTCGCAGCGGCAGTTGCGCTTTCAGCCCTCACCGGCTGCACGCGCACAAGCTATGCCATACACACCAATGACGGTCGCACTATTGTCAGCGACGGCAAACCTAAAGAATCAGACTCAGGCCTGCTTGGCTATACAGACGCGAATGGTGTCAAACAGCAGATCAATAAAACCGACGTTAAAGAAGTCTCCGAAATTCCGCACTGAGCATCTTCTCCGAAAAAGGCCGCTAATGTGGCCTTTTTCTTTACCTGTGGTTCTCCGCCAAAATCCCAGCAAATTGCATCACCAAAGCTAAAAGCTTTCAGGGTTGTCTAAAAAGCACAAGACATAAGAGGAAGTGCGGTATTTTATAATCAAGCCCCCAAGAATTTACCATAACATCCGTTGCCCGCACCGCCTGAGACGCGTTCAGCGCGTTCCTGACGAAACCATGACAAAAACCACAACAAACCACCCCGGAACCCGTCAGAAACGCGCCTGTTAAATTTTAACGGCATGCATGACTATGCACCAGAATGACGCCATGCTCTTTTCACGCAAAAATCATCACCAGACGGGGAAAATCACCAGTGACCAGACAGGAATCCGCCGCCCTCAATATGGCCAAATTTATCCGCGCACAGACACTTCTCCTCCTTGAGCGGCTCGAGCAGATGGATCTGGATGAGGCTGCCGGCTGCTGTGAGCACCTGCACGATCAGGCCGAAGCGCTTTACGCCATGCTGAACGCACAGATAGGCGAGGAAAATGCGTGAAAATCGGTGAACGGGTGCGCAATTCAGTGCGCGGCCGTGAGGCGATGGCGGGGTGTCGGGGCGCAGCCCTGACCAGGGTATTTGTGATGCCGGCGCGTGCGCGGTATTACAAATGCACATCCTGTC
>NZ_JBMOSM010000042.1:0-1203 GCF_049316025.1 Paenibacillus sp. NPDC058898 | reverse complement strand
ACTTATAATAATATAATTTTATATACTATATTTAATATAAAATAGGTGATCTCCTCTATTGTCGACCAGCCGCTTTACTCTTTTACCAGCATAACTGGCACCACGATTCTTCTCGCCTCAAAAGCTCCTTCGATCTGCTCGATTAGCAGCTCTACGGTCAACCGGCACATTTCCTCCTCGTTTTGGCGAATATACGGGACATTCGGCAGATCCGGCGGATCGAATGTGATCAGCTCCACTTCGTCCGGCACCTGTCTACCGGATGAAACTGCGGCTTTATAGACATTTCTGCACAGCTCCGTATTGGCCGTGATGATGCCGGTGATATGGGGACTGCCATCTAAAAACGCCCTGATATGTTCAATGGATTGACCTGATGCGATCTCTTCCAGCGGGAGGAGACACCATAAGCTTTTGTCGATCGAATATCCATGCTCCAGAAAAGCCTGCTCAAACCCTTGGGCCCTCTCGTCCGTCACCGTATTCGTAATTTCAGGAGAGATGAACGCGATAGACGAATGGCCTTTGTTAAGTAAATACTCCACGGCTTCCCTAGTGCCATTAACGTTATCCGAGCTTACACTGTATGTCTTGACCTCCTTTAAGAACCGATCGATCAGAACGAAGGGGAAACGGTCCAGCGAGAGCCTCAGAATCGAATCGTTGTACGTCTCGTTTTCAACCGGAAAAATGATCATACCGTCTACCCCCTGCTTCAGAAAGGACGAGATGACCTTGGACTCCTCAAGCTGGGATTCGCGTGTAATTCTCAGCATCACTTCATAACCTGCGGCAGAGGCGTACTTCTCGATGTTATCTAAAAAACGCTGGTCCACTTTCGTTTTCATCGTCGGCAGCACTAACCCGATACGCCCGCTCTTGCCCGGACCTGCTGTCCATTCTCCCAACTGATCAAGCGCCGTGGCGTTTTCCGGTCTGCTCATAACGAAGGTGCCCTTGCCTTGGATCCGGACAAGCAAACCTTCCTCCATCAGTCCGACCAGCGCATTTTTGCTTGTAATTTGACTGACGCGGTAACGTTCGGACAATTCTCTCTCCGAAGGGACCCGGTCCCCTTCCCGCAGCTTGCCGATGGCGATCAGCCGCTTGATATCTTCCTGAATTTTTTTGTATAGCGGCAGAGATTTCAATGCCCATCACAACCTTTATAATTTAAATAGTATATTTAGTATATTATTATAA
>NZ_JBMOSM010000041.1:0-1374 GCF_049316025.1 Paenibacillus sp. NPDC058898 | reverse complement strand
GGTATATACTGGGAATAAGCAACTATTTATAGGAACATATTATGTCTTCTAAAAGACCTACAAAAAACCATATATACACACATGAAACACATGCAGTAAATAACGAAACCGGCGAAGTTATTTCATCATCAAAAGAAACTATTATTCAGTTTCCTGCTGAACCTGAATATATAAAGCTTTATTTAGACGATATTAATCGCCTCTACGATCTTCCAAACAACTCCATCTTATACGAGCTTATGAAGCGTATGGACTATGATGGGTTGATTAATATAAGCAAATACGGCAAAGACATGATTTGTGAAAAGCTTAATTTAAAACCACAGACCTTTGCAAATTATCTTGGAAAATTAAAAGATAAGGACATTATTCTCCCTGTCGGTCGTGGCACATTTATGCCGAATCCAAACCTTTTTGGCAAAGGCACATGGAAAGACATTTATAATCGTAGAAAAACATACGAAAGCATTAAAATGAACATCATTTATAAAGCAGATGGTTCAAAAACAGTTCAAACCGAGTTCAATCTAGATGAATAATGTTGTAAGTAAAATAATTAAGAGCCTTACGGCTCTTTTTTCTGGTGTGCTTTGCACTTTTAAAGCTTGAACTTGCCGCTTCGTCCCTTCAATTCATCATTAAGAGACTTCATTTTTACCGCATTTTCTTGTGTTTCTTTAAGTAGTGGTAGTAAATCACCACCACCAGAATCGGCGTTAAAATATGCTGCAACTTTGTTGCACAACTTCAATGATGAATTATAAAAATCTGGAAATGAATTCCTAAGTTGTTGTTGTAAGTTTTTAAAAATAGGGCTTTCATTAAGCATATTTTTAACATTGTCATACATGCTTTTTATGTCTTTTCTTACTTCTTTTTCGAGTTCGACACGTTCGATTAAACTATCATAAGCAGCACCATTTTCATTAAAATCAGCAACAATAGCATCGACCCTCGAGGCAACCTCCTCCAGAAGCTCCTCATTGAACTGTAAGGCACGATCTAGGTGGGTTTGACGGTCTACCAGCTCCGCCTGCAGGCGGTCGATCTCAGCCTGTTTAGAGGCTATGAAATCGTCTTTTTCTTGATGTTTGGCCTTGGTCATATCAGCAGAAACACCACGGACAAACCCAAGATCCTCGAAACGTTGGCCTGCAGTGTCCTGCAATTTTGACCAAATCGATTCACCTTTGCGGCCCATGAGGTCACGCAATGGGGCTTTATTCGTCTTAAAATCGTAATTGAAGAAGATACATTGAGCGTGATAATTCATCTTATATTCGCCTGTTACTGGGTCTTTATGGCCCTCGTCCATGTGCATTTCCCAGCCTAACGGCTCCATGCCGGTCTTTTCTTTTACATCTTGCATAAACC
>NZ_JBMOSM010000038.1:0-1454 GCF_049316025.1 Paenibacillus sp. NPDC058898 | reverse complement strand
AGTATATACCATTTTAAAAGTATTGTCAATACCCTTAAAAGAGTACAAAGCATACCCCCACACGGTAACGAACTTACTTTTAAAAAAGTACAATTTAGAGCCTTGAAATAGCGAGGGTATACTTTTTTTTACACTCATTTCATACCCCCACAGAGTATAAAACTTACCTCCACAGAGTATAAAACTTACCTCCACAGAGTATAAAAATTGGCTGAAAGCCACGGAATACGTGGTTCCCAGTATCTTATATCTTGTATTACCCTCTTTTGACCTTCGTTATAGCAATCAAAAATAAGGGCATTTTCAGCCCGTTAGATTGCATTCGGATAGGACGGATCTACCGCAACGCGAAGCAGGTTCCACAAGCCTCGTTATGGTGATTGAGTGGGTGGCCTAGGCCGTAGGACGACGGCAAACCATGAGATCAACAGAGCGAGAGCACTGGGGAAAGCCATCGCCCGAATGGGCTGGCGTCCTGTAAATGCGGTAGCTCCGTCGGATCTATGTGCTGCAATCGAGCCTAACGCCTCACTGCGTTCGTTGTTGGGCCATTTGACACGCTTGGCCAAAAAGCCGGCCAACCATGTCAAACGACCTTAATCGGCTCGCTAATGGGCTATCAGGAGCTTCTAGGGTGGAATGGGATCGATGGATCACCATCGTCACTGTCCAACCCGCTTTTGATTTTCGGGGACTGACAGCACACCCCCACATTCCCTGGAGGGAAATGTTCAGGGGTGTAATGGCACCGTTGCCGGTGCTGTTCTGGTGATAAAAGCAAGGGCAACGCAGCTTTTAAAAACAGACAGCCTCTGGAATAAACCGGAACGGTTTATGTAAGACATTGCCGATTTTGATTGTAAGCTTTTGACCTGTTGTAGATCTTGATCTTGATCTTGCTGTTGATCTTCCTCGCGTAGCGAGGCCCATGCACTCGTAGAGTGCTTTAATGGGCTAAAACACTCCTTCGGAATGTGATGTATCAAGGAATAAAATAGAGGCATTTAAAGGCTTTATAAAGCACCAAGTTGCTTTAAAGCACAAGTAGTGCTTTATAAGCACTTGATTATCTGAAAATAAATGTTACAACATGATCATATAACAATGATATCGCACCATGAAAAATTTCGTTTCATTCAATGCCAAGTATTATAAAAATTCAAATGCGTCTGGTGAGATAGGACACGTTCAACGTGCCTTTGCCAAAAATACCAACCAAATAGTCGAATTCGCCAAAGATAATTTTGGTTGTGGCTATAACATCTATGATCGATATAAGGACGTTTTTAATCAAGTAGAAGGTATTAAAAATAAGAAAATACAAAAAACCGCCAATACATTCATGGATGGGGTTTTGTCATTTTCAAGAGATCAGATGATGGAGATCATGAAAGACCCTGACTGGAAAACATCGTTTTCCGATCATATTGAGCAGTTTATGCAAGATGTAAAAG
>NZ_JBMOSM010000037.1:0-1557 GCF_049316025.1 Paenibacillus sp. NPDC058898 | reverse complement strand
CAGATTGTCGAGAAACCCTGTACTTTTTCAAAGTACAGGGTTTCTCACATTTCAAATGGTCACTTCAAAAGGGGAAATGGGGGATTACCCCCTGTTTTCGAGGCGATCCAAGTGGATCGCCATCTTCTTCATATTCTGTACGGCTGCTGTCATCAGGGCTTGCTCCCTGACGTTCTGCAACCCGCGCAAACGGCAATAGCGAAACCCATGGAGCTCTTTGGCATCCGCGAAGCTTCGCTCAATCGTTTCTTTTCGTTTTCGGTAGAGATATTTCCCGGATCGACTCAACCGGTTGCCTCGCACCCATTCTTTGCTGTCCTCCCAGACGTGACGGGTTACCACCTTTCGGTGGTTGCGAGACCGAGTGCATTCGTTTAATAACGGACACTTCTTGCAGTGTTGAGGATCTGAAGCGTACTGCCGGTATCCCTCGCGGTTGGTCGTCTTGTATTGCAGTTCGTGCTCCGCCGGGCAGACATAAAGGTTGCGCTTTGCCTCAAACGTGAACTTCCATTTTGGGAATAAACCTTGGGTCGGGTGGAATCTTCGGTGAGCAATAACGGCAAAAATGTTTCGGCTTTGCAGTCCTTTACAGATAGGTGAAGTCAAGTACCCGGAATCCAGAGCAACAGCTTCTACTTTAAAACCAAATCGTTGTTGTTGACGATCCAAACGGGACAAGTAGGGTATAGAATCATGGACATTTCCCGCAGTGACATGTACATCCGTAATCATATTGTATTTCAGGTCTACGGTACGGTGGTCTAAGTAGAAAAATCCTTCCGGTTTCCCATCGCGGATCATATAACCGCTGTCCGGATCTGTCGTGCTCACTTTGACTTCCTTTTCCTCCATCACGTCCTCTCTAGGCTTTAGCGCTTTTTTTCATGTGCCTTCCGGTCGGCCTCTACGGCGGCATTAAGTTCACCGACATAATCACGGGTGTTTTGTAAAACCTGTTCCTTTGTGTACTTATGCTTATTCGCATTCGCTTTGACATGGGTCGAATCGGAAATCAGGACGCGTCCACCTACCATACGGTGCTGAATGGCTTGCAGCACAATCTCATCAAAGACCTCCTGAAAAATCTCTGTATCTTTAAAACGAGTGCGACGATTCCAGCTAATCGTAGAATGGTCCGGCACTTTGTCGGTTAGACCTAACCCCAAAAACCAGCGGTAGGCAAGGTTTGTCTGAATTTCACGTTCGATTTGACGTTCGGAACGGATGCCGTAAAAGTAACCGAGGAAAATCATCTTAAATAACACAACAGGGTCGATGGCTGGCCGCCCATTGTCTGCACAATAAAGAGGACGAACCTTTTCGTCAATGAATGAAAAGTCGATATACTTTTCCACTTTGCGAAGCAGATGGTCTTGAGGAACGAGCTCCTCAATTGACACAAACTCATAAGCTTGTTGTTTTTCACGGTTTGAACGCAGCATATTTGAACACCTTCCCGATCTCATTTATTACTATAATTATACAACATTAACGCGGTGTCGTGTTGAAATATCTCGATATAAAAATAGCTGTCGAGACTTTCTCGACAGCCTG
>NZ_JBMOSM010000036.1:0-1934 GCF_049316025.1 Paenibacillus sp. NPDC058898 | reverse complement strand
GGCCAATAGGAGGTGAACCAGTGAAGTTCTTCGACCCCGAGGGCCACGAGTTCGGAGTCCCGACCTTCCCCCGGAAGCTGGCACCCGAGGGCCTGGCCACCCGCCGCCAGCTCCGCGCCCGCGGCCTGCGGCCCGGCGGTCAGCCGGTCGTCGCCCAGATCCTCTGGCTCGGCCGGCGCCCGCCCGGAACCCGCGAACGCCTGGTCCGCGCCGCCTACCTCTACCGCCTCGACCTCGCCCTCCCGGTCCGACCGATGACGCCCGGCCTGTGGCGCGCACACCGCGCCATGATGCGCGCCCGCCGGACCTGTCCGGTCTGCCTGGTCACCTACCCCTACGTGATCCCGACGTCCCTGGGCTGCTGCTCCAGGTGCGCCGATGCCCCGGCCCTCGCGGCCTGAAGGAGACGAACACCGTGGACACCACCCCGACCCCGTACATCCCCCAGCAGCTCCCCGCGGCCGTCCCGCCCGGCGTGACGATCGGCTACACCCCGCAGGGTCAGCCGGTCTACATCCCGCAGACCGCGCAGGCCCCCGTCGTCGTGCAGATGCCGACCCAGCCCATCCCGGCCTGGCTCCGCAACGGCCTGATCGCCGCCGTCGGCCTGCTCATCCTCTGCACCCCCGCGACCGTCCTCCTCGTCGTCGCCGCGCCGGCCATCGCGGCCATGGGCCAGGCCATCGCCTACGGCGGCATCGGCATCGGGATCGGCGTCATCGGCGTCGCCGCCGCCATCAAGGAACTGCGCGTCACGCCCCGCGCCCCCCGCCCTGTGAAGAAGGCGAAGTGATGGCCCTCCTCCCCTCCTTCATGACGTCACGAGTCCACGACGCCACGACGCCACAACAGACCCAGGAAGGCAGCACCACCATGAAGAACCCCATCAGCCGGATGCAGAAGACCCTCCTGTGGGTGACCATCGTGCCGATGCTCGCCATCGGCATCCTCGGCGGCGTCGGCACCTACTCCAACCTCTCCCACCGCTACGGCGGCGAGACCGCCCTGGGCGCGCTCGCCGCCGGTGAGGGCGCCACGGCCGTCATGGCCCTGGTCCTCCTGGTCACCACCCTGTTCAACCGGCCCGCGCCCCTCGTGGTCCGCCTCGGCCTGTGGGCCCTGCCGGCCGCCGCCGCCGCGATGGGTGCCACCGCCGCCCAGGGCATCGGCCAGACCATCGTCTACGCCCTCACCCCCATGGCCATCACCGCCGCTGCCGAGGCCATCGCCTACCTCGCCCGCATCGTCGTCATCCACCAGGACGGCCGCGACATCGAGGCGGAGACCCGCGCCGCCGCCGTCATCCGCGACCTCGCCTACCACCAGGCCCGCGCCGCCGCCCACCCGGACAAGAAGGTCCGCGCCAAGTCCGTGAAGAAGTCCTGGAAGCTCGCTGCGAAGGTGGGCGCGGGTGACACCACCCTCGGCACGGACCTCCTGGACGTCCAGCGCGACCGCCTCACCCAGAGCGCGGGCGTCGCCCTGGAGCGGATGTTCACCCCCGGCATCACGGCCCCGGTGCCCGCCCTCCTCGCGGCATCCGCACCCCAGGCCCCGGCCATCCTTCCTCCGGCCGCTGGTGACGCCACGACGGCACGAGCCCACGAGTCCACCATCCACGCGGACACCAGTGGATATCCGTCCGACACCAGCTCTGACCAGGTCGAAAAGGACCAGAACATCCGCCCGGCACTCTCGCTCGTCCGTGCCGGAAAGGAGAAGACGGCCAGCATGTCCGCCGACGTCAAGCAGATGGTCGCGGACGGGGTCCAGGACGTCCGTCACGTCATCGACGCCGTCGCCACCCGCCACCAGCGGGACCCCGAGGACCGGCGCTTCCGCGAGACGGTCACCCGCTTCTGGCGCGATGCCACCAAGGCCGAGACCGCCCAGGCCATCAACCAGGCCGACCAGCCCAGCCCCTACCTGGAGCC
>NZ_JBMOSM010000035.1:0-3092 GCF_049316025.1 Paenibacillus sp. NPDC058898 | reverse complement strand
GCTCATGGGTGGAACGTTGATTAGTTGGCACAGTTGTAAGACTCCTTTACTAGTACTGCTTCGGCGTGGAACGTGAATGGGAAGTCGAGTGACTGTGCTTGGCACGTTGTTGGGTCCTGAAGGTACGGCCGTGTGGTCATGTCTTCAGTGCCGGCCCCAGTGAACTCGCCAGTGTGTCTGGTGGGGTGGTGGGTGGCTGGTCGTTGTTTGAGAACTGCACAGTGGACGCGAGCATCTGTGGCCAAGTTTTTAAGGGCGCACGGTGGATGCCTTGGCACCAGGAACCGATGAAGGACGTGGGAGGCCACGATAGTCCCCGGGGAGCTGTCAACCAGGCTTTGATCCGGGGGTTTCCGAATGGGGAAACCCGGCAGTCGTCATGGGCTGTCACCCATGCCTGAACACATAGGGCGTGTGGAGGGAACGCGGGGAAGTGAAACATCTCAGTACCCGCAGGAAGAGAAAACAACCGTGATTCCGGGAGTAGTGGCGAGCGAAACCGGATGAGGCCAAACCGTATGCGTGTGATACCCGGCAGGGGTTGCGCATGCGGGGTTGTGGGATCTCTCTTTCACAGTCTGCCGGCTGTGAGGCGAGTCAGAAACCGTTGGTGTAGGCGAAGGACATGCGAAAGGTCCGGCGTAGAGGGTAAGACCCCCGTAGCTGAAACATCAGCGGCTTGCTTGAGAATCTCCCAAGTAGCACGGGGCCCGAGAAATCCCGTGTGAATCTGGCGGGACCACCCGCTAAGCCTAAATATTCCCTGGTGACCGATAGCGGATAGTACCGTGAGGGAATGGTGAAAAGTACCGCGGGAGCGGAGTGAAATAGTACCTGAAACCGTGTGCCTACAAGCCGTGGGAGCGTCGCGCATCGAGCTTGCTCGGTGCGTCGTGACTGCGTGCCTTTTGAAGAATGAGCCTGCGAGTTAGCGGTGTGTAGCGAGGTTAACCCGTGTGGGGAAGCCGTAGCGAAAGCGAGTCCGAATAGGGCGATTGAGTTGCACGCTCTAGACCCGAAGCGGAGTGATCTAGCCATGGGCAGGTTGAAGCGGAGGTAAGACTTCGTGGAGGACCGAACCCACCAGGGTTGAAAACCGGGGGGATGACCTGTGGTTAGGGGTGAAAGGCCAATCAAACTCCGTGATAGCTGGTTCTCCCCGAAATGCATTTAGGTGCAGCGTCGTGTGTTTCTTGCCGGAGGTAGAGCACTGGATAGGCGATGGGCCCTACCGGGTTACTGACCTTAGCCAAACTCCGAATGCCGGTAAGTGAGAGCGCGGCAGTGAGACTGTGGGGGATAAGCTCCATGGTCGAGAGGGAAACAGCCCAGAGCATCGACTAAGGCCCCTAAGCGTACGCTAAGTGGGAAAGGATGTGGAGTCGCAGAGACAACCAGGAGGTTGGCTTAGAAGCAGCCACCCTTGAAAGAGTGCGTAATAGCTCACTGGTCTAGTGATTCCGCGCCGACAATGTAGCGGGGCTCAAGCGTACCGCCGAAGTCGTGTCATTGCAGCAATAGGGCCAACGCCCGCTGTGATGGGTAGGGGAGCGTCGTGTGCCGGGTGAAGCAGCCGCGGAAGCGAGTTGTGGACGGTTCACGAGTGAGAATGCAGGCATGAGTAGCGATACACACGTGAGAAACGTGTGCGCCGATTGACTAAGGGTTCCTGGGTCAAGCTGATCTGCCCAGGGTAAGTCGGGACCTAAGGCGAGGCCGACAGGCGTAGTCGATGGATAACCGGTTGATATTCCGGTACCCGCTGTGAAGCGTCAAACATCGAATCAGGCGATGCTAAGTCCGTGAAGCCGGCCCGATCTCTTCGGAGTTGAGGGTAGTGGTGGAGCCGATGAACCAGACTTGTAGTAGGTAAGCGATGGGGTGACGCAGGAAGGTAGTCCAGCCCGGGCGGTGGTTGTCCCGGGGTAAGGGTGTAGGCCGAGGGGTAGGCAAATCCGTCCCTCATTAAGGCTGAGACCTGATGCCGAGCCGATTGTGGTGAAGTGGATGATCCTATGCTGTCGAGAAAAGCCTCTAGCGAGTTTCATGGCGGCCCGTACCCTAAACCGACTCAGGTGGTCAGGTAGAGAATACCGAGGCGTTCGGGTGAACTATGGTTAAGGAACTCGGCAAAATGCCCCCGTAACTTCGGGAGAAGGGGGGCCATTCTTGGTGATCGGATTTACTCCGTGAGCTGGGGGTGGCCGCAGAGACCAGCGAGAAGCGACTGTTTACTAAAAACACAGGTCCGTGCGAAGCCGTAAGGCGATGTATACGGACTGACGCCTGCCCGGTGCTGGAACGTTAAGGGGACCGGTTAGTGCACTTTCGGGTGTGCGAAGCTGAGAACTTAAGCGCCAGTAAACGGCGGTGGTAACTATAACCATCCTAAGGTAGCGAAATTCCTTGTCGGGTAAGTTCCGACCTGCACGAATGGCGTAACGACTTCTCGACTGTCTCAACCATAGGCCCGGTGAAATTGCACTACGAGTAAAGATGCTCGTTTCGCGCAGCAGGACGGAAAGACCCCGGGACCTTTACTACAGTTTGATATTGGTGTTCGGTTCGGCTTGTGTAGGATAGGTGGGAGACTGTGAAGCTCGGACGCCAGTTCGGGTGGAGTCGTCGTTGAAATACCAGTCTGGTCGTGCTGGATGTCTAACCTGGGTCCGTGATCCGGATCAGGGACAGTGTCTGATGGGTAGTTTAACTGGGGCGGTTGCCTCCTAAAGGGTAACGGAGGCGCCCAAAGGTTCCCTCAGCCTGGTTGGCAATCAGGTGTTGAGTGTAAGTGCACAAGGGAGCTTGACTGTGAGACCGACGGGTCGAGCAGGGACGAAAGTCGGGACTAGTGATCCGGCGGTGGCTTGTGGAAGCGCCGTCGCTCAACGGATAAAAGGTACCCCGGGGATAACAGGCTGATCTTCCCCAAGAGTCCATATCGACGGGATGGTTTGGCACCTCGATGTCGGCTCGTCGCATCCTGGGGCTGGAGTCGGTCCCAAGGGTTGGGCTGTTCGCCCATTAAAGCGGTACGCGAGCTGGGTTTAGAACGTCGTGAGACAGTTCGGTCCCTATCTGTCGTGGGCGTA
>NZ_JBMOSM010000034.1:0-5171 GCF_049316025.1 Paenibacillus sp. NPDC058898 | reverse complement strand
GAGTCAGCCGGACAACCCTGCGAGCCTAAGTCTGGCGACCCGTTCCCTACGGTCACTTAAGCCTCTCGGGTTCGTGAACACAACAACGTTATACGACAGAATCAAAAAAACAAAGAGAGCCAACAGGCCCTCAATTTAAAGATACATGTAATTCGTTATGTAGGTAAAGAGCGTCCTTAAAACCTTGTAAGTAGATTTCACGTTCTAAAATAGCTTGAACAGAAAGGTCCGCATCATCATAAAGGAATAGAGTCTTTTGTATATCCTCTGGTAGTAGTTCATGTAACTGCTTAAAGTAAAGGTTCCGATCAGATGAGAACTGGTTGTAGCTGAAGTTGTTTTTGATAAGCTCGCCATATAAAGATTCAATTCGATTACGGATCAGTGAATCGAGTAAGATTTCTAAAGAATTATGCATAATTTAACACCATCCACTTCATTTGATTTTGCAAATAAAAGTTTAACTTATTGAATATAATTTTACCATATCGAACATTCAAATCAAGACATGTTGAAGATGTTTTTGATAAAGAAAATATACTTTCATATAATTAAAGAAAAATTCACTTCGCGTGTGAAAGGAATATCAGATGATTAGTTACAAACCTTTTCAAAAATTATTAATCGACAGGGAGATTAAGAAACAGGATTTACTTAAAATGACGGGGATTTCATCTGCTACAATGGCGAAGCTCAATACGAATGAATATGTTTCGCTAGAAGTAATTGATAAACTATGTACAGTTTTAGGTTGTCAGCCAGGAGATTTATTGGAACATATAGCAGAGCAATGACAGATTGGGATCAAGAATGAATGTTGGTTAATCTAAGAAGTGATTCCGTCGTATAACATAATATTCAAGCTGCGGCTCCTAACGGAGCCTTGGTCTGCCAGATGGATTTCGAAAAGGGAATCCAACAGACAACCCCTTGCGGGGTTCATGAATACAGACATGTTATAAGAAATCGGAGAAGAACGTAAAAAATCATTTGAGTTGGTGATTTCGATGAAGGATCCAGTGATAATTGAGCCGTACAACGATAGTTGGCCAAATCTCTTTAATGAATTACGAACTCAGATTGTAAAGAAAATTGGTTCTGACGTACATAGAGTTGATCATATTGGATCGACGGCAGTAGTTGGTTTAGCAGCTAAGCCCATCATTGATATTCAGATATCTGTAAGGGATTTAGGCAATATAGAGACAATCATATCCGGACTTGCATCTTTAGGATATCGATATCGTTCGGATAATGATGATTTGACTAAGAGGTACTTCAGAGAAGCACCTGGGATGAGTAGAACTCATATTCATGTAAGGCAAGCAGGTAGCTGGTCTGAACAATTCAATTTACTATTTCGAGATTACTTAAGAACTCATGAAGATGATAGAGATCAATATTCCAGGACGAAGTATGAATTAGCAAACCGGTATAGAGATCAAAGAGAACAATATGTAGACGCTAAGACTGAAATCGTATGGGATATTATAAAGAAGGCTAATACATGGAGTCAAAAGATCGGATGGAAACCCAGTAAAGCGGATTTGTAAGTGATTCGAAGAAGCGCCGACATCTTATAACATTATATTCACGCTGCGGATCGGCTGAAGCCGATCCTTGGTCCGCCCGAGGCAACTAGCAGGGAAGCACAATCAGGCGGACAACCCTGCGAACCTAACCGAGTCGTGGCTGGTAGCTAAAGCTGCCTTAAGGTTCTCGGGTTCGTGAATACAGGAACGTTAGGTGAAATACCCGAAAGACCATTAAATTATATAAAGGACATTGGAATATGAACAATATAGAAAATCAAATTCAGTTATTAAGGGCTGAAGAGCAGGATAAAGCAGTGATTAGAAATTTAATGCAATATTATCAATATGATACTACCGAATATAATAATGATGACCCGAGTTCGTTTGGTTTGTTTGATTATAAGTATCTTGATCATTACTGGACTGATTATGGGAAAGAAATTGAAGGTCGAGTTGCTTATATTATCAAGATAAGTGACAGCTTAGCTGGATTTGCATTGGTTAATAATTATAGTGTTTTTAATAAAGATTCTAACACAAAGACCATAGCTGAGTTTTTTATTATGCGGAAGTGGAGGAAGAAAGGAATAGGTAAGGATATAGCGTTTAGAATACTTGATACTCATGAGGGATTATGGGAAGTAAAGCAGGAGAAGGAAAACATTATTGCTCAGAAATTTTGGGAGTCTGTAGTAAATCAATATACCGATGGAAGATATAGAAAGCATGAATCTCATCAACCTGAATGGGACGGACCAATAATATATTTTAACAAACAGATAGAAGGACATTCTTAAGTTAATCGAAGAAGCCGGGTACATCACCTAACATAGTATTCACGTAGCGGGGCTTACGCCCCTTGGTTGTCAGATGTATAATCATGAAGAAGCTCGGACAACACACGACCCAGCCTAAGATAGGAGCCATCTAAGGCTGGGTCGCGTCGTGAATACAAGAACGTTATCGGAAATCAGCGCAAAGAATTAAATGGTTTTAAGAACTATGTCTTTCTAAGCCATAACGGCACAAAGTAGGTATTTGTGGATGGTGTTTAATTATATAGTTTGGTCCATTATTTTTTTTAGAAGACTTACAATTGGGAGAACCACAATGAAGAAAATACTAAGTAAAACAGGCACATCAACAATGTGTGTCATCCTACTTATCACAATCATTACTACTATAGCGTGTTGGGATGAACTTGGGAGTTTGGTAAGGACAGGGAATTATGATAATACGGATAATATGGTGGAAATCATAATGGCCAAATCAGCGACTCCAGGGGTGGCTACGGTAGTATCAGAGCAGGGCAAGACAGAATATAAGAATTACGGATATGCAGATGCTAAAAATAAGAAGAGGGTAACTGAAGAGTCATTATTTGAGTTGGGCTCGACTACAAAGGCATTTACGGCTTTGGCCGTTATTTTATTAGAAAATGAGGGCTACTTATCTCTTTCAGATTCTGTTACAGATTATATTCCATCGTTTGAGCCAACCATTAAGGGTGAGAAAGTTAATATTATGATTCATCAGTTGTTAGCTCATACAAGTGGAATTCCACCTTGGAGTATTCGGTTAATTCCTGAAGGTACCACGGAGGATATGCTTGAAAAAACGATACATAATGTGTCAGACATTGCATTAGATACGTATCCTGGGACAGCATATAATTATGCAACAGTTAATTATGATATTTTAGCGATGATTATTGAAAAAGTTACAGGCAAACGTTATCAGGATTACATGACTGAAAACATACTGGTTCCTTTAGGAATGACTGATAGTTATTTTTCAACAGGTAAGGAAAAGGAATCTGATAAACTTACCAAAGGATATCGTGTATTTTTTGGAAGGAGCTTAGAATATGATGCCCCTAGATATTATGGGAATATCGCTGCAGGATATTTGGTAACGAATTCAAAAGATTTAGAACGCTGGATTAATGCACAAATGGGGATAGGCGATATACCAGATAATTTATTGAAAGCGATACAACAATCTCATCAAGTCGACATCAAAATGGCGGGATACGAAGGTGAAAATCAATACTATTCATTCGGATGGAGTATTGATACGAAAAATAGAGTTGTTAGTCATAATGGATCAAATCCTAATTACTCCTCACAGGTTCTTATTGATTTAGAAAAGCAGCAAGCCATTTTTGTTCTGGCTAATTTGAATTCAACTGCACCATCGCTAATTGCTAATAATATTTATGAGAATATGAATGAAAATCATATGAATAAATTTAATTATGATGACGTGTATCTATTAATTGATTTAGTATTTTCATTCTTAGTAATAATAGCCGTGGTTATCTTATGTGTCCAAGCAATTAAACTCGTTAGAGGAATACAACTAAATATTAAAGATGAAAAGACAAGGTTCAGAAAAATGACAGGAAGTAGTATCGCACTAATCTTAAGCATAATGCTTTTGGTATTGGTAATGATCTGGCCTTATATATTAGATTATAATTATTTAATGATAAGGGTGTGGATGTCGTATTCAATATTTATTTGGATGGGGGTTACTTCTATCAATTGTATTTTAACGATAATAATTAATATTAAAAAAATCGGAATTATTAGAAGCAGTTTATAAAAAAATAGAGGTAAAATGTGAAAATCACATTGTTTGTCTGATCTTGATTTCTCAGATCTTTAAAGAAGATTAGGTGTATTTCGAAGAAGGCGCTGACATCCGATAACAAAGCATTTCTACAGCGGGCATTCGCCCTTGATCGCTAAGAAGGAATTCCAAGGAGTTTATTCAAGCGATACATTCAACCAGCTAAGTCTGACGACACGTTTCCTACGGTCACTTAAGCTGTTTGAACGTCAGGAATGCCAAACGTTATGTGAAATCAGCCTAAATACACAGAGGAGAATGTGAATGATAATTCGTGAAGCTGAAACAAATGACGCAGAAGCTATTGAACGACTATACAAAGAGTTGCTTCCAAACAACCCAAAAATAAAAGTGTTGGAAGATAGAATAGAAGAAATTAAACAAAATCCTAATAGTTTCTTGTTCATTTGCGAAGTAGACCAAGAGATCGTTGCAACTGCACATCTGCATCTATGTTTAGATGCATTGATAGAGTCACAACCTTTTGGGGTTGTAGAACGTGTAATTGTATCTGGAAACAGACAAGGTCAAGGTTATGGATCGCTCATTATGAAGCATATTGAAGATCTGTGTATTTCAAGGGATTGTGTTAAAGTCTTTTTAACCAGCGGAGCTTCGAGGAAGCAAGCACACGAGTTCTATACAAAGTTAGGTTATGACGGTGATTCGAGTAAAGCCTTTAAGAAGTACTTATAATTTTTGAAAGGTTTTCGAAGATGAGGCAGACATCACATAACACTATATTCCCCCAGCGGGGCGTTCGCCCCTTGGTCCGCCAAGAGCGAAGGGATTTCACTGCGGAGCGAATTCAGAGGTACAGGGAAGCGTTGGCGGACACCCCTGCGAACCTAACCGCGCCGCGGCCGGGCCTTCGGGCCTTAAGGTTCTCGGGTTCGGGAATACATAAACGTTATATGAAACCACACGAAAGATATTTATTTTGAAGGTGATATCATGGGAGTCTTTAAGAAAATCGATAACCTTATCTCTCTCGTTACAATA
>NZ_JBMOSM010000033.1:0-14122 GCF_049316025.1 Paenibacillus sp. NPDC058898 | reverse complement strand
CGGTATTAATGTTATGATTAGGATTGCCTTGTGCATCATCAATCTATTGTTTTTTTGTGGAGTTTGCTCCTAGACTTTTAGAAATAGATTGATTCGCTATGCCGGCAGAATGTTGATGAGCACGTACATGAGTGCCATCAATAAAAATCCACTCCATATCGGGGCATGAGGCTAGTAATTTGAATAATCTAAGAAACTTACCGCTGCTTGACCAACGATTAAAACGTTTGAAAATAGAGTTTGAATGACCAAAACAGCAAGGAATATCTCGCCACGGACAGCCTGTTCTAATTCTATAGAGAATAGCTTCAATAAAATTGCGTAAATTTGAGTTGTGGTGAATGGATAAATTACGCAGAATAACTTTCAACTTTTGCCAGTGTTGATCTGTCAGCATGGTACGAGGCATAGCGAATAGTAAAATTGGTTTTGGCGATTTGATTTTACTACTTCGCTATTTTTTTAAGCTAAAAGTGTCAACACACCCTATTGGATTTGCCATTATTCTTACAGTTATCGGGTATTTTTGCATTGGCGGAGCTAAAGCGAATGCAGCGGTGGTAGCGAGAGCAGCGTCTGTATCCTCAGCTCGTCCTTCGACATCTTTTGCGCGGTCTTACAGCAGCTCGTCCACACGCGCTCCGACCACTACAAGTTTTCGTTCTAGTCCAGTTAAGACTGTGACAAAACCTAGTACGATTCGTTCTGTGAAGCCTGTTACAACGCCTGCTAAACCGATGCCTGTTTCTTCTTCATCTACACAGAAGAAATCGCGTAAGATTGGTTTCCAATATGATTACTATGCATTTACAGATTGCATCCCTTATTCAAGCGGAAGTTTCCAAGGTTGGAAGTGTATTGATCGGGATTAATTGGGGCGGTTCTACCGCCTCTTCTTATGAGGTATGACGATGTTTGTATTGTTATCTGGAACAACGTGCAGCGGCAAAACAACCATTGCTGACGCGCTGACCGAGAAATATGGGTTTAATCGTATTGTTACCACAACATCACGGCCGAAACGGGAAGGTGAGGTTGATGGTTTGCACTACCACTTTATTACTCAAACAGAGTTTGATGCACTGAAAAAGGCTGATCAGTTCCTTGAGACAAATAAACATGGTAATTATGAATATGGCGTAACGATTGATAATTTCAAAACCTTGCCAGATGATCGAAATGCCATAATTATTGTCGACCCAAATGGATATAAGAAGATTAAGCGTTATCTGAAAGCAAATGAAATTAAATATCTTGGGGTTTTTGTCGACGCTGATATTAAAAGCCGTCTACAACGTTTAATTGTTCGAGCAGATCAGAAACTTGCGGAACGTTTAGAAGTCATGATTCAGGTCGAATCTCATTGGATAAACGAAATCAACCAGTACGATATGTTGATCCAGAATGATGAAACGATTGAAGATGCCTTAGAGCCGATTTTAGATCATGTGCGCCGTGCAGGACATTTAGATAAAATAGCCTAAGCATTTTGATGAACAATTAAAATTTCCTAAAATAGAATGCTCCGATAATTTCAATAATTTCGGAGTTTTTTTATGCTACTAAAATCTGTTCCTGGTGTTTTGCCTGCACTTAAAAATAGCGATTTGGCAACTACGAAATTATGGACCACTCACATTGAAAGAATTACAAATTATCAATTAAACGCCGTAATTGCTAAATTCAAGTTTAAAAATGAAGAAAGTCAAATTGATAAGGAAATTGAATACGCGGTTAGTCAGATCAACGACGCTATTTATAACCGCCAAATCAACTCGGTAAAAATTGCTCGATTTAAATTAAAAAAAGATCATTCCATTACGGTGAGCAACCTAATTGCTGGTTTATTGAAGCTGAAGGAAGTTGAAAGAAAGGCTGTGTTGTTCTCATTAGAATCAGGATTAAGCCTTGATGAAGTGACAAACTTGGAAGTTAGACAAGCCAATGTGGCAGCTAGAAACTCAAAACTAGCGAGAGAAATTATTAAAAATTGCCCTGTGAGTATCAAAACAAACTATTTATTTTGGGAATCAAATGAGGAAAAGGAGCATGAAAAGCTCAAAAATTTAGAGCAAGCTGTGTTTGAAGCCTTTGGTTTTGACTTCAAACTGCTTGCCCTAAAATACGAGAATATTATTTATGACGAATGGTTTGAATTTCTTGGTCAGACGTCATAATTGTCGCCGAGTTTTTTGATTCGACGAGCCGTATATTCTTCTAAAGCTTCATTGAGCATGGTTGTAAAAGTGGTCTTGTTAGAACCCATGCCAATGGAGCTGATAGATTTAAGCCAGTTCAAACGAAGGTACATTTCTTGGCTAATATTGTTGTTAAAAGGACGTTGAATTAATTTCAAGTCTTCAGGAGCAATATTAATGCCCTGACGCCAAGGCGCTTCACGGTCCTTTTTCTCTTTAGGTTTGCTTAATCCTGATAGTTCATCAAGCTTATCAAGGTCTACAGGTTTTTCATTAGCTTCTGGCGTTGCTGTGGCAGTTTGTACTGGAGCACTCTTTGTAAAATCGGATGCATTTGAATTTTCAGCTTGTACTTTTGCAGCTTTGCCTAATGATAATCCACCACGTCCACTCATTTGAACAACTCCTCAGCCAATGCATTTACTTCTTCTGCTGCCTTAGAGGCACCAATATTTAACTCAATAACACCCAGACCCATGCCATAAGCTCTTGAATATGCAATACGGTCGTAATTTACGGAATCGAGAACTTTTGCAAAATCTTCAACTTCTTTAAACGCATTACGCGCATCGTCTAAAGCTGTGATACGTGCATTTGTCGGGACTTGAGTGATATAGATGTAGACATGAAGTGGATCGAGGTCCCTTTCATTTACACGGATATTATTTGCTTCTTCAATTAATTCCAAAATTTCCCCAGTTGATTCTACGTCAGCTTGGTTAGGGCGAGTTGGAATAAGAATGGCATCGGAACAAAGCAGCGCTTCACGGAAGCCAGAAGAGTCATAACCACCGCAATCGAGAATTACGTTAGGTGTTTCACTTTCAATTTTTGGAATGACTTTGTCAATTTCTGGTTGACCAAACAAATGATAAGTTTTGATTGAGCCGGTCTTTTCTATGAAAGTTTGGGCTTGACGATAAATACCCCATTTAACCGAATTTTTATTGGCGTCAAGGTCGACAAGAGCTACGTCTTGTTTTTCATTATTGGCAATCCATGCAGCCAAATTGGTAGCCGTAGTTGTTTTGCCGACGCCACCTTTTGAATTGGCGATCAATAATTTCATTAAATCCTCAACATAAACGTTGGCGAAAATCGTAGTGTAATAGTAAATGCGCTAGATAACAATGTATAAACTTGTATTCATTGCTATGTAGAAATCTATATAGAAATCTATATAGATTATTAATTTAAAAATTAGATTGTATTTAACTAAAACAAAATGTTTAATAGTTCTAATTGCTTACATATAAATTCATAGGCTTAAAATGCAGAATCAAATCAGACAATTAGAAGATGGAACTTTTGAAATAGGTACTTGGATTCAGAATGCAAATGGTGAAGTTGTGTTCTTTGATGCAACGAGTGCCAAAACATTAGAAGAAGCAAACAAGATTGCTGATGAGTTGGATGATCAGGAATTTAAATTAGCAAAGAGTGAAATTGATATGCTTGGCGGCATTCAAGGTGCCAATAAGGTTCTGGAGCTCATGAATGAAAACGAAGCCGTTGCCGTTGAATTTGATAAAAACCACTTTGATATTAATGAATTAAAATTCTATAACCAAAAAGATTTTGAGCAGCGAATGGATGACTACCTAGATAATGGTGAGACTGCAACCTATCTATATGCAGACTTTGAAATCCAAAGCCTGCTGCACAAAACTAGATTTTTGAAATTTTAATTTAACTTTTCAGCAACTTGGCGGAGCAATTCCGGATCCGATGCAAAATATTTTTGCGTGGTCAGGATTGAGCTATGCCCCATCAATTGTTGAATTGAATAAATATCACCGCCCTTTCTTATTAGCCTTGTGGCAAAGGAACGTCGACCGGAATGGCTGGTTGCTTGAATACCAGCCTTCTTATAACAGTTATTAATCATGGTCACCATGCTATTTGGTGAGAATGGACCGCCCTTCTGCGATAAAAATAAAGGTGCGTCGGGATCCTTTGGTCTTTCTTTTGTTATGTATTCTTCTACCAGTGATCTAGCGATTGGATTGACTAGGAATACCTCACGGTAGCGGTTGCCTTTAGTAATATTACCGAGCAATCGAATAATATCCTTCAGCTTGCCCTTCTTCACGTCGTAAACATCGCCGACCTTTAACATTGATAATTCTTTAGCGCGAAGCCCAAGGAAGTGTGAGAAATACAAAACACATTTGTTCCGTAATGCATTTACGCCCGTTTGAGTGGCTAAAGTAATCTCAAGATCATCTTCTGACACATATGGGGCTTTTCCAGTTGTTGTTCTTGCCATAAATCGACCAAATAATTTTTTATTACATTTTTCCAAAAACGGAAAGGATATAAAAACAGTCTACCACATGTCGAAAAATAAAAAATGTAATAAAAGATACATTTTATTATATTTTTTGGGGGTGCAAAAAGGCAGGGCGTCATATCCTGTCGTATACGTACTTTTCTATTAAGAGTGGTATTTCAAAGTTTGATTTAAATTGGTAATCTATAACAATCTTGATTTTGTAACGTTTTCAAGTTTAGGAGGAGCTATGAAAGAAAAATTTAAAAACAGTAATTTAAAGGGTATGAATAGCAAAAAGCCCGAACTTGATCGGGCAGTAAGAATAAAAACAGATTAGTTGACTTTAAGTGTTTCTAGGAAAGCATCAAAAGCTTCTTTCTGTCTAGGGTTAGTGAAAAACTCAAAATTATGGCCATCATTTGCTTCGCGAATTTGTTTAATTAAATTCGATTCTGCATCAGTAATAAGAGGTTGCTCAATCATGGCTTCCATTTCTTCAAGCAGATGAGGCATGTATTCCTCTAGGCAGCGCATGAAGAGGTCTTTAGCATCGATTTTTAAAGCTTCAGCCATAGCGCGCACACGTTCAAGAGGCAATTTGCTTTTACCACGAACAATGAAGCTAACCATGTTTTGATTGATACCCATAATCTCTGCCAATTGCGACTGATTCAGATCCGATGCATTTAGTTGAGCGTCGAGATATTGGGCGACAGTTAGTTTGCGTTTGGTGTTAGTAGCTGCTGATTTCATAGTAACGTTTTCCTTAGAATATTCTTAATAGATATAAAGTCATAATGTCGGAATGTATCCTCGATACAACATTATAGACTTAAAATATTTGCGGTTTAGGTAAAGTATATCAGTAAGTGCTGATTTACCCAAGTTCAAGAAAAGTACAGATTTGTATAGGATTGGATAACATGACATCGGTCACAATTAACGGAAAAATTTAGTAAGTAAGCATTGATTAATATTTTCTTATTTTTGGGTTAAACTAATGGTCAGACTATAGGTGAGTAGATGCTCATTTTAAGTACAGGCAATTTGTTAGCTGATGCAGACAATCATACTATAATGACAACGTATCGACTGATACCAAGAGGAAGTATAAGCCTCATTCAAGCCAATTATTTGTCAAAAAAGTATGATAGTTAGAGTATAGGAGTAAAAAATGTCGAAAAGTGTTGAAGTTATTACGCCTGAAACCGTAGCAGATTTCTTGGCAGAGCAGGGTTCTGAACTGATCTTTGAGGG
Source organism: Paenibacillus sp. NPDC058898 (assembly GCF_049316025.1). Lineage (NCBI taxonomy): Bacteria > Bacillati > Bacillota > Bacilli > Caryophanales > Paenibacillaceae > Paenibacillus > Paenibacillus sp. NPDC058898. Next base: position 8,392 of record NZ_JBMOSM010000033.1, on the reverse strand, counting down.
AAATCAAATTAATGTAATTAAAGGAAAAAAATGAGGAATGCGGTGATTTCCTTGTGATTAACAATGCACTTGGCGAAAATTTGTTTATTAAACTTAGCTATATAGTCTTATGAGTCTACCTAAATAATTAAAAATCCCTCACTTGACCCTTCTCTGTGGTTAGTGTCCAAGGTTTGATGCTGGCCACGGTCAAAATAAACCCTCTATTAAAACTCAAAATCTCCCCAATTTCACTCTTTATTTTTCAATAAATATTTTTATAATGCTTTTTAATATTAGTAAGCACTTGTTAATATACTGTCAGGTCTGTATATAGACATCCAATAATGACTTTTTCAGATTGAGATTTTTAAATGAATGAGCGCATACATATTTTAAGACAAGCAATTGTTGTCGTTACCCAAGCACTGACTAACTCTGATATTGCAGTAACACAAGAAGGCATTGAGGCAGGTGTGCATAAGGATCCAAAGACAGGCAAACCTGTGCGAATTAACCTTCCATATCTTCCGGACAATTCACCAGATTCGCTGATTGATGCGGTTCAAGGTTTTCTTGATCAAGAGGTAGCGAAGTATCTTTTTACCGATTTTTCTCTCAAGCTAAAAGGATCTGAAGAGGTAAAGACTTTAACTTCATTGTTAGAAGAAGCGCGTGTAGAACGTTGCATGGCTGAAAAATATCGCGGTTCAAATATCAATATGAAAAATGCGAGCCAATTTTTCATTGATGAATTGATTGACGATAAATACCAAAAACTTGTAAAGGAAAAAGCTTCTGATGAAGAAATTACGCAACATTTAATGTTGCCAATGTTACGTGCGTTAAGTGGTCAGGAAGTCTTTGAACATTACTTAAAAGACAAAATGAAGCATATTAAACCTGTGTGGGACATGCTTACTCCTTTTAAGCCAGAGATTGAAAAATTAAAGTCCACAAAAGACACAATGGATTTGGCTCAGCGTATCTATAAGGTACTGAAAGATGAGCCTGAATTGCCAGAACTCCCTGACAGCGAGCATGATGAAGATAGCGACAGCTTACCAGTGCCAAAATCGCCAGGTAAAAGCGCTGGTGTAGGCAATAGCAAAGATGAGAATGAAGAAGATGATGATGAAGGTGGTTCTCTAGGTGGAGCTGTTGGTGCCGATGAGGGCGAAGATGAAGAAGGCGAAGGCGGTAGTGGTGGAAAAGCTAAACAACGGCCTAATGCAGTTAAGCATTCACTAGAAAGTGACGATAAGAAGAGTGCCCCTCCTCGTAGTGAATTTGTGGCTGCAATTCTGGACTCGTTAAAAGACACCAAAAACAACTACAGTGAGCAACTAAGCAAGAAGATTGCACAACGCACAGCAGCGGACGTTAAAAAATCTAAATACGCAGTATTTACCAATGAAGGTGATGTCATTGAACCGCTTGAAGTTCCTAAACTTCATTACGATGACAAGATGTTTAAACGTCTTGAAGACAAGGTAGCTTCAATGGTTGGTCCTATGCAGAAAGATATGGAGCGGGCAATTCAGGCACGAAGTAAATCTGTATGGGAAAATGGATTAAAACAAGGAAAATTAAACAGTTCATCTTTAGCACGACTGGCTTCAACTGGTGATTGTCGAATTTTTCGTAAGCGCGTTGAATCAAAAACCAAAGACGTTGCTGTGAGCTTGGTCGTCGATATGTCAGGTTCAATGTGCGGTTCTAAAATCCATACTGCCGCTGCTGCGAGTTACGCACTATCAAATGTTCTGGATCGTCTCAAGATTCCTCATGAAGTGATCTGCTTTACTACTCATACAGACTCAGCCACTTACCACAAGCGTTTAAAGCAAATTCGTGAAGCAGAAAAAAAATATGGCGTTAGTTATTCACGCTATGAAAACCTTTATATGCCTGTCATTAAAGGCTACAACGAGCGCATTAATACTGAAACAAAACGTCGATTTGGATGGCTTCCTCACTCAGGTTTAATGGCGAGTAACATTGATGGTGAATGTGTAGAAATTGCTGCACGTCGTCTAATGGGGCGTAAGGAAGCAGGTAAAATCATGATGGTGCTTTCTGATGGCTCACCTGCGGGTGGAGGTAACAGTCGAGATCTGGAATATCACTTAAAAGAAGTGGTGAAGAAAATCGAGAAGAGCAAGGTAGACGTCATTGGTATTGGAATTGAAGATGATTCTGTTCGTAGATTCTATGACAAACATGTGGTGATTCATGACGTTGAGCAATTACCTAGCCTAGTAATCTCGCGTTTACGCAGTATGTTGTTAGCGTAGAATTTGGGTGGAGATTGCATCATTTGGGTATTATAAAATATTAGTAAGCACTTAATTTATTTTTATGATGCAATCTTATAAACTTTCAATATCAGTTAGTGATACTTTTTCATAAATGATCGAATCCGTTTTTGGAGCTTATAAATGTCTAACGATCCTATTATCTGTGAAATCTGTGGTGGAAAAACTCACGTAATTGCTAAGCATTTAAAAGAAAAACATCCTGAAACTACGTATGAAGAGTACAAGAAACAGTATCCAGATAGCCCTTTATTGTCGCCTTTAGCGCAGAAAAAGATGCAAGAACAGGCTGAACTGAAAAGAGCTAAAGAAGCAGAGTTGGCAAAGGCGCAACAAGAAAAAGCAACAGATACTTCAACATCTAAGGAAGAAACAACAGTGTCTACTAATAACCACAATGTAAAGTTAGCGCTTACTAATAACGAGGCAAAACCAAACGATATTGTGGTGTCTAAACCATTTCATGAAATCTTTGATCTGAAAGGTAAAAGCGCGCTTAGTGGTTCAGGTAAACCGATTCCAATCTCATGCATTGAGAACTCTGCCTTCCCGGAAATGATTCCAGAAATTAATGATACGTATGTATGGAACGTGAACGAGCTGAAGGATGTCATGATTGCATTGGAGCTAAACATCAACCCTTACGTGTGGGGACACAAAGGTGCTGGTAAATCAGAAATGTTTGACCAGATCGCAGCTCGAACTGGCCGTCCTCTTGTTCGTATTCAGCACACTTCAAATACAGAAGAATCTCACATTGTAGGTATGTGGACGGTTAAAAATGGTGAAACCATCTTTGAGCTTGGGCCATTAGCTTTAGCGATGAAGCATGGCTGGATGTATTTGGCTGACGAATATGATTTCGCGCAACCAAACGTTTTATCTGTATATCAAGCTGTACTAGAAGGTAAACCTTTATATATCAAAGAAGCAGATGCAGCTAACCGTGTCATCAAACCACATCCAAACTTCCGTTTTGCTGCAACAGGTAACACGAACGGTTCAGGTGATGAAACTGGTCTTTATCAGGGTACTAACTTACAGAACTCAGCGAACTACGACCGTTTTGGCTCAGTGATCTATAAGAGCTACATGAAGAAAGAAGATGAGTCCTTGATTATCCAGAAACGTGTAGGTTTATGCGCAGAGGATGCTGACAAGTTAGTGGATTATGCAAACTTGGTACGCGAGCAATATGCAAACTCTAAGATCAGCGACACCATCTCACCACGTTCATTAATCAACGCAGCAATGATTGGCTTGCGTCGTAACGATTACAAGCACGGTCTCAAATTGCCGTTTACTAACAAGCTCACTCAAGTCGATCAGCAAGTTGCGGAAGACTTGGCTCAACGAGTGTTCGGTTAATTCGGACACTTTTTGGGGGTGGGCTATGGTAAGAAATCAAGATCAGCTTTTCAGAGATCATGACAAGCTTCTTCGTCATTTGGCACACCGGAATATTAGCCGACTTACCTCAGTCGGCTATTGCATTGACGTTGAAGAGCTGTATGCCATTTTCTGTGAAGTTTTCGTGGTATCGATTCAGACTTGGGATGAAAGCAAAGGCAAATTAACGACTTATTTAACTACTGCTTGCCTCAACATGGTATCGAGATTACTGAAAAAATACCATTTGGGCGATAACAGAACGGAATACGAGTCCGACATTTTGCATCGTATGGGTGATGGTGAAGATGACTGTGATTATGACGTTTTTGTTGATCACCAGAGCCAAAATATTTTAGGCCCATATGAGTTGATGCAGACTCTTACAGAAGAAATGCAGCAGCTTTCACCGTTCGCAAAAATTTTACTCAAATTCACCTTAAATCCGCCTGATTTCATTGAAAGAGAGTTGTTGGCACAAGAAGCCAAATATCAGCTTTCCCTCAATACGCCTGAGAAAAATGAATCGCGGGGACCAAGACGTCGCAAATTGAATCTAAGTTTTGTGGCTAATTGCATCATGAAAACAGCCGAAACAAACAAAGAAAAACGATTCATTCGTGACGCTGTGAAAGAAGTTGAAGAAGCCGTTACGCGAGTTGCTGTCTAAATCATTTCAACACTTTAAAAGCGTATATAGCGCAAAAGAGAGCGTTTTAAATGAAATCAAACGAAAACGAAAGAATAGATTTTATTGAAGCAAAGGCTTTTGGTTGTTTTGGTTCAATCTCATGTTTTTCGCGTGATAGCGAATATTGCCAACGATGCCCGGCATTTGAGGCTTGTGAGCAGAAATCATATGAAACGCTTAACGCGATCAAGCAGGTTGTTAATGTAAACGATTTACTCAAACAGCATGAAAAAGCTCGGATGGCGCAAGAAGCTAAACGCAGAGCCTTACGTGAAGAAATGAATGCAGCCAAAAGTCTTTCTTCGGGTGGGATCCAACCAAAGAAACCGACTCTCGTTGAACGAGCAACCAAGGTAGAGAAAGTCTTTTTTGAGCCTACACCGGAACAGCAGGAATTAATCGTGAAGCTGCCTGTAAAAGCTCAATCGTTTGCATTGACCTTAGTTAAGAGCGGTTTAGTGACCGAGATTAAGGATGGATTGGCCAAAAACGAAAATGCCATGAAAGGAAAAACTCCAGTTTGGCTCAGTCTTGCCGTCGAAAAGCTTCTTTTGGGTGGATATACGCGCAGTGAACTAAAAAAAGCGTTTATGGAAGAACTCAACTGGAAAGAAAACACTGCACAAAGCCATGTGTCGTTAGCTTTTGTTCTTTTGACCTGTTTTGGGATTGCGAAAGAAGAGTCTTCCAAATTGTTAATTTCCAAATGATTTTTAATTTAATAGCTGTAAGAGATTAGTTGTATAGGATTCTCTATGTTAAACCACGCAATGTCAGTGCAATCTGACTTTTCGATAGGAAAATCATTATTAACGGTAGACAAAATTGTCGAAGCTGCAAAAGGCTTAGGCTATTCATCGGTCGCAATCGTTGATGACATGTCCTTACATGCATTGGTAGATTTTTCGAACAAAGCCACCAAAGCCAATATCAAACCGGTGTTTGGTTGTCGTTTGCGTGTATATGACGATTCTAAATATCGTAAGCCCCCTGCCTCATCTGGTATTGCTGAAAAACGCAACTTGATGTTCTGCCCAAAAGTCTACATAAAAAGCGAAAAAGGCATTAAAGGCTTATTCAAACTTCTTACAGACGCAAACTCTAAAGAGCAATATTACTATACCACAGCCGTACTGATCTGGATGCTCTATGCAAATTGGAAGATGTGGTCGTAACAACTGGTGATATGTACGGTCTGTTTAGTCACCCTGATCACGAAAGAATTTTAAATGTATTAAAAGCGAGATTTGGTGATGATTTATATATTGAATTTAGTCCGATCAATACGCCATTGTTCGACCGCTTAAACTACTTAGGCTATTTGGCGTATGAACGCGAAAAAATTAAAACCGTCGTCACTTATCCTTTTAACTATCTTGAGAATGAAGATGCGGACACTTTGGATGTATTGAGCGCTATCGCAACCAATACCCAACTTGATTTGCACTATCGTCCTATTCAATACGTAAAAGATTTTGGTTTTAAAGAGCCAAAATTCATTTTAGACCATACAAAAGCTGCTATTCAGCGTATGGCTAAATATGAGCGCGTCAATTCAGCGGAAGCTTGGAAAGAAGGTCTAAAGAATATTTCTGAGCTGGTGGACAAATGCCAATATATTTTTGAGAAGCAGCCAGTTTCCCTACCTAAGCTAAGCACTGACGAATTTAAAACACTATGCGCGAAATGCTTGGAAGGCTGGAAGAAACGCTTTTCTAAAGAGATTCTTGGATATAAGCCAACGAAAGCTGAATTAGATACAGTATATAAATCTCGCTTAGGCTATGAGCTTTCAATATTAAAAAAGATGGGCTTTGAGTCCTACTTCCTGCTCGTTGAAGACTTGGTGATGTGGTCTAAAAACAACGGCGTGATTGTAGGCCCTGGGCGAGGTTCTGTTGGAGGTTCATTAGTCGCTTATCTGCTTGGGATCACGGACGTTGATCCTATACGTTTTGGATTGATCTTCGAACGTTTCATCAATCCTGAACGTCTTGACTTGCCTGATGCCGATCTGGACTTCGCTTCAAGCGGTCGCTACAAGGTGATTGATTACCTTGTTGAAAAATATGGTGAAGATTATGTCGCTGGTATCTCGAACTATTCAACACTAGCTTCAGCCTCAGCCCTACGTGATACAGGTCGTATCAGCGGTTTGAACAACATGCAATTAAGTGCGACCAAGCTTGTGCTTAAAGAACATGGAACGTCACTTGACCTGAATACTTCTGCGGACGCTGTGCCTGAGCTAGACAAGTTCCGCAATGAACATCCTGTTATCTGGAAGCATGCAACTAAGCTTGCAGGCACAATGAAATCGTTTGGCCAACATGCGGCAGGTATTGTTGTTGCAGGCGAACCTATCGTTAATCGAGCCGTGCTCGAGACTAGAGGAAAGTCACCAGTCGTCAATTGGGACAAGCGTGTAGTTGAGGATTGGGGATTGATCAAGATGGACTTGCTCGGTCTTGCCACCTTAGATGTATTAAACATTGCTTGCGAATATATCAAGGACCGTCATGGCAAAGAGATTGATTTGCTGTCTATTCCCCTAGACGACCCAAAAACATTTGATGCATTTGCCAAGGGCGAAACGACAGGTGTTTTCCAGTTTGAAAGTAAGGGGATGAAAAACCTTTTAAGGGAAATCGCCAAAAGTGGTTCGATGACCTTTGAGGATATTTCCGCAGCAACCGCTCTTTATCGCCCTGGTCCGATGGATTCAGGACTGCTTGATGACTATGTGGCCGTTAGACAAGGATTGAAAAACGTTGAGTATGATCATCCAAACATGATCGATGCTTTGAAAGACACTTTAGGGGTCATTATCTATCAAGAACAGGTAATGAAAGTGTCGGTCGACTTTGCTGGCTTTACCAATGCAGAAGCAGACAGTTTGCGTAAAGCAATGGGTAAGAAAGACAAAGACAAAATGGCCGAAATGCGTCAAAAGTTCGTAGACGGCGCAGTAGCCAAATCAGGTGTAGAGCCAGATTTCGCAGGTGAAATCTTTGACAAGATCGAAGCGTTTGCCGGATATGGCTTTAACAAGTCTCACTCGGTCGAGTATTCAATCATTTCGGTTTGGTGCGCATATATTCGCGTTCATTACCCTGCTGAATACTTTGCCGCAAGTCTCAGCGTGGTTGATACAGAAGATAAGCTCACTGGACTTGTGAAAGATGCGCGTGAATGCGGCATTGAGATTCTTCCTCCTGATATTAATTATTCAGCCGATCGTTATAAGATTAAATCCAATACTGAAATCTTGGCGCCTTTCAATGCAGTTAAAGGTATTTCAGAAACGATTGCCAAAGCGATTGTGAAATTGAGAGAGAAGAATCGGGCTTGGAAAGTCGTTCGCTACAAGAAGTCGAGAAAGACAGGTGAAACCACACCGATCTATGGTCCTGATGGTTCAGTTCCACCAAAAAAACGTTTTGATAGCTTTGACGAGTTCGAGAAAGCAGCATCTCAACCAAACTCGAAAGTGAATAAAACAATCGTTGAAAATCTCAGAGCAATTGGGGCGTTTGCAAGCATTGAACCTAGTGAGCCTTCAGCGAAAGACCTCTCACGACGAAAGGATCAAATGAGGCTATTACCAGGATTAATTATTGATTCTGTAAAAGCAGATAGATACACAGATACCTCAGAGCCATTCCTGCGAGCTTCGTTGGTCGAGCATATGCGCGATTGCAAGCAATGTAACGGTTGCGACCTTGCTGGACAGGTTCATCCAGATATTCGTTTGGGTAAAAAGATGCGATTTATGGTCGTGGCTGACTGCCCAACTTGGGAAGAGGAAAAGAAAGGAAAACTTCTTGAAGGCGAGACGGCCCAATATGTGAAAGCTGCAATTAAAGATAATGAATTAGCAGTAGCGGACGGTTATTACACAACGCTCGTCAAAGCAAAAAAGGGACTGTTCTAAATTTTGTGTAAGTACTTAATTTTCATTTATCCTTCAGAGGATAATTACAAAAGGTACTTCACATGGATGAAGCAACAATCA
>NZ_JBMOSM010000032.1:0-15504 GCF_049316025.1 Paenibacillus sp. NPDC058898 | reverse complement strand
GGCAAAGAGAAAGTCAGATAAGGAAAGAGCCCAAGAACAGCAAGAATATGCGGAGTTCTATCAAAACTATGTAGATATACGAAGTGGCAAGAAGGAGCCGCCTAAACAGCCAACTTCCCCATGGAAAGCTGTGAAGGCTCATATAGAGAAACAAGCTAATAATAATGAGGCTTTACAGGGACTTGTGAATGCATCAAAAGTACTAACTGGCCCGATAGAAAAATGGCGGGATCGTTGGGAGGAGCGAAGAGAGGAACATCAATTAAATGAGTTGATTCCTGAGGTGCCGGATTATCTTAGCAAAATCCCGGACGAGGATATCTATTTTTCACGCTTCACCTTTGAAGAGCTCGTGGTTAAACAGCAAAAATTGATGACAGAACTCAATTTATTGTTTGGAGCCGTAGCTGTAGTAGGTGCTTTTTTCACCGCAGGAGGTTCGTTATATTTATTAGCTGCAGTCAACGGAGTTTGGGGCGTCGCACAGATCGGTGTAAGTACCATGAAGCTGCAGGATTTAAATGATGGGGTAGTATCCGACACAAGCCTCCTAGGGATTAATCAGGAAATGCTGGATGTGACCGGGTTAATGCTAGGAGCGGTGGATCTAGCGATACTTGGGAAAAGTTTGTTGAAAGGGGCCAAAGGAGCTTATAATGCTAGATATGTGAAGGGGACTGACCAGGTTTCTACACCTAAGACTCGCTTTAAACGTGGGCAAGATAGAAGACAGAAAGAAATGGCAATGCGAGTTCGGCAAGCCGTTGAAGAGAGTAAAGCTATTAGAAAAGCTTCTAAAGATAAGAGAGATTTATATTTCAAGAAAGAGAAGGAATTATATGAAGCTTTAAAGAAAAAGAAAGCAAGCTCAAGTGGATCGTTTGGGGGGGCAGGTAAAGCTGGCTCGAGTGGAAGTAAAGGTGTACTTAATGTTAAACAAGTTGAATATGGAAGTGATGATTTAAGTAAGGCTGCTCAGCAATTTCGTATCGATAATAATATTACAGGTGGACAGAATGTATTAATAGCTGAAGTTGAAGTGAACGGAGTAGTCAAGAGATATCAAATCGTTAGTACACGAGAAGAAATTGTTGTAGGAGAAGAGACAGTTGAAAAGATCACACATTCAGAGAAAATATTTGATGGTATAATGAAGAAAGAGGGAATAAGCCCTGACCAAGTTAAACGGTTGTATTCGGAAAGGGAGCCGTGTATCTTGGATGGACATAACTGTAGGCAGTTGTTATCTAAAGAGTACCCGAATGCGGAAGTGATTTATAGTTTTGAATATGGAGATCAAAAATCACGGAATAGAGGAAACAAAAAACTTAAGCAGGCACTAAAACAACTATTTGGGATTAATTAGTGAGGGAGCGACTATGGAATATAATATAGAAAATGTTAAGAAATATTACGATGATTTTCGGTTATACAACTATGACGATCTTATTAAGCAAGGTTTTATAGAGAGTGATGCCCTTTTTATGAGTCAGATAGGTGTTCCGTACAATTTTCTAGGTTTCACTTTTTTTGAACTGGAAGAATTTAAAACTTGTGTGTTTTTCGATGAAAAATACATACAAGTAGGTATTTTTCGACCACATGATTATACGAGTAATGGAATTTATGTGCATTTAGGTAGTGGCAAGGTAGTAAAAGAATCAGAAAATGATATCGTTCTTCTGAATCGTGATTTAAAAACCTTTTTCTTGTTCCATCTGATTTTTTTTCAGGAAGCTAAAAAGTATAATTTGAAAGAAGTAGAAGAATGTAATACGTATGGAGAAGAGGTGCGCAAAAAGTTTGAGAAAATTGATCCCGAAGCAATGGAAAATAGCGAAGGGTATTGGTCTACTAAGGTTGAAGAGTATGAAGAGATGTGGTGATGTTTAAACCCATTTACAAACCCAACTTCAATATCGTACAATACAACCAACAAACCAAACACTAAACAATTCAAACACTTGATAAACTTTCAAAGCTCTTTCCCACTTGAACCATGAGTAGGAATGAGCTTTTTTTGTATGCCCAAAGTTAAAGGAGGAAAAGGGAAGTGGCGAAAACAGGTGCAAAAAGTAGAGGAAACAGGTTTGATTACTCAGGCACAAGCAGAGTATCAGACAATCGTAGAAGAAGTGAGAGATTACTGCCAGAAAGCACGAGCGTTACGGCAACAGGCGGATGAGTTAAGACGATCGGTAGTACCGATCATCAAGTAGTAACAGATATAAGCAAGCTACAGGAACAGGCTGATTATTATAACCATCTAGCAGATTATAAAGACGGACAACCCAGACTGGGAATCCTGCGCAGCATAGATAGCTTGGCACGAGAAGCATCTGGATTGCGGGAGACTGTCCAGCACAATGGAAATGTATTAGCTCGTCAACAAATGGAACTGGAAGAAGCAGAACAAAAAGCTATGCTAGTGGTAAAACGAGCTAAGGAACAAATAAAGGAAACGGAACAGCTATTTAAGTCCAACGAGTAAAGCTAACAGAGTTGGAGGGGAGCAGAATTGAATAGGAAGTTAATAAAAGGATTTGAACCACTAGAAGAGATTATTGAGTCGGCTAACGAAGACGGATTTATAGAGATTGTAGAAGATGAGGATATTATTGAATTGGTGATGGAGGACAAGACGAATGGCGCAACTAAGCTCCGAAGCATTGGAAGCACGTCGGGAGTACAGAAGACAATACGAACGTGAGTATGGACGCAAATGACAGCAGAAGCCAGAGGTAAAGGTGAGGAGAGAACAACTGAAGAGATAAAACAGGCTCACCAGGAATACGAAGCTGCCTATAGAAAATATAACATGAAGAAGCAGATTCATCACGAGCTGATGGAAGAAGCCAACGGGCCGCCATCTTTTATGCTGGCCGAGAAAGATCCGCCAAAGCAAAAATTTCCGGGAATCATCGATTTTACCAAGATGGCTGAAGAGAAACAACAACAAGAATATGAAGATCTGAAGGATGAGAGTCGCAAAGAATGAACGGGGAGACAGCGAATGCCTCGGGCCTCATCTCCTCAGTAATAAATGGGCTGTCCGAGGGCTTGGTAAGCATGAGAGATAGTGATTACTGGCTAGAGAACGTCATTCCCCAGAAGCCGAATTATTTTAGCAAAGAGGATCAAACTGTTACATACCTTTCACGGCTCAATTTCATGACAAAGGTTACTATTCCACAGCAGCAAGCTGCAATGCTCGGTATATTATTCGGCATTGTGGCCATCGTCTTGGCGATCCCGACGGGTGGAAGTTCTCTGTATTTAATGTTAATAGCAGGAGCAGAAATCGGTGTAGGCATCATGCAGATTAAAGTCAATTCCGAGAAGCTGCGTGATTTGAACGAAGGGAACAACTATAGCAATCCGGCAGTAATAGGGATGAACCAGGACACACTAAACCAGCTAGAGATGGGATTAGGTGTAGTTAGTTTAGCCTTCCTGTTCAAACCGAATAACCTGAAAATCGCTGATAAATTTAAAGACAGCCAAAGACTGGCGGCTTTTAAAGAAGCTGCAGGCAATAAGTACACGAGCTTCAAAGCTACAATGAATGATGCTAATATTAAGATGAATCCGTCGAACTACAAGCTTTCATGGGAAGAAGCGTATAGTCTTTCTACTAATGCCGGTACGATGGGTAGAGGACCTGGGAGATGGCGCCTTGACCGTGTTGCTGACGAACCGTTTATTCAGTTCAGCAAAAGCGGTTCTGGGGGGACGGGTAAACCTATACCTGTAACAAAGGTTAATTATGGTGATCATTTCACAAAGCAAGGTAGAAAAAAAGTTCTAAAACCAAATGTGGAATACAAATCACCAGACGGCTACACTTATCGTACAGATAGTCACGGACGCATTGTCGAGTGCGAAGGAGATCTTGTACTTGGTTCAGCAGAACGAAATGAATATGCACAAAGGACAGTAGGAGGAAAAGATAGGTTGTCTGATGATGATGGTGGTCACTTAATTGGAGCGCAGTTTAAGGGGCCAAAAGATATTGATAATTTAGTTCCACAAAACAGCCAGATTAATCGTTCTGGCGGGGAGTGGTTCAATATGGAAACTGAATGGGCAAATGCATTAAAAGAAATACCTCCAAAAAAAGTTACTGTAAAAATTGACCCGGTATATTCTGGTGATTCAATGAGACCAGATACTTTCAGAGTTACGTATGAAATTGAAGGCGAAGATATGGTTAAGAAATTAATAAAAAATCAAGCAGGGGGATAATTGAAATGGAAGTACTATTGAATGAGCTTTACAGAGAGATAGCTATTACTGTAGACAAAATAATTCCTGAAAATTGGGGGAAGTTTTTTTTCTACGCACAAGTATCAAATGATGGAGGAGGCACTTATTTTTTTTATAGCCCAGTTAATGATCCTGAGATTTATGAATATAGCCTAAAAATACCTCAAAAATTTCAAATTAATGAAAAAGAGTTTGAAGAAAACGAAATGAAACTATTTAACCTTGCAGAGAAAGTGCGTGAAATTTTTAAAGAGAACGATCAAGAATTGTGGTATTCATTTACTTTAAGTCTAGATAACTCTGGTAAATTGAATTTGAATTTTGATTATACAGACTGGCATAAGACTAATTACGGTTTCAGTGATCAACTAAAGATATGGAAGTACAAATATTTAAAGATGATGCCTGTTGATGAAAGAGGGCAACAGTTAATAAGTAGATACTTAGCAGAGTATCCGAATAATCCAATTTAAATAACTATGATATGATTGTAATGAATAACGCTGAAAGACCTGTTATATAGTGAAGATAATAAAAGTATTATTGTAGAAATCAAAAATATGAAGAGTCCTCTGTATCTCGTATATATGCCGCCAACTATAATTGGAACAGTGGCTTTGAAGTGCCAACGGCTATATTAAGCAATGAAAAGTGTGATCTCGGAACAGGTCTACTAATGTTTTATCGTGCAGATGGTGATCGCCTACTTGAATTAAAAGATGTTGTCTCTGTGTCCACTTTGATTGAATGGAAAGAGTTCATCTCAAAGCTGTATGAAAGAATATTTAATAATGAATTCTCTAATAAGTCAATTTCTTTTACACCTCTATTAACAAAAGTACAAGCCTTTAAGCTAAGAAAGTCAAACCCTAGTAATCCTGATGTCTTCTTCGATAAGTCGCCTAGCGATGACATGGAAATTCCAGTTCTCTAGTTTATCTTATGGGAGTTACCAGTGTCGAATGAACCCATTATTCAACCAATAACACCTTTTAACCCATATAATACCCGTATGAAGATTTCGCCATTTTGTTTGTACGCACATCAAATGCTTTAATTTCATAACCTAATTAACGCTAAAGCGTTACATTGAACAGGTCGATTATGGTCAGATACCACCATGATTGATCTGTTTTTTTGTTATGTTCGCTTTCTCACAGTTTTTTGAAAATATTACTTAACTGTAGAATATGCCGCCCCAAGAAGGGAACAGAAGATTTTTGCAACTCCTAGGTGACATAGCCCGACCATGACGAGCGTTGGTTTCTTGATCCTGTAGAGTGTTCTTCACACTGGAAGGCAGAGTTTATATTTAATCCTTTATTTCAGAGAATGCGGGAGTTGGAAGCTGTTAAATCAAGTTATGCCCGGAAAATCTCGACGATGGATATTGAACGGATCTTACAAATTGAAGCCATAAGATACCATTTGTTCGCGATCGAATTTATGAGAAATATGGTTCCTTCTATTTTGGAATGTGAGGGCTACAACTTGCTGGTGAAAAAACCGAATATTTGCATTCTGGCAGGGGAATACCGGGATCGCAGCGAGCTTCTCTATGGTCAGCCGGAAACAGGACAAGAAGGAATCATGGCAGAGCAGTGAATGGAGGAGGGATGTCATGGATTACTTTATGATGCAGCAGGATGAACGCTATACCGACACTCCAGTTTTACAAAATCTTCGGCGAAAAATCGATATACGCCATATGAATCGCCTACGTGCTCATCAAATTGCAGATACAACAATATTTCAGGTTAAGGCCTCTATCAATACTGAGTATTTGGATCTATTAAGCCATCAGCTCTACTTGCTGTCAGATAAATTGAAGAAATTGATCGCCATGTACGAGCCGGAATGTATTTTTAAGCATATTCCTCTGATGGATCAATTCAATAGTAAGCAAAGTCTTTACTTCCTGCCTTTTTTCGAGGAAGTCGAAGCTCTAAGTCCGAGCAGTGAATTTAATGCGGATCGAAGCGTCATCAAGAAGCTGGTACTCCAAGGGGAGAAGGTGGCGAAGAAACGAATTTTCCGCGTGCAAGAAAGTGAGCAACCTCTGATCATTGTCCGCCTAGATGTAGCCGAGAGCATACTCCGCCGAGATATGATCGGAGTTAGCTTGAAGAAAGTTCTCGTTGAGTGATTGAGCGAAAGTTGGGGAAGGGCGTGAACTGATGGATAAGTATGAGTATGTTGTACGTGGCGCTAATATTTTTTGCGATTGTGGATCACATATACGGAAACTGAATTTGCCGAATAGCCACGGAGCCTATGTTAATGGCAAGCCTATGATGAACGAATCGGACTCTATTCCCGAAGTAAATATTTCGAATTTTGGGATCTGCAGCAGTCCGGAAAATCAGAGCGGCGAGACGGTTTATTTAATCTCGATGGATGGCCAAGAAATACAGGGGAAGCCTTGCCTGCTAGCTCTGTTGGCCGGCAGCAAATGGGAGAAGACCAAAGAGCAGGCAAAGGTAGAAGAGAAATCGGCTCTGACTACCGAGTCGGAATTGAGCTGTTCACTAGGTGGGGTGATCCGTTTTAACAGCAGTGGTCAGCATGAAGAGGACTAGGAAGACATGTCAAATATGAAGAGCATAAGCGGGGGCGACCGGACAGCATGAAAAGTTATGCGATCGGAGGCTAGTTGATATGATAGGGTTTGAAAACATAAGAGTAACATCGCCATACCGACTCAAGGTAGTTAAAGATATTCAAATAGAATGGAAGCCGAATGAGCATGGGCGACTATTCATTCGCGGCCTTGTCGATGATCAGGATCAGGTTAACGCCGTACTCAAAGCGTCGACGGATGACCAAGTTCAGGCGTTTGACGGGGAAACCAAGATTTTTAGCGGTCTCATTTCCAACGTACAAACCAAACATCACAACGGGATTTATAGCATAGAGATAGAAGCCGTTTCCGGCTCGAGCCGGCTGGACGCCCAGAAGAGGCGCCGATCCTTCCAAAATAAAAACATGACGTACGGCGAACTCGTTAAAAGCGTTTTGAAAGCTTATGCCGGGTACGATGTGATTCAACTCGTTGGCGAAAATGAGTCTATTGGCGAACCGATCATCCAGTATGACGAGACCGACTGGGAGTTCCTCAGACGGATGGCCAGTCATTTTCAGAGTGTGGTGTACAGTGATATTTACGAAGTCAAGCCACGGATGTACATCGGAGTGCCAACCAGGAACAGCATTCAGTTCCCCGATGATTTGCCGTATACGGCAAGTAAAGATCTACTTGCTTATCAAAATGCTAGGTCAGGATCTGCCTCGGTGCATCATACCGATTTTTTTACATACGAAATTCAAAGTGGCACACGTTATGCCATCGGCGATGAGGTTCTGTTTCGAGATAAACCGATGGTGATTAGTGAAATGAAAGCCGCCATGGATCAGGGTCAACTGATCTATAACTACCGTTTATCGAGAAGGTATGGCATACGTCAAAATCGGATACATAACCAAAAATTAATTGGCATCTCGATGAACGGTAAGGTGTTAGATGTTAAAGGTCAGCAGATCAAGCTGCATTTGGAGATCGATCAGGAGCAGTCGCCCGCATCGGCCTATTGGTTCCCTTTTGCCCCGCCTACGGGAAGTGCCATGTACTCGATGCCTCAGAAGGGAACGAATGCGAGCCTGTACTTCCCGGATGATGCAGGAAGCAAAGCCAAGGTCATCGGCTGTGTCCGGACGAACGGAGGGGATTGCAGCAAAACCGGGGATCCCAACAACCGCTACTTCGGTACGGAGCATGGCAGTGAGCTAGAAATTACGCCGACAGCGATTAATGTGGTCAGTGGTTCCAAAGAGCCGTTAATGATTAGCTTTGATGATGCGGCAGGCGTCATCCTGACAAGCCACCGGAAGCTCACGATGAACGCGGGTGAAGATATTTCGCTGTATACTCCAAAACGTGTGGTATTCCGAACACCGAACATGATCCTGGCCAAGAAATTAAGCAAGCTGAGCGGATTTACGGTTGAAAGTGAGTACCACTTATTAGGAAGCCAGGTCAAGCTGGATGGTGCCGACCGGACAAGCTATCCGAAATATAACGATGAGATTGAGACTTATACGCCGCCGCCGCCGCCGAAGGAAGAAGAGTCGGGCGGATGGGGCTTCTGGGATAAGGTTTGCGCCGCTGTTGCAGTTGTAGTGGTAGTTGCCTTGGTAGTCACTGCTACAGTAGTTACTGGCGGAGTTGCTGGAGCAGTACTCATGGGGGCTGCATTTGGAGCAGTTGGTGCAGTTGGCGCAACCTTTGCTAATGACTTGGCTCGGGGAGAATGGAGTAGCGGGGCAACCTACTTAAGAAGTGCATTAACAGGTGGAATTGTAGGAGCCGTGACGGGTGGGATATTTGGACCCGTTGGGGGCGCGGCATCTACAACATTACTTCCTGCTACGACGAGTCAGGTAGCGAGTGGTTTTACAGCAATGCTTGCTAGTGGATTTGCTAGTGGATATACTGACTATACATTGACAGAACTGATTAACGGGCGCAGACCTACATTTACAGGGGCAGTAACTGTGGGTACTCAAAGCGCTATGTTCTCTGGTTTTTTAGTAGGCCTTAGACCTGTTAAGAACGCGTTGCAGGATCTATTCACAAAGGGAATTAAGCCTAAGACGTCTACTAATAGCCCACAACCTCATATGGATGAGTTGAAGGTAAATAATAAACAAAATCCTGATGTGGAAGGTGCGCCGAGGAAGGATTCTCAAGAGGTTGTTAATGGTGGTGGTGTTCCAAAATTACCATCTGATGAAGAGTTGCTTACTGCTGTCAGTGATTGGTCTAAGATGCAAAAAGCAATTGCGCCTTCAAAAAGAAAAGGGGATCTTTTCAATACGGCCACTTTGGCTTATGATGCAGTTACAGGTAAATATTACTATGGGATGAATAAAGGGGTACAAATAAGTGGTGATAAAAAAAATACAGTGTTATTTGGAACTAAAAATCAAGAGGGATTGTTACCAAAAGAATCTCTTAATGATTATAAGATAGGTAATTGTTCAGAAGTAGATGCAATAAATCAAGCATTAAATCAGAATGCTAAATTGAGTGATTTACACTTAATTACAATTGAAACAACACGCTCATCATTTGGAAAAACAAAATTGGCTTGTGAAAATTGTACAATTACTTTCAAAGGAAAAGTTGCTGATGCAGTAACTGGGTGGACTAAAGGAGGAAAGTGATTATGGATATGAATATAGAACAATTTAAACATATTTCGTTAAGAGGTAGAGTAGCGTATGGAATTAGCTGCTTTGAGAATATACTTATAGCCTTAAAATACGATCCTAATGATTGGAAGATAGTTTTGAACTATTTATGGGAATTTACTAGTATTCCATATCTAGATGATTGGAACGAAACTATAGTTGAATTAATTCCAGAAAATTTAATGGAGTTTGAAACATATGAAGAGGAAGAATTTGAACGGCTAAGTAAGGATGAATATCTATATTTGTATAGATTATATCAAAATATTGATAGCTCAATTGATATAGTACTTCGAGAACTCTATGAATTGGGTATCAGCCATGCGTATTCGGTAATTGAAGGATATGGTGAAAGTAGTTTGAATTCTTTGCAGAAGATTATTGATTTCATGATAGATAATAGCTTTTCATTACCGGATATTGGATCATTTCTGAAATATTCTATAAAAGAAAATAGAGGATGGGGTGATAAGTTTAATGGAAAAAAATTGTCAAAAGTTTTGAGGGATTTTAGAATCTAAATTATATTAAAGATTATAGCAACTTTTTAAAGTCAATGATGATCTATCAATAAAATATTGTGAAACCTTCGTAAATTAAATTCAATAATACCACAATGCGAGCAACCGCCCGTGTTGTGGTTTTTTGCGATGTCTAAAACTATGAGATAATACTTTATGATACGAGGGGGGTGTTTATTTTGTCGAAAATATTACATAAATAACAAAACACAAGAAAAACTAGTTGAGATGATGGAGGATAAAAGAGTCAAAATAATAATTTCATTAAGTGATTTGAAGGAGGTCTTGAGTAAGTGAGTTCTATAATTATTAAAAAAAATATATAGAAATATTCACTCGAACAAACAGTGGCTGCCTTCAAGAAGGCAGCCCAAGAAGCAGGCATGTTTTGCTTTTAAATAAAGTTTAAACATAGTAAGGGTAATTTTTTATCTGCAGAGGGGACGTTATCAGAAGTCGACGAAACTACATTTCAAAATTCTGAAAATATGATAAAGTCAGATATTTTACATTTAATGCAAATGTAATTGAAGAGAACTCATATGATAGTTTCACATGGTTAACACAAAAAAATAATTACTTTTGGGCCATGGATATTGAAAACATAAATCATGAGTACCAATTTTCTTTTAGATTTGTAATAGAGTATTTTAGGGAAAATAGTGAGGATTATTTATGGTTTGATGATGCTGATTGGTACTATTCTGCTGACGATATATTACAACTAAGTCAAATGCCATATAACCCTGAGTGGTGCAGTAAAAAAATTGTATAAAATTACTCGTAACTTTGAATAAAAGCATTTGATTGATGACTTCTCAAAATACACTCAATACCAATTGAAAACATTGTCCTAAATAATGTTATCTTGTTACATCAAACAGGTCGGTTATTGTCAAATACCACCAAGATTGATCTGTTTTTTGTTATCTTATACGTTATCCCGATGTCGAAGAACAGAAAGTAATAAATCATGTCTTTTAGGGTGAATAGCACGATACAACTGGAAATGTTATAAATGGAAGAGTTAAAGGGAGTAAACGGGTTTGAAATTGCAGGATATGTTGAAGATGGTTGGGAAATAAGAAACTTAACGGTTTTCAAAAATTGTTAGTTGGAGATGAGCAAATCATAAAAATTGGTCATTACTCGTTTTTACAATATGGACTGTACGTAAAAGAAGGAAGGGATGGACTTTTCACAAGCTCTTCCTATCATAAACCTCAAATTTATATACTAAATAAAAATTTGAGAACATTTTTTTGTTTCATTTAATTAAGAATGAAGTGGCAAAGAAAATGATACAAGAAGGTGAATATACTTCATACAATTTTGCGATTAAACTAAGTAAGTTGTATGAACAAATTGATCCAGTAGCAATGAAAGATGTTGAAGGATATTGGTCACATCTAATAGAAGACTATGAAACCGGACTATGAAACCGGTTGAATTGAGCAACCAATATATTACAAGTAAAGTGAATTACCATCCAGATTGTATAAGGGGCGGCTGTTCAATAAGACCTCACCCATTGCCCAATGATCCCATCATTCATCGATGAACACATCTAACCCATGTAATACCCATATAAAGATTTCTCCATTTCGGATGTATGCACATTAAATGCTTTAATTTTTAACCTAAATAACGCTATTCTGTTACATTGAGCAGGTTGATTTATGGTCAGATACAACATGATTGACCTGTTTTTTGTTATGTTCGCAATGGTTGATGGGGAAAGAAACTCTATATATCCAAAATTTGATAAGAGGAGAAATCTTGATGAATGATTATATACAAATTACAGACGGAGAAAAAAAGAACGGCTTATTGATCAACTTTTTTTGTCTATGGGTTTTTGTATTACAAATACAAGGCGTCGTATGTACAAGATGCCAGACAAAGTTTCCAGTAAATCAATTTATAAAAGGGACGGTGTTTGATTAATGAATATAAATTATAGTTCAGAAATGTGCATGCAATTTTCTAATGAAGAGCTTTATGAAAACCTTATAACTAAATTTGATAATAATCCTGATGTAATTATAAAAACTTTATCTGATGATGATCAAGAAGTTGAGATAGCGTCAAATATACCAATTCAATTTATATGTTTTGATGGAGACAAACAAGATTTATTTATTAGTTTCTATGGAAATCAAACTTCAATTTTTGTGAAAGATGAAGAAATAACGTTTATTGATGAAAGTACAAAAGATAGATATACAACAAGTGATACTTTTGAGAATGTTATCTATGAGGGAAGTTTACGTAATCTCACCCATCTTGAGATATTAACTTTATTTGCTGAAGTTATTACGTGCTTTATTGGTGCAGAAGAAGTTGAAGTTATTGAGAAAGAAGTACCCTCGGATAAACAGTATGTACAATATAAATATTTTAAACCACATGTCTATGAAATAAATGTAAAAAACAATAATTTAGATAGAAAAAGCAAAGTTTTTGAAAATATTACTATAAATTATTAAAATGCATGAAATTGTTTTTTGAATAGGATCTTTCTTATTTAGGTTGATTATGGTCAGATCTACCATGATCGGCCTTTTTTGTTGTCATGCTAGCGTATCAGTATTAAAAGAGATAAAACATTAGTTGTTACTTATACATTATCCAGAGGATTAAATGATTCTAATGCTTATTCGGTAATCGAAGGATATGGTGAAAGTAGGCTTAGTTCTTTGCTGAAGATGGCTGAAGAGAAACAACAACAAGAATATGAAGATCTGAAGGATGTGACTCGCAAAAGGATGAACGGGGAGACAGCAGAAGCCTTGAGCCCCATCTCCTCAGTAATGAAAGGGCTATCCCAGGGCTTGGAAAGCATGAAAGATAGTGATTACTGGCTAGAGAACGTCATTCCCAGAAACCGAATTATTTTAGCAAAGAACCTCAACTCGCTGAGGTTCAAGAAAAAACAGCACTAAGTTATTTAAATGAGTTTACTAAAAAGTATTCATCAGGCTCTGAAGGAGTGAATCAAGCGTTAAATCAAGGTTCTA
The DNA here is from genome assembly GCF_049316025.1 of Paenibacillus sp. NPDC058898. NCBI lineage: Bacteria > Bacillati > Bacillota > Bacilli > Caryophanales > Paenibacillaceae > Paenibacillus > Paenibacillus sp. NPDC058898. The sequence continues at coordinate 2,447 of NZ_JBMOSM010000032.1, read as the reverse complement.
AAATTAGTGGTTTGTACTTATATACTGTTGAAACGACTCCGAGTGCGTTTGGAAAAGCAAAAGAAGCTTGCAAAAACTGTACATTTACCTTTAAAGGAAATGTAGCGGATGCACTGACTGGGTGGTATAAAGGAGGAGAATGAAATTGAATATGAATATGGATAGATTTAAACTTATTTCATTCAGAGGTAGAGTTGCATATGGGATTAGTTGTTTTGGAATGCATTAATATCATTAAAATACAATTCAGATGATTGGAAGATTGTTTTGAATATCTATGGGAGTTCACAAGTTCAAACCTAGAAGGCTGTAACTCAGCAACAGCTGAATTAATTCCTGAAAATTTACTGGAAACTAAGACATATGATGAAGATTTTGAGCGGATAAGTGAAGATGAATACCTAAGTTTATATAAACTATATCTAAATATTGACGAATCAATACATACCTTACTACGAGATATTCATGAACTTGGAGTTAGCCATGCTTATACTAATATTAGTGGGTATGGGGAAAGAAGTCTGGATTCATTGGGGACACTATCTGCCATATGATTCCTTATACACCTAAAATCAGGCCAAATGCTATCATTACAAAGCCCTCGTTACCTAAAGGCGGGAAACCGGAAGGAAGCTATGCTCCTATTAAAGGTAAAGATAGCCGAGGATTAGAGAGACAAAATGAAGCCGCCAATGTGCTGGCGGAAAATGGATATCGCACCATAATGCTTGACGAAGTCCCCAATGGAAATGGTTTTCGTGGAAACGGCTATGGAATTAATCCTGATAAAAGTCCGGACTTCATAATAGAGCAGCAAGTATTTGATTGTTATGCCCCTAATAAAGGTACGAGTCTAAGAAATATTCTTGATAAACTTAGAGAGAAAACTACAGAACAAGCCAGACGAATAGTGTTAAACTTAAATGATTACCCCGTTGAAAAAAGGGCCGAGCTTATTGAAAATCTAATTAGTGAAACACACAAGGATTTAAAATACCTAAATGAACTCCTAATTATTGAAGGGCGTCAAGTAACTAGAGCGTACTGGAGGTTTGAGTAAGATGGATTTTAGATTATCAGTTGGTTCTAATTTGCCTAGAGAAGAACTGGGGAAATTGCTCTACGATATGTTATGCGAAGTATTGTTTGTTGAATTAATTAATTATGAGGCAGAGGTATGGGATCGAACTGGTAAACAATACGTAAGCGTCGGTTGCACATATTTTTCAATGAGCATTAATTTAGATGATGAGGATGAATATGCAGAACGTTTTCGAGAAATGAATCTCGAAGATCATGGTGTGGATACAAACGTTCGTATTAGTATTCAATTTATAGCACGTACTTTTGATCTTGGATGGTTAAAGTTACTCGAAGTTATTGGAAAACTACTACAGTTGAACGATAAGGATTTGGTTGTTGAAGATGATACTTCATACCCACTAATAAAAAGAATTAAAGGGCGTTTACAGATCAATAATCATTCAGACGAATATCAAACCAATTATTTGACTAAAGAAAATCTAGCCCTATTGAATTACCCTTATGAAGAAGAAAATTTTTTTGAAGATAGCGAGCACGAAAAGTAATTTCTTTTTCTTAGTTAACAATAGATCTATTAAAGACTATTATGGAAAAAATAGCGTAGTCTGTAGGTTTGTATAAATGTGTCTCATAATTCTAATAGATATCGTATAATGTAATCAATATAAACAAACTCATCACTTAAAAATCACAAACACTTAATAAATTTTTAAATGCTCATTCCAACTTAAATCAAATAATATTGCTGAGTTATTAACGGCTTATTTCTACTTAATTGTTAGGTAGGAATGAGCTTTTTTATTATTTCTGAATCCATGTTCGCAAGTTTAATGATCATACCCGCTGTTATATTTCAACAACCATGTCGGAGGAACAAGCCGATATAAGCTTAAGAAATGGTACATATCGAGATAGTTTGCTGATTCGTAAATCTACCGAGCAGGGGAATGAGTACCTCTTCGCAGGTGGAGTTTCCAATATCGATATTCAGGTGGAAGATGGCATTCCCCATGTGACTATAGAAGGCCTGTCGCGAACCTATGAAATGGATCGCCAATTGGTCAGCTCATCGTGCAGTATGAAGAGACGAATTGGCAGTTCTTAAAAAGGCTGGCATCGCGGATCGGTACAGTCATCCTTCCTGATATCGTCATGGATTCGCCTCGGGTTTATTTTGGCGTACCTGATTTCTCTTGGGGGAAGGTTATCCGATCCCATCATTATTCGATCATTAAAGATCGGGGGAACTTTCTTGATATTCAAGCGAATTCGGATGCGAACTCAGACTTGGGGGAGTCTGACTTCGTCAGTTACCGGGTACATACGAACCAGTACTGCCAGGTGGGGGACAACGTTTCTTTTAAGGGACAGATGTGGGTGGTTACGGAATCCGTTATTACTTA
>NZ_JBMOSM010000031.1:0-15889 GCF_049316025.1 Paenibacillus sp. NPDC058898 | reverse complement strand
AGATTTGTGGTCAGGCTAGCGTCTTTAGGCGCAGTTTGGCAACAGGGGGTTATACCCCAAGTGCAAACCACCCGTTGGACGGGTGGTCATGATTTGGGTGCAAATGGACATAGAGGAAGTATAATATAGAGATGAGAGGAAGGAATCCTCTGCTCTAATTATACGAGCCCAAGAATAACATCTACATACAAAGGATGAGCCACCATGAAGTTGATGAAGCGGATCTGGTTCCGTATCGGTAACCATTACAGGAAGAAGCGGGATTTTGAACAAGCCCTTAAATATATGAGAAAAGGCGAAAGTGCCATTACCAGTTTCAATGATAAGCTGCACTATGCGGAACTGCTGCACAACAGCGGCCATTCGGAAGAGGCCGTAGCTTATTTGGGGCGCGTGATCGATACGAGCGGAAGCCATCGCGCTTATGAGCGGCGCGCTCATATTTTGCGTGAGCTGAACCGGGAGCGCGAGGCCATTGAGGATCTAAATGAAGCGATTCGGTTGAATGCCGACAATTATATGAATTGGTATACCCGGGGGATTGCCCACAAGGATTTGAACCAGTATGATGAGGCGATCCGGGATCTGAAGGAAAGCATCAAGAGAGAGGACGACAGCACGGTTATTTCGACTTACTATGAGCTGGGTATGACCTTTTATGAGAGCGGCAACCCGGCGGAGGCGGCGCACTATTTTCGCTTAAGCATCGAGAAGCCGGAACGCGCCATCCCGATGTATTATTACATGCTGTCCGTATCCCTGGATCTGATGGATCATGTGCAGGAAGCCGTGGGTGTGCTGCAGGAGGGGATCCAGCTGGCTGATCGGTATGAGGGGGAAGCGGATGGCGGATATGCGTTGTTCGCAGACAGCACCAATTACAGCTATGGCGCATTTCAGACGTTTCAGCGGCAAGTGCGGGAGGCGTATTCCTTTCGGAAGCCCATGGCGGACCTGTACGTGCAGCTTGGGGACATGGGACAGGCCGAACACTATTTATCGGAGGCCATCGAGCGGTATCCGGATTCATACGAGCTTTACTTAAAGAGAGCGGAGGTCTTCAACCGGTCTGATAACAAAAATGCAGCCAAAGCGGATTTGGAGTGGGCCATTGAAGCGGAGCCGGACGATTACCGTGCGTATTTCGACTTGGCTCGGATCTATCGCGAGGATGGCCTGGAAGAGCAAGCCTACGAGCTGATTTCGAAACTGTATGCAAGACAGCCGGACTCCCCGCTGGCCTGTTATTGGATGGCCGATTGTTACTACCGGCTGGGTCGTCAGGAGGAGGCGCTCGCGATTAATGACAAGCTGCTTAAGCTTGAGAATGATGATGCACCCAACTATGTGCAGCGTGCCGATATTTATATGGAGATGAATGATCTGCCCTCCGCGGAGCAGGCTTTGAAGGAAGCAGCCGCTCTTCAGGATGGGACTGAAATCCGCAACAAGCTGAGTTATGTGCTCTATCTTCAAGGACGCAACGAGGAAGCGCTGCTTGAGCTGCAGGAAGCGGTTAAGCAGGAGGAGTCCTTCTCCGAGCATCCGACTTATCTGGCGGCCAGTGGTCATATATATAAGGAGATGGGTATGTGGGACCTCGCTATCGATGCTTATTCCCAGGCGATCCAGGCGCAGCCGTCGAATCCGAGATTTTACGAGTTTCGTGCCGTTTGCTTTGTGGAGACCGGACAGCTGGAACGGGGATTAGCGGACTGCGCTCAAGGGCTCAGCTTGAACCCGGGGCAAGGCAGCCTGTACAGCCTGCGAAGTGGAATCTATTATACGATGGCGGATTACGCACAGGCGAAGGAAGATACGCTGCAAGTGCTGGAGCTTTCGCCGGGTCATCCGGGCGCTTATTTCAGACTGGGACAGATCTATTACAAGGATCAGGATGAGGATGCGGCATTGGCTGCTTTTGACGAGGTGTTGAAGCTGGTTCCCGAGCATGCCGACAGTTATCTGTACAAAGCACATATCTATTACGGCCAGTTCGAGCATGAGGATGCCGTACAGGCCATCGTGAACTGGAGCTTGCATCTTCAGAAGGAGATGTCGCCAGCGGATAAAATCCAAGCCATCGAAGGCTTGGAGGGCTTTGAGGAGAGTTTGCTGAATAAGGCGGTAGAACGGTTAACGGGGATGTATGGGCATCAGCTTTATTTGTCCTGAGAACTTGCACTTTCTGGCAGCGAATAAGTGGTGTCACATTTTGTCCGAAATTGTGGTATGATTCAATAGTTGTTGCAGCATAACATGCTCGCAGGCTGTATAGCCAAGCGGGCTTTCTTCATGTGCAAGGAGGGGGATTATGATGATCTCACTGCAAGAGGTTAGTAAAAGCTTTGGCAGCGGCGGTGACCGTTATCAGGCGATAGACACTGTCTCTCTTCATATTGAGGAGGGAAGCATACACGGAATCATCGGCACGAGCGGAGCCGGAAAATCGACGCTGTTGCGCCTCATGAATGTACTGGAGCGACCGGATTCCGGCCGAGTCGTGGTGAATGGTCACGAGCTGACTTCGCTTGGCGGCAGGGAGCTTCGGGAGGCCAGAAGATCGATTGGCATGATCTTTCAGCTATTCCAGCTGGTCAGCAACCGGACGGTATGGGGCAATGTGTCGATGCCGCTTGAACTGGCGAAGGTACCGAAGGCCCAGCGGGCGAAGCGTGTCCAGGAGGTTCTGCGTTTTGTTGGGCTTGAGGATAAAGCGAAGTCGTATCCCGCTCAGCTAAGCGGCGGGCAGAAGCAGCGGGTAGCGATTGCCAGAGCGTTAGCCAATTCGCCGACCGTCCTGTTGTGCGATGAGCCGACCTCATCCCTGGATCCGCAGACAACTGCGGACATTCTGGAGGTGCTCCGGCATATCAACCGAACGCTGGGGGTAACCATCGTGATCGTTTCCCACGAGATGGACGTGGTGAACGGCATTTGCGACCATGTATCCGTAATGGAGAACGGGCGTCTGAGCAGGACGTACCGTAATCAGCTAAGCGATGGAGAGGCTTCTCGGGATTCAGAATCTTCAACGGACGGTGCAGGGAAAGTGGGGGATTGTTAGTTCCATGAATGACATCATTTCATATTTGAGTGATTATTTTGCCTATGTTCTGCAATATCAGAATGAAATATGGCGGGCGATTGGCGAGACATTCATCATGGTGGGCATATCGATTGCTGCCGCCATAATACTGGGTCTTCCGGTCGGAACACTTCTATTTTTGTGCCGAAAAGGCCAGCAGTATGAGAATCGCCTGTTATTCTCCATTCTGAATGCCCTGGTTAACGTCATACGCTCCTTCCCGTTCCTGCTTCTGGTTGTCATTATGATTCCGGTCACGAGGTGGATCGTCGGCACTTCCCTCGGGACGCTTGCCGCTGCGGTGCCTTTATCCGTCGTTGCGGTGGCTTACTATTCAAGACTGGTCGAGCAATCCTTGCTGGAGGTGCCGAAGGAAGTGATGGAGGCTGCCGCTTCCATGGGGGCATCCACACTTCAGATGATATACAAATTCCTGTATGTGGAGGCCCGATCGGGCCTTGTGCTCGGGCTGACAACATCCACGATCAGCTTTATCTCGTACTCCACGGTGATGGGAATCGTGGGCGGGGGCGGCGTCGGGGATTTCGCGATCCGCTACGGGTACCAGCGATTTGAGGGAGAGCTTATGTCCTTTACGATCATCATTATGATCATTCTGGTACAGTCGATTCAGTTCGGCGGGAACCTGGCATCCAGATTGCTGGATAAGAGAAAAGTTTAATTATGCTTTTGAACGCATGTACACCAATTATTTTTTACCTGGAGGTAACCTACGATGAATAAGAAATTAATGCTGCTGATGCTGACCCTCTTGCTGGTACTGGCAGGCTGCGGACAGCAATCTGCTAAGGACAAAGCTTCGGAGAGCGCTGCACCCGATACCACGAAAGAAGTTACATTAAAAGTCGCAACGCTCATTCCGCCAATGACCGAGGTGCTTGACCTAGTGAAGCCGATGCTGAAAGAAGAAGGCATCAATCTGGATATCCAGATCCTGTCCGATAACGTGCAGCCAAACAATGCGCTGGCTCATAAAGAGGTAGATGCAAACTTTTTCCAGCATGTGCCGTACATGGAAGAATACAATGCGAACAACGGCTCGGAATTGGTTCCGGTCACGCCGATCTATAATGCCGTTTTTGGGGCTTACTCCAAAAAATATAAGACCATCGAAGAACTTCCGGACGGTGCGACGATCGCGATTGCTAATGACCCTTCCAACATCGGCCGATCGCTGGTGATGTTCGAGAAGAACGGCCTGCTTAAGCTGAAGGAAGGCGTTGGCATTAAAGCGACCCAGGCGGATATCGTGGAGAATCCGCACCAATACAAGTTCACCGAGGTGGATCTGCTCATGCTGGCCCGTACACTTGATGACGTCGATTTGGTTGCCATGACACCGGCCTATGCGAAACCGCTGGGGCTTACCCCTAAGAAAGATGCTCTCGTAACCGAAGGCAACGACTCCGAATTCACCATTACCCTGGTGGCCCGTAAAGATAATGTGGATTCCGAGCCGATTCAGAAGCTTGCGAAGGCGATGACCAGCCCGGAAGTGAAGAAGTTCTTCGAGGATAACTATTCCGAGATTGCGCTGCCTGCTTTTGAATAAAGCGCGAATTTTATGGTTCGCAATAACCGTTCTCCGAGGTTTTGGGGAACGGTTATTTTTTTGAGCGCGGCCAAATATGGTATACTCTTGATGGATTTGAGAGGTGCATCTTACATACCCATACGTATTGGAGTTGAGAATTTATGAAAAAAGAAGTAATCGACAGACTCATTACCTATGCACAAGTGGATACGCAGTCAGACGAGAACAGTAATACCTGCCCTTCGACACCGGGACAACTGACGCTGGGTCAGCTGCTGGTGGACGAGCTGAAGGAAATTGGTATGCAGGACGTAACGATGGATGAGAATGGTTATGTGATGGCTACACTTCCGGCAAACTCGGATAAACCAATCCCGACCATCGGCTTTTTGGCACATATCGATACGGCTACCGATTTTACGGGTGCCGGTGTCAAGCCGCAGATCGTCGAACAATATGACGGACAAGACATCATTCTGAACCGGGCGCAGAATGTGGTGCTCTCCCCGCGGGATTTTCCGGAGCTGAATGGCTACAAGGGGCATACACTCATAACAACGGATGGCACCACCTTGCTTGGAGCTGACGATAAAGCGGGAATTGCCGAGATTATGACGGCGATGGCGTATTTGATTCAACACCCGGAACTGAAGCATGGTAAAATCCGGGTTGCTTTTACGCCGGACGAGGAGATCGGGAGAGGACCGCACAAATTCGACGTAGAGGCCTTTGGGGCCAAGTATGCGTATACGATGGATGGCGGACCGCTCGGGGAGCTTCAATACGAAAGCTTTAATGCGGCAGCGGCGCTTGTCACCTGCAAAGGGAAGAATGTCCATCCCGGAACGGCCAAAGGTAAAATGGTCAACGCGGCGAAAATCGCCATGGAGATGAACAGCTTGCTCCCTGCGGAAGAAGCGCCTGAGCATACGGAAGGGTATGAAGGCTTCTATCATCTCTCCTCCATTGAGGGCGATGTGGAGCTGACCGAGCTCCGTTATATTATCCGCGATCATGACCGGGAGCTGTTCGAAGGAAGAAAGGCCAAGCTGGCCTCCATCGTAGAAGAGCTTCAAAACAAGTATGGAGCCGAGCGGATCATCCTTCAGATGAAAGATCAATATTACAATATGCGCGAAAAAATCGAGCCGGTCAAAGAAGTGGTTGACATCGCCCAGACAGCCATGGAGAAGCTGGGAATCACGCCGATTATCGAGCCGATTCGTGGGGGCACCGACGGTTCTCAACTGTCGTACATGGGCCTGCCGACACCCAATATTTTCACGGGCGGGGAGAACTACCACGGGCGGTATGAGTATGTATCCGCCGACAATATGGTATTGGCCGTTCAAACAATTATTGAGATCGTGCAGCTGTATGAGGCGCGGGCTTAAGTTAAATCGTTTCAAAAAGAGCTGCCGGCAGGAGTGCCGGCGGCTTTTTCGTCTGCTCTTGTTCGACCCACACTACGTCCTTGCCCGTATATAAATCATGCTTTATTAGAGCTTTTCTCCAGACTGTATTTAAACTCGCTTGGGGTCATGCCCGTCCATTTGCGGAACTGCTTGGAGAAATAGAGTGCATCATTGAAACCGACAGAGGAGGCAATCTCATGAATGGAGAAGGAGGATTTCATGAGCGACTTGGCTTTTTCGATACGTACCTTCATGAGATACTGCATGGGTGACAGGCCAGTATGCTGTTTGAACATTTTGGACAGATGCGCCCGGTGATAACCAAGTGTCTTGGCCATCTGATCAATAGACAGCTGTTGGTGATACTGGGTCGAGATCCAGCGCTCGGTCTGCCTTACGCCTCGCTCGATATCAGGCACGTCATTGGAGTTCGACGGAAGATGCTCACGGTTTAACATCGCCAGCTTATGGAGCAGTAATCGGAGCCATCCGGAAGCCTGGAGATCCTCAAGCCAAGGGTGATCCGATCGGTTAAAGCCCAGACGGAGATGACGGTAGATCTCGACCAGGGAGCTTAACTCAGCTTCATCCGTACAGTGGATAATTGGTTTAGCCGGCGTAACACCCATGTCGGCCAGCAGCATCTTGGTGCCTTTTTCTTGTAAAGCTACCCAGTTATAGTGCCAGGGATTCCGATCATCAGCTTCATAGCTGAAAAGAACACCGGGAAGGATCACGAAGGTATCGCCTGCCTGGCAATGATGTACGATGCCGGCACATTCAAATATACCTTGGCCTGTCAAGACGGTATGAATGAGGCAGTAATCATGAATGATCGGACCGATTTTGTGGCGCGGTACGGGAGTCCCCTCACCGCTAAACAGGATGTTCAGATCATGACCGCCCGGCGAAGGATTCATACCAATCGTGTACAGTGTATGGTCTGGCAAAATGGACATGCGTTAGTCCTCCTTAAACGTGTGCGATATCAATCGATGAAGTGGATGCTGTGTTAGGGTTAGCTTACCTAATGATACAACAAATGTCCATATCGCACTTGTTTTGCTCCATATTCAAAAAAGGCCGATTATCATATAGTTATTCTTGTGAAAGCGTATTAATTCATGGAGTTTAGGGAGGGAATTTATTGATGTCTAAGATTACATTTATCGGAGCAGGAAGTACCGTATTTGCCAAGAACGTTCTGGGGGATTGCATGCAGACACCGGCTTTGCAGGGATTTGAACTTGCTTTGTATGATATTGACCCGATCCGTTTGAAAGACTCGGAGAACATGCTGAATAATATTAAGAAAACCAGCGGCAGCACCTGTGTCGTCAAATCATACAGTGATCGCAAGGAAGCCCTTCGCGGAGCAAAATATGTCATCAATGCTATCCAGGTCGGAGGATACGATCCGTGTACGATTACGGATTTTGAAATTCCGAAGAAGTATGGACTCAGACAGACGATTGCGGATACCGTGGGGATTGGCGGAATTTTCCGTAATCTCCGTACCATCCCGGCCATGCTGGATTTTGCGGCCGATATGAGGGAAGTTTGTCCACAGGCGCTGTTCTTGAACTATACGAACCCGATGGCGGTGCTGACCAATGCCATGAACACGCTGGGCGGTGTGCAAACAGTAGGTCTGTGCCACAGCGTACAGGCTTGCATTCCGCATCTGTTCGATAATCTGGGGATGGATAAGGAAGGCGTGCAGGCTAAAATCGCTGGCATCAACCATATGGCATGGCTGCTTGAGGTAACGAAGGATGGCGTGGACCTGTATCCGGAAATTAAGAAGCGCGCGGCCGAGAAGCAGAAGGAGAAACATCATGATATGGTTCGTCTCGAGATGATGCTGAACTTCGGTTACTACATCACGGAGTCATCCGAGCATAACGCTGAATACCATCCGTATTTCATTAAGCGCAACTATCCGGAGCTGATCGAGCGCTTTAACATCCCGCTGGATGAATATCCACGTCGCTGTGTGAACCAAATCGAGGGATGGAAAGCGATGCGCGAGGATCTGGTCAACAACCAAGATCTGATGCACAACCGTTCCCATGAATATGCCTCCTACATTTTAGAAGCGATTGAGACCAATGTGCCGTTCAAAATCGGGGGCAACGTAATGAATACGGGGCTGATTACGAATCTTCCGAAGGAAGCCTGCGTTGAGGTTCCGTGTCTGGTCGATGCCAGCGGCGTAACCCCGACCTATGTCGGCGACCTGCCTCCGCAATGTGCCGCACTGAACCGCACCAATATCAATACCCAACTGCTAACGCTGGAAGCGGCGGCAACCGGCAAGAAGGAGCATATCTATCATGCAGCGATGCTCGACCCGCATACGGCTGCTGAGTTGTCCATCGATGACATCAAGAGCCTGTGCGACGACCTGATCGAGGCGCATGGAGACTGGCTCCCTAAATACCAATAAGGCTGATACAGCTTAAGCAAAAATAACAGAAGTTTTGCAGCAAAAGAAATTGTATAACTGCAAGCACAATAAAAGAGAGAGACGCTCTGGTAACAACAGAGGTCTCTCTCTTTTTCGTTAACGGACTTCGTGTGTCATCGCCTACGGGTTCAGATTCGCACGCGGGAGCGTGATGAGAAACACCGTCCCTGATCGTGGTGAGCTACGTACCGAGACACTCCCATTCATGGCGCGAATGGCTTGATAGGAGAAGGTGAGCCCAAGTCCGGTGCCACTCATTTTGGTGGAATAGTAGATCGAACCGAGACGGCTTAACTGCTCGGGGGTCATGCCGACCCCGTTGTCCTTGATTTCTACGGCCACCTGGTCCGTTTCTTCATAGACGGTAATGTTGACCATGCCGTTGTCGACGTCTTTGCACGCCTCGATCGCATTCTTAATAAAGTTAACCAGCAGCTGCTTAAGCTCTGCGGGACTCCCCGAAATGTAGAGGTTAGACTGGAGAGAGTCTGTGCAGAGGGTAACGTTGCTCATATTGGCATATGAAGTCATAAGCTCAACGACTGACTGGATGTGGGCGGTAAGCTCGATCCGCTGCTGAAACGGCAAGTGAGGCTTGCTGATCGACAGGTATTCGGACAATATCTGTTCGGTTCGGCGAATTTCCTCCATGCTGATTTCTAGGAATCGTTCGGTCTTTTCCTGAGGAAACGTACCGCTTTTGATCAATTGCAGGAACCCCAGCACGGTGGTCAGCGGATTGCGGACCTCATGGGCAAGGGATGCGGCGACATGATTCACGGCTTCGGCTTTTTCATTTTGGATATATCGCAGGTAAAGCTCCTTGTCGGATACGGATTTGTTAAACAGGGTAACAAGCAGCCATATGCCAAGCGAGTTAGTAACAGGAATAGCTAATATATTAAAAAGAAAGTAATTCATGATGTAGTCTGGTTTTGTTATATAGATCACCGTGAGCGGGATGAACGAGAAGCTGATGCCGGCTACGAAAATGATCCAAAGCTTGTATTTGCTCCGATGGTAAAGAAATGACAGCAAAACGGACAACGGGTACGTGAAGATCAAAATAATGACAGCGTCGATCATGCCGACTCCGCCAATGTACAGCCGATAAATTAGAAATTCCACAAGCAGGATTACCCCTGTCGTGAACCCTCCAAATAGCATGCCGAAGAACATAATGACATACCGCACGTCAAAGATCAGCCCGCTTTGGACGGACGAAGCAAAGGTCATAGACAACAGCATGCACAGCGAACAAATGACAATGATGAAATTGCGGGAATAGTTGACTGTCAGTTTTCTGTAATAGATGTTGTATGCGACAAAAGGCATCAACGCAAACAATAGCTGCAGCAAAACATCTTTAATCACAGGCAGTAGGCCCACCCCTTTGAAGGATATCGAATCGTCCGCTAGATTAACCATGTCCATTCAAGTTCGACGTCCATTTGGAAAAATCCTTGAACGTTGAATAAAAATAACAAAAATTATTCGTACTCAGATTGAAACGAGAAACATATAAATTCATCAGGAAAGCGCTTGCAGGAAATCGAAGCACACATGACCCAGACACTCAGCATTTAAGAAACGAACACATTCCATGAATGGAGGGTTCACAAGTGAAGCTGAAAACCGTTCTGAGGCCCATATTCATTCTTTTGTTGGTGGCGTCTTTTTTTGCTGCCGGATGCCAAAGTGTAACGCCACCGACAGCATCAGATCCACCGCCACCCAAAGATGAGGTAAAGACACCCGGAGGCAGTGATGAGCCGGCACCGCAGGGCGACGCGAAAGCGACGCCGAGAAACGAAACGCTTTACGTGAACGGTTTACAATGGGGAGCGCCCACGAATTTTAACCTGCTTAGCGGAAACCCGGCGTTTCCGATTAACTACGGAAACTCCAGAGAACTCGTCTACGAAACCTTGTTTATGGTCAATCAGTTGACGGGCGAGTTAGAGCCGCTGCTGGGTACCAAGTATGAATGGGCCGACGATCTGACCCTGAAGATTGAACTGAACAAGGATGCCAAATGGAGTGACGGCAAGCCGTTTACTTCCGATGATGTCGTCTATACCTATCAGCTCGGCAAAAAGTATGACATTAATTGGAGCAGCTTCTGGACCTATATTGAGGACGTAACGGCAGACGGCCCGCAAACGGTTAACATTAAGCTGAATAAAGACAATCCGAACAAATTGACGGTGCTCGACAGCATCGAGGTTATGCCGATGCTGCCTAAACATGTATGGGAAGAGGTCGAGAAGAAAGCTAATAACGATCTTGCCACCATTCGTAAAGAAGTCAATGAGGACCCGATCGGAACAGGGCCTTACAAAATGTATTTTTACAATGATCAGAAGATCACAATTGTACGTGACGATAACTACTGGGGTCAAGCACTCTTTGGCAAGCTGCCGGCTCCAAAGTACATCACCCATGTCATCTATAAAGACAATGCAGCGGGCGATTTGGCATTTAAGAGCGGTCAGGTAGACGTATCGCAGCAGTTTATTCCGCAGGTATGGAAAATGTGGGAGGGCGGGGCTCCGGTTAAAACCTACATCAAAGACCCTCCGTATTATGTGCCAGGCTCCATGCCATCGATCTTCTTCAACTTGTCGAAGGAAGGACTCAACAATGCGGATGTCCGAAGAGCGATCGCCATGGCGATTGATTACGGCAAAATTTCGGAGCTGGCCATCAGCGGCTACTCGGCTCCAATGGAGCCGTCGCTGACGCTGAATACGGAGGCCGAAGCGAAATATGTAGACCAGGCGGCTATCAAACCGCTCCAATGGACAACAGATGTGGATGCGGCCAATGCACTCCTCGATTCCATCGGCGCCGCGAAGGGGAAAGACGGAATCCGCGTCCTGAACGGAACCCGCCTCGGCCCGTTTGAAATCGAATGTCCATACGGCTGGTCGGATTGGAATGCAGCGCTTGAGATTGTTGCTCAGAACGCGAAGGCAATCGGTATCGAGATCCGAACCAAATTCCCGGAAGCGCCGGTATGGACCAATGATTTACAGACCGGCAAGTTCGATATCATCATGAACACGCCTGCCGGCGGGGTCAGCCCGAGCCAGCCGTGGAACCGCGCCATGACCATCATGTACTCCAAGGGCGTTGCGCCAATGGGCGAAATGGCATTCTACAATTGGGGCCGGTATAAGAACGATCAAGCGGATGCCATCATCGAGAAGATTCCAACCATCACAGACGAGGCTGAATTGAAAGCACTCTACACCGAATTGACCCAAATCTGGTTGAAGGAGATCCCGTCGATTCCGCTCATGTATCGTCCATGGGTATTCGACACCGTCAATGAATCGGTATGGAAAGGGTTCCCGACCGAAGGGGACGGCAGCAACATTCCGCCTCAAATTTCGATGGACGGAGCCGGCATCAAGTCGCTGTATCAGATTCATAACTGATGGATATAACTCAATGAACCAAGACCTATATTGGCGGATTTACACCCCTGATATAGGTCTCTTTTCCACCAAATTCGAAGGTGTGATCCTTGGGGGTGAGCTGCTTGAGCGTTTACGGAAAATATATCGTCAAGAAGTTCTTCTGGTACTTTCTGACGCTGGTGATTGCGGTCACGCTGAATTTCCTGTTGCCCCGGATGATTGAGGGAAATCCGGTGAGCATGATTGTGTCGGAGATGACGCAGGGGATGACCGACAGCGATACGATCAAACGGGTCTATGAGACGTTTCTCGTTGAGTTCGGAATCGACAAGCCTTTATGGGAACAGTTCATCATCTATCTGAAAAATTTGGCGACAGGCAACCTGGGCACTTCATTCGGGCTCTATCCGAAACCGGTAACGGAGATTCTGGCCTCAGCAGTTCCCTGGACGATCGGGCTCCAGCTTCCGGCCATCCTGGTTGGCTGGATCATCGGCAATGTGCTGGGCGCCGTGGCGGCCTACCGCAAAGGCGTGTTCGATAAAGTGATATTCCCGGTGGCCTTGTTCGTGAATTCCATTCCGTTCTTTACCCTAGCCATTATTATGCTGTATGTGTTCGCCCTGTCCCTGAACTGGTTTCCGCTGCATGGGGGCTACGATTATCAGATGGTGCCATCACTCAGCGTTGAATTCTTCGCTTCCGTACTTCGGCATCACACGCTTCCGTTTCTATCGATCGTGCTGGTTACGATTGGCGGCCAAGCCATTGGTATGCGGGAGATGTCCATCTATGAGCTGAATTCGGATTATGTGCTGTACAGCAAGCTTCTCGGAATACGGGATTCCAAAATCGCGAGGTATGTATTCCGGAATGCGATGCTGCCCCAGATCACGGGATTGGCGTTATCCATCGGTACGATGGTAGGCGGTTCGCTGATTTGTGAGATCGTATTCAGTTATCCGGGAATCGGAACCTGGATGTTCACGGCGATCCGTCAGCTGGATTATCCGTTAATATCGGGCTGCACCCTCTTGATCGCCCTGGCTGTGCTGCTGGCCAACTTTACGATTGACCTAATCTACGGCTGGATTGATCCAAGAATTAAGGCCGCTCAGATGGAGGATCAATAATATGAACAGTTCCTTTCGCATATTGATCAAATCGCCAAAGTTTATGTTCGGAGCCTGCATGCTGTTGGCTATGATCGGCGTGGTGCTGATCTACCCGCTCTTTAACCGCAATGACCCGCTGGAGATGATCGCCCTGGCGTACCAGCCGCCGGATTCGAAGCTGCTGCTGGGGTCGGATAACTTCGGCAGGGATTTATTTCTGGAACTGATCTACGGCATTCGGACCTCTTTGCAGGTGGGCCTCATTGCCGGCGTATTTGCTACTGTGATCGGTCTTGTGATCGGTTTAGCCTCAGGCTACATCGGAGGCATGATCGATAATCTGTTGACCGCGATCACCAACATCTTCATCGTGATTCCTTCCTTTGTCATCCTGATTCTGATCTCGGTCAGCATCGATTCGCGCAGCTCATTTGTCACGGCGGTCATTATCGGCATTACCAGCTGGCCCTGGACGGCCAGGGCCGTACGTGCCCAGACATCCTCGCTCCGCAACCGGGATCATGTGAATATCGCGAAAATATCCGGGTACAGCACGCCGCGCATTATCATCTCGGAGATTTTGCCGTACATCGCTTCCTATGTTGTCATGGCCTTCGTGCTGCAGACGGCATCGGGCATTCTGTCCGAGGCTTCCATCTCGATGCTGGGGCTGGGACCGTACAACACGATTTCCCTTGGCATCATCATGAACTGGGCGCTCGTATTTGAAGCACCGGTTGCCGGCGCGTGGTGGGCCTTCATTCCGGCGGCGATCTCCATCGCCATCATCACCTTCTCCTTGTACATGATGAACACCGGCATGGATGAAATATTCAATCCGAAGATTAGGAGCTGATGGGTGTTGTGAGCACAAATATATTGGAAGTTAACGAATTGAAGACCTATTACCGTACCCGGTTGAAGGAGCATGTTTATGCCGTAGACGGTGTGAGCTTCTCGCTCGAGAAGGGGAAGACGCTTGGCATTGCCGGTGAATCCGGCTGCGGCAAATCGACCCTTGCGCTCAGTTTGATGGGATTTTATTTTCCACCGCTGCATTTTGGCAGCGGCTCGATTGTCGTAAGCGGTACGGACATCATGAAGCTTGGCAAGGAACAGCTCCGTTCCCAGGTGTCCGGAAGAGAGATATCATATATCCCGCAAGCAGCCATGAATGCCCTGAATCCTACGCTCAAAATCATTCATTTCGTCGAGGATATTATGAAGGAGCATCGCCCTGAGCTGAACAAAAAGCAGGTGTGGGAGATGGCGGCGGAACGGTTCGAAACCTTGAATTTGTCAACCAAGGTGCTGAACTCTTATCCAAACGAGCTGTCAGGCGGCATGAAGCAGCGGACGGTTATCGCGATCTCAACCATTCTGAATCCCAAAGTGCTGATTGCGGACGAACCGACCTCGGCGCTGGATGTAACCTCGCAGAAAGCGGTTATCAAACTGCTGAAGAGTCTGCTGGATCGGGGCTATATTCAGTCTCTGGTATTCATCACGCACGAGCTGCCGCTGCTTTATCACGTAACGGATGACATCATCGTCATGTATGCAGGGGAGATCGTGGAGCGCGGTACCGCAGAGCAAATGATTTTTGACCCGATACACCCGTATACAAAAAAGCTGATGGGTTCCATCATTGTGCCGGAGGAAGGCATGAAAGGCCATAAGCTGGCCGCCATCCCGGGGACCCCGCCTAATTTGAAGAACGTGCCGGAGGGCTGCCGGTTCGCGGATCGCTGTTCCTATGTGCAAGACGCCTGCCGGAAGGGAAAGATTGCGAGTCAGACCGTGGAGGATCGAATGTATCGCTGCATCGTAGAACCGGGTGTGCTTAAGGAGTGGTATGCGAATGAAGAAGAATGATGTCCTGATTCGGGGAGAGCATCTTACCAAGGTATTCGGTTACGGAAAGCAGAAGACAACCGCCGTGGAGGATGTCAGCTTTACCTTCCATGAAGGCGAAATTATATCGATTGTCGGCGAGAGCGGAAGCGGCAAAACGACACTGGCCAAAATGATCATGGGCCTGCTGAAGGAGAGCAGCGGTACGATTGAGTATATGGGCAAGCCAAGACAACTGAAGCGGCACAGAGACCGCAAGCGTTATTGGAAAAACATCCAGGCGATCTTCCAGGACCCGTTCTCTTCGTTCAATCTGTTCTACAAAGTCGAGAAGCTGCTGCTCGACTGCATCAACCTGCAGGGTGATAAACTGTCGAAGGAGGAGCAATTCCGCAAAATGAAGGAAGCGTGCTCCTTCGTCAATCTGAAATTTGAAGAGCTGCATAATAAATACCCGTTCGAACTGTCCGGCGGGCAAATGCAGCGCCTGATGATTGCCCGGATCTTCATGCTTCATCCGAAGCTGCTGATTGCGGATGAACCGACCTCCATGGTTGACGCATGCTCACGATCCACGATACTGGATATGCTCTTGAAGCTGCGGGATGAGAACAACATGACAATTATTTTCATTACCCATGACGTAGGGCTTGCTTATTATGTAAGCGATACGCTGTATATTATGGAACAGGGGAAAGTTGTGGAGCGGGGACCAGCGGAAGAGGTGATCTTGAATCCGCAGCATCCTTATACCCAGCAGTTAATTTCAGATGTGCCCAAGATCCACTCCGAGTGGGATTTGGCATGAGCGATGTGTACGATGGAAATGTCATAATGGAAATGCCCGAAGCGAAACGCCGCTTTGGGCTTTATTTTGTTATGACTTTAGTCAGTTGAGCACGCGATAGCGTGCGAAACATAAAACCACCCGCTATGCGGGTGGAGGGATCGAGGGTTTTACCAATAA
>NZ_JBMOSM010000030.1:0-20558 GCF_049316025.1 Paenibacillus sp. NPDC058898 | reverse complement strand
CCTTTAACCGCGGTCTGTCTTCCGAGAAAGTACGTCGATAGACGTTTTTCTTTAGATATTAGGAAGTATAAACTTCGAGGCTTGGGCTTTCCTGATATCGCAAGAAAAACTTCCTCTAACCGCGGTCTGTCTTCCGAGAAAGTACGTCGATAGACGTTTTTCTTATAATCATCCATTACAGGAGGTGCTGTCTTGATGGATAAGAAGGTGTTAAATATCGGCGTGCTAGGGTGCGGTCCCATATCGCAGTACGGACATTTCGATGCTTGCCGGAGAGCGCGCAATGCCAGGCTATACGCGATATGCGATGTAGCTGAGGATCTGCTCAACCGCATGGCCGAAATCCACCAGCCAACCAAGATCTACAATGATTATGATAAAATGCTCGCCGATCCCGGGGTGGAGGCTTTCATCATTGGCATCGCGGATCAATTCCACGTGGAAGCTGCCCTTAAAGCCATTGAAGCAGGGAAACATGTTCTAGTGGAGAAGCCTCTTGGCGTCACCGTAGAAGAGTGTGAGGAATTGCAGCGGAAGGCGCGGCATTCTGGATGTATTGTCCAAATCGGCAATATGAAGCGCTTTGACCCGGGCATCGCTTATGCTAAGCAGTTTATGGATCAAGAAATGGGTGAGATGCTGGCGTTGAAAGCATGGTACTGCGACTCAACCTACCGGTATACGGTCACCGAGAACGTGCAGCCCATGGTGCAGCTTAGTCCGAATGCCTTAAGGCCGGAAGGCAATCCCAAGCTGGATAAGCTGCGTTACTTCATGCTGACACATGGCAGCCATCTGGTGGATACGGCTCGATTTTTAGGTGGAGAGATGAATAGCGTTACAGCCTGGAACACGCAAAAGTTCGGAGCGTATAACTGGTTTGTCACGGTGCAGTATGCCTCGGGCGCTGTAGGACATCTGGATCTAACGGTTGCCGTGCGGATGGACTGGCATGAGGGCTTTCAGATCTACGGCGAACACGGAAGCGTTATTGGCAAGACCTATAATCCTTGGCTTTTTAAGTCCAGCGACGTCGAGGTATTCTCCTCACGCGACGGTTGTTATCATCGTCCGCTCGGGGAAGATGCGCATTTCTTCAAGCTGCAGGTTGAAGCCTTTGCGGATACGATTTTGGAGCAGGCACCCATGCGAGGGGCCAATCTGGAGGATGGAGTGGCAGCCATGCGTGCCATGGCGGCAATTGCACGATCGGTGGAGAGCGGGAATACGGTGAAGCTGGCTGATGTAACGGGAGGTGTATGAGGCATGAGGCTGGGCATTTTCTCCAAGACGTTTGAACGACCTACATTGGAGGAAAATTTGGACGCAGTGAAAGCAAACGGACTGAGTGTGATTCAATTCAATCTTACCTGCGCCGGTATTCGGTCGTTGCCGGACGAGATCGAATTGGAAACCGCGGTGCATATAAGAGAAGAATGTAAGAAACGGCATCTTCATATAGCCGCAGTATCCGGAACCTTCAATATGATTCACCCGGACCGGCAGCGCGTGCAGGATGACATTCGCCAGTTTCGCCATTTGGCAGCGATGTGCCATTCAATGGGGACGTCCGTCATTACCCTGTGCACAGGCACGAGAGATCCAATCGATATGTGGAGAAGGCATCCGGACAACGATTCGCCGGAAGCATGGGATGACCTGCTTGCGACCATGCGTGAATTAGTGAATATGGCAGAGGAGTTCGAGCTGGAACTGGCAATCGAACCTGAACCTGCCAATGTGATCAGCGATGCGGTCAAAGCCAGGCGACTGCTGGATACGATGGGTTCTCCCCGGTTAAAAGTGGTTCTGGATGCAGCGAATTTGTTCGACCCGAACGAGAGGAGGCCCCTAGCAGAAGTTATCGATCAAGCGCTGTCACTGCTCAGCGAACATGTCATTATTGCGCATGCCAAGGATTATTCGACCGTAGACGGACTCCATTATACGGCTGCAGGAACCGGTGAACTGGATTATAAAGCTTACATGAAATTGCTGCACGCTTATCATGTCAAGGGTCCCCTTATTCTTCATGGATTGTATGAGCGTGAAGTGCCGCAATGTGTCTCGTATTTGAAGTCTCTAATACATGCCACGTGATGTAACGAAATACATTGAGATACATTGATAGGGGCTGTCCCAGAAGCAGATTTTTTTTCTGCTGTGGGACGATTCCCTTTTCTAGATGATGAGCCGGAATGTCTCCCTCGAGTTACATTGGCACACAGAGTTGGTCCATGGTATATTGAATGTACAAAGAAATCGCACCTTTAAGATGGTTGCTCAACACTTCCATTCTACCAAAGGGCGATTTCTTTTTTATTGGTTTTTTAAGTGGGCAAATGCACGAAGTAGCGGAGAGGACGAAGCGATTCCGGAAAAGCGGCAGCGGTCGCCTTTGTCCACGAATTTCTTCCGCTAAAAAATACAATGAGTGAAATTTGGGGGCAACAGCGATTGGAGGAATGATTCGTACTTGCAGCGTCTTACAACAACATACCAAGGGGCTGCCCTGGTCAATGGGCCTTTTGGGACAGCCCCGTCCTCATCAAATCTTCACAAGTTTCAGTTACAATGGGGTCTTATGTTAAAGTTGATTTGTACTGACGAAGGATTCAATAAGGAGAAACCAGAATGAAGACCATATTAATCGTGGATGATGAACCGAATATTCGAGAAGTTCTTGTATCCTATTTAAACAAAGAACACTATCTGACGCTGGAAGCGGCCAACGGTGCCGAAGCGTTCGATTTCCTGCGAGAGCAATCCGTCGATCTTGTCATACTGGACCTCATGCTTCCGGATATGGATGGTGAGCGGATATGTCAGGAAATTCGTACGTTCAGCTCGGTACCCATTATCATGTTAACGGCTAAGGTGGCCCAGAGCAGCCGGATTGGCGGGTTTGCCATCGGGGCCGATGATTATATCGTGAAGCCGTTCGATCCTCGGGAAGTTGTGGCCAGAGTCAAGGCCGTCTTGAGACGGGGAGACGACAGCAAGCTCTTGGCGGACGTTATTGTGTATCACCAAGGCGCGCTGGCCATTCATTCGATGAAACACGAAGTTACCTGCCATGGACAGGTCGTAAACTTGACGCCAAGCGAATACAAACTGCTGCTTCTGTTGGCCAAATACCCCCAGCGGATTTTTTCGCGCGAAGAACTGGTCGACCGGGTGTTAGGCTATGACTTTATCGGCGACATCCGAATCATTGATCAGCATATCAAGAATCTTAGGCAAAAGATTGAATCAGACCCCAGACAGCCCAAGTATATCATCACCGTATACGGATTCGGATACCGCTTTGGAGGTGATGGGGCTTGAAGCATCGGCTGGACCTGAGGCTTGCCGCCATCATCATCAGTATCACGGCAGGGATTCTGATCATGTTTACCGTGATCAATATTGTGACCAACCATTATCATATAGCCATGTTCCAGCAGCAATCATCCGTGCATGATGGAATGGCTGAGCTGAATTATCATTTGGAGCAGGCGCAGATGCAATCCATCATTTTGACATGTCTCTTATCCATTGCGATTGCTTCCGTAATAGGCATATATGTTGCAAGGAGAATATCGGCCCCCCTCGTCCAGATGAAGCGAGCGGCTGAAATGATGACGCGGGGGAAGTGGGACATCCGTGTGACAACCAAAGGGTACGATGAAATCGCGGGACTCGGTTCTTCGCTGAACGAGCTGGCTGTGCAGTTACAGAAGCAGGAGTTGCTTCGCAGGAATATGACCCAAGATATCGCACATGAACTGCGAACGCCGTTAACCACATTAAAGAGTCACACCCGTGCACTTGAGGATGGCATATGGGAGCCGACCGCAGATCGGTTTCAAACGTGCCTGAAAGAGATTGATCGATTGATTCAGCTTGTCACGGAGCTCGAGGATTTGCACGATATGGAATCGCCGGAGTTTCAATTATCCCGATCCAAGCAGGAGCTTGGTCAAATTATGGAGAGAGCCATCACCTTGGCGGCAGCAATGTATCAAGAAAAAAAGGTGGACCTGCAATATGTCAGCGGTTCGCCGATCCTAGCCGAGGTGGATGCCGACCGGATGCTCCAGGTTCTAATCAATATGTTAAGTAATGCCTTACACTACACGCCAGCTGGCGGAACGGTACAAGCCGAGCTCGTGGACGAAGGGGCAAATGCCCTGATTCGAATCAAAGATTCAGGTCAGGGGATTTCTGCCTCCGATCTGCCGTATATTTTCGAAAGGCTGTATCGGGGCGATAAGTCAAGGAATCGGTTAAGCGGCGGAAGCGGGATGGGGCTGGCCATCGTCAAGCAGCTGGTTTCCGCTCATGGCGGTCAAGTGTGGGCCGAAAGCGGAGATGAGTTTGCCGGCGGGAGCTGCTTCTATATCCGGATTCCGAAAGAAGAATAGATGAATGGACATGCAAAAAACCGGATCAGAAGATCCGGTTTTTCCATCCCATTAACTTGGCAGCGGTCTCAACGTAATAGTAATCCCCATAGATCAGCGAGACATTTATATTTTGTCCTGCAGGCAGATGTCCCGTGGCTTCCTTCAGTATGCCTTCATACGCGGGGTCATCCCATTCGGCGTAATGGGCCGTCAAGGAGTCGATGATACGCAAGGCACTTTCGCGGTACAGAGGGCTTTCGGTTAAAGGCACCAGGTCCGCGATTTCAAGCAGACCGGAAGCTGCGCAGGATGCTGCTGACGTATCCCGTGGTTCGGAAGTGATCGGGGATGATTTCGTCTCTTCACGATCGGATGGTCCCATCTCCTTGCGCTCCGCACGGAAATCCCAGCGGGGGATGGAATCCTCCTCAAGGGAAGCTATGAAAAAATGGGCAACCCGCTTGGCGGCTTCAAGATACCGTATATCGCGGGTATAACGATAGGTATTAGCCATGCCATGCAATGCCCAGGCCGCTCCACGACTCCACGCAGACTCCGGACCATAGCCTTGTCCTCCCAGCGCTTCGATGAATTCTCCCGTTAACGGATCAAATCGGCAGATGTGCCGAACGGAGCCGTCCGGTCTTATGAAAAACTCGGCAACCGTATTGGCTTGCTCTCTGGCGATATGAGCGAATCTCGGGTCGCCACTCTCCTCGGAAGCCCAGAATAGGAGGGAGAGGTTCATGGTGGAGTCGATAATGGACCAGCCTTCATTCCCATGATTCCATGAGGTTGGTTTCACCTGATTCCAAGCACGTATGAATTTCCCGACCGGGTTATACCTCCCAGCCAGCAATGTAGCGGCCAACAGTCCTCTCCGCCTGGCATCCGGATCGCCGGTCAGTTTATATTTGATGACGGCTGTCGGCAGAAATTGAAAGCCGACATCGTGATGAAAATTACTGTCCCCGATCAGCGCTTGTTCAAGTCGAACATCCCATTCCCAAGCCCATTCCTTATACTGCGGCTCCTTGGTCATATCAGACATGATCCAGAGCATTCCCGGCCAAAAACCGGAGGTCCACCAGTCGATCCGGGTGGAATCATAGATTCCGTTCGTTGTTGCATGAGGAACTTTGCCTTGGAGCTGTTCCGTCATACGCGACAGTTTCTTTTCCAATTGTCCCCATAATAACGAATAGGGCGTTCTCGTTTCCTGATGTTGTCCGTTCATCGCTAACCTCCCAAAACTGATGTCATCGTTTGGCTAATTATCGCAACTGCTTTGATCCATTGTTCCATAGAACGCTGCCAAATTCTACATATACCGCTTAAGAACTATTGAAATAACAAGCCGATCTTAAAAAAACACAAGTCTTTCGAACCACCTAAAAAAAACACAAAGGAACCGATCTTCCTCCATTGCTGCCCGGTCATGAAAACTTATAGGATAAGGATATTCATCACATCCATTACCTAAGGAGGCGATAAGCCGATGCCGCAAATTACGATTAAAATGTACGAAGGACGCACGGATGAGCAGAAGAACGAAATCGTTGATGTTTTTACAAAGGAGCTGTCGCGGATCATTGACCGGGAGCCTGAATTTATCAGCATCCGGTTTGACGAAATTCCGATAGATGACAACGCACCGGCCAATTTGAGAAACAAGAGGTGATGACAGATGGCCGAGCCAAGCAAAGCAGCGGTAAGCCCGAATGTGGTGGGAAAGCTCGATAAACGGAGAAAGATACTTGGCTTCATGTGGAAATACAGGGCGCTGTACTTCATATCGCTGCCGGGACTGCTGTTCTTCGGATTGTTCAAATATGTTCCGTTAATGGGCTCCGTGATCGCATTCCAGAACTACAATTTGTTTGCGGGCGTAACGGGAAGTCCCTGGGTGGGTCTTGAGCACTTTGGGCGCATGTTCCAGCACTATGATTTTCTGAAAATTCTGCGTAATACGCTTCTGCTGGGTACATATGACATTCTGTTTGCTTTTACTGCCCCCATTGTTCTGGCTTTATTGCTCAATGAGGTTCGTCAGGTCGTGTACAAGAAAATTGTCCAGACGATATTCTATGCGCCACATTTTCTGTCATGGGTTATTGTAAGCGGTATCTTTGTGGGTATCCTGTCTCCTTCATCGGGGATCGTGAATGTGATACTCGGCTGGTTCGGCATAGAGCCGATCTATTTCCTTGGCGAAGATTCCTATATTCGAACGGTATTGGTGGGCTCCGGATTATGGAGAGATGTCGGATGGGGAACCATCATCTATCTGGCGGCGCTCGCAGGCATAAATCCGGATCTCTACGAAGCCTCCGAAATTGATGGAGCGGGAAGATGGCGCCAGACCCTCAGCATTACCCTGCCAGCGCTGCTTCCCGTAATAACGATCCTGTTCCTGCTCAAGATCGGGGACTTCATGGATTACGGGTTTGAACGCGTATTCGTGTTTCAGAACCCGCTCAACATCCAGTCCAGCGAAATTTTGGACACGTACATTTACAAAGCCGGCTTGCAGCAGCTGCAGTACAGCTATGCCACCGCCATCGGGGTGTTCAAATCCGTTGTCGGCTTGTTCCTGATTTCCATTGCAAACACCATCAGCAAGAAAGCGACCGGCGAGTCGCTGTATTAGAGGGGAGTGACCACCAACGTGAAATACGACAGTGCGGGCAGAAAACTGTTTCTTGTATTGAACTATATCATCCTTACCTTTCTTGCACTCACCATGCTGCTCCCTTTTCTCAACGTCATTGCCCAGTCGTTCAGCAGCCCAGGCGCTATCGATCGCGGAGAAGTGATGTTCTGGCCGGTGGAATTTACCTTTGCCTACTATAAGCATGTATTCAACGATATTTCCATCTGGAGGGCATTCGGGATCAGCGTCTATATTACGCTATTCGGAACCTTCATCAATCTGGCAGCAACCGCTTCGCTGGCGTATCCGCTCTCCAGGCCCGAATACGTCGGCAGAAAAACAATCATGATTATCATCCTGATGACCATGATATTCACGGCACCGCTGATTCCGCAATTCATTCTGATGCGCGAGCTGAATCTCGTCAACACGCTGTGGTCTTTGATGCTGCCATCGGCGATCAGCGCATTCAATCTGTTTGTGCTTCGAACCTTCTTCACCCAAATTCCAAGCGAACTGATCGATTCGTCCCGAATCGACGGATGCAGCGAGGTCCGTACCCTGTGGAGCATCGTGCTTCCGTTATCGAAACCGGCGCTGGCGACGGTAGGGATATTCTACTCCGTAACCAATTGGAACAAATATATGGACGCCCTCTACTACATCAATGATCGCGCCAAGTATCCGCTCCAGGTAAAATTGAGGGAGCTTCTGGTGAACGAGGGCCTGACCGATACGGGCAATATGGCATTCGAAGCAAGCTCCCAGTCCGTGCAGGGCATTCAGATGGCGGTAATTCTGGTAGCCACCTTGCCCATCATTCTCTTGTATCCGTTTCTGCAGCGCTTCTTCATTCATGGGATGATGATCGGGTCGATCAAAGAATAACCCTAAAAAAACGACAAACCGAGCCAAAGACATTCCTTGTTCCCGCCCAGACGGCTCTCTATACTGATATTAAGTTTGAAAGCGCTATTATAAGCGACTATATTAGCTTGAAAAGAGGGGTATTCATGAGAAAAAGCTGGACACGTGCGCTTACATCAGGTCTCGTACTGGCCATGCTCGTTGGCTGTTCGGGCAACAATGGCGGGGGCGGAGGAGCCAATGCCGGCGGAGACGACCAAGGCGGGAATGAAGCGGGAGCCACGAAATTTTCCATTTCGATGCGGACGCTTAACGTATCCTACGTTGAGAAGAATCCGGATATCAACAAGGATAAGTACGTGCTGGAGCTAGAGAAAATGACGAATACGGACCTGGATATCCGCCTCATTCCGCATAACGAATATCAGGATAAAATGGTGCAGATGTTCGCAACGAACGACATTCCGGATGTGGTGCAGGGCACTGGCGGAATCAGCGGTCCCGAGCTGGCGGGTGCCGTGGAGAACGGAGTCTTTCTTCCGCTGAACGACCTCCTGCAGGAGCATGGGCAGGACCTGCTCAAGTTTATCCCGGAGGAAGCCTGGAAGCGGATGACGGATTCCAAGACGGGCAATATTTACGGAATTCCCGAAATCTTGTCCAATCCGTCCAGACGGGCCACATGGATTCGGACCGACCTGCTGGAGAAGGTAGGCAAGGAGATCCCGACAACGGTGGAAGAGACGATGGATGTGCTGCGCGCGTTCAAGGAAGCCGGGGTGGAGCAGCCTTATGCCGGACGTCAGAATTTCAAATATGCGGATACCTTTTTCGGTGCGTATGACGTGCTGGGTTACCTGAACCAATTCAAGGTGTTCCCGGACGGGAAGGTGAAGCCAACCTTCTTTGATGAAGAAAGCATGAAGCAAGCCATTCAGATCTATAAGACGATGCACGAGGAAGGATTGATCAGCAAGGAATTCGCGACGATTGAAAGCGCGGATTTCAAATCCATCGTCACGAGCGGCAAAGCGGGCATGTGGTCCATGAATGCCAATGAGCTCCCGATCTGGGGCACCCAGTTGAAGGAGAATGTGCCGGACGCGAAAGTGGCGCTGATTCCTTCGCCTGTAGGACCTGACGGTAAAGGGGGATATGCCCATTACAATCCGGTAACGCGTTCCTTCTTCATCAACGCGAAGGCGAAGGATAAAGCGGAGGATATCGTGAAGTTCTTCAACTGGATGGTTAGTGAAGATGCGGAATTGTTCTTCAGCTTCGGCCTTGAAGGCGAGGATTATAAGGTAACCGACGGCAAGCCGGTCTTCGAGGTTCCAACGGACACGGCAGGAGCGGATAAAATGCGTTATTTGAACTACTGGCTGTGGCTGGTGCAGGACACGACCTACAACAAACGCGTATCCGAGTTGTCAGATTCCGGCAAAGAGCTGATTAATGCTTTTGATAACATGCTTACGAAAGAGGGCCGCCGCGGCATTGAATTCGATCCGCGTCTGGAGGCGATGGTGAAATATCCGGAGCTGAATCCGAAATCGGATGAACTGCCGCCGCTGATTCTAGAGCATGTGCTCCGCATGGTATACGGCAGGGAGCCTATCGATAACTATGGCAAGGTGCTCGAGGAATATCTGTCCAAAGGCGGCAGCGAGATTATTGAGGAAGCCACGAAACGATATAACGAAAAAGAAAACGCTTTCGAATAAGCAGAGCATGTTTTAGTATAGTGTTGAAGAATGACTCCTCTGCTTGTCTAAGCAGAGGAGTATCTTGCTAAAGCTAAACTACTCTCGCTGTTTTGAAAGGGGAATGGGTGATGTACCGCATTCTGGTCGTTGATGATGAACCTATGATAAGGATGGGCTTGGCGAAACTGATCACGCAGACGGATCCGGCCATGATTCAAGCGGCAACGGCCGGAAACGGCATGGAAGCATTGGAAGCGATCCAGACAACACGACCGGATTTCATCTTTACAGATATTAAAATGCCAAAGATGGACGGCTTGGAGCTAAGCAAGCAGCTTTATGAAAAATACGGCGATATCACGGTGGTCGTCATTTCCGGTTACGGCGATTTCGAATACGCCCAGAAATGCATGTCGTATGGGGTTAAAGAATATCTGCTCAAGCCTGTGACCAAATCGGTGGTACATAACACCATGAATAAATTGATGGCGGATCGAAAGTCCATGCAGGAGAAGCAGCGGTTTTATTTTCCGCTCTCCAAGCTGGAGGATTGGCTCGAGCAGCTCGAGCTGGCCGTATGGCATTTACAAATGAACGATATCCAGGCGAAGCTGCAGGAACTCGAGGATTATTGCAATGAGCGCCGGCTCGAATCGATCCAGCTTCAGGAGCTGCTGGATGAGCTGTACGCGAAGTTGATCAAGCAGTTAAACGGCAGGGACGTATATTCGTTTGAACGCATGACGGGAATCACGGGGTCTGAACCCGGAGGGAACCATCATTATTTCGAGAGATTTCGTCTGGCCGTGAATCAGACGGTGAAACTCATACGCGAGAAGAGAAAAGGAAATGCGAAGGAGCCTGTAGAGGAAGCGAAAGCCTATATCGAGCGCAACTTGTCCCGCGATCTCTCGCTGGATGAGGTGGCCGACATGCTTGGACTCAACCCGTCGTATTTCAGCCAGTTGTTCAAACAGATGACGGACGAGACCTTTGTCCATTACCGGATCAAGAAACGAATCGAGAAGGCGAAGAAGCTCCTTGCCATCCCGCATTATAAAATTACGGACATTTCATTCGAAGTGGGGTATGCGGATCATCCCCATTTTACGAAAACCTTTAAGAAGGTCACCGGATACACCCCTTCCGAATACCGGGAGATGCTGGGGATACAATGATGCGGAGGAGCCTGTCCCGCCAAATCTTCCTGTACTTTTTCATCGTCGTGATGTTCTCGCTTACGACGGTCGGCGTCTTCTTCTACATGAAATCATCCGAAGCGATTGACGAGCAGGTCGAGAAGTATATGACCACCGTCATCACGAACGCCGCAAGGCAAACGGATAATCAGCTGAAGATGTTTGAGCGGATCAGCAATACGATTTTGCTGCAGGATTCGGTGAAGCGATTTTTGGATATGAACCCCAGCGACAGCTACGAGCATTACCGGTTCACCCATCTCATTCGAAAGGATGTCTTTCAGAAGATCTTCATTCAATACCCCACGCAGACCCATATGATGTACATACTGGGGTTCCATGGCCGGTCGATTTTCGATCAGAACCAGAATTTCTCCGCCATGTCGATCGATCCGTCGGACCGACTTCGTGAATTGACGGAGAAGACGCCGGGGAACGGGGAGATCGTCATCTTGAAGACCAGCCTGCTGGAACAGGATCGCGACAACGTCATTACGGTTGCCCGCAAAATCCGGGGAATGGATTCCTACGACGTTAAAGGCGTGCTCGCGGTGGAGTTCAATGAAGATCAGTTGTCGGGTTTATGGAATGGCGTCGATCTCGGAGAGCAGGGTTTCTTCTTCATCCTGGATCGCGAAGGCGAGGTCGTCTATGCCCCAGATCACGTGGATATGGAGGGAATCACGACCACGGACCTGCCGAAGCGCATTATCGCTAAGGGTGATCATCGCTTCATTGAACCGGTGCTCGGCGAGAAAGCGATGATCATCTCGCGCCAGTCCGAGTATTCGGGCTGGAGCCTCGTCATTATGATGCCGCTGGATGAGCTTCGGGCGCCGATTTCGGGCATTCGCTCCACCACCATTAGCGTAGGCTTCGTTACGCTGATCATTGCGCTCATTCTTGCCTATCGATTCGGCAAATCGATCGTGAACCCGATCCGCAATCTGAAGAACGGGATGAGGCAGACGGAGAAGGGAAACTGGACGCATATCACCGATGTGAAGCCGCGGGAGGACGAGATCGGCGGATTGATCCATAGCTACAATCTCATGGTTAGCCGCTTGTCCGATATGATCGAGCAGGTATACGACACGGAGCTCCACAATCAGAAAACGCAGCTGGAGCTGCAGGACATCCAGTTGGAGCGCCAGCGGGCAGAGTTCCAGGCGCTCCAATTACAGATCAATCCGCATTTTCTGTACAACACGCTGGAAACGATCAATTGTTACGCGATCGTTCAGGATTCCGACGAGATCTCGGACATGGTGGAGGCCATGGCTTTCATGCTTCGATATTCCATTCAGACCAACCTGGAGGAAATCACCATTGCCAACGAACTGAATCATGTGCGGCATTACATGATGATTTTAAAGCATCGGATCGGGCGCGATTTCGAGATCGAGGTGGCGACGCCGCCCGAGCTCCTATTGGAGAAGATGGTCAGGCTCTCCTTACAGCCGATTGTCGAGAATATTTTTCAGCATGCTTTTCCGGAAGGGATCGAAGCATGGCATTACATTCGGATCGACACGAGAATCGAACAGGACAACTTGCTGGTTATCGTCGAGGACAACGGGGCAGGCATAGCGGACCATAAGCTTCATAAACTGCGCAAAAGGCTCGAGGAAAACCGCCTGGTCGATGATGAAGAGGGGATGCATGCGCGGCGCAGGGGTGGCATCGGTATCGTGAATGTCCATCGGCGAATTCAGATGGTTTATGGCGAAGAGTACGGGATTACGGTTCATAGTTCGCCGGATCAAGGCACAAGCATCGTCATGACGATGCCGCGAATGGAAAGAGTGCGTGAACAAGAAAGCAGACTGAAACAGCTGCAAACCTAATCAGGAGGGATCAACATGCATATTAACTTATCGGGTAACATCGCATTAGTCACAGGTTCGAGTGGAGGGATTGGTCGTGCAGTTGCGTTGAAGCTGGCAAGAAGTGGGGCTAAGGTAGCCCTAAACTATCTGAGCAGCAAGGATGCCGCTGAAGAAGCCGTAGCGGAGATTCGAGGTTTTGGCGGTGAGGCTCATGCATTTCAAGCAGACGTTACGCATGTGGAGCAGGCAGAGGCGCTCGTAGCGGAAGTAGAGAAGGCATTCGGCGGCCCGGTTACGATTCTGGTTAATAATGCAGGGCATTTGGTTGAGCGTCTGGCGAATGCGGAAATGACCGAGGAGCTCTACGACAAGGTCATGGATGTGAATATGAAAAGCACGGTATTCGTGAGCAAAGCCGTCATTTCGGGGATGAAAGCGGTCGGTCAAGGCCGTATCGTGAACATGACTTCCGTTGCGGCGCACAATGGCGGTGGACCGGGCGCAAGCATTTATGCAGCGAGCAAGGCTGCCGTCCTGAGCTTTACCAAAGGCTTGGCGAAGGAGCTCGCTTCAAGCGGAATTAATGTGAATGCCGTATCCCCCGGCTTTATCGGGCAAACGGCGTTTCATGCGACCTTTACCCCGGATGATGCGCGAAAAGCAACGATCAAGGGTATCCCGCTGGGCCGAGAGGGCACCCCGGACGATGTCGCCGGCTCCGTGCTGTTCCTCGTCTCGGAGCTGTCTTCTTATCTAACGGGGGAGACGATCGAAATCAACGGCGGCATGTTCATGCGATGAGAGATTGGATGAAGGTCAACGCGAAGTCGAAATTCTATCCTTGGAGCGTGCAAACGATCGATATCCTGAAGGCCGAGCTCGATCAAGTCATCGACCGGAGGCTGGATGTTCCCGTTGATCCAGGCGGCTGGTGGCACCAATACGTGTGTCCCGAACATCACACGGAACTGGTGTTTGATCCGCTGGAGGCGGACTGCAGCACCTTTCGTTGTCCGTATGGCTGCGAAGTGGAAGGAGAACCGTACAGGGGGGCGTGGCTGGTATTCAAGCATCAGGCCATGGCCCGATACGTCCTGCAATCTGCCGCCGTCTATGCCGATACCGGAGAGAAGGCTTACGCCGATCTTGGAAAAAAGTTGATTGTCCGCTATGCGGAGCAATTTCCGCTATACCCGGTACATCCCGATGCCCAGCCCTGGATGCTGAAAGGGCGCGCATTCTATCAGGCTTTGACCGAGGCCATATGGGCAACGACATTGCTTCGCGGCTACCTGCTGCTGGAGGATGCTCAAGTGTCGTTCGACGAGGCTGATCGCCGGAAGATTAACCGGTTCTTGCACATGCTCGAGAGCAGCATGACAGAGTATCATCATATTTTGACCCGGGAGCGCGGAAATCCCGAGAACAACTATACCGCCTGGCTGATTGCCGCGCTGTTCAGTATTTATGCGGTACAAGGCGAAACGGAGAAGCTGCGGCAGCTGGTCGTGAAGGAAGGCGGCCTGCGGCATCATCTCAGCATTGCCGTCAGGCCGGATCAGCTTGAATTCGAAGGCAGCATTTATTACCACGTATTCGTCCTCCGTGCTTATCTGATTGCTGCGGAAATGGGGAGCCGGGTTGGTGAAGAGCTGTTTTCCCTGAGAGGAGAGCAAGGCCAATCCATGCAGGGCATGCTGACGGTACTGGTTCGATTGGCAGACCCAAACGGCTTCCTGCCAGCACTTCACGACGGTCCTTATTGCAGGGTTCCTTATGCGCGAGAAATTGTCGAGATTGCGGAAATCGGTTTATCCGTATTTGGAGACAAGAGCTATCAACGACTGCTAGACAATGTGTATCGTGAACTGAATGGAGAAGCCGGCCGGGTTGGCATGCTGGAAGCTCTGTTATACGGAACGGGCCATTGGGATGGAAGATCCGGAGTGGCTTCTTCTGAGACGAAGGGTTCTCATAGGGAGACAGCGGGAGGAGTATGGGAAGTAGGGGACATCATCGAAGTACGAGTTACACGAGAAGTCCAAGAAGCAGGCGATGCAGAACATGCAAACCAAGCAGGTCATGAACTTGAAGGTAATGAAGCATGGGACATCGAAGGCAGAAACGAGAATGACTTGTCCGATCTGTGTACTCCTACCGTCTTTCTTCCTCACAGTGGACTCGCCCTGTTGAAGTCGCAGCATTCGAATGGGCTTCAGGCGTTAGTCGATTTTGGCCCTCATGGAGGATCACATGGTCACTTCGATAAACTGAATCTGATGATTCATGTCGGGAACCAGCCTCTTTCACCAGACCGTGGAACCGTACCGTACGGTTCGATCCTGAAGAAGGAGTGGTATCCCCATACAGCCTGCCACAATACCGTCTCGGTAGGAGGCCGTTCCCAGAATCCGGCAGAAGGCAAATGCATACGGTATGAATCCGCTTCAAACCGTTCCTATATTTGGGTTCAGGCCGATGAGGCCTACGATCAAGCCATTCTGGACCGGCATTTGATATTGACGGAAGATTGGCTGCTGGATTGGTTTGAAGTGGAATTGGATGAACCGGCAGTCGTGGATTGGTGGTTCCATTACGTTGGCATGGGACAGCTTAGCGGACTTCAAAATGCTGATCAGGGCCGCGTTAAAACGGATCTTGGAAACGAAGATGGATACGCATATGTAAAAGAGAGGTGCACCCACGTCTTGTCCCAGGATGGCTTGCAATTCAATCTCCACATTGCCAATGCATCAGAGCCACTGGCGGTAATCTCATTTATCGCCTTCGAGGGTATGGAATGCTCACAGGTGGAGTCACCTGGGCTTGCTGACGATCCCGGCCGCCTCATGGAAGGAATCCGGCTTCACCGATTAGATTCGAAAGCCCGCTTCATTGCCGTTTACTGTACCGGCACCGAGCCGCTCACATTGGAATGGAACCGGTCGGGAGATGGGGATTGGCTCAGCCTGTCCGATGGAAGGACCGCCAGAAGCTTCACGATGACCAACAACGGGTTGAAGGAGAGGGTACTCGATGAAAACCTTGTTTGAACCGAAAAGCGGATTGTTGTCCGTGCCATATCAACCGGATGAAGAGAGTAAGCTGCTTGAGAATCCTCCTCGTTTCACCTGGATGCCGGGACAGCTGGATAACGACCGTTATATGCTGCAAATTTCGACCTCGCCCTCGTATGAAACGGAAGCGACAACAATGATATCGCCGATTCCCTATAACTTATACACTCCGGAGCAACCTCTGGAGCCGGGTACTTATTATTGGCGATATGCCTTGCTGACCGGGGAGCAAGTGGAGGATACGGCAGACTTGGACCATAACCGTTCTTCTTGGAGCCAATCCCGAATGTTTCATGTCCCGGAGGGGCTGCCCGAGACTCCCCTGCCTGGCAGAGAGGAAAGGTACGAACGCACGCATACCGGTCATCCGCGGTTATGGCTGGACGAACAGGGGATTGAGGCGTTCCGGGAAGGTCTCCGAAAGGATGATGATTACTGCGGCTGGCGCGCTTTTTACGAGAAATCGGTCCTTCCGTGGCTGGATAAGCCGTTAATTCCGGAACCGGAACGTTATCCCGGCAATAAGCGTGTCGCCAAGCTGTGGAGAAAAATGTACATGGATTGCCAAGAAACGCTGTATGTTATCCGGCACTTAAGCGTGGCAGGGGTCATTTTACAGGATGATGTTTTAATAGCCAAAGCGAAGACTTGGCTGCTCCACGCGACCCGGTGGGATACGGAGGGAACAACATCCAGAGATTATAACGATGAGGCCGCGTTTCGGATGGTTGGTGCACTTGCATGGGGATACGACTGGCTCCACGATTACCTCAGCGCAGAGGAGATTGATCTCGTCAGGGGAGCTCTTCTGCGACGTACGAAGCAGGTGGCCTTCCATGTCATGGAGCGCTCGAAAATCCTTCATGTCCCTTATGACAGCCATGCTGTTCGTTCGTTGTCCTCCGTGCTTGTTCCGGCCTGTATTGCCATGCTTCATGAAGAGGCTGAGGCACAGACATGGCTGGATTACACGCTGGAATACTACGCCTGCCTCTATTCGCCTTGGGGCGGAGAAGATGGAGGCTGGGCCGAGGGGCCACTCTATTGGACAACGGGCATGGCATTTGTGATCGATGCGCTCAATCTCATTCGCAACTACGTATCCATCGATTTCTATCAACGGCCGTTCTTTGGGCGCACGGGCGATTTCCCACTCTACTGCAGCAGTCCGGATACGATCCGGGCCAGCTTCGGGGACCAGTCCTATCTCGGCGAACCCGTCAGTCTGAAGACGGCTTTCAATATTCGCCAGTTTGCAGGCATTACAGGGAATGGATTATATCAGTGGTATTATGAACAAGTAGTTAAGGCGGATACGGACGCCGACTCCAAGTTTTACAATTACGGCTGGTGGGATTTCCGCTTTGACGATATGCTGTATCGGCATGATTACCCTCAGGTGGAAGCTGTTTCTCCTTCTGTTACCGTTCTGTTTTCTATAGATAACGTCTCGGAAGCGAAGGATCGAACCATCCAAGCCGTCAAATGGTTCCGCGATATTGACTGGGTGGCGATGCATCACCGCATGGATGATCCGGATGAGCACATTATGCTGCTTGCAAAGAGCAGCCGTTACGGTTCCATGAGCCACAGTCACGGTGACCAGAACGGATTCCTGCTGCACGCGTATGGTGAACCTCTCGCAATTGAAAGTGGATATTACATCGCTTTTGGAAGCACGATGCATATGAACTGGCGCAGGCAGACGCGTTCCACGAACAATATTCTCATTGATGGCCATGGTCAGTATGCGGGAAAAGATAAGGTGCTTTGCATCGAAGCCAGCGGAAAGGTCGAGCAAGTAGATGCGTCATCGGGTTATGGGTACGCCCGTATGAACGCTACGCAGGCCTATCGGGAGAATGTCCCTTATCTGGAGCGGTATGTGCGCGAGATCTATTTTTTTGACGAATCTTATTTTGTCATCGTGGATACGGTGGATCTTGCCAAGCCAGCCAGAATCGAGTGGCTGTTTCATACCCTGAACCGGATGAAGCTGTCGGGGCAGACGTTTCGGGTGATGGGCAGCAAAGCGGAAATGGAAGGGCGATTCGTGTACTGCTCATCAGGCGATCTATCGCTGAATCAGCATAATCAATTCACTGACGTCGATCCCGAAGAGATTGAAGGGCTGGATAACCAGTGGCATCTGCATGCTGAAACGAAATCAGCCACAAGCCATCGCATCGCGACCCTCCTGGTTCCCATGAGGGCACATGAAAGTAAATACGTCTCGTATTTTCTGGACGATCAGGACCATGGGGTTCATATCTATTTCACCAATGAGGATGGGAACACCAGAAAGGTGGAAGTGCCTAAAGCGTATTAAGATGTGGAAGCGCCGAAGGGATTAACAAATACCAAAAGACTCAACATACAGCCTTTGCTGGAGTTGAGTTTTTTTTGCATATAGGAAGCAGTACTGATGCTATGCATGGTGCCAATTTATCATCGTGCAGGGAGCAATCGCAAATAACAGCTAAGGAGTCAGGCTAAACTCGCCGCTTAAATCTGCCTAGCCTGAGAAGGCGTCATGCTCTTGTACTGTTTGTACAGCTTGGTAAAATAATTCGGGTTGCTGCAGCCGACGATGCCGGCAATCTCCGTGATGGTCAGCGACCGTTCACGAAGCAGCTTCTCTGCTTCATTCATCCGGGTCAGGTTGACGTAATCGACGAATGTGCGCCCCGTTAAGCGCTTGAACATTTTGCAAAAATGAAACGGATTCAAACCGACCTCTGCAGCAGCGGTCTCTACCGACAATTTCTCACCGATGTTGCTCTCGATGTGCTGAATGAGTTTTTTATAACGATCCCGATTCGCAAAATACGGCTCGGCCGACTTCTCCGTGAACTGTGTGGGCATAAATGTACGTGCCAGCAGAACGAACACCGTGTACAGCTTGGACTTGGCAATAAGCTCATAGGCCGGACGGCGGGCAACAAGCTCTTCAATCACTTCATCCAGCAGCGGATAGCAGTCTGCGCCAGCAGGGTGGTTCTCGGCAGGCTTGACCGGGAAACGGAGCTGGCCTTCCATATAGGGAGCGACATAACGCACATGAATCGGATCATGGAGGAAATCGTTAAAGAGGGATGCATTCACCACGACACAATCAAATCGCACGTCGCCATCTTCAAGGGCATATCCCACGTGCAGGCTGCCGCCGGGGATGATGATCATTTCTCCAGCCTTTACGTCATACGGAGTTGTATCAATATGGAATACCGCGTGCCCTTGGCGCATGCTAATAATCTCAAAGTGTTCATGCCAGTGGAGATACAGGATACAGTCTTTCGTTTTGGCATGGGAGCAGAAGTTATTAAATACCTGCACAGGATAGGCTTTATAGTCTAGTCTCGTATTTTCATGAAGCTCTTTTGGATTGGACATGTGAATTCACCTCGGACCGCAAGATAAGAGTGGTAATGCACAAGGTTGTATAGAGAAATTGTTGAGTTTCGCCATTATAATGAAGTTGCTTCATTTACATTAAGCCAATATTGGAATGATGACAACGGGTTAGGATGTGAAATTGTAAGCGGTTTACAACATTATGACGTATTCAGGGGGAGCATGACCACGACATTTAAAGTTGTGATAGCAGGATGCGGCAGTATGGCGAATACATGGGCGGAATATGCGAAAGGGCGAGAGGACGTTGAAATCGTGGGCCTCGTGGATATCCAAGAGAAATTTGCAAAGGCATTTGCCGATCGGCATGGACTTTCTTGTCCCCTTTATACCAATATTACGGAGGCCCTTACTTCAAGCGAAGCGAATATCGTATTTGATGTGACCATTCCCGCCAGCCACTACGGGATTAGCACGGCAGCGCTTAAGCACGGGTGTCATGTATTCAGCGAAAAACCGTTAGCGGAATCGATGACGGAATGCCTGGATATCGTGAGGCTCGCAGAGTCGGCAGGCAGAACCCATGCCGTCATGCAAAACCGCCGATTTGATCCGCGAATTCGGGCATACAAGGATTTGATTGAAGGTGGAGTGATTGGAAAGCCCGGGTTCATAGGGGCGGATTTTTTCCTTGGCGCCCATTTTGGCGGGTTTCGGGACCTGATGGACAGTCCCCTGCTGCTTGACATGGCCATTCACACCTTCGATCAGGCCCGAATGATCAGCGGTGCCGATCCGGTATCCGTGTACTGTCAGGAGTTTAACCCGCCGGGTTCCTGGTATGCCGGTAACGCGATGGCGATATGCATCTATGAAATGTCGAACGGCTCCGTGTTCAATTACCGCGGTTCCTGGTGCGCCGAAGGAGCCCAAACCTCATGGGAAGCCGCATGGCGCGTAACGGGAGAGAAAGGGACTGCGATCTGGGACGGCCATGATGATATTTATGCGGAGATCGTGGCGGAAGGGGATCAATCAGGAAACTTTATCCGGAAGTATGAACGGATTGAAGGGACGCTGCCCGAATTGGAGAGGACCGGACATCACGGCTGCCTGGAAAATATGTTTCATGCTCTCGAAGCCGGCATCAAGCCGGAGACGGATTGCAGCGACAACGTCTACAGCATGGCGATGGTGCTGGCTGCCTTGGAGAGTGCCAAGACGGGACGAAAAGTCATGATTTCGGAGTTCATGAAGGGTTGAAGGGAACGAGTGAGTAGCCTTAGGACATTTTGATACAACTTTGGCCTTGGCTGGACGGTAGCCTGCTCATGCAGGTGTTGTTGGGGACGAAAACATATAGGGTAAATGAAGCCGCGGATTCGCGGCTTTTTTGTTATGACTTTAGTCAGTTGAGCACGCGATAGCGTGCGAAACATAAAACCACCCGCTATGCGGGTGGAGGGATCGAGGGTTTTACCAATA
>NZ_JBMOSM010000029.1:0-32502 GCF_049316025.1 Paenibacillus sp. NPDC058898 | reverse complement strand
AATCGAATTAAGAGCCATAGCTAACATGGAAATCGTCACCTGTTCACCGGTTGAAACCATTAGGTCTAACACGCGGGGGTCAGGAGTATCGGTAATGGCGTAAGCGAGGGCAAGTAAGCGGTTTGTTTCACCACTCATTGCAGATACGACCACAACAACCTTGTGACCGTGATCATGCCAACGCTTCACACGACGAGCAACATTTAAAATGCGCTCGGGGGTACCCATAGAAGTACCGCCATATTTTTGAACGATTAATGCCATATCGCCTAAACCCTTATAATTAAACGGGAAAAGTATATTCTTGCTTCCTTGGTTTCATTATATGTACACCATTATGTACATAAATGAAATTGCTGAGTTTATCTAGCAAGCCGTGATTCGGCGGACAGTATATAGTAACGTAAATATGCTAACAATCATTGATCTGGACTAATTTCATCAAGTTTGCTGATTGTTAGCTTCGGTACAACTTATATAGCTTTTTTTAGTTGCTTCTTTTGCTGGCATTCTTCCTCCCACTTCATTACATCAGTAGCGAGGTATCTTTTCATTGTTCCGCCCTCAGAACTTAATGCCGGGGCTGGGAATGGAATCCCCCAAGGTGTGTTAATTTCCCACCGATTAAGTGTGCGTTTAGTAATATGAAACATCTCACACACATTGTTAGATGTCTGTGATGGGCAACCAATAGTATGGCCAGAAAAATACTTCTCAAAGAAACCTAAGGGCAATTTAAAAAAATGGCGCTCAACAGTTGAATGTGTTGATTTTTCAGATTTAGGAAATTCAATTTTTGATAGGCCGCAAGGTCCTCTAGCTGATGCAACTCTAAAACGCATAGCTAAAGGTATTCAAAAATATGTCATTGAAACTAAAGAGCCATTTTTTGTTAATTCTGCCACACCTTTTATTGGCCGTGATTTCCGTACAAGTTTTGGTCATGACATACGTGAACCATTAGCAACAACTACAGCAGGTTATGGCGGACATAGTTCTTTAATAAGTCCAATCCTTGTTCCGTTTATTACAGAGTTTGCAAACGCTTCTCAACAGCGGAATTGGTCAATTGATGAGCCTCTATCAACCATATGTGCACAAGTGAAAGGTGGGCATCATGGATTAGTTACTGCCAAGTTGAGCAAAGATAACTATAAGGGCGCTCTTCGTGTTGCTGCATTTTTAATTAACTACTACGGCAATGGAGACGCAAGAAGTATCACTGAGCCAATGGATACGATCACTACTAAAGATCGTTTAGCCCTAGTTACTGTTTGGATCAAAGGTGAACCTTGGGCAATTGTTGATATCTGTATACGCATGCTTAAACCACGTGAACTTTTTAGAGCGCAGGGGTTTCCAGATTCATACGTAATTGAATACGGGAGCGATGGAAAGCCTCTATCTAAAAAAGATCAAGTCTTTATGGTTGGTAACTCCGTTTCTCCATATCCAATGGCTGCTATCGCCAGAGCAAATAATCCATTTATTACGCAACAAATTAAGGGGGCCGCATGAATTATTACCAACACCATATTGGTGACTTTAACAATGCGACTCGCCACCTCAGTTTAATTGAGCGTGCGATTTACCGTGACTTATTAGACATGTATTACGACACGGAGAAGGCGATTGA
Source organism: Paenibacillus sp. NPDC058898 (assembly GCF_049316025.1). NCBI lineage: Bacteria > Bacillati > Bacillota > Bacilli > Caryophanales > Paenibacillaceae > Paenibacillus > Paenibacillus sp. NPDC058898. The sequence continues at coordinate 30,866 of NZ_JBMOSM010000029.1, read as the reverse complement.
TGCAACAAGCATTGATCGTTTAGCACGTCGTTTGCAATGTACTACCGAAGAGCAAAAAGAAGCTCTCAAATATGTACTTGATGAGTTTTTCATTCTTGAAGAAGGTGTTTATCGCAATAATCGTTGTGAACGAGAAATTGCTGAATACCACGGGAAAAAGAAACAAGCGAGTGAGGCTGGTAAAGCGTCTGCTGCAAAACGTGCAGCGAAAAAGAAAGGTTCGTCCAACAGTGGTTCATCAAAAGATGATCAATCGTCTAACGAAAATTCAACGGTCGTTGAAAATCCGTTAAACGAAGAACAAACGGGCGTGCAACCAACCAATAACCATAAACCATTAACCATTAACCAAGAACCAATTATTGATAGTAGTAGTAATACGCGTGGAGAAAATTCGCAATTAACTCCAATTCAATTTGCTCAGTATCAGATCGATGATCACAAACGCTATTCAATGCGTGAATTCATTTCTGAATACAGCGAGTTTCAATACGATTTCATTTCACTTGCTCAACAAAGATTTGTTTCGGTACCTGAAATCGACTTGAGAACCATGATTCAAAATTTCGGTGACTGGTACTTTGCAAACGAATCAAGTTCGTTGAATACACCAAGCATCTGGTTGGTTAAGTGGTTCTCTTGGGTTCAAAACAACGAGAAACAAGTCGCTGCTAACCGCAAGAAACAAGAGCAAATCAATTCAGCTGGTCAAAAACCACAAGAGTCGGGTTACTTCGCTAATCTTTTTGAAGAACAGAGCGAATCTCAAATCGTGGATGTAACCCCAGCAAAAAAGTTTCCAATGATTGAGGAGGTAGGTCATGCATGAGATTACCTTGAACGAAGTGCGTCAATTAATCGCTTCTCTTCGCACTGTTTACGCTGCTCAGTTCAATAAGCAATTTCCAGCAACAGGCGAAAGTGCAATTCCTCTGTCAGTGGTTGAGCAAATCGCACTTAAAACACTGATTGGCGTTCAACAAAACCAATTTAACAACGCACTTGCTCGATTACTTACAGCAGGTGGACGCTTTATGCCGTCATTTGCCGAGTTTCGCACCTGGTGTATCGGTGAAAGTTGGATGTCTCCAGAAGAAGCTTGGTCTCGCGCATGTAAGTTTACAACTGACCGTTCCGTGGTTATTACCCAAATCACTAAGTACGCCTTAGACGAGGTTATGTATTTGATCGAAGCCGGCCAAATGCGAGCAGCTCAAGATAATTTCTTCGGGACATACAACGTGATGGTGGCTAAAGCTCAGTTAAAAGGCCGTCAGCAAGAGTTTTACACTCCACCGCTACAACTAGAGCATAAAGAACCTGAACACACCCCAGTAAGCAATGACGAAGCGCAAAAGCATCTCCAATCATTGATGGAACGTTTAAAAATCAATGGTCGTAAACCTGTACCAGTACAAAAGCTTAAGGCTAAGGAAAAAGAGCCTGAGCTTATAAAAGAGTTGGGCCCTGATCCTTTCGATAATCCACACGAATACGCAGAGATGTGCCGTCGGGAGGGTATGCTAATCCCTAGAAATATTCTTCAGCTAATTGATGGGGCGAATGTATGAATAAATTCGAGATTTTAGCGTGGGGTTTACTCATTTCATTTTTTACAGCAGCTATTAGCGGTGCGGTGGTTTTGTGGTGGTTGGCAAGAAAGGAGACGTTTGAAGAATGAGTTCAATGAGCCTTGCAGATTACCGCGCAACATGTCCGAAAGCTCAAAAAGTTAAAAAGGGTCGAAACAAGTTTAATGCTTCGAAAATTAAATTGGATAGAATGACTTTTGACAGTACTAAAGAATACAAACGGTATATCGAGCTAAAGGCTCTACAACAACGAGGTGAAATTAAAGAATTGCAGCATCACACAAAATTTGAATTGGCACCGAAGACAAAATTAGAAGGGGAGAAACGAGCTAAACCAGCACTTAGATATTTTGCCGATTTCACTTATTTCACGACAGCAGGTGAATACGTTGTTGAAGATGTGAAGTCTATAGCTACACGCAAGCTACCGAGTTACCGAAATAAAAAACACCTGATGAAAACAGTTCACAATATTGATGTGAGGGAAGTTTAAACATGAATGCAAAAGTTAATAACAAGACAATGGACTGGTCTAAACGTTCTGCTCATCAATGGTTGGAACAATATGGTCTATGGGTAAGATCAACAAAATTTAAATTTTCTGCAAATCCTTTAGCATGTCTAATTGACCAAAATGACACAACTAGAATTAGATCAAGTAAGGTCTCTATGCCATGCGAAATTGAAGATTATGAAGCAGTTGAAGTAAGTAAACTCTTGGCGAAAATGCATAACGATAATAGGGAGTTTTTACAAGAAAGGGCTTGGTTTTTAATACTTTATTATGAAAATAATTGGTCGTATCTAACAATTGCTAATGTGCATAGATGTAGTAAAGCAAAGGTACGTGCTGAGATTGATAAAGGCTTGGCATATTTGGATGGAAAAATTGAGGTGTTGCAATCTTGACAGTGCAGCACACTTGGTTTAGATTTGTGATATGGTGGGACGAAGTTATAAGCGTTGCACCAAATTGTTTTAAAAGCTCGCCAAATGGTGAGCTTTTTTTGTTTTGTGCTATAGTCCAGTCTAATTAAAAACTGGTACTTAAAATGAATATTTGTGTTGGTGGTGAACTTAACGGGCAAAAGATTGAAAAAGAATGGCGATTGTTAAAAGCTTCTGATATCGACCCAAGTTTCACAACAGAATATTACAAACAGGTTTTTAACCGCGACAATACGGTTTTCCATTTCTGGTTGCCAATCGGAACTGACTTACATGATATGTCTGAGAAAGTTTTAGGTATTTTAAGAGCACCTAAAAACTAGCTTTTTACTTACAACAAGTGTCAGAAAACGCTTGAGTTCTGTTAATTGTTAACAGTTTGTAAACCACATAAGATATAAATACTAAGCGTAACATGCTTAGGATTTCAGGTTTTAGTGAGATTCACTAGTCCACTCTTATATAAGAGTGGTTTTTTTATTGATTTTAGGATCATATTATTAGTTGCGTATATATGAATATCCATATATCATTCATTTCAAATACTGCGCTGAAAGTTTTTGTTTTTGTGACCCGTTTCTAATTTAGGAACGGGTTTTTTGATTTTAAAACCCCACTCGCTTAGGACGCTTTGCGAGTTTACTTGCCGGACGGATTACGGCGCAAATGGCCCCGCTAAATATCGATTATTGGCGGGGCTTTTTATTTTATTAACTAGATAATTTAGTTCTCGATAGTGAATAATTTACTATTTATAATCAAATACTTACACTTTAATTTGATTAAAATTTATGCTTTACTCATTGAATCATTTATTGAGAGGTGAAGCATATGTTGTTTAATGGTTCAGAAGAGCTTGTTGTGATTTCCAATGATGGTACTCGAAGCGCTTTGAAGTCTTGTAGAATTGATAATGAAGAAACAATCTTCACAAGTGACTCTACAGATGGCGTAAGTATTGGAGATCGATTAATCAAGAAATTACAAAATGGTTCAAATCGAGAATATTTAGTTAAATCTGTTAAGGATGGTGTAAATATGTTTGGACATAGAGAGATTAGAGTTCAGCAGATTTAAAACCTACAGTATTAATAACCCTACCTTATGGTAGGGTTTTTCTTTTTGGAGTATGTATGACTGAATTTCAAAAAATTAAGCATGAGATTAGACAGCTCCAAATAGAGCTAAACCATTTGGGAAGTTGCAATACAAAAGGTTTAAATACAGAACAGATCGCTCACTTAGATGAGCGATTTTTTTTAGCCATAGCAAAGCAAAATAAATTAATTGCACGACTCAACAATAAACCAGAAGGCTTCTTATAAGAGGCTATTGGTATGGACGATAAAGAGTATTTTTGGCTAACTCGGAAAAAAGAACCTAAAACCAAGCCTAAATCCAGACCACTGCCTAAGGCGAAGCAAAAATATCTCGAGGCTGAGGCAACACTTAAGGAAGAACTTGAGGATTTGGCGATTGGATTTGAACAGAAGTTTCAGCCAATCCATACCAAACACTGGCGCTTTGACTTTCATATTGTGAAATTGCGTTTGCTCATTGAAATTGAGGGTGGTCCCTGGTCTGGTGGGCGTGGTGGAAAGCTGTCAAATAAAGCATGGAGTCTTGATCGATATGATCTTGCTGAAGAGATGGGATACAAAATAGAGCGCTTTCATCCAGATTCTATTTTGTCGGGATATGTCATCAACTGGATAAAAAGTGAATTAGCGAGAATTGAAGATGGAGCAAATAAGACCATTTCCACCGACTGATTTTATTGATCAAGCAGATGAAGAAGAAGCAATTCGATTAGCGCCAGCCCCTGATTTAATGAATTGGGTAATTGCAAATTTTTTAACTATTGGTGGTCCTTTGCATAATCCAGATCACGACCATATCGCTGAGATGCTTCATGATAATGAGGGTTTCTTGGCTTTCGCATGGGCTTCTTCTGCTTATACCAGAGCTAAGCGTATGGTGCTCGGCCAATGTGAAAAGGTTATGTTTCAACAAGGCGGCTGGAAGAAAGCTCGACAAGAGCAGCAAATGCGCGACTGGTTCGGATTCGTTCCAGTTTACTTAATCACAATCGATGCAAGCTTTTGTGAAAAGGCAAACGATAGCGAGTTCTGTGCTTTGCTTGAACATGAGCTTTATCACATCGGTGTAGAACGAGACTCGGACGGTGAAATTATTTACAGTGATCATACTGGCTTACCAAAGCACTATTTAGCCGGTCACGATGTGGAAGAGTTTATCGGTGTTGTAAAACGCTGGGGAGCAAATGACAGTGTTAAGAGGCTTATTGAAGTTGCTAAAAACCCGCCGTTTGTTTCTGATTTAGATATTTCGAAATGTTGTGGAAACTGCGTAATCAATTGAGCCATGAGGCTCTTTTTTTTGCCTATCTTCCTTGACGTACCTTGACGGATAGAGAGAAATGGCATCTTTAAATAAAAAGCAAAAACTCTTTATTGTACGGTCACTTGCTGTATTTAATACACCTCAAGAAACAGTATCGCTCGTCAAGGAAGAATTTAACATTGATGTGACACGTCAACAGGTCGAGACGTATGACCCTACTAAAAGAGCTGGTAAAGATCTTAGTGCTGAACTAAGAGCAGAGTTTGATCTGGCGAGAAAGGATTTCTTAGATAAGCCTGAGCATATCCCAACAGTAAATTTATCTGTACGCCTAAAAATATTGAATGATTTAGTCTACAAAAATTCTCGAAATGTTAGGGCTGTTAGAGGACTGTTAGAACAAATTGCCAAAGAAGTAGGTGGTCAATTTACTAATACAAGTAAAACCCAATTAACGGGCGCAGATGGGCAACCATTGCAACCTCAACATGTTACTCAAGTTGTCGCAACGCCTGAACAGATAAAGCAGGTGTTAGATGAACTCCAAGGTAAATACTAAGCTGCTCGAAATGCAGTTAGAGCGAGAGCTTTGTGAGAAAGAACATTTATTCTTTACACGGCGTTTTTTCTTACCTCGCATGGGCTTTAAATTTTCGGTCAATTGGCATCATGAATATATTGCCGACAAGATAGACGAAGTAATTGCGGGCAAGGTTAAGAACTTAGTTATTAACGTTCCACCGGGCAGTGGTAAGACAGAATTACTCACTAATCTTATTGCCCGTGGTATAGCTCGTAATGCTCGTTCCCGGTTCTTGTATTTATCTTTCTCACAATCACTTGTAGAGGATGTATCTGCAACAGCTAGAAATATTGTTAAGTCAGAAGACTTTCAGAACTTATGGCCTGTAAAGATTTCTACCAGTACGGATGCTAAGTCGAGCTGGAAAACCACCGTTGATGGCTATGATGCTGGTCATGTTTATTCTGCTTCAATGGGTGGGCAGGTAACTGGTCGCCGTGCCGGTACATTAGCGGATGAAGGCTTTACCGGTGCAATTATTCTTGATGACCCATTAAAGCCTGAGGATGCATTTAGCCAGACTGCTAGACGTAAAGCAAATCGTAAGATCTTAAACACGGTCAACTCGCGTAAAGCTAAATCTGACACGCCAATTATTCTGATCATGCAGCGTTTGCACGTTGAAGATCCGACTAACTTTGTGTTGACTGGTAATGTACCTGGTGAGTGGGAACAGATCAGTATTCCCGCACTTATTGATGATGAGTACATCAGTAAGCTACCCGAACACATACAGCGAAAAATTCCACGTGATGTTGAACGTGATGAGAAAGGCAGACAAAGCTACTGGCCATTAAAAGAATCTTTACTTTCATTGCTGCAGCTGGAGAAAGGCGGGGAAGATAAAGACGGCGCCACAGTGTCACGCTATACATTTGCAAGCCAATACATGCAAAACCCTAAAAAGCTGGGTGGTGATCTTGTTAAGGCTGAATGGTTCCCACGTTACCTAGATTTACCTGTTCTTAAATGGCGTGCGATTTGGGCAGATACGGCGCAAAAGACAAAAGAGCATAACGACTTTTCAGTGTTCTTATGCGCAGGTCTTAGCTATGACAATAACCTTTACATCATCGATGTGAAGCGTGGCAAATGGGAAGCACCAGAGCTATTGAAAGAAGCTAAAGCTTTTATCAATAAACACAAGGACAGTAACACAAAGATTGGCAAGCTTCGTTATATGGCCGTAGAGGATAAGGCGAGTGGTACCGGTTTAATTCAGTCCATATCTAAGCAGACCACTTTACCAATACGTGCGATTCAGCGAAGTACTGACAAGCTATCAAGGACTATGGACGTCATTCTTTATGTTGAAGAACGCCGTGTCTGGTTACCAGCTAATGCACCGTGGCTATTGAACTACATTGAAGAGATTGAAGGGCTCACTGCTGATTGGTCACATGACCATGACGACCAGTGGGACCCGACCATTGATGCAATTAATGATTCATTAGCCAAAAAGCCAACTGTATTTGATTAGAGGAAATTATGGCTGAAACTAAAAAGCCCGATGCAATTGGCGATGCAGGGGCGTATACAAACTTTGTCTCAAATATTGGTACCCAACGTGACAAAGCTTCACACGGTTCTTTCGTTAAGAAAGTAATTCCTGATGAGCAATTAGAAGCCGTGTATCAACACTGGTTGGCTAAGCGCATCGTAAACCGTCCAGCAAGTGACATGCTCCGAGCTGGTTGGTTTTTTGAAGGGATTCAGGATAACGATTTACTAAAGCTTAAAGAGGCGTGTAAGGCTTTTAACTTAGAAGGGGTGCTCTTATCTAGTTTGGTACTTTCTCGCTTATATGGCGTTTGCTATGTGCTTCTAGGGACTGTAGACGGCGGCAACTTAGATCAACCGTTCGATTTAAACAAGTTAGGCGTGGGGCGTTTAGAGTTTTTCACGGTGCTTAAGAAAAAGTACATTGAAGCTGATACCAGTAAATACTTATCGCCTAAGGAGGCAGGTGGACTTTTAAAGCAGCCTGAATTTTACAAGCTAAAGCTTGATGGTAAATCTAACCTACGGATCCACCACACTCGCTTAATCAAATTTTGCCATGCAGATGTAGTTAATGAAGAGCCGGTAAGTGTCTTACAGGAAGTTTATGAGGATCTACTTGATCATGCTGCCGTAAAGAAAGCCACTGCTAGTCTGGTCCATGAATCAAAAATTGACGTGATTAGAACACCTAACTTGGTCGATAAGATCAAAGAGGATATGAAATCCGTAGCTGAACGTTTTCTTAGTGTCGGATTGCTTAAGGGCTTGAATGGCATGATCGTCTTGGATAAAGAGGAGGAGTATGACTCTAAATCTTATAGCTTTGGCGGTCTGCCTGACCTCATGCGTGAGTATTCGATTCAAACTGCTGGTGCAGCTGATATGCCATATACGATTTTATTTGGGCAATCACCTGCAGGCATGAACGCAACTGGTGAGCACGACACACGGAACTATTACGACAGTATCGCAACTAAGCAAATATGGTCCTTAAAGCCATTCATGATGAAGCTTTTAAGAGTAATTGTTCAAGCTACATTTGGTCGTCAGATTCCAAGTTTAGATGTTGTGTTTAACCCGTTATGGCAATTAGACGCTAAGGTGCGTTCTGAGGTTGAGAAAGCTAACGCTGAACGGGATTCCAAGTATTTAGAAATGGGCATCATCACAGAGCCACAGATAGCAAAACAGCTTGTTATTGATGGTGTTTATTCAGTGATTGATGAAAAACATATCAAAGAGCTTGAGACAATGGTGAAGCTTAATGACAACGATAATTCAGATCCTGAAACCCCACCTCCAGCAGGCGAAGAAACGTAAAAAAGGTCGTAAAGCTTCTAAGCCGAGAGCCGTGCACGTAAACCGCCGTGTAGAGCTTTATTACACACGGCAATTACTGGCTATCTCAAAATATTGTCAGGAACAAACTAAGGAATTAGTTATTCCTACAGTAGGCCAGAACATCGGAGATGCATGGTTCTCGGACATGATGACGGCCTTTAGGGAAAAGCTCACAAAGTATGTTGTTGAGATTTCTCGACCGTTGGCCACAAAGGTTGTGACTGACACCCAAAAGGAAGTGGACAAGCAAATTGCAGAGCACACCAAAACAATTATTGGTGTGGATCTTACGCCATTCTATCGAGCTGCTGATATTCAAGACGAGGTAGATCTAAACATTACGGCAAATGTCAGTTTGATTAAATCCATTCCACAGCAATACGCCGATAAACTTGAAGTGCTAATCACTAATGCTTTACAGACCGGCCAAACCAATGAAGAGTTGGCCAAAGCAATTAAGCAATTAGGATTATCTACCGATTACCGTGCACGTCTCATTGCTAGTGATCAGATGGGCAAGATTAACGGCCAAATTAACCAAGCTCGACAGCTTTCGATGGGTGTCGAGACATACACATGGCAAACGGCGAAAGATGAGCGTGTCAGGCCAGACCACCAGCATAAGCAGGGCAAGACATTCAGATGGGATTCACCGCCAGACGGTGGACATCCCGGTCAGCCTATTCGATGTCGTTGCACGGCATTGCCTAACTATGAGGATATATTGATTGATTAATTAAAAAAAAGATTAGTATCTTAACCTAATGAAATCTTGTAATTTATGAGGTGGTGTTGACTTTGTAAGAGTAATAATATGGGAATAATTTCTGAAAAAATAAATGCAAAAATATCTTCATTAAAAGCTGATTTTGAGATTAATAGAAATGTTGTACATCAAGGTGTAAAGGGCGGATTAAATGAACAAGAGTTAATTAATCTGATTAAAGATGTGATTCCTAGTAAATACAAAATTTCTAGAGGAATTATCGAAAACTCAAAAAATGAGCAATCAAATGAAACGGATTTTTTTATTTACGACGATGAAATTCTACCTCCTTATATAAAACAGGATCTTGCTTTTCTTCCAATTGAGGCTACAAGGTATATATTCGAAGTCAAAAGCACGATAAATGCAGGGGAATTAAAGTCAACGATTAAGAAATTTGCAAAATATCGTAATATGGGGGGGAAAGCTCCAACTGTAATGTTTTCATTCTCAAGTGATATAGATGGAAATGAATTAGAAAGATATAAAAAATACGATGATCAGTTCCTTCATGCTCCAAAGATTACTGTGTTTTGTATATCAGGAAAAGGTTATTATTTTTGGAATACTTCAAAAAAATATTTAAAGGATGTTATTGATAAAAAGAAGTTTTTTGAAGATTTAGAATTTTCTAAAGATTTAAAAATAAATATTCGGGATGTGGAAAATTTCAATTTTGAGAAGCTCACAATTAATAATATTAAATTTTCTGACATAAGTTTTAAAATTCATCAATGGATTGGGGTGGTAGGACCAACAAATCAGGTTGAATTGTCACTCCTATCTGGCATATCAAATACTTTGTGCAGAGAAAGTTTTGGAAGCTATTTACTAGAAGAAGAAGAGGTAAGTCCGAAAATATATTCTATATGTTATGAGGATATGTGGGGAAACTTCAGTTGTAGTAAATTTAGTAAAGATGGAATTGATTTTAATATAAATGATGTAAGTTATAGTTTTTCAAGTACTCAAGATAAAACAACGTTACTTTTCAAATTTAAGAGTTGTACAGATTAAATTTAATCCACTTCGGTGGGTTTTTTCAAAAAATTCAAAGAGCCAATATGGCTCTTTTTTTATTGAGCGCAATTTATGAAAACCATTTACCAACTCAAAATTGGTGACTTTGCGCCAAGCGAATCGACACGCTCATTTACCAAAGAGGGGTATCTGAAATGCGTCAATGTTCGCTTAGCTAAAGCGCCTCAAGTACGTCAGTACTATGCGTATGAGTTTCCATCACTGGAAGGTTATACCGCTGATCAAGTCATTAATGTCTACACGCCTGCAGAAGAGCTTTTCAAGCCTGAGGCTATTCAAAGCTTCAATGGTGTAGACACTACTGACTATCACCCGCCTAAAAATGAAATTAACGCTTCTAACTGGAAGGATTATCACATTGGCTATTGTGAGAACGTCCGGCAGGAAGGTGATTATCTGGTGGGCGATTTGCTTATTAAAGACAAGATCAGCATTGATCTGATCCAAAGCAACGAGCGGCTAGAAATGTCGCTTGGCTATGGAGCCTTATTAATCGTTGAGCAGGGTACTGCGCCAGATGGCACGCCGTATCAAGCCAAATTTACCAATTTTATTGGCAATCACGTAGCACTCGTTAAATATGGCCGTTGTGGTGGTGATTGCCGCATCGGTGACAAACAGCAAACTCCACCAAAGGGGAATAAAACAATGGAAGTAATTGTAAACGGTATCCGTTTTAACATCGGCGATAACACGCCTCTGGCCGATGCATTAAAGCAGCAACAAGAGCAGCTGGAAAACTTGAAGGCTGCAAAACTTAAAGTTGGTGATAAGCAATTTTCTATCGGTGATGAACTAGGTGCCATTCAAGCGGTTGTAGATCAATTGCATGCCGAAAAAACAGCACTGGAGCAAAAAGTAGGTGATCTGGAAAAGAACCAGATGACGCCTGAAAAGCTTGAGCAAGCTGCTGCTGAACGTGCTGCTGTTATTGCGGATGCTAAAGCATTGGTGCCAACAGTTAAAACTGAAGGCTGCACATGCGAGCAAATCAAACGTGATGTAATTGCTGCTAAAGCGGGTGATGCTTTAGTAACTGCTTTGATGGGTAACGTATCAGTAGGTGATGCAAAGCCAGAGCAGATCGACACAACTTTCCGTGCACTCTGTGCTGTGAAGGGTACACATCCTTCTAATCCTGTAGGTGATGCTCTTCACCAGCAACAGCAAGTTAAAACTGGTGACGGTAAACCAGTAGATGGGGAGCCTAAACCAAACAACAAAAAAGAAGCTTGGAAACAAAGTTTCTAATTAACTGGAGAACTGCAAATGTCTTTAACCCCTCAAGCTATTCCGGGTATGCGTGCTCGCCTGCACATGCCCGAAGAAATTTTATCTTTGCCAGTTGCTGGTACTGGCGTAGTTAGTGACGGCGAAGTGGTGGTCCAATCTGCTGACGGGAAAACCGTAAGCGCAGTAACTGGGGCAACCAATACAAAGTTTGGTGTAGTGGTTTTTCAGCACGTGGGTAAATCTGGAAAAAATGCCTTAGGTAAAGAAGCCTATCAAGCTAAGGACTGTGCACCTGTAATGCAAATCGGTTCTATCTGGGTGAAGCCTTCAGCTCCAGTGATCGATATCAATGCGAAGGTTTATGTACGTACTTCGAACCCTACTGCCCAAGCGCCACTTGGTTCACTTTCTTCTTCAGCATTAGATTCTACGGAACTACCTAATGCCTCTTGGGAAACCATCACTGGTCCTGATGGATTAGCTATTCTTCGTTTACGTGGAGCATAATCAATGTCAAAACAATTAGAACAAATGAAAATCCGCCTATCAGCAGTTGCACATGGGGTGCAAATCGCTGTAGGGGATGCATTTAATTTAGATAACTTTGCCAAGTTATTATTAAAGCTTGAATCAATCGATGAAATGACACCGCAACTTGCTGAAGCCCAAGCTTATGCAAAGTACTTACCAATTGAAGGATTGGAAGGTGCAGTTATAGGTTCGGCTAGTGTCTTGCAACGTAAGAGAGGTGTAGGACGTGGTAAGCGCTTCTCAGGTCAAGGTAATGATGTGCCATTAGCAGAGGTTGTTTACGATGAAGTAAAACTCACTGTACAGCCTGGTGTTATTGGTTATGAAATCAGTATTTTTGATGCTGCAGCTGCCTTAAAAGCAGGTATCCAGTTAACGACTGACAAAGTTGCAGCAGCTCGATTGGCCTATGAAAATCACATGAGTGATGTCGCTTGGTTTGGCGAGCCTGAAACTGGTTTGCTAGGCTTCTATAATCAAACAGGTGTTGAGGTGATTACTTCTACGGTAGATTATACGACTGCCACAGTAGAGGTCATTCTTGCCGATATCAATAAGGCAATTAAAGGTGCTTCTAATGCCTCTAAGTTCGATGGCAGTATTCAACCTGATACTTTCGTGATGCCTGAGAATAAGTTCACTATTCTAGCGAGCCGTATTGTTCCAGATTCAGCGGGTAAAACTTTCCTTGAATACATTAAGGAAAAGAACACCTTTGCAATGCAAGGTAAAACACTGACATTCACTTCTGAAAGTATGCTTGAAGGTAAAGGTGAAGGTGGTACTGACCGCAGTATTATTTATCGCCGTGATCCGAGCTGTATTACTTTCCGTTGTAATGAACTGGAATTCTTGGCAGCTCAACCTATCAATTATGTGATGCGTACACCGGGACACTATATGTATGAAGGTGTCTATTTAAAACGTGTCGATTCTCTCCGCTACTACGATGTTGAATAAGGATTACTAAACATGCCAAAAATTACTTACAGCGGCTCTCAGGCCGCTTTTTCTTTTGATGGAATTCAGGTCGGTCAAGGCCAAACCGTACAAGTTAGTGCTTCGGATCTCACAAGTATTTCAAAAGGTAAAGCCTTTAAATCACTCGTTGAAAAAGGTGAGCTCGAAGTTCAGGAAATCCCAGATGATGAGCCAAAAGCAACAGGTAAAACTGGTGGCCGTGGTGGTAAAGGTGGTAAACAAAACGATGCAGCAGGTGAGCAGCAAAAGCCAACTGATGAAGATGCTTTGGCCGCCGTGAAGGCTGAATTAACAGCGCTTGAAGTAACGTTTAGTGATGATGAAACACTTGAGCAGTTACAAGCTAAGTTAGCTCAGGCTAAAGAATAAGGTGAGTCTATGGACGTACAAACGTTTCGTGAAAAGTTCTCGACTGATTCGAGTTTAATGTCTTTGCCAGATGCAAAAATTCAGGATGCTTTAGAAGAAGCGGATCTGATTGTTTCTCAAATTGAGTTCGGGGCATTAAAGGAACGTGCTGTAGGTCTATATGCAGCACATATTCTTAAAGTTGGTACTGTAAGTGGCAATGGTGCTGCTTTTGGTACCGCCTCAAGCATGACAATTGCGGGCCAAAGTGTGAGTTATTCACGATCATCGAAAGAAGCTTTCTATGATCTCAGCATGTATGGCCAGCGTTACCTTGCGTTAAAAAATTCAATTCCAATTGATGATGAAGGCACAAACCCTAACCGTTTAGGTGTTGGTGCTTTTGTCGTATAGGAGAATCCCATGCCTTTTAAATATCAGGCACCAGAAGGTTACAAGCCAAGCAAAATTGTTATTGCTGGGCAAAACCTAGATATCAATAACGGCGTTTTAGAATCTGAGGATGACATTATCCATATTTTAAAACCCTTAGGTTTTGAGCGTTACGTTGAAGTTGTTGAGCCAAAGAAATCGACAGCCTCTGCTAAAGAGTAATTAAGCTATGAGCGATTATCGTGTTGATGCTCAGGTCAATTTTGATGAGATGAATAATCGCGTTAGGTTTGAAATAAGACGCACGATTAACGCTCTTACTTTGCGCTTACAGCGGATTGTTCAGGAAGACATGTTAAGTGGCCAACGACTTAAAGTTCAGTCAGGCCGCTTGCGTGGATCCGTTTCATCAAAGGTGGATGAGGATAAGGATTCCATTGAGGGAACCGTGGGAGCTGGCGGTGCTTTGGTGCCTTATGCACCTGCACATGAGTTTGGTCTAAATGGTGCTTTGGGTGTTAAAGCACACCTGAGGACAATTAAACAGGCGTTTGGCCGACCTATTTCACCTGTTCAGGTCAATGTTAAGGCCCATTCTAGGAATGTTCGGTTTAGAGAATTGCGGTTCATGCGTGATTCACTGGATATCGTGGCCAAGATTGTGCCGAAAAATATTGATGCAGCAATTCAGCGAGGTATAGCAGGTGGATAGTGAAGCAATTTATCAAGCGCTGTTTGATCGGTTAAGTACAAGGGTAGAAGGGCTCAAAACAGTAAGTCGCCGTTTACGTCACTTTAATAATGTATTGCCTGATGAACGGCCTGCCATATTTATCACTCAAGGCAATCAGCAAGAAGTACCGGTACATGGTATGGATTCAAAAGTTGAACTTGCTGCTGAAGTTTATATCTACATCCATGAGGCTGATAGAGCTAAGCCCCCATCATCACAGATGAATATTTTCATCGATCGTGTACGTGAAGCTATTAAGCCAGACCATCCTGATCTTAGTGAGTATCAAACCTTAGGTGGTTTGGTAGAGCACTGCTGGATCGAGGGCACTGTAGAAGTATATGAAGCAGTAGAAAACATGCTGGATGATCAGGCGATTGCCATTATCCCTATCCGGATCCTCACAACCAATTAATAAAACATTCATTTTATGACCGCCTCGATGGCGGTTTTGTCATTTTAGAGAGGACAAAATAAATGGCTCAATATTTATTTGGTGCCGGCAAGATCTTTGCTACACCGATTCAAGATGTATATGGGCAACCGATTAGTAATCCCACACCAGTTGAAGTGGGGGTGATGCAATCCGTTGGTGTGGATATTAGCTATGACTTAAAAGAGCTTTTCGGTCGTGGACAGTTCGCTGTAGATGCTGCGCGTGGTAAAGGTACCATTAAATGTAAAGCTTCTTTCGGGCGTATTAACGGTACTTTGTTAAATTCCATTTTTTTCGGTGGCGTTGTTGCTGAAGGTGGAATCGAAACAGTTTCCCAAACCATTAATGGTGAAGTAATTCCGGCTGGTGGTACTGTTACACCGGTTGTTCCTAACAGCGGTACATATGTAAAGGATCTAGGCGTAACAGATGCTAAAGCAATCCCACTTAAACGTGTAGCTTCAGCGCCAGCAACAGGGCAATACAGTGTAGATGCGGCAACCGGTGCTTATACATTTGCTGCTGCAGATGTGGGTAAAACGGTATTTATTAACTTCCGTTATTCAGCAATGGTAGCGGGTGCAAAGTCAATCACTGTATCAAACCTAGATATGGGTTATACGCCAGAGTTTGCCGTTGACTTGCAACGTGACTACAAAGGCAAGTTCATGCACATGAATTTCTTCCGTTGTACCAGTAACAAACTTGGGTTTAGTTCAAAACAGGACGATTACGATATTCCTGAGTTTGAATTCCAGCCTATGGCTGACGATCTTAACCGTGTTTTCAAAATCGATTTATCGGAGTAATGCCAGATGCAATTTAAGCAAGTTGATAACCCACGTGGTAATAGTAAAGAAATTGCTGGTCAGACTTGGATTTTTGCTCCGGCACCATTGGGTACGATTGAGCGTTTCCAAGAACAATTAAGCTCAAACAATGTTCCAGCATCTGTAATTGTGGATATGGCTCATATTTGTTTAAAACGGAATTACCCGGATATTACCCGTGAATATGTTTCTGATGAGCTCTTAGATATGGGTAACATGGAAGAAGTATTAGCCCTAGTAACTAAAACGTCCGGCTTGGAATATACAGGTAAACCCGTAGGTGAAAGCTCGGGGGAATAAACTGGGAGGAGCTGTACACGCATTTAGTCCTGACAATGGGTAAAGATTACGACTATGTGCGTAATGAAATGGACCTGCCTAGATTAAGAGCATTAAGTGCGTATCAGCAAAGTAACCCTCCCGCACATATTGGAATACAGCGCCTTTGCCGTATTTTGGAAGCATTTATGGGAATTGATGAAACTCCGCAAGCTATCACAGTTTCAGAGGATGACGAGGATGATATGTTGGAAGTTTTGTCGAATTTTCCGCAGGGTGGTTAAGGCTGCCCTGATTAATTTTTCAATGTGACAAAAAGTAATCGGTTTGTTAAATTAGGTTCACTTTATAACAATCGGTGAAATTATGAAAAAGATATTATTTGCTTTGGTGGTGGGATCTAGTTTAGTAGGTTGTGCAACGACATATAAAGCGCCTGTCACATTAAATCAAAGTGCAAGCGAGCAAGTGAGCGCTACGAAGGATCAAATTTTTAAAGCAGCTCAACGTGCGTTAGCAATTAATGGTGAACAGATTATGAGCGCTAATGCTGATGCTGGAGTAATCTCTACTGCAGCTCGTGATTATCGCCTTACACCAGATTTAGCTGATTGCGGAACAACATTGGGCATTGATTATTTAAAAGATAATCGAACCAGTACTAAGGTTGCTTATAATATTTTAATTGCAGATAATTCTTTAGATGTTCGCACAACATTGCAAGGTGATTATAAAGTTGGTGATGTAACTCAAAATATCACTTTAACTTGTGTTTCACGTGGTGTTTTGGAACAGAAAATGATTCAAAAAATTAAAGCTGAAATTAAATAGGCAGTATTTAAATGGTTCCAACTAAATTTTGTTATGCATGCGGTCAGCAAATTGATGCACGTGCTGAAATTTGCCCAAAATGTGGTGTAAGACAACAAGACGCAAAAGTAAATGGAAAGAAAAGCAAAATTGCTGCTGGGATTTTTGCTCTATTTCTTGGGGGTATAGGAGTTCATAAGTTTTACTTGGGCAAAGTCGGTATGGGGATACTTTATTTGATTTTTTGCTGGACGTTATTGCCTGCAATAATTGCATTTTTTGAGGGCATAATTTATCTATGCACCTCTGATGAAGATTTTGCCAAAAAATATGGCTGATTAACTTGCCATAAATAACCTTAAAAAGCCTTGCTATTGCAAGGTTTTTTTATTTTAGCTCAGCCCCTTTCAAGGGGCTTTTTTAATGCCAGTGAGGAAGTTATGGCAAACAATAACCGTGTTGAAGTCCATGTCGGTGCCAAGACCTCTGAACTAAAAGAGGGGATGAAAGATGCAGAAAAAATAGTTTCAGATTCTTCAAGGAAAATTGAAAATTCCAGTCAAGGCATTGATCTTAAAATCGACTTGTCAGGTATACGTTCAGAATTTAATAATTTTGCAAACAACATCTCAGATAAGTTTAAGAGTGTAGGCAATGATATTAAAGATTCATTAACGGGTGGTTTCTCACTAATTAAAGGAGGCTTTCTCTTAGGTATTGGTGAGGAATTGGCTAGAACAGCAGCTGAGGCTATAGGTGCAATACCTGACTTAGTTTCAGCAGTTGGGAAAGCATCAAAAGAAATAGAAATACAATCCCGTTTAGCAAATGCCAATGCAACAGAGTTTCAAGAGTGGGCATTTGCTGCAAAGAAGGTTGGTGTCGAGCAAGATAAGCTGAGTGACATCATGAAGGATGTCAACGATAAGTTTGGTGACTTCATGCAAACAGGCGGCGGAGAAATGGCCGACTTCTTTGAAAAGATTGCCCCTAAAGTTGGAGTAACTGCTAAAGAATTTCAAGGTTTATCTGGACCTCAAATTCTTGAGAAGTATCATCAAACCCTTCAAAAGGCCAATGTCTCTCAAGCCGAAATGACTTTTTATATGGATTCATTGGCTGATGATGCGACATTATTGGCACCACTTTTAGATAATAATGCCGAAAAATTAAAGGAATACGCAAAACAAGCTCATGATTTAGGGGTGATCATGAGCTCAGAAACAATGCAATCAACGAAAGAATTCAATACAGCATTAGAGACGATTCATTCAACTGTGCAAGGTGTTATGTCTCGAATGGCTGCTCAAGCAGCACCAGCATTGACAGACTTGGCAAATAGATTTTTAAATTTTGCAGTTGAATCTAAAGAAGGAATTGATGATTCCATAAAATCTATTATCAGTATTTTTGGCAGCTTCTTTAGTATTGTTGAGGATATTTTTAATACCATTGGTGGGATTTGGCAGGATTTGACGAGCAATATCGGTGATGGATCAGTAGCACAAATTGGTTTTATGGATGCTGTATCGGTTGTGATTCGTGGTTTAGGAATAGTAGTAACAGGCTTTCAGGTTGGTGTTCAGTCCGCCTTTGCAATTATTCGCGCCGTTGTAGTTACAGTATGCCAAGCTCTTATCATTGCATTTAATGGCCTTATGGCTGGCTTTGATATGGTTCGTAGCACTATCCAATACGGTCTGGATGTTCTACAAGTTAAGTTTCAAACATTTGGTAGTGTTGTTAACAATATTCTTCACTTCAATTTCTCGGGTGCGAAAGCAGCATGGGAGGGTGGCTTATCTCAACTTGGCGGTATCACTGATCGATATACCAATCAAATGAAAGGCCGAATGAATGACCTGAAAAACACATGGAATGCAGGGGCAGCTACAGCCACTAATTCACTCGTAACTGCTGGGCAACGGATTCTCGATGTTACTACCGCAGGTGGTAAAAAAATTACCAACTATGTGTATAAGGATCCTACAAAACCCATTGAAAAACCAGATACGCCAAAAATAGGAATTGGCACTCCACCTCCAAATCCTAATAAGGGGATTGGTACAGGCGTTAAGGATGATAAAGGCGGCAAGTCAAAGAAAGCCAAACAAGGCAAAAATGATGCTGTGCGCCAAGCTGAACAAGCTGCTAAGGCATTAGCAGATATTCGCTATAAATATGCTACTGAAGAGCAAAAAATAGCGATGGATCTCAAAAAGGCATTAGATGAGATTGAAAAATCTAAATTGACTGCCGATGAAAAATCAGCTGCCAAAGTCAAAGCCGAGAAGGATGCATCCGACAAGATTATTGCTATTCGTTTAAAAGAGTTTGAGGAATACAAAAAAGCTCGTGAAGAACAGATAGACAATTATCAACAGCAAGCACAACGCCTTTATGAAATTGAAGCGGCGCGAATTCAGGCAGAGTTTGACGCCAAGAAAATTTCAAATGTCCGTAAAGTCCAGTTGGAAAAACAACTAGAAGATCAGTTACGTGAAATTAAACGGCAAGGTCTTTTAGAGCGTTTAGCACTTGAGAACGAGCAAACCGGTATTACGGGTAAGCAGGGCAATCAAAACCAAATCACAAACAACATTTCTGATTTAGAGACAGATCAGAAAGTTGCTGACACTAAGTCTATGGGCTTAATCAGTGATGCGGAAATGAAAGACTTTGAGGCTAAGTTCGGTGGGTTTACTTCTCGTCTTTCTAACCTATGGGATCAGGGCATTCAGTCACTTATGAATGGCACACTGACTTGGAGTAATGCAACTAAAGCAGTACTAGCTGACATGGGGCAATTTGCCTTGCAAACAGCAACAAAGGAGCTACAAGGCTGGTTAAGAATCCAAGCGATTAAGTTGGCCCGTAAGCTTGGCTTCGTTGGTGCTGAAACGGCGGCAGAAGCTTCTGGCCAAGCTGCTCAAACAGGGGCAACCATTGCAGGTGAAGCAACACGTACCAGCGTTACTGCAGCAGGTGGTTTAGCACGTTTAGGCTTAAAGGCTGCCGAAGCTATCAAAGGCATCATGATGTCTGCATGGGAAGCAATGGCTGGTGCATTTAAAGCTATGGTTGCAATTCCCTATGTCGGTCCAATTCTCGCCGTTGGTGCCGGTGCTGCTGCATTTGGTTTAGTGGCTGGTCTAGCTGGAAAGATTAAATCTGCTCGAGGCGGTTACGACATTCCATCCGGTGTTAACCCAATTACACAGCTTCATGAAGATGAGATGGTTTTACCGTCTCAACATGCAAATACCATTCGTGAAATGGGTAACGCATTACGCAATGGGGCAAGTTTTGGGGCTGCAGCGGTTGCTGAAGGTGGGGGTGGTGGTACCACTGTTTTCAATATTAGTGCCATTGATGCCAAAGGAGTTAGAGACTTTATGAAGAAGCATGGCCGTGATTTGGCTGGTGGACTTAAAGGCTATAACCGTAATTTTGGGAAATAAGGAGGATTAAATGTCTAATGCATTGTTTCCAGAATTACCTGGTCTTGAATGGGACTTATCAAAAGCTCCGATGTTTAACACCAAAATCATGACATCAATAAATGGTCGTGAATTAAGAGCAAGCTTTCAATCCTTTCCAAAGTATGAAATTTCACTGTCTTTCGGTTTTTTGCGAGAAAGAAGTGGTAAAGCTGAATTACAAGTTATTGAGAGTTTTTTTCTAGAGAGAAGAGGGTCATTTGATTCTTTTCTCTATAAGATGCCTGAAGATAATGAATTTAATTGCACATTTGTTGGTGATGGCATTACACAGAAGTTTCAAATTTATAAAACTCTCCAAACTCACAAGCAAAACCCTACGTTTCCACATTATGTGAATCCTCAAATGTGGAATCAGTACTCAAAGTTAATGTGGACAGACGAGCAGAAACTCATGTGGGGTGATGATTACATAGGTTGGTGGGAAACAGAAGCCCAGATCGAAAAGATAGTCCTAAGTCATACCGAACCAAAGATCTTGGCTTTTAATCAAAGCATGTGGAACCGAAACACGATTAAATCTATGTGGGTCAGTGATGATGCTTTAATGTGGAAACAAGGCGTATTTGAGATAACTAAGGATGGATATCTGATCCTGTCAGAACCTCTTGCTTTAGATCAGGAAATAACTGTTTCAGGTACTTACTATTACCGATGTCGTTTTAAAGAAGACACGCAAGAATATGTAAATTTTATGCATAAGCTTTGGAAATCTAACAAAATTGACTTAATTGGTTCATTGGGAAATAAGGTATGAGAAAAGCATCAGATAAGCTTATAAGATTGTTGGATGCAGATCAGTTTATTATGGCTGATCTATATACCATTACAACAATACAAGGTATTGAATATCATTACACAAATTACGATGTTGATTTGGTTGTAGAAGACAAGGTGTTTCAGTCAAATGGGCCAATTATAAGTCGGGAAGGTATTAGTCTCTCACTTGGAATTGAAGTCGATAATTTATCAATTACGATTGAAACTACTGAAAGTACAATGTTTGGTGAGGTGCCTGTCGCTCAAGCATTCCATAACGGTATTTTAGATGGTTCTCGCTTTAAGCTAGAGCGTATTTTCATGGATATCAATACCCCTACAGATACTAGTGCTGGAACGATGGTTTTATTTGAAGGGCGTATTATTGAACCTGAGTTTGATCGATATGAGATTAAAGCGAGTGTGGTTTCGGAAATAGATGATTTAAAAGTACAAATGCCACGTAATTTGTATCAACCGGGTTGCTTAAATACACTTTTTGATCAGGCTTGTGGCTTATTAAGTTCAGAATTTGCAGTTGATACAACCATTGGTGCTAACAGTACTTTAAATAGAATTCACTGTGATCTAAGTCATCCTCAAGGCTGGTTCACTCAGGGTGTTGTAGAGTTTCTTGAGGGTATTAATGTTGGTATTAAGCGCACGGTGCGATTGCATGAAACGGGAGCATTACTTCTTACGTTGCCGCTTTTAGAAATGCCTGCAATTGGTGAGGTGATTCGTGTATATCCGGGTTGTGATAAACGACTAGATACTTGTGACAATCGCTTTAATAATCGCGCTCGATTTAGAGGCGCACCTTATGTTCCTATTCCTGAAACTTCAGTCTAAGTTTTAAAAAATTTAATCCATAGCTCTGCATTTGCAGGGCTTTTTTTATGGAAAAAGAGTATGAATGATTTATCTAATGTTGTATTTCCAACAATCCCTACCGTTGCTGAATTCATAGACCCTAGTGTTACTGAAGCTGGCTTTAAAGATGCTTTAAAACGCTTGATTGAGTACATTGAGACTTTGGAGCAAAAAAGTAATTTTGATAAAAAATATAATTCCGTTTCAAAAGATCTATTAAATGAAATTAATGCTTTAAAAGCCCTTACAAGCGTTTATTTTGATCGACAAAATACTTATCCATTTAATGTTGTTGGACGCTACTTTAAAACGGGTGAATCTGATAGAAGCAAAAACTTTGACATTCATACCGTTAACTATGTAAATACAGGGCTTATTTATCTTGATCAAGGCGCTACAATCAGTGCATCGATCTTACAACAGAACCGCAATAATTTTTCCGATGTCGCATCATTACTAGTTTTTGACATGGATCTTAAATTAGTTGCAGATTTATCTATACCAAACATAGGCCCTGAAGAGGTCGAAGAAGTTCAATACCGCTATACAGCTCCATTTAATTGTTATTGTGTAGCAACAACAATTCACTATGCAGGATCACTTTATCCTACACGTTTTGCAACTGTGACAGGCAATCATTACCAGCTTACAGTTTTAGATCGTAGTTCATACTTCGATAGATATATCGTTCGGATGATTGCTAACTTACGATATGCAAATGCCAAAATGGTGAGTGAAGGGAAAACAATAACTTTTGAGTTTAATGAGCTTGGTCGTTACTATGAAAACGGAACCCATGACTTAAATGGGGGCGGTGATATTTATACAAATGCCTACAGAAATACAGGTTTAATACCGTTGGAAGTAGGGGATCAGATTAAGGCAACAGTTCTTAATCCAGACAGCAATATTCCCGCCATGGTAATTTTTGACAAAGATTTGAACTTTCTAGAATCTTTCAAAAATACTGAACGGCCGGGTGACTCATATCCATTTGAATACTCTTATACCGCGACAAAGCGCTGTTTTATTGTCTTTTGTTCAATTAATCCAGCAAACCGTGCATACATAAGCGGACTGAAGTTGAAAGCAGACTTAATCCCTGCGGGCACTGATCAAAATTTATCATGGAGCAGACCCCAAGAGAATGTTTTTGTGCGGAATGATAATTTATCTAGGTTGGCTGCAGAAAAAATTGAAGAGAAAATCCCTTTTCTCGCACCAGGTACTGGTTACACAGCAGCTGGAATTGAATTCAATCAAAATGTTTCTCCAGAGTATTGGTCTGCATATAAAAGTACGGGAAAGATTGCAGTAAAACATGGCGATACTTTTGAAGCTGTAGTTGATACGGATGAACCTGGCGGAATAATGAGCGTACTTAACTTGTATGACTATAATGGGAATTTCATCAGATGTGTTCATTCAATTCCAGATTTTGGTTCGCAAGGCATTAAATCCGCAAAGATAAACTATACTTGTGATCATGAGGGATATATCACCATTACAAGTATTCATCGTGACGCTCCAAATTTAAAAGAACTATCTAACCCATATGTTATTAAGAATCGTACTAATCAGTTTAGTTCAAAGGTAAAGCCTCTTAATACGAACGTTGTACAGAACACGCTATTTACTTTCCCAAAACCTACAAGCGTAATCCAAATAGACATTTTTGCAGACAAAGTCTTTCCGCCTGAGAGTAAAGCTGAGGGTTCGATTAATTGTAGATTGAAGCTAAATGTCGACGGGGTTGTTAATGAAAGTTATGCCCAATATGCGGTACAGGGGAGTAGTTCTGCTGTGTATCCGAAAAAGAACTTTAGTTTTGGTTTTTTTACGGATGAAAGTTTTACTACTGAGCGTTCAATAAAATTAGGTGATTTGATTCCTCAACAGGAACTTGTTTGGAAAGCAAACTGGATTGATGCAACTCATAGCCGAAACATTCTTTGTAATAGACTATGGGAAGAAATGGTCCAATCAAGAAAAGGCTTCCCGAAGCGTGAGGTAGATCGCGCGTACCTCAACCAGTTGGGTGTGAATTCACTTGATACTGGCGCGGTAGGTCATGTTGATGGTTATCCTGCTGTGGTTCGCTTAAATGGCGTTTTCTATGGGATAGGTACATTAAATATTGGCAAAAAACGAGACAATTACAATTTGGACAAAAGCAATAAAAAGCATGTTCAATTTGAGTTGCTGGGAGGGGGTATTGATTTCACAGCATCTGCACCGCCTTACGAAAAACTAGGCCTTAGAAACCCTAAACTAAACGGTTATGAAGAAGGCGGACCGATTAGTGACGCTACTGTAAAAGCTTCCATGCAGGCGCTTTGGGATTTTCACCGTTTGCCAATAGCTGAACGAACTGCTCAATTCGACAAATATTATGATCGTACAAATGTTGTTGATTGGTATTTGCTTGTTGAGTTTACTGCTGCAGCAGATTTGCTTGATAAGAATTCAATTTTGACAACTTGGGATGGTACTCAATATTGTTGGATGCCTTATGACCTTGATACGACTTTCGGGCTTCATTGGGCAGGTATTGGGGTTGAATATGCTTCAAATTGGAATTGGGACGCTAACAATATCATTCCTATTGTTAAGCCAATTATTCTTAATGATGTTATTAAACGATATGCTGAATTAAGAAATAAAGGAATTTTTAACCTTAATACTGTTTATCGAATTGAGCGTGATATTGAATCAAAATTCAGTCTCAATCTCTTTAAGCAAGAGCAACAGCGTTGGCCCGATATTCCATCGAAGGATCTCGGAGGGATTTGTCAAATTATGGCTTGGCTAAAAGAACGGATTAAATATCTTGATGCAAAATATGGATATTTAGATCAAGGAGTTTTAGCTCAAAAACTTTGGAACCCGCCAACATTGGCAGCTGGTGCAAGTCAATCAACAACATTAAATCTTTCAACGGCGACTCTTGGTACTCAATATTTAGTTGATTTTCAGTTTGACTTAAAGGGTACACAAATGACTGCTGAATGTAAAAGTGCAGGTGTAGTTACTGTAACACACGTGAACAATTCAGGTGAGCAAGTCAATCTTGATGAAGGGGCTTTGAGATTAATCGTATGAAGAAGTATGAACGTATCTTTGTAGTGGGCGACTTGCACGGTAGTTACGATAACCTATGTCGACATCTTGTCGACATAGGTTTCGATTTTAAAAATGATCTTTTGATTTCGGTAGGTGACTTGGTTGATCGGGGTAAAAAGAGCCTTGAGTGTATAAAACTACTCAATAAGCCTTGGTTCAAAGCTGTTCGTGGAAATCACGAACAAATGTGTATTGATGGGATGCTGAATCATAAGATTCGCAATATACACAAAGATGAGCGTAACGGTGGTGAGTGGTTTTATAAATTATCTAAAAGTGATCAACTAAAGATAATTGAGCAACTAAAAGAGCTTCCGCTCTATCTTGAAATTGAACATAAAGGAGAGCTTATTGGATTTGTTCATGCAAATGTTGAGCAAAACGATTGGCTTGAGTTTAAAAAATCGTTTAATAATCAAGATATAGATGATGTTCTTTTAGCTATGAATCTTGCCTTGTGGTCAAGAAATCGATTTAACGATCAAACTGGAATTTACCGTAAAGTTAAAAATATTGACCGTATTTATCTGGGGCATACGATTGTTGACTACCCTGTCATTAAGCATAACTGTCACTTTATAGATACAGGGGCTTATAGGACGGGGAACCTAACTATTATTGAAGTCTAAAAACTAATGAAAGCCTTGGAATTTTCCAAGGCTTTTTTGTATGGACCAAATTCTATGGCGAAGAAAGCTAAAAATTTAGAAGCAGTACAAGAGGCCCTTACATGGCTCGGTACTCCTTACCATCATCAAGGTCGTGTGAAAGGTGTGGGAGTTGACTGCGGCACTTTGATTTGTGAGGTCTATGAAAAAGTCGGATTGATGGACCATTTAGATCCACGGCCATATCCGCCTGATTGGCATTTGCACCAGATGGGACAACGTTATTTAGAATTGATTTTGGGCGTATGTGATCCAGTAGAAGGGCCACCACAACCGGGTGATATTGTTCTATATCAATTTGGCAAGTGTATCAGTCATGGTGCAATTGTTATTGAATGGCCGCAGGTCATTCACAGTTATCTCCATCAGGGAGTGATTATACAAGATGGAACAAAAGGAAGTTTAGCCCGGCGAATTGCCGGGTTTTTTCGTATGAAGAGGCTTAAATAAATGGGTGGATTATTTGGTAGTACTACAATTAGTACAACGGATACCCGAATTAACTCTATGCGGATCCAACAGTCAGCATATGGTCTTTGCCAGCCATTGGTGTACGGTAAAACACGGGTAGCGGCTAATATGTTTTGGTATGGGGATTTTAAAGCAACACCTCATACAACGGTTCAAAAGTCTGGAGGTAAGGGTGGTGGTACTAAAACCAGCAATACTACCTTTAGTTATAGCGCGTCTCTTATGCTTGGTTTATGTGAAAACCAAATTAAGAAGATTGGCCTGATTTGGGTTGATAAAGAACAGTATGTCCCTAAGCAGGAAGGTGCTATTACTTTAGATCCTATTGATCAATTAAATTTTGAATTATTCGATGGAAATAATAATCCACCGTGGGGATGGTTACTATCAAAGCATCCAGAACAGGCAATTAACTATCCTTATTTGGGATATGTAGCATGTGCTAATTATGAGATGGGGAATAGCGCAAGTCTTTCAAACCATAATTTTGAAGTGATCAGTACGATTACATTATCTGACACGATAGATGACGCTAATCCGGCAGATGTTATTGAAGATTTCATCACACATCCACGTCATGGTGCGGCCCCAAATCTTAAAATTGCAGATCTTGATGAATTTAGAACTTATTGCCGAGCTGCCAATCTTTTAATTAGCCCAGCTTTCACAGAACAACGACCAGCCTATGAAACTATCAATGAGATTGTTGAGGCAGTAAATTGTGCTGTAGTACCAAGCCCAGATGGCTTAAAGATCCGTTCTTTCGGGGACTCTGCAATTACGGGTAACGGCGTTACGTTTATACCTGATCTCACACCAGTTTATCACTTAACCGATGATGACTTTATTGGCGATGACGAGCCAGTACGTGTACGCCGCAGCCGTGACACAGATGCTTATAATCATGTGCAGATTGAATATATCAACCGTTTTAATCAATACAATACAGAAACTGTAGAAGCAAAGGATCAAGCAAATATTGAAATGTTTGGTCTACGTACAGAAGATCCTGTAGAAAACCACTTTTTTTGCGACCCAAAAATCGCCCGTCATGCAGCACAATTACGACTGCAACGCTTGTTGTATGTGCGAAATGAATATGAATTTGATCTGGGGTGGAAGTTTTGTCGACTAGAACCAATGGATATAGTTACATTGACTGATAGCGCTTTGGGTTTATACCGCTTTCCTGTACGTATTACTCGAATTGAGGAAGACCAAGAGGGTCGTTTGACTGTGACTGCAGAAGAGCTGGCAGTTGGTTCAAGATCAGCAATTGAATATGATCTTCAAGCATCCAATGGCTATCAAGGGGGGAATGAAGAACCGGGTAATGTTAATGCACCTATTATTTTTGAACCTCCTTTAGATCTTTCAGATGGTAAAGTTCAAGTATGGGCGGCGGTGTCGGGCGGCATTAACTGGGGTGGCTGTAATGTGTGGGCAAGTCTTGACAATACCACTTATGAAATGATTGGCACCATCTATGGCTCTGCGCGTTATGGTCTCCTTGTGGATGCCATTGATGCTAGTGCTACATCTATGCAAGTAGAACTTAATACTGCCAGCCAGATTTTTAGCGGTACTCTGGAAGATGCACATGCAGATCAGACACTATGTAAGCTAGGTGATGAATACTTTAACTATCAAGTGGCCACATTAAATGGATTAGGTCTCTATACATTAAGTGATGTTTTACGTGGACGTTTTGATGATGCACAAATTCACAATGCTGGTGAGCCATTTGTGCGCTTAGATAAAGCAATATTCAAGTATAGTTTCAATGAAAACCTTGTAGGTAAACAGATCTTCTTGAAATTCACTAGCTTTAATGGACTTGAACGTAAAGAGCAAACTCTTGATGAAGTAACAGCTTACAGTTACACGTTAAATGGAGGGAAACCATCGGGTATTAAGGGCCTTTCCTTGCAATCTCCATTTGTCGGGACAACATTCAAAGTACAATGGCAAACTTCAAGTGGCGTTACAGGTTATCGTGTTCAGATCTGGTCGAATGGCGTAATGTTGCGTGAAGTTGATACGACAAATTCAGATTATAGTTATTCAATTGAAGAAGCTAAGCAAGATGGTTTGGGCCGTTCTTACACAATCCGTGTTGCGAGTAAAAATGGTGACCAACTTAGTGCCTTCGCTGAATTAAGCATTAGCAATCCTGTCCCTCCAGTGTTATCTAACATATATACATCTGCTTCGACGAACTCTATAACAGTGAGTTGGATTCCTAGTGAGGCTCCAGATCTTAAAGATTATGCAATTTGGCTCAGCAATAATCCTAACTTTGACCCAACAACAATGCCTCCTACATGGTCAGGCTCAGAGATTACAAAAACGATAGGAGGGCTACAATCAACAACGCCATATTATATACGTGTCGCTGCACGGGATGTATGGAAAGATACAGTCTGGAATTATTCAAATCAGATTACTCAAAGTACTTCTGAAGCTTAATTTAAATTAATTCGTTAGCACCCAATCGGGTGCTTTTTTATTGCCAAAAATCTGGAGTAAGGCATGGAACCAGTTTCAACAAGCGGCTTAACAGCACTTTTAAAATTCTACGGTGCAGCAATTATGGTGACTTTAGCGGTTGCTTTAGTTGCAGCAGTTGTATTGATGACACGAATGCCACGCTCACCACAAGAGTGGGGCGTAGGCTTGATCTGCACAGTTGTATCAAGTTTAGCTGGTGGCTCCTTCATTATCGTGAAGTGGGGCCTTCATGAATGGGTTACTGATGTATGGGGGATGATTGCACTTGGTGGATTCTTCTTTGTATGTGGATTACCCGGTTGGGCTTTGGTCCGTTGGATTTTTAATTTCATAGATAAACAGGAAGGGAAAACGATCGTTGAAGTGATCAAAGAGTTTAAGAAAGCCAGAAAAGACATCGAAAACAGTTAATGCCGCCTTCGGGCGGTTTTTTTACATCTGAAGGAAAGTGAAATGAACATCGAACAATATCTTGATGAATTAATTAAACGTGAAGGTGGGTACGTAAATAACCCGGCAGATCGGGGCGGTGCAACCAAATACGGTATTACTGAAGCGGTCGCGCGTTCAAACGGCTATAAGGGTAATATGAAAGATTTGCCGCTTGATGTAGCCAAAGCCATTTATAAAAAGCAGTATTGGACAGCTCCGCGATTTGACCAAGTGAATATCATCTCTTCTGCAGTAGCTGAAGAGCTCTTAGATACAGGTGTGAACTGCGGTATCAACTTTGCAAAACCACTTTTACAACGTGCTTTGAACTTGCTTAACAATCAAGGTAAAGCTGGGTATGCAGATTTAAAGGTTGATGGTGTTTATGGATCTAACACCTTAGGTGCTCTTAAAACCTATCTGGCCAAACGTGGAAAAGAAGGCGAGAAAGTATTAGTGCGAGTACTTAATATTATGCAAGGACAACGCTACATTGAAATATGTGAGCGTAATCCCACGCAAGAACAGTTCTTCTATGGCTGGATTGCTAACCGGATCGGCTAGCATGAAAGTCCTTCATTGCAAGCGTACTAAATTTGCTTCGATTATTACTGCGCTGTGTATCATGTTATCAGGGTGCACAGCTCATACGATAAATACGAATGTGAATGTAGGAATTTGTGTGAAAGCCCTCTGAGGAGAGCTTTTACAATTTATGCATTTTTTACATTACCTAACTGATTATTTTTACTAAAATAAATACATATTAAAATAGCAACTAATATTACTCCTGATGCTGCAAAACGGCTTAAGTCTAAACCTCCAGCGGAAAGGGGCTTATCTAGAAAGTCTCCAACTACAGCACCCAAAGGACGAGTTAAAATAAAAGTGCTCCAGAATAAAAATGTTCGTGAAACAGAAGTGAATTTATACAAAAACACCATCAATAAAATGAGTGCTGAGAAAAGAGCAATCCCGCCACTATAGCCTAATCCAATCGTATCTGCTGACCAGTCACCAAGAGCTGTACCCAAAGTTTGGCTAAAGGTAATTGTTAACCAATAAAAGACTTCTGATTTAGGTTTATTAACGGTATGAGGGGAGACGCTGCCTTCAACTTTATACCAACCCAATAATGAGAAGATGACTAAGCCGAGGAGTAAGCTACTTCCTCCACTATAACCAATACCTAAAGATCGAGTGACAAAGTCTGCTAATGTTGTACCAACAGTTGTACTCGCAATAATGGTAAACCAATATAAATATGGTTTATAACTTTTTGCCTTAATTTGACAGATCAATAAGATAATAAAAACTATGGCAAAAATAAAAGTACTAGTTAAATACCCAAGTTTCAATGACATTGAAAAACTATCTCCGCCAGTTTCACCAAAAGTAGTTGCGAAGATTTTAGTAATCCAGAATAGAAGGGTAACTTGGGGGACTTTAGTTATATACTCACTCATTTCATGACTTGAATTATTCATCTAAGAGTCTCAAATGATAAATTTATCAAACAATAAATTTTTAAAATTAAGATGAGCTTAAAGATTTGTTTTTAATAATATAGCTTTGTATTCTTATTGGTTACTAAGCTCATTTTTTAATTTCTATTTAAGTTTTACTAGCTAAGATTTCGAGTTTTTAATATTTAGTGGTTTTTAAATGCTAGTAAATTTTTTAAAATTCAAAGAGATATGTAATAATATTACACTATTAAATTTTAATTTGCTTTTATCTATCTGGCTAGGTTTATTTCTGAATATAGGTTTTTTTAAAAAAATCCATCAACTTACACCTTATAATGGTATTAAGTC
>NZ_JBMOSM010000028.1:0-37605 GCF_049316025.1 Paenibacillus sp. NPDC058898 | reverse complement strand
CAAGCGTGTACACAGTGCACTGGGTTATGTATCGCCTTTTGAGTTTGAAGCAATGTACTATGATAAGATTAACCCGTTAGGTCAGGTGGCCTAACTTAAATAAAAAGGTCTCCGGCAAACCCGGTATGGTTCATTTTTTATCTATTTAGATTTCTATATTTCTATATAGATAAGTAGTTATAAATCCATATAATTATATAACTATATTGCGTAGTAGCTCAGTAGGTAGAGCAGCGGACTGTTAATCCGTTGGTCACTGGTTCGAGCCCATTCTAGGCAGCCATTCAACCGTGCCTGATGAGACTTTATTAGTCAAAACATTTATTAATGTCGCGCGGAGTTGCCCATGCAGGGGAATAACTGGCAACCAGTCAATCTAACCTTAAGCAAGCCGATAGTTTGTTTAGGGCGTGGATGATCAACGGATTGATATGCAGATCACATCTTGCCCTGCACCATTATTTAGTAAGACTCAAAATGACACCAAACGAAAGAACACCGATGGCTAAATTCTTTGATTTGCTGGCGTATGAGCGAAAAGGTGCTTCTGTTACTCACAAAATGGATAAAGATGAAACAAACGAATCTATTCACATCCAAGTAAGTTGCGGTTTTGCTAAATATGAAAAGAACGGTCAACATTATGTTTTTAAGTTTAATCATCAAAAACAAGAAATTGATCAAGATTGTTTTGAAGTCTTAAAAGAAAAATTCACATATAAACATTAAAAATTAATGGCTTAAAATATTTGTAGATTTCTATATATCTACATTTCTACATAGAAATTTCATTTCTAATTTAGATAGGGATAGTTTCATTTTGAAATATTCGCTATTGCAAATTATGCGTAAAAGCATAAAATAAACGATGCAAACTTAGAAATTTCTGGGTCGACCGATAGAAATTTATTATCAATATGCGTTTATGCATAAGTGAATCAATAAGGTTGCAGCCTTCTGGATTTACTAAACAACCGACTATTTAAGCGGTTTATTAAAGCTATAAAGCGAAATGGCACAAATTTATATTTGTAAGCCATCTCTTAACAACAGTCTCCTCATGGAGAAAAGTTATGAACAAGATGAGTAACCAAAACGTAAACCCTGCAATTGTTGAACTTGTTCGCATGGGTGAAGGCTTCGGTGGTACAAAAATCACTGGCAGCACACCTGAAGAAACAAGACGCAACCTTCGCAGAGCCTTTCAAGCGGCCAAGGAACGCACGAAAAGGGATGCCACAACCTGATCAACAACTCGAAAGAAAATACATCTCCCACGCAGAATTGCACGACCTATTCTTCGTAATCAGTCAACATATAGGCTTCACTATTGAAGACATTGAGGATTACGAAGAAGACATCTTTAACCTAATCGAGCTTTGGCGAGAGCAAGGTTACATCGATATATACATAGAAGATAGCGATAGACGCTACGGTAGAATCAAAAACATGGCTTCTGTACGAAATTCTGTTCCATACTATCTAAATATGTATCACGCCCGCGTTGTTAAAGGCGAGTACGATCCTTTACTTGTTATAACTTTTGAAGATACTGACCAAGTACATCCCGATGGTCACGAAATGAAAGTGGCAAGTATTCGCTTTATGGCTATTCATGATGATTTATTTGGTGAACAAGATCCAAGAGTAAAATTCAATGATGCTGCCATGAAGCAAATTCGAAAGAAAATTGATGCCTATAGAAAACAAGGCGATCAATACAATGAAGAAAAGAAAGGCTCGCAATAAGCTAGCCTTTTATTTTAAATGAACCAAGTTAACCCCACTCCCATCGCAATCATTGTTGATCCTGTAAAACCTACAACACAATACCAAGCCTGTTTAATTCGCGTGACCACCATCTCCTGCATATACAGACTACTGGTTGAGTGCGATACCGACGGGCTATGTAAATACTTACTCAGGGCAACACCGCGGTAGACAGATAACGCTACCAGCACCATTCCAACAATCATGATCAACATAAGTCACCTCATTTGTTCAATTTGATTAGTAGCGACAATTCCAAAAATACAAAAGGCATATTTATAATTTTAAGCATTTAGTAGTTTGTTGATCTGTTTAACGCCATTGCTTTGTTTCTTAATTCTGTTACCTGCAATATCAACCTTAAAAGTTAATTTCTCAAGTGCAGTTGTGAGGCTGAAATATATTTCACGTTCTTCATCGGTTAGAGTTTCAATAAAAGCCTCTTCTGGAGACATTGAGGCAAGTCTCATCTTATGCATAGATGCATTTACCAAAGCCTCAGATGCTTTCAATGAAAGTCGGCTTAATCTTGCCGCCTTATTTCTCTCGTTATGCGTCTTAACCATTAGTGCTATAACAAACAAGGCAACTAAAACAATAAATACAGTAAGCATGTATTAGAGACTCATTTAAGACATATGCCCATTATAGTAACCCCAAATAGCTTAAAAACAGGCAAAATTTGTTAAAAATCAGGCTAATCAACAACATAAGTCCACAAGCCAACAACAAACACAGAAATTCAATTATAGGCATTTGATTTTTAAGGCATTTTTCCAAATTAATACTTAGGCATTTTCCTTCAGGCAATTAAAGCTGATTTTGGTGTGAATTAATCGTTTTTATAACTCTACTCTATTTCGCTTTTTTAGAGCGTTTTAAGCAACTTTAAGCGCAAGATATAAAAGCAATCATCTTAAGTTCTAAAATGCGAAATACGCGAAACCGTGAAGAAATACGATAGCATTTATGTCGGTTTGAAAGATACATGAGAAGAATCTCTAAAAACCCAAGTGAACCGCGCCTACATTTCCGAGAATAAGTAATATAAGAATGTTCTAAGAAGATATATTTATATATTCGAAAACTCTCGGAATACCCAAGTACACCCAAGTCTCGGTAAGCGTAGAGATATAGATGCGCGGCTTAATAAAATCCTCAAACGTATAAGAAGTGATAGAGATAAAAACAAATATTGGCAAACACTTATACACCAATACTTATAGAAATATAGAAATCCATATAGATATATAGTTCGAGTAAATATACAAGCAATCTATCTATATAGAAATGTAGAAAACTATCAATATAAAAAGCCAATCAGATAGAGATAAAAAGCATGTATAACTATCTATTAATGTAGAAATCTATATAGATAGATAACAATAATACTATACGGATAGGCATAGGTAAGCGTAGATAGAGATAGATCAGTAATAAAGAAAATAGCTAATTATTTATCTATATAGATATGTAGATAGTGACACAGGTATAAGGATAGAGATAGAGGATAATACACATGTAGTAGAAAGATAAGATGGCAAAAGAAAGGCGAACGGAGTGAGCCAAAGAATTGTGTGTTTCAATCAATCGTCTACCTAGCCATTCCTTTGACCAACAGGAAATATAAAAATCAAAACTTCGGGCGACATTCTTATTTTTATAACCAAGCACACCACGGCGCACATAGGTAAGCCGAACAGCTCCACTTCCAGCTTCACCCATACCACTATTATACCTGCACCTCTCTATCTAGGGTTGAGGCAATGCACCAATCGCCACACATCGCCATATTCCAATATGCATGCCTAGGCACTTATGTAGAAATATAGAAATCTATCTACACAGCTATATAAATGGATTTTTAGTTTTCTAGCTTTGTTTCCTGCTCTATCTCTATACACTGTTATGCATCTAAGTACACATAGAGTTTTACAGTCATGCCTATAAAACAAAACGAGCTAATGAGCGAGATGGTTAATGCAATCACTACACGCCTTAACGACCTCTATATTCAGTATTACAACGACTTTTTAAGCGTTGATGCATTTGCACGTTATCACGGTCTATCTATAGAGGATATGCAAAAGCTGATTGATTTGGGCAGACATGTGAATCACAACAGTCTTTGGAAAGAGGATAAGTAATCATGTTATTTATTCATCCTGAATTACGCGCTAATGATTGAAATTAGCGGTATTGGTGTTCGAAAATTTAAAGTTATTCCATTGCCAGCGTAAAGTTGGCTTTTTGACGCTGTACCACGGCATACCAAGGCATAAAATGGATAAATCAGGCATGCCTAGGGGGTTTACAATCTAGTGAGCGCTTACTATACTTCTGACAAATGGGTTTCGGGTTGAGATTTTCTCCCCGACGCGATTTGCTTGATGGGGGTCGTGGCTTATACCGTGTCAGTGGTTTGCACTGTAAAGAAAAGTTCCTTTTCTTGTGGTGGAAATTGGCTAGGTTAGGTTACGTCTCCCCAAACTCTCTCCAAGATTTATGAGGCAAAATTCTATGGGGGGGTTTGGGGGGCGTTCCTTAACGTTAGTGGTTTCCGCTGTAAGAAAAGGGCATACCAAAATATAGAATATGGAATTTGAAAAATTAAAAACATTTCCTTAGAATTCCAAATCTATCGAATTAACATAACTTACAACAACTCTGCGTCTGAAAACCTCCTTTGCCCGACTATCCTCTAGGTCGGGCTTTTTTTATGCTGGGTATAAAAATTCGCGGGCGCGCATATTGAAAATTAAATTTCCCCTCCTAAATACATGAATTAGTGAAATGCAAACTTACATTAACTAAATTTTGTTACACCTATTTCTTCTTGCTAATATTTTCTTCAACTAAATAAACAAGGAGTAATTATGCTGGTTAAGCGGAAAATGCTTAAAATTCGTCGCCTTGCAAGTAAAGGTAAATTAGCTCAATGGGGCTTTATATCAGCGAACCAAGCGCAAAAGATTGGGCTAGACAACGGTTTTGTCGTGATTCTTTCATTATTGCAGGGCAAACAGGTAGAACCGAAATTTACCCGCTATAAACTCAGTGATGATATCGGCAGCGAATATGGGATTGAAACGGATGCCGACCTTTCATCCATAGATCAAAGCATCATTGATGCCATTGGTGTAGCGGTCGGTGATATTTATGATGCTGCGGTAAATTATGATGAGAAAACCGCCTATGAAGATGAGCGGGAAGATTTCGAGCGTACCAATCTCATGTTTATAGATATTGAGACTGGTCATGCCTATGACTCAAATCTTAATGAAGCGGTAGGATGGGCATAGGCTCATCCTAATATTCCAAAACAGCCCACCAAAAAAAATCAAAACTTTGGCCGACATCCTATTTTTATAACCAAGCGCCACGCATCTATATAACCAAAGAGCGCCTAGCAGCTCCTTGGAATGCCACCTTCTTATCTTTAACAACCAAGGCAGACCTAGGACTCTAATCACTACCGGGTGCGCGCCTGAACCTCAAGAAAAACCGCCAGCAAACAACCCAATGCATGCCTAGAGAATGTCTGTATAAAGCATATAGATGAAACGCGCACGCACGCGAATAGCGGAGTTTATTTATTAGTGCAAGTTTTTTATTAATGAAAATTTCGATTGAATTTTTATTCCACTAAAAAACAAACAATCAAATAAAAACTTGCATCAAATTTTTATTTGCACTAATATTTAATCAAGCAATAAAGCTTACTAACAAAAGGTCAAAAATCATGAATGCACAAGTTAAAAACACAGAAACTCTAAACATCTTTGCAGACGTTAATTTTTCAGCTCATGAAGCACGTAATGCAATAGTTATAGATCAAGAGACGATAAAAGCGTATGCAAGACAGCAGAAAGTAACGAGCAAAGCAGTAGCAGTACAGCTTGATATAGCAAACGCGATCATAAACCGTATGAATAACAAGCTTGAGACAGAACAAAAAATATCAAGCACGTTATTCAGTGACTTAAGAGAAGCATGCTCACGCTCTATGCTTACAAAAATAGACACGCTTCAAAAAGCTAAGTTTGATTTATCAGATCTAGCAACAATCATCGCTCACACTGATAAATCACACATTGACTTTGTACAAGTGAAAGTCATTAGAAAAATCTTTCAAGCGATTACAGCTATCGCTGAAAACGACAGACGCAAGCTAGACGGTTACACAATGTCAATCTTGCTAAACTTATTACAGTACGGTTCACTTACGGTTAATGAATGTCGTTTATGCTGCACTACTGAAATACGCGCACAGTCGCATGAAAAGAAAGTAAGACAGTATTATTTATCTGCGCACAGTACAGCATCATCACAAGCGTCTAGCTCACGTATGACACTGAGAGCGCTTAATATCTGTAACGTTGTGAAGTCTGTAAAAGACAGTGAAATAACGTTCAATGAAAATTCTCAGTTTATTGAAGCAGTATTGTCATTCTTGCAAATGAAAGAGAATACACAACAAGAATTAGAGCGCGTACAGCATGACATTAAGAAAGAGTTAAGCGAAAAACAAGCAAGCGCATAATTTAGTAATCAGTGATATTAGTAAGCACTTACTAATATCACTCTAATAGAGAGTAAGAACATGATTAGCAACGAACATAAACTATTAATCGCTGTGTTAATTATGAGACAAGATAACAAGCGTAATAAGTGAACATGCAAAGATAAAGAAATATAGTAAGTGATTACTATATTTCTTTATATATTAATATCGAAGTCCTAGAAAAAATGCGAATGTGTCGGGTGCATAGCCTGTGTCAATCGCGACCATTTTCCAAACACCCTTTCACCACCAGGCCTATATAACAAATACTTTACCCTTGCGCCGCTTAAATCCATACACTTATCCTTGTCCCAGTACGCCATGTCCATTATTCTTTTCAGGACGACTTTCTAATAATATTTAAGGATCAATATGAAAAGATTTTTTTTGGCTACTTTGATTTTAGTTTGTTCAAATGCAATGGCAGAAGGGGAGGGCCTGTTCGCCGAGTACACCGT
Organism: Paenibacillus sp. NPDC058898; assembly: GCF_049316025.1. NCBI lineage: Bacteria > Bacillati > Bacillota > Bacilli > Caryophanales > Paenibacillaceae > Paenibacillus > Paenibacillus sp. NPDC058898. Next base: position 30,813 of record NZ_JBMOSM010000028.1, on the reverse strand, counting down.
GAAACCGAGCGAATCATTAAATGATATAGCCAAGCGTAACGGGACCACGTGGGCAAAGCTGGCAGAAGACAATGATCTCCCTGATCCACCAACTGTTTATGTTGGGCAAAAGCTGGCAATCATGAAAAAGATGAATAAGGACGAATATCTGGCTGCGATTGCAAAGACCCGACCAACGTGCTCAAGCAAAGAAGAATGTGACAAGAAAATGGAAGCTGCTCATTTGTGGGTGAGTAAATACGCTGATTACAAGATCAGAAGTTCAAATAACGTATTAATCGAAACATACGCTCCGCGCGAGTTCACTGGCGAGATCATCGTAAAGGTTTCTAAGGAGCCTTATGGGAAGGGAACCTATGCGATCGTGGCCAACATGTCATGCAATAATCCGAATATGACCAAGCCTTATGACCCGATGGCCAGTTGCAAGAGAAACGTTTATAAGGAAATTATTAAGTTCAACGATTTCGTTAGTTCTTATTAGCTTTAAGCTATTTGACCAAGTAAAGAGGGAAAAGATGGCTTCAAAGGATGATTTAAATTATGTTGCTTACCACATTATCGAAATTCTGGAAGAACAGGGTTTAGATAATTCTTATATTAACGAAAAAATAGATCGTCTTTACGAATTCGGCGAAAATAAAGCCGCTACATTGCTTTGGGCTTCAAACCAGCTCGATAGTAGAAATTTTAGATTACTTTTGGGCAAACTTAATTTAACTCCCGATCAAGTAAAGATATTTTGTCGCGTATTGAACAAGCTGAAAAAATATTTGGGCTACAATTTATTGAGCTAAGCTTTTTAATTACCTATGATATTCCGAATAAATTAATGCCCCATATATCACTTGAGGCATTTCTTACTGCACTTGGCCAGATTTAATTAACTCTAGCGCTTTTTTCTTCAATTCCTTCCTACGCTCTTTTTCAGCAATCTTTTCTTCGCGAATGGCTTCAATATGCACACCGAAAAGCTGATCAGACAGATTGCCACTTTCAAGCAAACGTGCAAAAGCGTCAACAATCTCGCCTTGAGTGAGTTTATGCTGTTTTGCCATATTTTCTAAGGTCTGGATTGTCTCTGGACGCAAAGTGATGGATGTTCGAACTAAACCTTTTTCTTTATAAAATTTGGAAGAGTTAGTAGCTGCCATTATTTGCTCCAATTAAAATTTGATGAAAATTAAAACTTGCATATTATAGTTATTATTGCATTGATCACGCTGAAATACCACAAAATAAAACGGGCTTGCCCAAAACATTGAACAAGCCCAGAACACTATGCAGCTTTTTTGAAACCGAGCTTTTCAAACTCGAAATTCGCAACGATATTCTCGCCAAAGCCGGGTGTTTCTCTGATGATCTGTAAACGCTGTCTAGCGTGAGATTTGAGCGTTGAATTGTGCTGGTCTGTGAAATCAACAATAAACGCAACGTTTGGACCGAATTTCTTAGCACGTAACCCGCGCCCAATACGCTGGCGTAAGGCAACTTCCGCTTTCCCACCACCGGCAAGAATAATCAACCCGACAGCAGGGACATCCACACCCACATCAAGAATTGTTGTTCCAATCAGTACATCAATATCCTTATTGGCAAGTTCGGTGAGCGCAGATTTACGTTCTCCCTGATCATCTTCACCGCGAATATATCTCGCTCTGATACCTATATCGTCAAACAGCTTCAATAGGGTGTCGCCATGCGAGGTATGCTGGACGAGAACCATCGCCGTCATGCCATATTCACGGGCTTTGAGAATTTCCATACAGATGGCATTGTTCCGCTCTTCGTTTTGCACGATTCCCAAGCGATAGGCAGCTTGCCAAGGGGTAATAGAGTGTAATTTGGCTGGCTTTTTCTTCAATTCGACGATTTTGAAGTAAGGCTTAGCAAGGATTCCGCGATCAATCAGCATTTTTTCCGTAACCTTGATGGCAATCGGTCCGGAACAAGCCATCAAACGCATATTTGACTCTTGGCTTTCACGCATGAACGGCGTTCCGGTCAATGCCAAGCGGTAATAGGCGTTTTTACAGTGGCGCATGATCTCGTAATACGAATTTCCACCTGCCTCATGTGCTTCTTCGAGAATTACGAACTCAAAAAGCTCCAAAAGCTTGATGGTTTGCTGTCTAACGAGTGATTTTTCCTTGAATTTTGCTTCTGCCTTGGCTTGCATCGCAGGTGCCTTGTCCTGAAGCTCCTTTTCATGTTGCAGTGCAAGGTTATGAAGCACTTTTTTGATTTCGGACTCGACTTTACCGACCTTAATTAGCTGTTTTTTAGTGTCCGAAATCTCTTTTTCGTGTTTTTTGACTACGTTGTCATAAAGGATCTGAAATTCCTTCTCTAAAGTCGTCTCTTCCAGCTTGGCGGCGAGGGTTTGAACCATTCCGACCGTCATTTTCTTGATGGAGAGCTGACCTTTTTCATTCACCTGTCCAAAACTGCCATCACCAATGACCGAACATGCAACGCCATTTGCTTCGAATGCATCTTTCATCTGATACATCAGAATCGAACGGGTTGTTAAAAACAAGGTAGGGCGGTTAATTCGGGCCTGACACAACATGGCAATGCGTGATTTACCGCCACCAGTAGCGACTTGAGCGATAATCTGGCCATGACGTACAAGACGATCCATAACTTCCGGCTGGTAATCGTAACGAGGGTCATATCCGTAACTATCTACCACTGGTCGGGCAGGTCCAAGTGGAGCGGGGAGGGGTTTTCGTGCGAGTTTTACTTCAAAACCTGCCTTCTTGAGTCGATCCGTAACATGGACTACAAATCCTGCTGGAAAAGAGCACTTGGCAAAGTCAAAAAATGACGATCTGCCATCCCAACGGTGCTGTCTAAACGCTAGAGTTTCTTCGGCGCCATCCACCAAATAACTAAGCGCCGACTGTACTTCAAGTTTCGCCTCAACAGGAGGCTTGTGTAGGATGGCATTTACGGCGTCATAAGCGATTGTTACAACTTTTCCCATTTCAATACCTTTTGCATTTGCTTAATATTTGGCTTAAATTATAAGTAAGCACTTACTAATATTTCAAAGTAGTTTCCTATGTCAGTTGAATATTTAGAAATCGACCCAGGAGAGCTTTGGCCTAATCCTTGGAATTCAAACGTCGTATCACCTGAAAACGAGCGAAAAATCGAAGAAGGTATTAAACGTCACGGTATGTTTAAGCCAATTATCGTTCGTACCCTTCTTGATGGCCGCTTACAGATCATTGGCGGTCAGCACCGAGCAATGATTGCTAAACGTCTTGGTCTACTCACTGTGCCGGTAATGAACCTTGGGCGCATTGACGAAGCCAGAGCAAAAGAGATCGGTCTAATCGACAACGGTCGTTATGGCGAAGATGACATCGTTAAGCTCAACGAAATTCTTCATGATCTTGGCGGTATCGATGAATTGATCGATGTAATGCCTTGGTCAAGTGAAGAAATCGACATCTTCTCTAGCACTAATATAGCGCTGGACGCTCTAAGCGATCTCGATTCGCCATCAGAGGAAGTTGAATTACCCAAGACAACCAAAGTTCAAACTCACCAAATCATGCGTTTCAAGGTTCCGATCGAGGACGTAGACGCAATTACCAAACTCATCGAGAAGACCATTAAGGCACAGGGCTTTACCGAATCCGACAGCTTGACGAATGCAGGGGATGCCTTGGTTTATCTCTTGGGAAGCAAGTAATGAAACCATATGAAGGATGGGATGGCTAATGACCGATTTATCTCAAAAAGGGCAGGTTCGAATGTACCGACGGGGTGGCCAATACCCTTGGATATGCAATCGAGCACCAATTCCCACTTCGTAAGATTGAAATTAAAGGCGTTTCAATTTAACCTATATTATTAGTAAGCGCTTACTAATATTTTGAAGGCGATAAGATGACAACCGAACTATCCTCATACGACCGACATGCAATAAGTTCGACCGCTTCCTCAGAAGAAGCGAATGACCCTCTTGTACGTTTAGTATCACGTCGTCATCCACTATATGAAGCCATGTCCAAACACTGGATGTTTATGGATGACACCTATAGCGGTGGCAGAGAATGGTTTAATCATCATATCTTCAAATACATCAAAGAGGGTGATGCCGAATTCAAGGATCGTATCTCACGCGCTTATCGTTTCAACCATACCCGCGAAGTTGTAGATTTAATTAATAAATATTTATTCAAGCAGGAAATCACCCGCAATAAGGTAGATGCTCCTGCCGACGTGGTGAAGTTTTGGAAAAACTGCACCAAGAGCGGCTTAACGATTAATGATTTCGTTCGCCAGATCAGTAAGAAAACCTCAATTTACGGTCGTATTGGGGTAGTTATTGATATGGATGCGGTACCAGAAGATCAAAGACCCTTAAACAAACGGGAAGAAAAGGAAGCTGGGCTATCTGCTTACGCCTACATCATCACTCCGCTTCAAATGCTGGATTATTCGTTTGATGATCACGGCAAATTAAACTGGATGCTGATTCATGAAGTGGTTCGCGACGATGAGGACCCACTAAATTCAACAGGCAAGGCGATTCACCGCTTCCGCTTATGGACGAAAACGGAATGGAAACTGTTCGAAAAGCAGAATGATGATCAGAACGGCAAGATTACGATTAAAGAGATTGATCGAGGTAGCAATACCATTGGTGAAGTCCCAATCATTCTGGCTGACAACATCATTTCAGACGAAGAATATTCTGCACCATCCCTGATCGATGACATCGCCTATCTGGACAGGGCGGTTGCCAATTATCTATCAAACCTTGACGCCATCATTCAGGACCAAACCTTCAGCCAGTTAGCCATGCCAGTACAAGGCATGCTGCCGGGCGATGAAAGCGAGAAAAAGCTCATTGAAATGGGCACCAAACGTCTCTTTACCTATGATGGGTCTGATGGCGCAAAACCTTACTACCTATCGCCTGATGTAAAGCAGGCTGACCTGATCATTCAAGTGGTCACCAAAATCATTAACGAAATCTATCACACCGTTGGATTGGCCGGCGAAAGAACCAAACAGGATAACGCCGTAGGTATCGACAATAGTTCTGGTGTAGCTAAAGCCTATGACTTTGAACGGGTAAACGCATTGTTAGCAGCGAAGGCAGATAGCCTTGAAGCGATTGAAAACAAAATCGTTGATCTGGTTTGCAAACGTCATGGGGTCAAATTGAAGGAAGACAGCACTCCTTTGGTTTCATATCCAGATAACTTCGATACACGCGGCTTATACGACGAATTTGATATTGCTGCACGCCTGATGCTGATTGATGCACCAGAAACCATTCGCAGACATCAAATGGAGTCCATTGTTGAAAAGCTCTTTCCTCAATTAAGCAAGGCGTTGAAAGACGAAATGCTACGCGACCTAAAGAACTGGCCGACAGACCCTTTGGAAGAGTTGACCAACAGAACTACCGATACGACGGGAGAGGGGAATCTAAAGCGTAACATTACACGCTCCTCTTCCGGCACACCAACCAAACCATCGTCCAATAGCTCAACAAAGGCGAACAAAAAAACTCGCCAAGGGCAAGTGACAGAATCAACAAGCTAAGAGAACAGCGAGATTTTAGCTAAGAGAACAGCGGAGACACATTATGCCTTTATGGATGCAATTACTTATTAACGGCGGCGTTTTACGAAACCCAGCAGACGGCGAGGGAAATGACCTCGGCGGTGGCGGTGAGGGCGGCGGTAACAATGACGATGTTACTGACGATGACGATCAGGGCAAAGAGGCTGATTCGGAAAAAGATAAAGATGATGCCGATGAGCAAAAAGACAAACAGCCTAATGGTGGTAAAAACAAGCTTACCGACAAAGAAGCTGAATTAATCAAGGAAGTAATGAAACGCAAGGATCGTGAAAAGAAGCTTCTTCAAGAATTTGACGAATTCAAACGCCAGTTTGCAGACATCGATCCAGAATTGGCACGTAAGGCAATTGCCGCTCAAAAAGAAAAGGAAACTCGTGAGCTGGAAGAAAAAGGGGAATACGAACGCGTTAAGCAAAGTATGGCTCAACAGCATCAGGCAGAAGTTAATCGTCTGCAACAACAAATTAAAGACTTGCAACAACAGTTGGGAAGCAAGGATAGCCAGATCAATGAATTAACTATCGGCTCTAACTTCTCACGTTCCGCATACATTGCAGAGGAATTGACCTTAACCCCAAATAAGGCGCGTGCTTTATATGGCGCACACTTTGAAATCGAAAATGGAGAAGTGATTGGCTATGACAAACCTCGCGGCGCTGCAAATCGTACTGCATTGGTTGATAGTTATGGCAATCCGTTATCTTTCGACAAAGCGATGCAAAAAATCATCGAAGCAGATCCAGAGCGAGACACCTTGATCCGCTCTAAAGTTAATCCTGGAGCTGGCTCAAAAACCAAGCAAGAAAATAAAGGTTTGCAGAAAGAGCAACCTAAGACTTCCTTGGAAAAAATCATGGCTGGCTTAAGGGGTGAAAGTTAATATTTTCACTAAAAATTATTAGTAATCGCTTATTGATAATCAAATAGGCGTTTGCTAATATTTGACCAGTAACCATCGGCGCTAGAGAGAGTTAGTTCGTCCGAAGAAAGCTAATCAGTAAATGGAGCATTATTAATGCCTTTATTGCGCGAAGAAGCGGAAAAACTCTCGAACAACCAACTTGTTCAAGGCGTTGTTGAAGAAATCATTGACCGCGATGACCTTTTTGCCATTTTGCCTTTTACACAAGTAAATGGTAAGGCATATGTTTACAACCGTGAAAAAACCCTTGGTGGTGCCAACTGGCTTGATCCTAATGAAGTGATCGAAGAAGAAGGCTCAACATTCGACGAAGTGACAGCGCATTTACGCATCTTAGCTGGTGACGTTGATGTTGATAAATTCTTAGACTCTACAATGGGTGATACGAACGCTCAAAAGGCGATTCAAATCAAGCAAAAGGCCAAAGGTGTTGCTCGCGAATTCCACCGTACTTTGGCTCGTGGTGATTCGAAAACTAACGCGAAAGAGTTTGACGGCTTTGACAAGCTTGTAACCTCTACTCAAATCGTTGACGCTGGTGCTGACGGCAATCCATTAACTCTTACCATGTTGGACGAATTGTGTGACGCTGTGCCGAATGGCGCAGACGTGATCGTAATGCGTCGTGGTACGATCCGTGCCTACCGTGCATTGCTTCGTGCAACCTATGGTACTGATGCCGTAATGCAACAGTTATCTAACTTTGGTCGCCCAATGCTTACTCACAACGGTATTCCTATCATCATGAATGATTGGATTGCCGGCGATGAAGTGAAAGGCACGAACTCAAAAACCACTTCGATTTATGCTGTACGCTTAAATGAAGTTGACGGTTTACACGGCCTTTATGGTGGTGGAAATGCAGGTATCGTTGTTGAAGACATCGGTACAGTGCAAAACAAAGATGCTACTCGTACACGTATCAAGTGGTACTGTGGTTTAGCTCTTAAATCCACTCGCTCAATTGCGGCAATTCGTGGCGTGACTAATATTTAACTATAAATATTAGTTAGCACTTATTGATAAAAAAGAGACTAGAAATAGTCTCTTTTTTATTGAAAGCATTATTTATATTGATTGTTTAAATATTAGTTATAACTTATTATTTAACTAAAATGGCAGGTTGGATTAAGCATGAAATTAAAATTAACCGGAGCTGGATTCGAAAATTATACAGGTCAAATGGGCGTGGTATTTTTTGAAAATGGCTTATCGAAATATGACGTGATGCCTAATGATGCAATTCGCATTGCAAGTACCATTGGCGCAGTATGGGAAAACGGCGATCCCGCGAATTTAGGTGCAATTCATACACAGAACCTTATGACTCCCGCACCTGATATTCGCCAACAGTCGGGACTTGAATTGCTGCACTCGATTACTGGTCATGCTCACTTAAATGCAGATCAGGTTCAGCAGCATTCCGATCAGGTTGCCAGTTTAACGACTGGGGTAGAAAAGCAGGAAAGTACAGCCAAGAAAGCGGAACCTAAATACACTCAGGAAGCTTTGGAAAAGATTGCTGATGAAAGTGGCATTGCGGGATTACGCGAGATTGCAGCCGAATTTAATGTCAAAGGCAATTCAATTGCCACATTAATCAAAGCCATCATGAATGCACAGGAATAATACCTGATGAATTACTACCTTGCCGGAACGTCAGTATCTCTTCCTATCAACTTTGTCGATGACGACGGAAATCCCCTTGAAGTGACCCAAGGAAGCTACCGTATTGTCGATCAAAACGGTGTAGAGATTAAGCCAAAGGCCGAATTCGATGTCACCCAAACCAAGGTAACTGTAGAGGCTGAATATAACCAGATTCCCGCTCTCAACCCTATGGAAATCAAGGTTGAGGACATGGACTCAATTGAGATCGATCATTTGCGTATTCTCCAATTTGATCTAATCAATCGGGATGGGAATACCTATGCGTTTGACGTCAGCTACCTCATTTCACCAAGAGAACGGTTGATTGTAGGTTTAAACAGTTTTCAGACATTAAATCAGGCAAAGCTGACAGCATTGACGATGCCGGAAACGGAAGTTTTCCTCACAGAAGGCGAAGTTCGTAAGGTAGCGGCTTTGATTGAGGCGAGACAGCGGATTTGCACGCTCAATATTCCAAGTGTCAATTTACGAGCCACGACACCATCCGCCTACCAGAAGCTATCAGAGCAATTTAAGGCTGCCTTGAGAAAGGCGCAAGTTGCGGAAGCGAATGCAATTCTTGGCGGTGGTGATCCCATCGAATTAGCTCTTGCACAGGGCCTTAAATCCAAAACCATTGGCGAAACCCATGAGAGCTATATCGGTGGGCGACAACTCAGGTTAGCGGTTAGCAAGGCAACTCTAAGATATTTGAGTGGCTTTGTATCGACAAGCAAGGTTATTGCGAGGGTTTAAAATGGACGAACAAAAGCGCTATTTGTTGGATTATTTCTCAATGAGATTCACGAGTCTCATGGATAATTATGTTATGGCAATAAATGGCGCTTTTTTCACTACAAGGCGCGCAGGCTATACGCCTTCGCAGTATCAGATTGAAAACGCCAAGAATTTTGTGGCTAACGCACATTATTTATTCCTTGAAGCTGCTGGCAACACTCTTGAGCAGATTGCATCAAATTTGGACGCTCAAGAGGTGGCTTACAACATGTTCGAACTTGAACATGTCAAAAATCAACTTGTATCTATTTCCATTGATATGTTGCGCCAAGCGAACCGCGCAATTTCTACAGGAATCCAAAACAAGGCGATTGAACTGCTTGGAAAGAATAATGCTCACGGCGCAATGGGCTTGTTAGTACAAAAGAAAATGGCTGAACTGGAAATTACCGCAACAGATAGTGCAGGGCGTAAATGGAGAGAGCCATCTAGTCTTGTAAAAACCATCGTTCGGGATTTCATTTATCAATCACTTGTAGATCACCAGATTAAGGCATTGCATGAATCTGGCATTGACCTGATTGCTGTACCTGACATTGATAAGCCTGTGTCCATTCAAGGGCAGGCAGGTTATGTGGCTTTAAAAGACGTAAGACATCACTTCCATCCGAATGGATATGACTTACCTGTAGGCTACACAGATGTTCACACCTAATCAGTTCTGCTTCGTTCGGGCAAGGAATGGCTATGATCACTTCGGTTTAGCCAAATTTGGGCTAAGACGAAAGGAACGTTGCGCCATCGTCAAGATGATTCAGCAAAGCAACAAGACCTCAGTTCGTGCGGACTCGTCTGCTTCGCGCGGCAACGCAAGGGAAGTGGTTGCAGATCTGGTCATTTTGCTTGAACCCAAAACCACGGCAACCATTGACTCAATCATTGAGTTTGGTGGGGACATGTATGTGGTGAAATCAGTCCATAAACGGTTTGATATTCGCGGCAAGCATGATCACACCGAAGCGGCATGTACCTACTGGAGTGATAACGAATGAATCCACTAATTCCTATCGCTCAAATGCTCAATGATGCAGGGGTCGCCACTTTAGGGCAAAACCTGTTTATCAACATGATGCCAATTTCCGTAACAAACGGAATCCTGCTAAGGAATCCAATCAACGGAACCAAAATTGATCATGAGTTAAAGGGTCATTACAACACCGAATTCAAGGTCATTGTAAGGACCACCAATTATGAGACGGGTTATAAATTGATGAAGAAGGTATTCAAGCTTCTTACACTGGATAACCATTTTGTTGAAGGTATGCACATTAAACAATGTTATCCGGACAATGAGCCAATCGAATATCCGATCTCAGAAGGGAACACTCTCGAACTGGCATCAGACTTCAAGATTGCCTTTAGCGAGATTACCTAATGGCCCGAAAGAACCTTCAGACCACAGGACTCAATGAGCTTCGCAAGAAACTCACCAAGTTAAGTGAAATGCCAAATGTTCTGGATTCCGAGCTAGGCAGTATTGCCAAACAGATGCGCGATACTGCCAAGGCTATGGCACCCATTGAATATGGTGGATTACGCGAATCGATCAAATATCGTCGGGTCGGTTATGAACGTAACAAGCTAGGACAGTTCTTTAAGGGAGGCTTGGGTCAGCATACCGTTTACGTTAATTTGAATCAGCCGAGTCGCGGAGCAACGGTTGCAAAGTATTTCTTCTTTGTACACGAGCACATGAGCGTCGGTCGTACTGGAGGAGAGTTCCAGCCTTCCGAATATTCCGTGATGAATAGCGCACTACTTGGCGAAGTTGCGGGCGGTCGATTCATGGAACGGGCCAGAGTCAAATACGAAGTGCAAATTACCAAACTTTTGCAGCACAGAGCGGACGAGTTTATTAAAACTTTGTTCTAGTGAAAGTGTTTAAATTCCAAACATTATGGTATTCTTGGCAATGCAATTATTAGTAAGCGCTTATTAATAGTATTGGAGTAATGTATGGCTAACAACGATACCTCAAACGTTAAGCTTGGTGTATGTAAAGTCTTCTTTGGCGGTGTTGATCTTGGCTTCACCAAAGGTGGCGTTGAAGTGACGGTAGAAACTGAAACCCACGAAGTTCAAGTAGACCAATACGGTAATACCCCAATTTCTGAATATGTAATGGGTCGTACCATTACCGTAGCCGTTCCTTTGGCTGAAACCACGTTAGATAACCTTGTTGCCACTATGCCGGGTGCAAAACTGGTAACAGATTCAACAGCCGGAACTTCAAAAGCCATTGTACCTACAGGCGTTGGCGTGAACTTGCTTGATTTCGCTGACGAGTTGGTATTGGTTCCTAAAAGCGTAAACGGCTCATTGAACTACAACGATGCAGTACGCGTTCCTAAAGCGGCAACTCCGGGTGCCATGACCTTTGCTTATAAGCTTGATGAAGAACGAATCTTCAACTGTAACTTCAAAGGCTACCCAGTCATTGAAGGCAATGATGAAGTGCTTTATCAGGTCGGCACAGTTACACCACCAGCAGCTAAAGCTTAATTTTCTCACAATATATTAGTAAGCACTTACTAATATATTTATGCAGCCTCATACCCGTGAGGCTGCTTTATAAGATTTTTCAGGAAGTTCGCTTATGAAATTACTCAACCTAGATCCATTAGTTAAATCAGTAGAAAAACGTGTAGTCGTCGTAAATGGAAAAAATCACGAAATCCGCACATTGAATGTGGAGCAGTTTCTCCAAATCGTCGATGAGTCCAAGTCGATTGTGGAACGCGCAGAAAAGGGCGAATTCACATTGGCAGATGAAGTTCGCTTAACGAGAAAAGTCGTCGGCTTGGCTATTCCAACCATGACGGAAGAAGAAATCAACAAGCTTGACGTAAGCCAGATTCAAGCCATTGCTGAATTTGCAAAAGGCAACGACGTCGAAGGGGTAGAGGAAGTCTCATCCGAAGAGACTCAGGAAGACCCAGAGGGAAAGTAGAAGTATTGGCAATCGATTTTGGCTTCATCTTTTGCCAAATCATGCACTTCTATTCAATGAGCTATGAATGCGTATTGAAACTACCAATACGCATTTTCTGGCTTCTTAGCAAAAACATTCAACGCATTCAGGCCAGAAACGACTTACGCCATCTAAACGTTTCTACAGCAGCCACGTTTGGTGCGGCAGCGTTCATGAGCGGTAACAGTAAATCTACCTTGACCAAAGACGTTACCGACCAATTACTCGCGGAACGGGGGGATGTCGTAAAAGTTAAATCAAATCCATTAGAAGCCAAATTGGACAGAGACGGTCTTGAAATGCTGCGAAGACTTAGCGCACCGAGGCAGTAAATATGGCTGGCGAAATTAACAATACGCTCAAACTTGATGTCAATCAATTTGACCAAGCTATTCAAAAGGCATCAGATCGCCTAGATAAGCTAGACAGCAATCTGGGGAAAACCAACGCTTCCGTCGAAAGCTTGGAGAAGATTCTTAGTGGTTTGGGTGGAGATATTCGCCAGCTCTCTTCCTCATTCAAAACGCTTGATGACAATCTGGCAGCTTCCTTGAAAATGTTAAGTGGGGTTCAGAAAAATACTGACTCACTTTCACGCTCATTGGATAGCGTAGACAAATCGGCATCAAAAACTGCCAAAACCACAGCGCAAGCAGCCAAAAGTATTGAAAATTTGGCTGACTTTACGCAAGCCTACGAGAAAAAGCTCAAAAATTTAAACCCACTTTTGAATAGAGTTTCAAAGGGTCAGCAGATTCTTGAGGCACACGCAAAAGCGACTGGTGACGAACTAGAGAAGCAATCTAAACGAACACTTGCAAATAATGCTAGAGCTTTACAGGCTGAGATTAAGAATAACGAGAAGCTGCTCGCTGAACGCCGTGAAATGGCTTATAAGGCCGCACAGATTCAGAAACGTGCGGAAGTTAATTTAGCAGTACAGCAAAAACTTTATAACGGCACATTCTTCGGCAAGAACAAGAATTCCACTTCTGAAAAAGCAGTGGAAATGCGCGCAAATATTGAATTGTGGCGTAAAGAGGCAGATGCGGCCAAGCTTGTTAAGGAGCAAATCAAGTCTGTCATTCGTGATATTGAATATCAAAATGGCGAGCTGCAAAAAGGTGTAAACCTGCTCAATCAGCAGATTGAACGCACCCGCGCACTTAAAAACCAGCAATCGGTAGAACAAGCAAAATCCCGTCAGGAACAAAAGAGCCTAGACACAGCACGTAAACGCCAAGAGCTTGAAAAGAGAACAGAAGCTTGGTGGAAAGAAGCGCTTTATAACCGCGAACGCAGAGAGGAAGAGGCTGAGCGCAGACGCATTGAAAAACGCCGTCAATTAGAACAGGAATATTCAAACTGGTTTAATCGCGAACTCGACAAACGGGAACGCCGAGAAGCCGATGCACGCCTGAAACAGCGCCCTTTAATTCGAAACATCGATGAAGAACGCCAAGCTCAGACAAGAACTGCGGATGCCCGTCGCAAGCTGGAGCTGGACTATACAGGTTGGTGGACAAGAACGCTTAACAACCGAGATCAAGCTGCTCAACGTGCCGCTGAACAGGCAGAACGTGACGCACATCGGGTCAGAATGCAACAGCTTAATGAAGAGCGTAAGGCTCAAGAGCTATTGCATCGTGAGCAAATGTCTGTTGCCAAAGACCTTGCTGCAATGTACGCAAGTATCAAGATCAATCAAGGTCTAGGCGGCGCTGTACACAAAAATATGGAATTAGAGCAATCTAAATTCCGTCTATCATTGTGGAATCTTCCAAAAGAAGAACAAGAACGATTCCTTCAAAAATCCAGAGATTTAACCAAGACTGAGAAATATCTCACCAATACAGAAGCCATTGATGCCCGTCTTGACGCTATGGCTGCAATGGGTGGCAACCACGAAAAGACCATTGATGCCACATTAGCAACTGCTACCCGTGTGGCTCACATCTTACGTGCAACGGGTAATGAAACAGGTTCAAACAGCGACCTAGTGAAAAACTTGTACGGATTCGCCGAATCCCGCCAAGTCATGAACAATGTCGATGAAATTAACAAATCATTCGAGACGCTGTTAAAAATCTCCAATATTTCAAACGGCAAAATCAAAATTGCCGACGTTGAAACCATTGCGCGTAACATGGGCGGTATGCGAGCTGACGTCTCAGCCGATGGCTGGTTAAAAATCGCAGCGCTTGGTGAGCAGTTCAAGACCGCTGGTGGTGGTAACGGTGGTGGCGGGGGTATCGCAACCGTAGGTACGATGCTCAAGATGATGGGTTTATACGGTTCGGGTAAGACAATTACCAATCGTGCCGTAACCGATCTGATGGGCGCCGATATCCTCAACGAATTCAAGGACGGCGATGCTGAGAAGGCGTTCAGAGAAAACGCTAAAAATATCAAAGAATTTACCAAAATGATGAAGAACGCGGGCTTCAAGGACTTGAAGTCGATGGGCGAAGATCCGGTTAAGTTCTTCTCATCTTTACGCGGTCAGATTCTTGATTACATGATGCGTGAAGATAACTTCACCCGCTTCTTTGGTGAAGGGACCAAGCGTTGGACCTACAACCAGAAAGGTCAGATGATCAACAGCGAAGGCAAAGTTGTTGATCCGAATGAACAAAACAAAATTGAGCGCACGGGCTTTACTCGTTGGGCTTCTGGCATGGGCTGGTCAAATAAAACCGTAGACGGTTTGACCACCATGTTAGATAAACGCTTCATTGACCGCGCAAATGAAGTGGCAGAAAGCGCTAAACGTTCAGCAGAAAGTCAGCAGGCCCTAAAAGAAGCTCAAGACACATTAAAGGGTAGCACAGACAACCTAATGGCTTCATTGGGACGTTTGGCTGAATCATTTGCTCCGCTTCTACCTTTTTTAACGGGCTTCGTTAATGGTCTAACCAAAGCGGTAGACGGCATTGCAAACTTGATGAATTTGCATCCCGCAATTGCCATTGTGACAGGTCTTGGAGCTGGTTTTGGCGCCCTAACCTTAGCGACAAGTTTATTTTTTGGGAAATTAAGCCTAGTTAGTCGCCTAGTTACAACACTCCTTCCTGCATTGGGTGGCTTGGGTAAGACTGCTCAAACCTCTTCCGGTCAATTGGCTACCGCAACAAGCACTGCAAATAACTTAGGGCAGGCGGTATCAAAAATGGGCGATGGCACAAAAAATGTTGTGCCTAAAGTTTCCAATATGAGTACACGCGTCCTTGGCATTTTGGGCGGCATGTTACGCTGGGCAGGCTGGGTCGGGTTAGGACTTCTTGTAGGTCAAATGTTCATTTCTTGGCTTGATAGCGTCAACAAGAATGAAACCCCGTTAAGATCATCCTTCCAACGGTTAGTGCAAGGCTTACGGGATGACCTGATCGCAGGGTTAAAAGGTCTACATACCATCTGGAACAATGCTTTAATCCAGTTAGGCATTGATACAGAAAACGCACGCCGTAATCTCCGTGATTTGGCAAACTACAAAGGCGAAGTTTTAAAAATCCCAGTTAAAGGTGTAACGGCTGAAGAGGGCGGTGGCTTTACCTCAACACCTGCAACCCGTGAACTTGGCAAGAAAATCACCAAATTGCTTGAGAAGCGGGAGCTTGTACAAAAGGGGAAAGGCTTCTTAACGAATGCGCTTGACGGTGGCAAACAGCAATTAAAAGAAATTGACGATATGCTTGCCGGGTACAGACGCGGCATGAAATTAGGCGGGCTGGTTTATATCGAGAAAGGCCCATACGCTGGACAAGTCGTTCTTAAAAAGGACATTGAAAAGAACGCCAAGCTTCTCAAAAATAAGCAGAAGCAAGCTGCTGCCGCTAAAACTTCGTCTGCAACCTCTACAGGAAGTGTATTACCTACACCGTCAAATCTTGCCGATTATTCTGCACCGGCAATTGGTTCTGGTGGAGGCTCAACGCCTAAAGAGAAAACTGGACGAGGTTACGATCGCCAATGGAACAACCTATATCGTGCTGATGTTGAGAAAGCCTTGTTGGGCGCTCAAGACCGCGAGACTGATATTAGTGAAATTCTCGGTCAGCCTGTTGACTACCTCAAGAGAGCGAAGAACGACTTTATCGAGCGTTGGATGAGCGGAAAATGGGATGACAATAATGACCCACGCTCACGTCCATTCACGAAGGGTACATACAATCCTGATACAGGTTGGACTAAGGATCAAATTGACTGGGACGGCATGTACAAAGGTCAACATGTCAATGAGTTCCTTAACGCCCAAATGAAGAAGTTGATGGCCGATGACTACAAGGCATCAATTCAGTTTGCCGCTGAAAGATCGGCTTCAACAGATGAGGACTTTAAGAACGTCCTTGATCAATTTGTCGAGAATGACACCAAGAAATCTGATGCCTTAATGGCTTTAGAACGTCAGTTCGCCCGTTATGAAGTGCGTAATCCAATGGCACTTCAAGCAGGCGGTTATAACGACTTCAAGGACTTTGCGCTTAACCATCAGGTGGCCAAGGACACTTTATCCAAAGCTTATGAGTCTAAAAACATCAATAAACAACTCTCCATTGACCTAATGGATAGTGAAGTTGATCGACGTCAATCTTCTGCCGACTATGCGTATGATGAAGTTGCCAAGGAGATCAATGAGCAGCGTAAGGCGCTAGAAAAGCGGATTCAGATTACCAAAACCATGATGGAAAACGATGAGGCTGCCAAGAAGGAATATGCAGAACTCATCAAAGCCAAAGAGCTGGCTGAAGAGGAATTCACCAAGCGCTTAATGCTTGAAAATGAAAAGCGTGTTCGCGCCTCTGAATCCGCAACACAGCAGATGCTACGCCAATACCGTGATCTGAAAGTCGGTATTGAAAGCATTAACCAGAAGTGGACAGAAAGTGCTATCGACTCAGTTGCCGACCTCATTACAGGACGGATGAGTTTCAAGGACTTCGACTGGCGTCAAATTGGATCTGATATTTTTGCCGATTATGCAAAAGTCTTTGTAAAAGATTCAGCAAGTAAGCTAATTACCAACGTAATGGGTAACCAATCCATTTTTGATCTTGGTAAATCCTTATTGAGCGGTAAAGCTGCTGGCGGAATGGGCTGGGCATCAGACTTGCTAAATAGATGGCGCGGTTTAGGTCCTTATGCTCCGGCTGTTGACCCAAATACAGGCGAATCTACAAGTGCTGCGGTCAATACTGAAATTACTGACACTATACCGCTATTTGACAAACTACGCGCTACCTTAAATCCACTGACTCAAGGATTAAGTTCATTATGGGAAAATGTCAGCAGCGCATCACAGGGTCTTTGGACTTTTGCGTCAGATGCTATCAGCAAGGCAATTAATGCTTTGTTCCAATGGGCAACAAGCCTGTTAGCATCAAGCACAGCTTCCAGCGGCTCATCGGGCGGTAACTGGTTAGGTACATTGTTCCAAGTCGGAATGGCCGCTTATGGAGCTTACAGCGGTGCAGGAGCAGGTATTGGAGACATTAGTAGCGGTGCTTCATATCAAGTCGGCGGTGGCTTCAACAGCGCTGTAGGTTGGAGTGGTACATCACAGTTCGCCAAGGGTGGAATTTTTACCAACTCTATCGTGAATGAACCTACACCGTTTATGTTTGCCAAGGGTGGAAGTTTTGCAAACGGTCTGATGGGAGAAGCAGGGCCAGAAGCAATCATGCCGCTTACTCGCGATTCATCGGGCAGACTCGGTGTTTCCATGTTGGGAGCGGGTGACGCTTCAAACGTCATGCAAAATCACGTTCAAATCCAAATCACCGTAAACAACGATGGAAGCTCTTCTACAAGCGCATCTGGCGGTGATGCTCAAGAATATAAACAAATGGCGAAGCAGGTCGAAGCCATTGTCATGAGCACCTTGGACAAACAAAGCAGACCGGGAGGAAGATTATATAAGAAATAATATAATTACCCCCTTTAATATTAGTAAGCGCTTACTTATAATTAGGTAGGCGCTTAATTTCATTCTGAGTCTTATGGAATTTATTTGGAAGCCCGATTTGGGCGCTGAAAAGTCGAAAAAACCTTCCGTCTCTACGGTCAAGTTTAATGATGGCTACGAAGCTCGTATTCCAAATTCTATTAACCCAAGTTTGCGGGTATGGAACTGCACCTTTACCAACAACCTGCAAACGGCAAATGAAATTGACGAGTTTCTTAACAAAGCCAATGGCACAACCGCGTTTGATTGGATTGACCCACAAGGCAAAAAAGGCAAGTTCGTCTGCCGCGAATGGAAGATGAATCAAATCAAATTTGGTGTTTTTCAGATTACCGCAGTGCTTGAAGAGGTTTATGAATAATGGGCGAGAAAATCGCTGTAGCTGAAATTCAATCGTTGTCACCAACAGCAGAAGTCGAACTGTTTGTTATTGATACAACTAAATTTGGCGGCGATGTTATTCGTTTTTGTTCTGGCGTAAATGCGTTTCACCAACCGATCTACTGGCAGGGAGAACGCTATGACCCTTTGCCTATTGAAGCAAGTGACTTTGATGTAAGCAGTCAGGGCACTTTGCCTACGCCTAAGCTAATTCTGGCAAACGTAAGTGGCTTATTTTCGTCACTTGCGGCGGAGCTGGACAACCTTATTGGATGCAAGGTTATCCGTAAACGTACATTTGGCCGCTTCCTTGACGAAGTGAACTTTCCTAATGGAAATCCCGAAGCCGACCCAACGCAACATTTGCCAGATCAAATTTGGTTTATTGATCGAAAGGTTAATGAAAGCCGCGTTTCAATTGAATGGGAATTGGCATCAGCCTTTGATTTCCAAGGCGTTCAACTACCTTTCAGTCAGGTGACCAAGAATGCATGTCGCTGGCAGTACCGTTCGCCAGACTGCGGTTGGACAGGCGGTTATTTCACAAAGGATGACAAGCCGACAGATGACCCGAATCTTGATGCCTGCGGGAAACGGGTTAGCTCTTGTACTTGCCGATTTGGTGAAAATGCCGTTCTTCCATACGGCGCATTCCCAGGGGTGCAGCGCGTATGATCGACACACGCCTACTTAATGAAATTAAACAACATGCGATGGATTGTTATCCAAATGAAGCTTGTGGCTTTATTGTTGTCAATAAATATAAGTTAGCGCTTACTATTAAATGTCGTAACGATTCGCCGTTCCCGAAAACTCAGTTTCTTATTAATCCCGATGAGTATCTTCGCGCAGAACAGGAAGGTGAAATTGTTGGTGTATGGCATACGCATACCAATGGCAGAACTAAACCGTCCGAATCTGACTTGGCTGGCTGCGAATCTACTGGATTGCCTTGGTACATACTCGCGGTTGATAAAAATGGCGAGGAATTCCACTTTAAAGACCTCTATATTTGGAATAAAGTAGCAAAGGATAGAGGCTCTAGCACAGCCGCAGTCGGAAATGCCACTTGTATTGCTATGGCAATTGACGTCACTAATATGTAATAAAAAGGCTTCCAGTTGGAAGCCTTTTTAATGAAGTCGAATGGTTACGCAGTACCGCCATTTTCTTCAGTGGTAGTGGTTTCATCTACATAAACCAGTCCGACCGAAGCTAGACCAGGAGTCTTCCGATCGTAAATCAAGGTCAAGTTTTCAACCGGCTTTCCATTTTGACCTTCGAGCAAGTTGACTTGCCCTAAAAGAACGTTCAAAAGGTTAGCTTCATCTTTCGTGATCTGCTTTAATGCCATAGTAAACATCCTAAAAATTGAACAACGATAATTTTTACACACTCATAAATTATTAGTAAGTGCTTATTTATAAAATATAGTAAAAATGTTATATTTTCTCAACTAATCTAAGGCGAGAAAATCATGACCGAACCAGTATCAACTACTATCGGTGGATTCGCTGCTTGGAAGGCATTTGGCATGACTATCGTAGTCGCAATCTGTGTGATGGCAGTTGCGGCTGTAGTGCTCATGATGCGGATGCCGAGATCTCCGAGAGAGTGGGGAGTTGGCTTGATTACCACAGTAATTTCAAGCTTGGCTGGCGGCTCTTTCATCATCATCAAATTTAACCTTCATGCTTGGGCAACAGACGTATGGGGAATGATCGCGCTTGGCGGTTTCTTCTTCACATGTGGTTTGCCGGGGTGGGCTATTGTCCGTTGGATTTTCAACTATATCGAAAAGAAGGAGGATTCCGACATTTTCGAAGTTGCAACTGATATTAAAAACGACCTGAAGGAGTTTAAAGATTAATGAGTAGCATGGTATCCGCACTTGCATCAGTGCAAATGGCTCAGATTGCGCAAACTTATTCTTGGCTTCGGGCGATGTCAGGAGGCAGATTAACTCAGGAACAAGTAACTGCTGGTGACGAGATTATCGAGAAGGCGGGATTAGAAACTTTCGCCAAACTCATTGGTTACAAACTTGAATCTGGCGTTACAGGGCAATGGGATATTTCCGAAAAAGGATATGAACTTATACGTGGATTTGAAGGTTTCAGGAATACGGCATATCTGGATACTGGTAGCGTCCCGACTATTGGCTTCGGCACAATCAAATATCCAAACGGCCAACCTGTAAAAATGGGTGATACTTGTACTCGTGTTCAAGCAGAAGAATGGCTTAAAAACGATTGTAAGTGGGTTGATGCTTGTCTTGATAAGTATGTGAAGGTCAAGGTAACTCAAAATCAATTTGATGCGCTTGCTTCGTTTGTTTACAACGTAGGTGAAACTGCATTTGTCAAAAGTACAATGTTGGCTGTCCTTAACCAAGGGAACTATATTGCTGCTGCAAATCAGTTTGATCGTTGGATTTTTGACAATGGCAAACGTATTAATGGATTAGTTAACCGCCGTGCTGCTGAAAAGAAATTATTCTTATCATGAAGCATTTCGGTACATTAATGCTGTGCATCCTGTTTTCAGGATGTACAGCTTCAACAATTCAAAACAATATCCATGTCACTGTCTGTTTACAGTGTGCACCTATGATGAGCCGATAGAACAATGATTTCATTTCTTTGGCATCTGGTAGGGGGAATAATGTTTTTAACAACATGCATTATCCTTATGTACTCTTATCTTCAAAACAAATCTTAATTTGAATTTAAAACTAAACCCAATTTTACTTCTTCCTGTGAACTCTTTTTTTTAAAAACGCTCTATGCTTTGAATTACAAGAGTTCTAATAATAACAGTACAAAAATTCCGTTGTGGATAACTTAAAACCTATTTGAATTTAAAATCTTTTCTTTTTTTCTTTTAGAAGCTCTGAAACGATTGCTATCAAATACTTTCAAAGCCTATTAAGGTACAAAAACTCCGTTTGAGCGGTACAAATACTCCGTTTTAACGGTACAAAAAGTTTTAATTACGGTACAAATATTCCTTTTTAACGGTACAAAAATTCTGTCCTGTATTTTCAATAGTTTAAAAGGTACAAAAACTCCGTTAAATCGCCTTTAACGGTACATTTTCTCCGTTAGAAGTCCTATAAAGGTACAAAAACTCCGAATAAGTACCTTTTAAAGCCATTTTTCCATTAACTTAAAGAATACATAAAAGGATTTCGGTACATTTTCTCCGTTTACACCCCTATAAAGGTACATTTTCTCCGCTAAACTAATAGCCAAAATCATCATAACGGTACAAAAACTCCGATAGGGGAGTGATAACGGTACATTTTTTCCGTTCAAAACAGGCGATAACGGTACAAAAATTCCGAAGGAATGCCTATAAAGGTACAAAAACTCCGGTAATGTCATTACATTGTCATGTTTTGGTCAAAATCCTTAAATATAAATCCGCTCAATTCTGACTGATTAACTAGATTTACAAACATTATCTAATCATGTACCTTTTACGAAAACCAATAAAACCTTTCTGAAACGGAATATATGGCAGAACTTATTAGGAATTCAGATGTTTATAAAGCGAATGCATTGATTAATGCAAGCTACGCTTTGGACACTGCTGAGCAAAGAATAATTCTACTCGCCATTTTAGTTTCCAGAAACAAGAATGCAGATCTGACTGCCGAAACGATTATCGAGATTCCGGCTTCCTTATATGCCCAAAAATTTAATACAACAGTGAGCGCGGCATATAAAACACTGAAGGAAGCCGAAGATACCTTATTTGAAAGACGTTTTTCTTACACCACAATGCGAAATGGCAAGATTGAGGTGGTTCGGTCACGTTGGGTATCACGAGTTTCATACGTTAAGGATGATGCATTATTAACGATCACCCTAGCTCCTGATGTGATTCCTCTAGTAACCAAGCTAGAAGGAACCTTTACCAAATATGCCATCGACAATTTACGCGATGTGACCAGTAAATATGGCATCCGTCTGTATGAGTTGGTCGCTAGTTGGAAAAATTCGGATATACGAAAAACTCCTGTTTATGACTTTGAGGACTTCCGTGCCAAGATGGGCCTTCTTCCTCATGAGTATAGAGACAAGAAAAATCCCGAAAGTACGGATATGACCAACTTCAATAAACGTGTATTGAAGCCGGCAATTGATCAGATTAATAGTTTTACTGACCTGTTTATTACTGAAAAGAAAATCAAGACAGGACGTAATATCACGGGCATTTATTTTGAAGTAAGTTTAAAAACCGATAACTTCATTGAAGGCGAAGCGAAAGAAATCCATGACAGCAAGCCTTCTTCCGATTCAGCTAAAAAGACAGGCGCTCCTTTAGAAAACATTAGGCTTCCAAAAGTATCGACCCAAGAGTTTTTGGGTAGTGATCTCAGCGAAGAGGACCTTAACAAAGAGAACCCATTAAAAGAATTTATCGTTGAATCTGGCGTTTATAAGTCTGCTATTGAAAAGCCAGTAGAAGAAAAGGATGAATTTGAATTAAATGGCATAAAACGACTGTATGAGGCACTATTAAAGCTGGATGAGGGCGTAACCAAGGAATACGTCCGCGAATATGCCCAGATTAAAGGCGTAACTCTACAACACGCATTAATTGAACTTTATAACTCTAAAAGACCGGCTTAAACATTCCGGTACTTGGGTCTTTTCCGAAAACTTGGGTTTTTGAAGTGCTAACGAATAATTAAATAATACTTTCTATAATATTTAAGTTTTTATATTAATTATTCGGAAACGATCGGATGTCCCAAGTTGAAAAACAAATACCCAAGTATTTAGATTGGGCGGGTCACTTTTATGGCAATGACCTTGATTTAGAACATTACGAAATTCTCACCATTCAGTACATTCCCAAGAAAGAGCGGAAGCTAGAAACGCAGTTAATGACAACCAAGTGGTTTGACTATAGGCTGATGCATCCCATGCAAGCCACTTATTACTTCTTTCGGCTTTTCAAAAATGAATATCGAAACTTTTATAGAAAAGCTATTGATCATAAGGCGGCCGAATTCGTTAAACCCATTAAGGAGCGAGATTTCTTACTCAGTCGTGAGGCCTTGTCATTTTGGCGACTCAGACAGGCGGTTGATGCTTTGGGAATGCGTTATGACTTCTATTTAAAAACCGCATTTGATAAATGCTTTAAGGTGATTGCGAATGGTAGACCTTTGCCACCTAGACCTGCTCAACTAAAAAAAGAAGAACTGTTAATTGAAGTCTTCCATGAGTGGGAGTCTTATTGTGAAGCTTCGCTCCAGATCGCTAAAAGTCCATATTTTACCGCTACACTTTTTCATAACAGTCCAATGCAAGTTGATTATGAAGATTTTATTGTTAAGCAGGTGCGGATGCGTCAAGTGCAGCATTACGCATTAGGGACATGCATTTATCGCTATGATGCGCTTCGAATTGAAAAAGCTTTAGAGTCTTTTGATATTTCAATCATCAACCAAGCTATTAAATCCAGTATTTAATGCTTTTTTCTCTTAAAATATTAATAAGCGCTTACTATAATTTGATAATATCGTTTTTATAGTAATTACTAATGTTTCGAGGTTTTAATGAGCGAATGGCAGAAAGAACTTGCGATACAAAACAAGTTCGGCAATAGCGCTCCAATTTCAAAGGAGTCTATTTACTTAAATACGGAAGAAAAGCAAAAACTTCAATTTCAGCCGCGTAAAACGTATGGGCGTAGGCTGCCAGCGAACGAATGCGAAATTGAAGAAATGGGCTACATGAAGTTTGTTCGTAAGCTGCAAGAGCAAGAACAGGAAATTGTAGTCATTAAAACAGACGGCGAAGTTGTACGTGGATACATCCGTGCTGCGGATGCAGAAACGATCTCGCTTCGTTGTTATTTGAATGGTGATAAAAACGGTCGTTATCGTGCGCGTGTTCTTTTTAAACACCAAATTTCCGAGTTCTCACCAACTAAGGGGATTGAAGACCTAGTTGATGAGCTAGAGAGAAAGTCGAAATCTAAATCTTAAACGTAAGCCATCTATTTTCTATAAGGATTATCTTATATGTCTACTGCTGTGGCCGAAATTCATGAAGAAGAGGTCGTTGATAAAGAACTCGAAGGCTTCACCGAAGAAAAGTTTGATTACGACGATGAGTTTCAATCAAAAATTGCGGCTTTAACTTTACGTGATGATGAGTTTCTTAGAAGAGCCGCCCATATTCTGAAGCCAGAATTTTTCGAAAATCAGGGTGAAGCATGTCTGGTCGATATTGCGCTCCAACACTTCAATAAATATGGATGTTCTCCTGATCCCGCTTCTGTTGTCCAAATTATCAAGGATAAAGCTGCTTCTAAAGTTTATAAGCGAGAAACATTAGCGGCAATTGTGGAAGCAAGGAAGAAATTAATTGGCATCTATGTCACTGACAAGGCTTTCGTTGAAGAAAAGGTTGTTGAGTTCGCGCGAAAACAGGCGGTATCCAATGCGATTGTTAATTCTGTTCCTGATCTTGAGGCAGGTAATTACGCCAAGATTGAAGCGCGTATCAAGGAAGCTATTGCGGTCGGATTGAATGAAGAGGGTGTTGGTTATGACTTCTTCGCTCAGGCGTTGAATCGTAAGCTGGCACGTATCGAGAAGCTGACAGGCAAAGTACCTCCGACAGGCATTACTACTGGCTGTAAAGAACTTGATGATCTGCTCTATCACAGAGGTTGGGGACGCAAGGAGCTGTCTCTATTAATGGGCGGTGCAAAAGCAGGTAAGACGCAAGCGCTTATTCACTTTGGCCGTATCGCAAGCTTTGCTAAATACAACGTTCTATATGTAACGCTAGAAGTTGGTAAAGACATTATTGCAGACCGTTTAGATGCCTCTATTTCAAAAGTGATCATGAAAGAATTGGCGTCGAAGGCTGCAAGTGTTGCAACTGCGGTCGAGACGGTAGCCAAGACGGCGGGCAAATTTATTATTCATGAATTTGGTTCCGGTACATTTTCTCCGTCACAGCTAAGAGCGTTAATTGATAGGTATAAGAATCCTGGGCGGAACCCTGATGGAACGATAAGACCGCCAATCAAGTTCGATATGATCATTGTGGACTATGCAGATTTGATGCGTCCAGATATTCGTACAAATGACCCAAAAGAGAACTCAAGAGCTATCTATGTTGATTTACGCGCGATTGCTTTTGAAGAGAATGTGGCGTTACTGACAGCTACTCAGACCAACCGTGAGGGCTTTAAGTCAACGGTAGCCAAGGCAGAGCACGTAGCTGAGGACTTTAACAAAATCAGGACCGCTGACGTTGCAATCTCCATCAACATTACAGAGGAAGAGAGAGCGAAAGGTCAGGCTCGATTGTACTTTGCAGCTTCTCGTAACCAAGAGATGGGGGTTACTGTGGTGATTAAGCAGAATGTGTCCATGATGAGGTTCTTGGAAGAAGTGATTAGCGTCGAATAAATTTAACCCATTATTATAGTAAGCGCTTATTTATAACTTTGTGCTAGTATAAATAAGCGCTAATTTTATCTAATGCGATTTTGCAATATGAGAGATCAAGAAAGTTTAGCGGAGATATTAGACCGCATTGATATGGAGTATTGGCTTAACCGCGAAGGGTTTGAATACAAAGTAACTCGCGGAAAAAACGGAATCCAGTTGAATGTTAAGGAATGTCCGGTATGTGGTAACTCAAGCTGGAAAGTCTATCTGAATCAGGATACGGGTTTGGGTAACTGCTTTCATGGTGATTGCGAAACCAAATTCTCGAAATGGAAGTTTATTAAGGCTGGTATAGGTGGTAATAGCCTAAGCAATAAAGAGATTGTCGAGCATGTTAAAGCAATTGCTCAGGAGCAGGGCTGGCAGCCAAAGCGCAAAAGTGAACCCACACAAACCAAAATTGGCGATCTAAAGCTTCCAAAAGCCTATGACTTGCCGATCATGGGTCAGAACCTAAAGTACCTGAAAGATCGAAATATAACGCTCGATACGTGTCGTGAATTTGGACTGAAATTCTGTCAAAAGGGTTGGTTTGCATACATAGGTCCAACGGGTGAAAAGCAATACCAAAACTACAGCATGAGAATCATCATTCCTGTCAGGGACCTTGAAGGCAAGCTTGTGTCTTTTCAGGGTCGGGATATTACAGGAAAGGCTGAAAAGAAGTATCTATTTCCTCCTGGTTTCGCGTCTACGGGCACTTACCTATATAACGGCCATAATGCCCTAGGTTACGTTGAAATCGTCATGGGAGAGGGCGCTTTTGACGCTATGGCGATATATCAAGCCTTCAAGGAAGACGAGTTCCTTTGCAATGTTGGAGTTGTCGCGTCATTTGGTAAGCATCTTTCGGTAGGTGGTGATGAATCGCAAATGGCTGAATTACTAAAGCTCAAAGATGAGGGATTGGAGTGCGTGACAATTATGTGGGATGGAGAGCCTGCCGCAATTCTGTCTGCGATCGATGCATGTTTAAAGATAAATAGCTTTGGCATAAAGGCAAGGTTGGCCACGTTGCCTGCTGGATGTGACCCCAATGAAGTCGACCCTGAAATCGTTCGCACAGCGTATCGAAAAGCGATACCAATTACGCCAATTAGCGCAGTAAGTTTACGCATTAAGTATATGGGTAAAGTCTGAATCGTATTTGATTCCAAATCATTGTTTTTAAAATATTGTTGAAGTTTTCAAGGTGCTTTTACTATGAGTTTAAAAATTGTGGTCAGAAGTGCCTACTCATTGCATACGAGTGGGACAAAATATTATTCGATGTTCTTGTTATCTGTACAGGACGGAGCTAAACGCAACACGCAATTATTCAAAATTTATGGCTCAGCGGTAAATCAAACGGCTCAAGTCAAACACCATTCAGAAGGTAAGGGTGAAACACTTGATACCGAATTTAATAAAACACTAAAAGCGAAAGGTAAAGCAGGTGAATATAGCGATTTACGTGAAAGCGAAATCCTGCATGAATTTGATAATTTCCATGATTTTATTACTTACTTGACTCTCGACTCTCCGATTAATGCCATTAGAGCGCCTTTCGCATCAGCGATTACCGAAAAGGGTTTTGAACAATATTTAGAAACCTTGTCCCAAACGTTCGGGATTCCAGTTGATGACATGTACAAATTTACATTCAGATATGAAACAGAGGAAGAACGGCAACGAAAACAAGAAGAGGAAGAGCGTAAAGCGGCTCAGCTCATGGCACAACGACAAGAATTTTATGGTGAAGTTTTGGGGTCATGGTAATGAACAGAGTAATTATTGGGGTTCCACATTGTCGGTTTATGGTGACAAAGACCACAACGAATGAAAAGGTTTTGGAGCTGACAGAATATTTTGCTGTCCACAAGCATACTCAAGATGAAGTATTAGGCTTGGCGATCAAGGCTGTTGATTACCATGATAACAAGGGCGGTTATCACCGAACGGTCGAAATTCTTGAAAAATACGGAGGACTTTCTTACTCAACAGTAGCAGAAAGGGTAAAGAATTTAAGTAAGGCTGCTGTACGTAATCTAGTTGATGAATTGTCTACCAATTCGGATTCGATTAATCCAATTGAATATGCTCAATCAATTTTCGGTCGCGAAGCATCCAATATTTTTGACAAAGGGCGAGAAGCTGAGATCAAGTCAATTTTTCAAAATTATTTTGGACCTATCAGAAGCGAACTGAGCGAATTAATTCTTGATACAGATGAGTATGCTGCCTATAAAGGAGTACAAGGATCATGGTAACTAAAACTCTTCCTGAACTCGATTTGGAATTATCCAGAAGCGGAACAAATGCCTATTACTGCGATTTTTGCCCTCATACTGGCAACCGTCCTAATTATGCCGCATGCCTAAAGCGCATCCATAATGTTCAGGAGGGAAATGAACGCGAGGTGGATGCAGTTTGTGTAGTCGCTATCCATAGACATCACTGTGAAGCTGCCGAAATGCGTGAACGTGAAATTGAGGCAGGTAAGCCTCTCTATTACATTGATCGTTCAGAAATGCGAAAACAAGTTGGGAAGCGGCTGGCTAAACAAGGAATTTCTATTTCTTCTAAATTTGATTATAAGTTAGAACTTACTAATATTAATGGTGAAAAACCAGAAAAAGAAATTCCAGTTAATTCAAAGGGTAATTATTCATTAAGTGATGCAATCAATACTAAACTAAAGAAAAATAGTTTGAATACCAAAGATGTTCATGTAGAATCGCAACAAGAAAATAAAGTAAGCGCTAACTTATATATCGAGAGTGAGAGCTTAACTGTACCAAGTATCGAGAGCGGATTATCGCTTTTAGAAATTGCTAACCGTTTCAAAGCAAACACACAGGAAAAATTATGAGCAACGCAGAAGATTTATTAGAAGCTTTAATCAAGGCATTAAAAGACTCGAATGTAGATGCCGAGGAATTACGCTTCATGACCTTGCTTCCTGATCACATGCGCAAGATTCAGGATTTAACCGAAGAGTTTGTAAAAGCTCACGTTAATGGTCCACAACAGCTTGAAGTTTACATGAGAGCCATTATGGGTGTGGTTGCACAGGTTCAAGCAGCATTAGTCGTGAATACCGGCACAGAATCAATTCAGGAATATGCACAATTATTGGCTCAAAAATCAGAAGATGAATATTTGCTTGATCTAGGTCACATGCTTCGTGATTTTACCAATCATTGGCTAGCGGTCTTTCTGCAAGCTGCAAAAGAGCATTTCGGCGAAGAAGTATTTAAAGCTCATCAAGCCCATGTTAGAGAAGTGATTAAAAACGCTAAAAGCGAAATGCTGAAATCCAAAGAAGGCGATTCCCCATTTAAAGATTCATTTATTCCTTCATTTGCAAAGCAGTAATAAGGTGTAGCAATGAATAGCGATCAGTTACTAGAGGCTTTAAACCAAATTGCATCTGAAAGCTCAAAAAATGAAAAACTAGCTTTACTCATGGATTTTGAAGCAGAAAAGGGGTTGTTCAGAGAAGTTCTGCGTTTGGCATATGACCCGTTTATTGTCTTTGGAATTTTGCCAAAAGCAGAAGATGCAGGAACAGGGGAATTAATGTTTGATGAGGTTGATACCCTTGAGTTCCTATCTAAGCTTAATAACCGTGAACTAACAGGCAATGCAGCGCGCGAAGCGCTGCGTAGCCAACTGGCTCAATTATCAGAGAAGTCAGGCGAGCTTCTAATTCGAATTTTAAGAAAAGATTTACGTGCAGGTTTTAGTGATGCAACGATCAACAAAGTCGTGCCTGATTTGATTCCTGTATTTCCATACCAACGCTGTTCATTGCCTAGTGAAGTAAAGCTGAAGGCATGGCCGTGGAAAGATGGCATTTATTTGCAAGAAAAAGCTGATGGCATGTTTGCCAACGGGACCAATTTAGAAGATAAGTTCTTCTTGTCCTCACGTCAGGGCACGCCGTTACCTATGGAGCATTTTTCCGACCTTACTGCGGAAATGGATATGCTGATCAAAGATGTCCAATATCATGGCGAACTACTTGTCGAGCGTGATGGTGTCGTCCTGCCACGCAAGGTTGGAAATGGCATCTTGAATTCGGTCACTAAGGGTGGCTCATTCGCTGAAAATGAAAAACCGATCTATATGATTTGGGACTTCATTCCACTTAGTTCTGTTAAGTCAAAAGGAAAATTTGAAGCAGCATATAAACGTCGTATTGCACTGATTAAATCGATGCTGGCCAAGTTTAAGCCTAAGTATGTGCGGCTTATTGATACGCATGTTGTTCACTCATTGGGCGAGACTTACGATCACTTTTTTAATGTACTTATGCAGGGCAAAGAGGGACTGGTAATCAAGCATCCAGAAGGTCACTGGAGAGACGGTACAAGTAAACACCAAGTTAAATTAAAACTTGATGCGGATTGTGAGCTGGAGGTTGTGAGCATTAATCCGGGTAAGGTGGGTTCAAAGAACCAAGGGCGAGCAGGAGCTTTGCATTGTAAATCTGCATGTGGTCAAGTCATTGTGGATGTCGCCATTAAGAATGAAAAAATGCGTGGCGAAGTTGATGCAAACCCTAGTGACTGGATTGGTCGAATTATCACTGTACGTTCAAATGCCATTATGCGCCCATCCAACAGTAACCAGAATTACTCGTTGTATTTGCCACGTATGGTTGAGGACTGCTATCGAATCGATAAAACGGAAGCTGATGATTTAAAACGTATTGAAGAGCAATTCAAAAACGCTATCGAAGCTGCCAAGAAGCTGGCAGAAAGTGAAGCGGTGGTGATTGACAATACAGCGACAGCATAAATATGGAGTATATATTGATGTTATCTAAAGCTAAAAAACTACATCGTCAAAAAGCTTTACGTCCTTCTACTGAACAATGGGAAATTATCGCAACTAGGGTTTGTTGACATTTACTGTTCATAATTAACCCTATAAAGGTAGCCATAAAAATATACATGCTAAAGCAACAGAACTTTGATAATTTCTTTTGAGCTTGTCATATCGAGTAGCTATTCCTCTAAATTGCTTTAATCTACAAA
>NZ_JBMOSM010000027.1:0-44267 GCF_049316025.1 Paenibacillus sp. NPDC058898 | reverse complement strand
TTGGGGGCAACAGCGATGGGAGGATCGATTCGTACACGGAGCGTCTCCTCACAGGAAAAGGGGGCATTCCGCCAGATCTAAGATCTTTTGGGACAGCCCCTTTTTGCTTAAGATTCTAGAATGTATAGGTTTTCAGCGAAGCTATTCGCATTTATATGTTTTTTGGGTCCCGCAAAGTATTTGGAATAAGTATCGAAGCATAGGCTCCACTTTGTGGGGCTATTCTGCGTTCCCTTAAGTTCTGGGCGATAATATTTCCTTGAAAACTGGAATAATTTGTTTTCATCCTGACGACAATGAATATCAGACCCGTTTCTTTTTACGGATGCTATTACGAATGTCAGGAGGGGATGGAAGTGAAAAAAGCGTTAATAGCTGGATTTCTGGTTCTATTTGTAGGGTTGTCCAGTGTAGCTGTACCAAGTTATGCAGAAAATAGCAAACCCGGCGAAGGATCATCTCAAGAGGAGCTGGCACCAGGTGCTCGTTCTGCTATATTGCTGGATGCGGATACCGGAACCATTATTTACGAGAAAAACAGCCATGATAAGCTGCCTCCGGCGAGCATCACCAAGATCATGACGATGTTGCTTACGATGGAGGCCATCGACGAAGGGCAATTGCAGTGGACGGATAAGGTGCGTACCAGCGAATATGCGGCCTCCATGGGCGGATCCCAGATCTTTCTTGAGCCTGGAGAAGAAATGACGGTGGATGAGATGCTCAAAGGCATTGCCATGGCATCAGGCAATGATGCTTCCGTCGCAGTGGCGGAGAAAATTGCCGGCTCGGAGAAAGCCTTTGTGAAGCTGATGAATGAGAAAGCAGCCGAGCTGGGAATGAAGGATACACATTTTGTGAACTGCAACGGCCTTCCTGCTGAGAATCATTATACTTCAGCCCACGACATTGCGGTCATGAGCCGGGAGCTGCTGAAATACGACCAGATCACCAAATATACGGGCGCCTATCAAGATTATTTGCGTAAAGATTCGGACAAACCGTTCTGGCTGGTCAATACGAACAAGCTGGTTCGATTCTACACAGGCGCTGACGGATTGAAAACCGGATATACATCAGAGGCCAAGTTCTGTCTGTCGGCAACGGCCAAACGGGATGGACTG
Organism: Paenibacillus sp. NPDC058898; assembly: GCF_049316025.1. Classification (NCBI taxonomy): domain Bacteria; kingdom Bacillati; phylum Bacillota; class Bacilli; order Caryophanales; family Paenibacillaceae; genus Paenibacillus; species Paenibacillus sp. NPDC058898. The sequence goes on along the minus strand of NZ_JBMOSM010000027.1, from coordinate 43,143 downwards.
CGCGCTGTTGCTGTAGTTATGGGAGCTTCGGATACGAAGACGCGGAACAATGAAGTTTCTCGCATGTTTGACTATGCCTTTTCCCAGTATTCGATGCATTCCATCTATAAACCGGGTGAAGTGCTCGGTATCGTGAAGGTCCAGAAGGGAACCGTGCCCGAGATTTCGATTCAAGCGGATAAAGATTACAGCGTGCTGGTTAAGAAGGGCGTAAAAAGTCCGGATATCCGTCATGAAATCCAGCTGGAGCCGAATTTGAAGGCGCCGGTAACTGCCGGACAAGTTGTCGGCAAGCTAACCGTCTATCAAGGTGAACGCGTGGTGAAGGAGTTCGAGCTGACATCTCCTGTCGAGGTGAAGAAGGCCGGGTTCTGGAAGCTGTTCAAGCGGACAACCGGCAAGTTGTTTCATGTAGATTCATAGGAGTTTTCTTCTAGTTTTGTCGGGATGCAGGAATGTCTTTTTCAAATGTAGAAATCTTTGTTCATGTCAGGGAGGAGAGTGAGCAAACATGAATCTGCATGTTGATATGGAGCATCACAGGCATGTACTGATCGTCCGACTGTCCGGGGAACTGGATCATCATACGGCCGATCATGTCCGGATGCAGCTGGATGAAGCTATTCAGAGACGTCAAACAGAGCACTTGGTACTGAGCTTAAAGGACTTGGACTTTATGGACAGCTCAGGACTTGGGGTCATCCTGGGACGCTATAAATTCATCAAGCAAAAGGGCGGAAAGATGGCGGTATGCGATGTCAAACCGCAGGTTTACCGCTTGCTTGAAATGTCAGGGCTGTTCAAGATCATGCCGATATATGAGAACGAGGGCACGGCACTCTCGGGTTTGGAGGTAGTGTCATGAGTGAAGGAAAAGCACAGCATAATTTTATGACTCTGCAGTTTGCCGCAAAGTCGGAAAACGAATCCTTTGCCCGTGTCGCCGTGGCTGCGTTCATCTCCCAGATGGATCCCAACATGGATGAGCTGAGTGATCTGAAAACGGTAGTCTCTGAAGCGGTCACAAACAGCATTATCCACGGGTACGATAGTGATTCGGAAGGGATTGTCAAGATTGAAGCCTCCATAGACGGGGATATGATTACGCTGTGCATTGAAGATTCCGGCCATGGGATCGAAGACTTGGAAATGGCCAAGCAGCCGCTCTATACATCAAAGCCAGAACTGGAGCGATCCGGCATGGGATTCACCATCATGGAAAATTTCATGGACGAATTTGAAGTGGTCAGCGAACCAGGCAACGGTACGTCGATCAAAATGAAAAAGAGGATCGAATCTAAGAAAGCTTTATATAATTAGGGGTTGGACAAATGGATGCCGATGTGAAGAAAACTTCGCAGACTTATTTGGACGACGCGGAGGTCAAACGACTCATTGCACTTAGCCAAAGCGGGGATAATGTCGCCCGGGACACGCTCGTCAACTGTAATATTCGTCTTGTCTGGTCTGTCGTTCAGCGGTTTATGAACCGGGGGTATGAGCCTGATGATCTGTTTCAGATCGGCTGTATCGGTCTCCTCAAATCCGTGGACAAGTTCGATCTCAGTTATGACGTAAAGTTCTCGACCTATGCCGTACCGATGATCATCGGAGAAATTCAGCGTTTCTTAAGAGATGACGGGACCCTGAAGGTCAGCCGATCGCTTAAGGAAATGGCCAACAAAGTCAGGAAGAAGCGGGACGAGCTGTCCAAGCAGCTCGATCGTCTTCCAACGGTGAAAGAGGTTGCCGAAGAGCTTGGGGTAACCCCCGAGGAAGTGGTGTTTGCCCAGGAGGCGAATAAACCGCCAACCTCAATTCATGAGACCGTATTTGAAAATGACGGGGATCCCATAACGCTAATGGATCAGATAGCTGATGAATCGCAAGAACGCTGGTTCGACAAGCTGGCCTTGAATGAAGCAATAGGAGGCTTGACCGAACGGGAGCGGCTCATAGTTTATCTGCGGTATTACCGGGATCAGACGCAGTCGGAAGTTGCCAGCCGGCTGGGCATATCCCAGGTGCAGGTATCGCGACTTGAGAAAAAAATATTGCAGAGCATACGGAACGAGATCGCGCAGTAGCGGGTCTCAGCCGTTATTCGAAAGTCTGCTCAAACTTAACGCCGCCCTTAGGGAACGGCGTTTTTTCATTTTTTAGCAAACCTTTTGGTCGTTTGGCGGATAAGAAAGTATGGTAAATCCGAGTAGAAAGGAGAGAGATTTCCCATACTAACGGTAATTTAGCAGTAAAGGAGTGTTTCGGATGAAGGTTAATCCCACTCCGACGGTGTTTCTGCAGCTAAGGAGCCGCATACGGTTACCAAGAGACCAGACCGTCAAACTAGGTGATGTCGCCTTCATTGTCTGCGATTCCGACTGGGAGAGACGGCTTAGAGCCCTGCCGCTTACGCAGCCGAAGGATCTCGATGGCAACCGCCTTGTCATGGATCTGATTCAAATCATCCCGAGGATTCAAGCGTTGATTCCTGGCGCCCATATCGAACCGATGGGAAACCATCATACCTTGGTGGAGCTTGTCGGTCCGGAGAGCAAGCGGTCAAAGTTGTGGTTCCCGCTCATTTGGCTGCTCTTGTTTTTCGGTTCCGCACTGACCATTATGAACTTCCATGCCGATGTTAACATGCTTGAGGTTCATATCCGAATCGTTGAAATGGTGACGGGGAAAAGAGACGAGCATCCCTATTTGTTCCAGATTGCATACTCGCTGGGGCTCGGATTTGGGATGACGGTGTTCTTCAATCATTTGTTCAAGAAAAAATGGAATGAAGAGCCGACACCGCTTGAGGTGGAAATGTACCTCTATCAGGAAAATCTGGATCAGTTCGTGGTCGCCGAAGAATATCGGAAAATGAACGCCGGCGACGATACGACAGGTAAGGAACCATGATATTGTCCATTCTGCAAGGGATATTCACCTGTTTTCTTGGCGTCGCAGGGGGCATCGCCGTCGGCGGCGGAGTCATAGCGCTCATCATCGTCCTGGACATCATCCCGAGATTGTCCCAACTGACGGCAACATACAGCCGGGTTCATTGGTATGAAGGGGCTTTAATAACGGGATCTTTCATCGGCACGGTGGCCGATTTCTGGAGATGGTCCATTCCATTGGGACCGGTTGTGAGTACCGTGATCGGATTGATGTGCGGGATATTCATCGGCATGCTGGCAGCTGCATTGACGGAAGTATTGAACGTATTGCCGATTCTGGCCAAGCGGCTCCGATTGACGGGGTATTTGTTTGGTCTTCTAATGGCCATGGTGGCAGGTAAGGTGGCGGGCTCTCTGTTCGATTGGTTTGTTTACAGCAAGTGATAGTAATGGCTAGGAGGTAGGTTATGGACGATAAAACAACACATAGCGGCGAACTGGATAGCGATATTCCGGTCATTCCCATCAAAGCGTTGGGGGAACAAGAGCTGAAGGAGAAAAGAGAGGCAGAAACCTCCAACAGCACTGAGGAATCCGTCATCTACTGGCAGCAAACCGACCATGTCCCCGCGAAGCTGAGTGAACTGAAAAAAGTGCTTAAGGAAGTTATCGGTCTTGGGGTTTCTTTTGATGTGGTATTCCGTGAGATGAACTTTGCCGGCAGAAATGCAGGGCTTCTCTTCTTAAACGGCTTCACGAACGATGTCGTGGTGACAGATATATTGACAAGGCTGACGTACCTGACTCCGGAGGATGTAAGTAACCATGCACTTACCGAGATGATGACCCGCTATATTCCCCACGTACAAGTGGAGCGGGATACACGACTCAGCAAAGTGATTAACGAAGTGCTCTCCGGTATATGTGCGCTGTTCATTGAAGACGCGCATTCCGCCATTTTGTTGGATACCCGGAAATATCCTGTGCGTGGGCTCGAGGAACCTGCGGTGGAACGCGTGGTTCGCGGCGCAAGGGATGGGTTTACGGAGACACTCGTTACCAACGTGAACCTGGTGCGAAGACGGGTTCGCGATCCGGGACTGCACGTAGAGGTCATGAAGGTCGGAAGGCGGACGAGAACGGATGTATGCCTGGTTTTCATTGATGACATCGCGGACCGAACCCAAGTTGAGGCGATTCGCAGAAAAATCCAGGAAGTGGATTTAGAGGGGCTTCCACTCGGCGATAAACAGCTTGAGGAAGCGATTGTGAACAAGGGCTGGCACCCTTTTCCTCTTGTCCGATATTCGGAACGGCCGGATGTTGTATCCTCCCATCTGCTTGAAGGCCGAATTGTTATTATGGTAGATACTTCGCCGAGCGTAATGATCATGCCAACCACATTCCTGGATCTCTGCCAGCATGCCGAGGAGAATCGTCAGACCCCGTTTATGGGAACGTACCTGCGCTGGATACGTTTTATAGGCATTTTTGCATCCATGTTCCTGCTCCCGCTGTGGATGCTGCTGGTTGTCCATCCTGAACTGAAACCGCCGGGACTTGATATCATCGGTCCGCATGAGAATTCTAAAATTCCGATTATCCTGCAGTTTCTGATTGTTGAATTCGGCGTGGATTTGCTCCGCTTGGCTGCCGTGCATACGCCGACACCGTTAGCGTCGGCGATGGGTTTGATCGCTGCGATTTTGATCGGCGATATTGCTGTTAAGACCGGATTGTTTGTTAACGAGGTCATCCTGTATATGGCGGTTGCGTCCATAGGGATGTACGCGACCCCGAGTTATGAGCTGGGACTTGCCAACCGTATGGTCAGGCTGCTCCTTCTGCTTGCAACAGCCCTGTTCGCGGTGAAGGGCTTTGTCATCGGTACGACGCTTCTGATTCTGCTCCTGACGGCCCACCGTTCCTACAACTCGTCTTACTTGTGGCCATTTATACCATTTAGTGCAAAAGCGATGGGCGAAATTTTGTTCCGCAAACCGCTGCTTCTGTCAAGAAGACGCCCGGCTATCAACAAAACGCGTGACAACACCAAAATGGGCCCTGAAATGAATCCGAGAGGCGAGCAATAACAATAACACAAATGTTGTGTTGAAAAATCCATTTTGATTACCTTCCGTTGTCTGCTATACTGTGAACAATTATTCGATTACCCTATTTTTGAATCAATGGATCGGAGGAATTGTAAGCATGTTTTTACACGGTACTAGCAAGTTTAACGATCAGGGGCATTTGGAAATCGGCGGGTGTGACACATCCGATTTAAAAGCTCAATATGGAACACCACTATATATTGTAGACGAGCAGTCGGTCCGTAATCGCTGCCAGGAATACATCGAGGCCTTCAAGGCGTCCGGTTTGAAGTTCCAAGTCGCGTATGCCAGTAAAGCGTTTTGCGTGATGGCTATGTGTCAATTGGCTGAACAGGAAGGGATGTCGCTTGACGTTGTTTCCGACGGAGAGCTGTACACTGCACTTGAGGCCGGATTCCCGGTAGAACGGATTCATTTCCACGGAAATAATAAAACGCCGGAGGAGATTGAGATGGCGCTGGATGCGGAAATCGGCTGTTTCGTTGTCGATAACGTAGTTGAACTGCATATGCTGCAAGCGATTGCTGCCGAGAAGAACCGGAAGGTCAACATTTTGCTTCGCGTGACACCGGGAGTTGAGGCTCATACGCATGAGTATATCTCAACAGGCCAAACGGATTCGAAATTTGGCTTCGATATCGGCAACGGCTCCGCTTATGAAGCGGTAGAGCTTGCCGAGGCTCAAGCGAATATTCATTTGATGGGCATTCATTCCCATATCGGCTCCCAGATTTTTGAGGTAGAAGGGTTTCAGATGGCAGTTTCACGCGTTGCAGAATTTGCGGCCAAGGTCAAGGCGGGACTCGGCATTACGTTCGAGGTTGTAAATCTTGGCGGCGGATTTGGAATCCGATATGTGGACGGGGACACTCCACTTCATGTATCCGACTACGTAAAAGCGATTACGGATGCGGTGAAGACCCACTTCGCCGGCATTGACAACACGCTCCCTGAAATTTGGGTAGAGCCGGGGCGCAGTATTGTCGGTGAAGCAGGCACTACCCTTTATACGGTGGGCACAAGCAAGGATATTCCCGGGATCCGTAAATACGTTGCCGTAGACGGCGGAATGACGGACAACCCGCGTCCGGCGCTGTACGAATCAAAATATGAAGCGCTGCTCGCGAACCGGGCGAATGAGAAGCCGGAAGAAACGGTATCCATTGCCGGCAAGTGCTGTGAGAGCGGAGACATGCTGATCTGGGATCTGGAGCTTCCGAAGGTAGCAACAGGCGATTTGCTGGCCGTATCCTGCACAGGCGCATACAACTATTCCATGGCTAGCAACTATAACCGGATCCGCAAACCTGCGGTTGTATTCGTGAAGGACGGACAGAGCAAGCTGGTGGTACGCCGCGAGTCGCTCGCGGACATCATCAGCCACGATGTAGTGCCGGCAAGTGTAACCAAAGAAACCGTAACGAACTAAACGGATGTTTGTTTTACGGCTCTAATATCCTAGAGGGCCCGCCAATGCCACCGGTTGCGGTCAGGGCTCTTTGGCGTGCCTTGGACTTGATATGGAATGTGCAAACGGGGACAAGATCATTTTGCTTCGAGGCTCAATTCATAGTAAACTATAGAATGCATTGTAAAAAAATCGATTGAAGCGTTCTAATAACGGAAGGAGATAACACATATGGCTAAAAAAGCAAAGATCACATTGGAGAACGGCAAAGAGGTAGTGCTGGATCTGTTTGAGAATGATGCACCGAACACGGTAGCTAATTTTGAGAAATTGGCAAACTCCGGGTTTTATAACGGTCTTGTATTCCACCGCGTAATCCCTGGGTTCGTAGCTCAAGGCGGTTGCCCACAGGGAACGGGAACAGGCGGTCCTGGCTATACCATCAACTGCGAGATCAACCCTAACAAGCATGAGCGTGGCAGCTTGGCCATGGCGCATGCTGGCCGTAACACGGGCGGAAGCCAGTTCTATGTATGCTACGAGCCGCAGCCGCATTTGGACGGACAGCATACGGTGTTCGGCAAAGTTGTTGAGGGCATGGAGTACGTGGATGCATTCAAGGGCCGTGATAAAATGGAAAAAGTAGAAGTATACGAAGCTTAAAAATAGCTTCTGTTCAGGACAGGCTCACTCTTAAGGGTGAGCCTGTTTTTATTGTTATTCCGGTAGGAGTTACGCAGGGTCGGGAAATAATTGACGAAACTCTTCCGGAACAGGCCGGCTTTTACGAGTATGTACATCCATCGCCACACTGGTAACGGCGGCATCCGCGCAAAGCTCTTCCTGTTTGTTGTAAATCTTCTGAATCAGCACATAACTCGTACGACCCATAGAATGCGGTTCGGTCACGATGGTCAGCCGTTCGCCTTGGCCGCACTCCTTGCGGTAATTGATGTTGATATTGACGGTAACGGTCTGGACGCCAAGCCGTTTCAGCATATCATATTGAAGACCTCCTGCTTCATACCATTCCTCACGGCCCCACTCCAGATATTCCAGGTATTTGGCGTTGTTTACATGTCCGTTCACGTCGATTTCCGTAGGACGGACGATAATGTCCAGCGAAGTTTTCATCCCAGCTCGCTCCTTTTTAACTGTATCTAGTTCCCGTGTTTATCCTACTAAACTGTTCTCTCTATGGGGAGTATTCTCCTTCTGGGTCCATACACATATTGGAGAATAAAGTTATGAACTTTAAAAAAGTTAGTTGTTTTTTCTTGCAATTATCAAAAGGTGGTGATAAGATTCTTCATAAGATCAAACAATTTCATATGTTTTATCCTTCGGGGCAGGGTGAAATTCCCTACCGGCGGTGATGAACGCAGTGATTGAGCTTTTGAAAGCAGATGGCTGTGTCTTAGTCCGTGACCCGGATACGCGTGTGTTGTTACACACCGTATGCGGTGGACCTGGTGAAAATCCGGGACCGACAGTATAGTCTGGATGGGAGAAGGAGTGAGAGACACATAAGCAACATGTGCTATTTGTGTCTATGCACACAACGTGATATGCGTTATGTGCAGGTTTTCACATGCAATTCAAATCTGTGCTTGCGATGATTGGATGTCGCCGGTAACGGATTTGGGTCGTTTGTTATAGGCAAAACCTGCATTTATGACGGTTATTAAGTGTGTCAATGATTAACTTCCATCAAGCCCTGTTAAGGATTCCCCGAATCTTTGGCAGGGCTTTTTTATGTGAACATTGGGAAAGGGGCATGTTTACCATGGATACCGTCAACGATGAATTTTATATGTCACTTGCGCTGGACCTGGCTGAACGTGCTCAGGGTCAAACCGGGATAAATCCGGTTGTTGGCTGTGTCGTTGTTAAGGATGGCGCGCTTGCAGGGGTGGGAACACATTTGGAGCGCGGAACACCGCACGCTGAGGTTCATGCTCTGAATATGGCTGGCAGCAAAGCGGCGGGAAGTACGGTGTACGTGACACTGGAGCCCTGCAGTCACTATGGTACGACGCCGCCCTGCAGCGAGAGGCTGATTGCCGAGGGTGTTCAGCGAGTGGTTGTTGCTTGCGAGGACCCTAATCCTCTGGTTGCGGGCAAAGGGATTCAAATGCTGCGCGCAGCGGGAATTCGGGTTGAGACCGGTGTCCTTAAGGAACGTGCGCTTCGCTTGAACGAAACCTTCATTAAGTTCATTACGACGGGTCAGCCCTTCGTAACGTTAAAGACAGCCAGCACGCTGGACGGAAAAATCGCATCAAAAACCGGCGATAGCAAGTGGATATCCAATGAAGAATCAAGAGAGCTTGTGCATACGCTGCGTCATCGCCATCAAGGCATCATGGTTGGCGTGTCAACAGTTATCGCGGATAATCCGAGCCTGACAACGAGACTTGGCGTGAAAGGTTTGCATCCGATCAGGATCATCGTGGATTCCAGCCTGCGAATCCCGCCCGACAGCCATGTCGTGACAGACGGATTGGCGCCAACGTGGATCTTGACGACGGAGAAGGCCGATGAGACGAAGCGGATCGGGCTGGAAGAGCTGGGCGTTCAGGTCATCCCCTGCGGGCCAGGTCCACGTGTGGATCTGAAGGCTGCGCTGGCGAAGCTGGGACAGAAGGGGATTGCCTCCATTTTGCTGGAAGGTGGCGGTACTCTAAATGGTTCGATGCTGGAACAGAAGCTGGTGGATCGGCTCATCCAGTTTATCGCCCCTAAGATTATCGGCGGGTATGATGCACCTGGGAATTACATGTTAAGCGGGTATGAACAGATGGACCAAGCGATTATGCTGACAGGACTTGAGACGGAAAGACTGGGCGACAATATTTATGTCACCGGGATTCCGGTCTGGAAATAAGGAGAAAGAAAGGAGGGAAGCCTGTGTTTACTGGATTGGTTGAGGAGATCGGCGAAATGAGGCGGATCGGACGGAAAGGCGAAGCCATGCTGCTGAGCATTTCCGCTAGCCGGATCATGGATGATTTAAAGCTGGGGGACAGCGTATCCGTTAATGGCGTCTGCTTGACAGCCACAACGATTGACAAAGGAATATTTACGGTCGATGTGATGCCGGAAACCTACAGAAATACGAACCTTAAGGAACTGCAGCCAGGCGGAAAGGTGAATCTGGAACGGGCAATGGCGGCCGGAGGTCGATTTGGAGGCCATATCGTTCAGGGGCATGTGGATGGCGTCGGCATCATTCGGAATGTGCAGGCAGATCAGAATGCCGTGGTATACGAGATTGCGCCCTCGAGTGGGGATGTATTCAAATATATCATTCCGAAGGGCTCCGTCACACTGGATGGAATCAGCTTGACCGTTGTCAAAACAACAGATTCCTCCTTTACGGTATCCATCATCCCCCACACGCTGGCGGAGACGGTGCTGGCATATAAAAAAGCAGGCGATACGATTAATATCGAATGCGACATTTTAGGAAAATATGTAGATCACCTGCTGCATTACGGCTCAGAAGGGGCCGGGAGCAGAGGCGGGACAAAACCGGGAATCAGCAGGGATTATCTTGCGGAGCATGGATTTGCCTAAGCCGAGTGCTCACATAGAGTCTCCATGAGAAGAAGGAGGAGTAGCGATGGATGAGCGCTTTTCATTTCATACAATCGAAGAGGCGTTAACCGATTTGAAGGAAGGCAAGGTCGTCATTGTCGTAGACGATGAAGACCGTGAGAATGAGGGCGATTTTATCGCATTAGCTGATATGGCAACACCGGAGGTCATTAATTTTATGATAACCGAAGGCAGAGGGTTGGTATGTTTGCCCATGACGCAGGCCAGAGCTCAGGAGCTCGACCTCAAACCGATGGTTACCCAAAATACGGATTATCATGGAACGGCCTTTACGGTCTCCATTGATCATAAGGATACCACGACGGGCATCTCGGCCTATGAGCGGTCCATCACCGTCAAAGGTATCTTGGATTCGAATGCATCTGCATCCGATTTCCGAAGACCGGGTCATATGTTCCCACTGATCGCAAAGGATGGAGGCGTCCTGCGCCGGGCAGGGCATACGGAGGCCGCTGTCGATCTTGCCAGATTGAGCGGGTCCTATCCGGCCGGCGTCATCTGCGAGGTGATCAAGGAAGACGGCACAATGGCACGGCTGCCGGACCTTGTGGAGATTGCGAAGAAGCATGATCTGAAGCTGATCAGCATCAAGGATCTGATTCATTACCGCAATGAAAAAGAAAAGCTGGTCCAGCGAGAGGTAGCTGTGCGGATGCCGACCGATTTCGGCGTGTTTCAAGCGGTTGCCTACACCAACGACGTGGACAATAAAGAGCATGTAGCTTTGGTAAAAGGGGAGATCGATGGGAATGAGCCTGTCCTCGTACGCGTGCATTCCGAGTGCCTGACAGGAGATGTGTTCCACTCCCATCGCTGCGATTGCGGTCCCCAATTCGAGGCGGCCCTCCGCCAAATCGATGAAGCGGGTAGAGGCGTTCTTCTCTACATGCGCCAGGAGGGGCGGGGCATCGGCTTAATCAACAAACTGAAAGCCTACAAGCTCCAGGAAGAGGGACTCGACACTGTAGACGCCAACCTGAAGCTCGGCTTTGCGGCAGATCTGCGTGATTACGGCATCGGAGCCCAGATCCTGAAGGATTTGGGGATCAGAAAGATCCGGTTGCTGACAAACAATCCACGCAAAATCAAAGGCCTCGAAGGATACGGCTTGGAGGTGGTCGAGCGCGTTCCGATCCAAATGCCGGAGAACGAGGATAACACGGGCTACCTGCATACCAAGCAAGCCAAGCTCGGACATATGCTGAAATTCAACGATATTGAGCAGAACGAGAGCACCAATTAATCACCACATAACAAAAGGTCAATCATGTGGGGAGGTTTGCCTCATGGAACGACCCAGCGAAGAGGACGGAATGCTGCTGGAGAAGCGGTAGCGTTCGCCTTTAAATCCTGATTTCTTCCCTCCAGAAAATAGATCATGAAATCAGGAGTTAACAGCGATCGGAAGCAGCAGCCGTCAGCGCAGCGGGCAACCACATCGATGTCATCCCAAATCCCATGTTTGACCTTATAAACTCCAAACCGAAAGGAAGTTTTCCATTATGGCAACTATATTTGAAGGTAAATTAGTATCCGAGGGATTAAAGTACGGTATCGTCGTAGGTCGTTTCAACGAGTTCATCACCAGCAAGCTGCTGAGCGGCGCACTGGACGCATTGAAGCGACACGGCGCACAGGAGAACGAAGTGGATGTCGCGTGGGTGCCGGGAGCGTTTGAAATCCCGCTCATCGCCCAAAAAATGGCAGAAAGCGGCAAATACGATGCAATCATCACCTTGGGAACCGTCATTCGCGGCTCTACCACGCACTATGATTATGTGTGCAACGAAGTGGCCAAGGGGGTATCCGCAATTAACCTGAAGACGGGTGTACCAACGATTTTCGGTGTCGTGACGACGGAGAATATCGAACAAGCCGTGGAGCGTGCGGGAACGAAGGCTGGCAATAAAGGTTGGGATTCCGCGATGGCAGCCATCGAGATGGCGAACTTGACGAAAAGCCTAAAATAGTGCTTATTTAATGTAGTGCTCTTTTTTTAGAGCACTGCATTTTATTTTTTGGCGGGAGGATTCACCGTGACCGTATTATACAAGCTGGAAACGTTTGAAGGACCGCTCGATCTGCTGCTGCATTTGATTGATAAAGCGGAAATCGACATCCAGGATATTCCCGTCAGCGAGATTACCGAACAATACATGGCCTATTTGCACAACATGCAGGAGCTGGAGCTGGAGATTACGAGTGAGTTTCTGGTGATGGCTGCAACGCTGCTGTCTATAAAAAGCAAGTTATTGCTTCCGAAGCCTCCGGTTATCGAGATGGACGAGTTTGATTTTTATGAAGAAGATGACATGGATCCGAGAGCAGAGCTTATTGCCAAGCTGATCGAATACCGCAAGTACAAAGGCATTGCCCGCCATTTGCATGAGAAGGAATGGGAACGCAGTTTAATTTATTCCAAGGAAGCCGAAGACCTCACGCCTTACATGCCGGAAGTGGAAGAGAATCCGGTGCAGGGATTACATATTTCGGATTTGATCGCTGCTTTTCAAAAAGCATTAAGCAAAGCAGTCAAACGCACTTCGTATGCCCGCATTCAGCGGGATGAAATATCGGTTAAGGACCGGATTCGTCAGGTCATGGATGCCCTGGAGGAGGTTGGGCCGGGAGGCAGGATCCTGTTCTCCAAGCTGCTTCACGAAGAGATGGTACGGCATGAAATCGTGGTAACCTTCCTGGCCATTTTGGAACTGATGAAAATGAAGCAAATTTTGTGCTACCAAGAGAAGTTGTTTGAAGATATCGTCATGGAGTGGAGAGGGGAAGGACGCATTGATGGATTATCCGAAGCTGAAATCGATTATTGAGGGGCTTCTGTTCCTGTCGGGAGAAGAGGGCTTGTCGGTTAGGCAAATTGCTGAGATCACCGAGCAGTCGGATGGCCTGGTTGGCGAAGCGCTTGAGGACATGAAGGAAGAATGGGAGCGTTACGAGCGGGGGATTCAGATCGTACAGATTGCGGGGAACTACAAAATCGCTACGCTGGCCGAACATGCTCCGTATTTTGAGCGCCTGGCGTATTCGCCTTCCCGTTCTTCCTTGTCACAAGCCGCACTCGAAACACTCTCCATCGTTGCCTATCGTCAACCGATTACGCGTGTAGAGATTGAAGACATCCGCGGCGTCAAGGCCGAACGGGCGATCCATACGCTGGTAAGCAAAGGACTGATCGAGGAAGTCGGACGGGCCGAGGCGATTGGCAGACCGATTTTGTATGGAACAACCAAGTCTTTCCTGGAATATTTCGGACTTGCCAATATCAAGGATTTGCCGGAGCCGTCGCAATTTGAAGATAATGATAACTTGGAAGAGGAAACGCAGCTGTTGTTCGATAAGCTTGACGGTCGTCAACTTACGTTTGATGATGTAGAGGAAAGTTAGCCATTATAGAACACAATAGGCTGTAATAGAATCCTGGGCGTGGAGAAATCCACCGCCCGGGATTTTTTAATGTCACTTGCGAAAGTTTGAAATCAGAGGGACTTGGAATCGTTTCGCATCATTTGGGGGCACTTTTGCCATACTAAGCCAAGCGGATTACATTTTACTAAGTACGTTTTGGGGGTTACTTCGTGAGGGTATGGATCTTTCTGGCGGTCGGTTTGGTCGTTCTCCTCATCGTATTGCTGGTCGTTGTGCTGAGCTCCAAGGTAACGATTAAGCTGGATGTGGTTCTAAGAAAAGATGAATATAAATTGTTGGCGGAAATTAAAATGATCTTCGGATTGATTACGCGGAAATATGAAGTCCCCTTTCACCTGGCAAACGGTGGGATCGAGTTTAAGAAGGAAACCGTTCCCGCAGAGCAGGGGATTCCCCTCCGTTCGAAAGAGCAGGAGGATCCTTCAAGAAGAACTATTCGATACAGGGACTATGCGCGGGTATTGTGGTCTACAAAAGGTTTCAAAAAATGGACGAGACAGACGATGGCGGCCGTTCATTTCATGGATGTGCGCTGGTCAACCCGGATTGCGCTTGAGCATGCGGCCGATACAGCGGTAGCGACCGGGCTGCTGCATGGCATCAAGCATACGCTTCTGGGATGGATGTCGTATCACCTGATCATGGAAGAGATGCCCCAAATCGATGTGGTGCCAATCTTTAACGGTCCGCCGCAAATTTCCACAGAGCTAAACTGCATAGCGAAAATCTCCTGCGGAAAAGCTATGTATGCTGGACTGGTACTTATAGTTCGCGTGTTAAAGGTGAAAGGAGGAATTAGATCATGGCAGAACACCCTATTCAAGGCTTGATGCAAACGGCTATGGAAAACATCAAGGGAATGGTGGACGTTAATACGATTGTAGGCGACCCGGTGAATACGCCTGACGGCAGCGTTATCCTGCCAATCAGTAAAGTGGCTTTTGGTTTCGCTGCCGGCGGCAGCGACTACAACGTTGAGGCGGGAGGCACCCACTCAACTACCACCACTAACGGGACGCACAACGATCATAGTGCCCTTCCTTTTGGCGGCGGCAGCGGCGGTGGCGTGTCCATTCGGCCGATTGCTTTTCTGGTCGTGGGTAAAGAAGGCGTGCACATCGTGCCGCTGGACAATCAAACCCATCTGTTTGAACGGATTATTGATGCGACACCGTTTTTACTCGATCAAATCCAGTCGATGTTTCAATCAGGCAGCAATGCCGCGAACGACACCACGCCTCCGCCTGCGTACTGATGGAGCAAGCAAATCCCTTTCGTTCACAACGAAAGGGATTTTTGCTGTGAAGATTAGTGGATTTATAAGCTTTCAGCCGAGGCTAAACTCAAACCGATCATTGCTGGTAAAACTTCACTTTAATGGGGGGCGGTTTTGGTGAAAGTACGTCGACAGACGTTTCTGTTGCGAAATGGACATACCTTTAGCGTGAACGACATATACTTGTACAAGATTTCTGAACACCGGAGGATAAGATGATGAAAATGAAATGGACGAACTGCAAGTCTTTGTTATCCATGTTGATGGTCATAAGCTGCTTGCTGGTTACGGCTGTCCCCGTGCATGCAGATCATGAGAATGGCCCCGCCAATCATGCCCAGGCAGCCGCACTGATTGATGTCACTTCCGGTAGAGTGCTGTACAGCAAGAACGGGGACGAGCGTTTGAGAATCGCAAGCCTGACCAAGATCATGACAGCCATCGTGGCAATTGAACACGGCAAGCTGGATGATCGCGTCAAGGTCTCCAAAAATGCTTTTGCCAAAGAGGGCTCCTCGATCTTCCTGAAGCTTGGTGAGGAGATGACGCTTGAGAATTTGCTGTACGGCTTAATGCTGCGATCAGGCAACGATGCCGCGACGGCGATTGCCGAACATGTCGGAGGGACGGAAGAAGGCTTTGTGTTGCTGATGAACGAGAAGGCGGCAGGGCTCGGCTTGACGAACTCGCATTTTATGAATCCCCATGGACTGGATCATGATGAACATTACTCTTCTGCTAATGACGTAGCCAAACTGACGGCCTATGCCCTCAAGAACCCTGTCTTTAGCGAGATTGTCAAAACCAAGGCCAAGAAAGCGCCCAATCCGAATGAAGCGTGGGACTACAAATGGGATAACAAAAACAAGATGCTTCGTTTCTACGAGGGGGCGGACGGCGTCAAAACCGGTTACACCAAAAAAGCATTCCGCTGCCTGGTGAGCTCCGCCACCCGAAACGGTCAGCAGATTGCGGCGGTCACGCTGAACGACGGCAACGATTGGAATGATCATTCCAAGATGCTGGATTACGGATTTGCCCATTTTCCACTGAAAAAGGTTACGGAGAAAGGGCAGAAGATCCAGGGCTATCCACTCGTCACGGGCAGTTCCTTTACCTATGCGTTCGCGCATGATGAGGAAGCACGCTTGGTGAAGAAACTGGTCCTGCATAAAGCGAGCACACCCGACTTGTCTTTCGGACTACGGGGTCATATTGAACTGCTGCTCGATAATGTCAGCATCGGCAAAATTCCAGTCTATGCGGAAGGAAGCAAGCTTCCTGAAGTCCCTGAGGTCTTGCAGAAGTCCAGAAGCACATCCGGACCACTCGGTTCGTTGTCGCTGTGGCAGTCTGCAGGAGAAGTGCTTAGGCATCTGTTCAGGGCCAAATCATAACTAGCCTTCGCTAAAGAGATCGTGGATTCTCACGGAGCGGGGGCAGCAAACGGGGGCGAAGAGATGATCAATTTGATTTGGATGGGGATGATACTGATCGGCGTTTGCTTTGCGGCAGTGAACGGGAACATCGAAAGTGTTACAAAAGCCGCTTTTGACGGAGCCCAGACGGGAGTGACTGTCTCCTTCGGTCTCATCAGCATACTGGTGTTCTGGCTTGGCATGATGCGCCTGGCAGAGGACGCGGGCCTGCTGAAGAAGGTTGCCAAGCTGCTGGGCCCGGTTGTCCGCTTCCTGTTCCCGGATGTACCGAAGAATCATCCCGCTATGGGATATATACTGTCTAACATGAGCGCCAATTTGTTCGGTCTGGGCAATGCGGCAACTCCGATGGGAATCAAAGCGATGCAGGAGCTTCAGAAGTTAAACCCGGATAAGGAAACAGCGTCTCCGGCGATGTGTACCCTGCTTGCATTAAACACGGCCAGCATTACGCTGATACCGACAACGCTAATCGCGATCCGGCTGAATTATGAGTCCGCCAATCCTTCGGAAATCGTCGGCACCACGCTTTTGGCCACAGCGATTGCAACGGCGGCCGCCATTATGGCTGACCGATGGTATCGTAGAAGGACGATACGCCGCCAGAAGCCGCCGGGAATCGGTACAAGCCTGAACCCGGATGTGAAGGGGTGATGAGGGTTGCTATCATGGATTAATCTTGTATCCGCTTGGTCTATTCCCATGATTATCGCATTCATTCCGCTTTATGCTTACACGCGCAAAGTACCCGTATATGAATCGTTTGTGGATGGAGCCAAGGACGGCTTCTCCACAGCGATTGGGATTATCCCGCACTTGGTCGGCATGATGGTTGCCATTAGCGTATTTCGGTCTTCCGGTGCGCTTGAGTTTTTTGTGGGTTGGACGGGCCCCTTTCTGCAATCGCTAGGGGTACCGAGCGAGATTTTGCCTTTGGGAATTCTCAGGCCGTTGACGGGTACAGGCTCTCTCGCTTACACGACTGAGCTGATCCGCGCATACGGTCCGGATTCCATGATTGGCCGAATTGCTTCGACCATACAAGGAAGCACGGACACGACTTTGTACGTTCTGACCGTCTATTTTGGCGCCGTGGGTATCCGCAATGGCCGGTATGCGCTGAAGGTGGGGCTGTTCTCCGATTTGATCGGTTTTATTGCAGCGATTGCCGTATGTCTGCTGGTGTTCGGATAATTAAGACATGCGGGCTGTCTGAGTAAGACGGAGCGTTTTTTCTATGTAACAGGACGTATGCCTATACCCTCGATTCCATCGCGTCATATACTGCTGCAGTTACAAATTGTAGTAGGGGTGATGAAATGGAATTCGAGGGTTTTGTTATTCATCATACCGTGTGCGAGCGGGAACCGCGGAACTGGGATTTTAAAATCCATCAGGACGGCTCGGTCTCTTCTTCATCCATGCTGGTTCAGCCGGGACAGATTCACATCTGTCTTGAGGGCGACTTCAATATTGGCTACCAGTCCATGTCGCTGGACCAGAAAACACAGCTGTTTACCGCCAGCAAAATCATTTTGGAGCTATCCAGACTCCATGATATTTCCCCGTTATACTTGTTTCCTCACTCCGACACCTGTCCCGGGGCACATTTTCCATGGAACGCGCTTGTGATTTATCCTGTCGATGGTTATCATTAGGAATGAGGTGACCTAACGAACATGGAGAGATTACAGAAAATTATGGCACAGGCCGGAGTCGCTTCCCGCCGCAAGTGCGAGGAATTGATTCTTGAAGGCAAGGTGCAGGTAAACGGAGAGACCGTTACCGAACTCGGCACGAAGGCCGATCCAGCCCAGGATATCATTACGGTTTCAGGCAAACCGATAAAGAATGAGAAAAAGGTATACATTATGCTGAATAAGCCGAAGGGAGTCATTACAAGCGCTTCTGATCCCGAAGGCCGAAAAATTGTATCGGATTATCTCAAGGGCATTAAAGAGCGGGTATATCCGATTGGACGATTGGACTATGATACAGAAGGACTCCTGCTGCTGACCAATGACGGCGAATTTGCCAATCTGCTCAGCCACCCTAAATATCATGTACCCAAGACTTATTTGGCTACCGTGAAAGGGGTGCCCCATGGCACCGAACTGGACAAGCTTCGCCAAGGGATTATGCTGGAAGACGGCATGACGTCTCCTGCCGAGGTGGAGTATAAGGATGTGGATCCGGATAATAAACAATCCGTCATATCGATTACCATTCATGAGGGCCGCAACCGTCAAGTGAGAAGGATGTTCGAAGCGATTTCCCATCCGGTAACGCGATTGAAGCGTATATCTTACGGTGATCTGCTGCTGCAAAATTTAAAACGGGGCTTGTACCGCCATTTGACAGCGGATGAAATCAACCAGCTTTTGCAGATGGCGAAAGCCGCTAAGCCGGGCGGGAAACCGAAGAGAAAACGTTAAACCCGACACATAATATTCAAAATGGCGAGCGGCGTTTATGACAAATTTCGTTATAATTGTTCATAGGATGTTCACACCCGTAGTATACGATATGATGAATGTCATAGAAAGGAAGCTGCTGCTTTATGGGCAAATCAAAGAAAAGCGTACAGATTGTGATTCTGCTTGCCATTATCCTGATCGGAGTGTACGCCGTTGCAACCGTTGTATTCGGCTCTGATGAGGTTCCCAAAGTGGGTCAAAAGGCAGCGGATTTTGAACTTCTAGGCATGGATGGCGGCGTACATACCATGAGTGAATACGAGGGTAAGGCCAGGGTGATTAATTTCTGGGGCACCTACTGTCCGCCATGCGTGCGGGAAATGCCGGCTCTACAAGCTCAGTGGGAGAAATGGAGCAGTCAAGGCGTTGAGATCATCGGAATTAATGTGGGAGAGAACAAAATGACCGTTGAGAATTTCGTTGCTCAAACCGGCGTGAAGTTCCCCATACTGATGGATCCGAAACGGAATGCTGTTGCCAGCTATGGGGTTGGGCCCATGCCAACCACCTTTTTTGTTACGGCCTCTGGCAAGATTGACCATATTCGTATAGGCGAACTGGATTTGAACACCCTTGATAAACAAATTGAACAGTTGGTGAATGCGAAATGAGTCAAGGTTCCAAGCCTTTGATCCAGAACACGAAGTGTGATTGTGGACACCAGAATCCAACGGGGACGGTCCTCTGCGAGGCTTGCGGGAAGCCGCTGACCGAGGAAGCGGAGGCCCAGCCGATTCTGGAAATGCGGTATGACGGCGTTGCTCGTCGATCACAGAAAGAAAACCCCGGTATGATCGATCGGGTATGGAATTTCTTCTCTTCGGTAAAGGTAGCAATATATCTGATATTGCTTACCTTGATCGGCTCCTCGCTGGGGACCATCTTTCCGCAGGAAAGTACATTCCTTAATATTGACCCCTCAGTTTATTACAAAGAGGAGTACGGACAGCTGGGGCATATTTATTACTTGCTCGGGCTGTCTCATACATACACGTCATGGTGGTTCGTGCTGCTGCTTGTCATGATCGGCGCATCGCTTGTCATTTGCAGTCTTGACCGGGTCCTGCCCCTGTACAAAGCGCTCAGCAGACAGCGGATTCCGAAGCACATGTCCTTCCTTACCCGCCAGAAGGTGGTATACCAAGGGCATGTTGATGAAGACGGTGCCGACTGGGTTGAACGGGTGAAGCCAATCATTAAGAAGAAGGGTTACCGAGTGCGAACGGATGGCGGAACCCTACTGGCAGAGAAGCAGCGGTTCAGCCGCTGGGGCCCCTATGTTCTTCATATCGGTCTGATTGTTTTCCTGCTTGCAGTTCTTGGACGGAATCTTCCCGGACTGCATATGGACGAGCACATGGCTTTCCCTCAAGATGAACCGGTGCACATCAAGAACACCAGTTACTATTTATTGAACGATGGCTTTAAGGTGGAGTTCTACACCGAGGACGATATGCCTGAGGAATTCAAAGGCAAGAATAAAGTACTGCCGAAGGAGTTCCAAACCCAGGCGATCCTGTATATGTGCGAGGCCAATTGCGACGATTTTGATAAAAAACCTCAGCTCGTGGAATTGACACGCCATAACATCGAGGTGAATCATCCTCTTAATTACAAAGGGTTAAAAGCTTATCAATTCGATTATGATCTGACCCCGATTCTCCGTTCGGTTTCGCCGGTGCTGATTAACAGTAAGAGCGGGAAGGAATACGGCAAAATCACCTTGTCGATCGACGATCCTCAAAGAGAGTATCAGGCGGGAGAATATACGTTAACGCTTACACAATCCTTTACCGATTTTGGACTTGGCGATAACGGCAAACCGGTAAACCTGTCACCTAACCCGAATGCGCCTGCATTCTTATTTCTGATTAAGGGACCTGAACTGCCAAAGGAAGGCATTCAATACTTCTACTTCCCTAAACAGATTGACAAGGAACGCTTTAATCAGGAAGCGATCAATGCACAGCTGGCGGGTGGGGAAGCGCTCGTACAACTGGATGTACGGAGCATGGACGATGTGGACTTTTCGGAATCTACGACTTATCTGAATATTCGTGTGGATAAAGCCATGCCGTTCATTTGGATTGGTTGTTTTATCGGTATGCTCGGCCTGATCATGGGCTTTTATTTCACCCATCGCCGGATCTGGCTGCGTATTGATAACCAAACGCTGACCCTTGGCGCACATACGAACAAGAACTGGTTTGGGCTTCGCAAGGAGATCTCCGCGATCCTCAAGCAAATGAATATCGAAGTCGATGAAAAGTCATTGGAGAATAACGGGGGGACTAAGCATGAATCTAATTGATTTTAGCGGCAACGCATTTATCGTTGCTTTTACCTTGTATTGTGCGGCATTTATTATGTATGGACTTGCCGTGATGGGACGACGGTTCCGCAAGCGGGACCCGGAAGCCCATTTGGCTAAATGGGGGAAGATTGCATTTGTGACGGCATCGATCGGTTTGATCGGACATCTGCTGTACTTCTTTACGAGATGGGCGGGCTCTGGACATGTGCCTGTCAGCAACATGTATGAGTTTATGACCTTCTTGTCGATGGCAATCATGATTGCCTTCCTCGTACTTTATTTTATCTACAAAAAATCGCTGCTCGGATTGTTTGCACTGCCGCTGGCTATTCTGATCATGGCGTATGCTGCTGTATTTCCGCAGGAGGTGCAGCCGCTGATTCCTTCGCTTCAGTCCTATTGGCTGGGGATTCACGTAACCTTGGCTGCGCTGGGCGATGCATTTTTTGCGGTCGGTTTTATCGCCGGCCTGATGCACTTGCTCCGTACCGTTAACTTTAGCGGAACAGACAAAGGCGCGCGCAAGGAACAGCGCTGGCTTGAACTCTGCATGTTTGCCATCGTGATCCTGATCGGATTTATTTTGTCGGTATACAGCTTCCGTGCGAGCGGATATCAGGCTGAATTTAACCAGACTTTGGTTGACCCGAAGACAGAAAATAGTACAATAGTAAAAGTGGAATATAACATGCCACCGCTTGTCGCACCTTATAAAAGCGAAACGGAGAGCATGCAGTCCTTCTTGGGCATGAAATCTCCACTCATGGAAGCTCCGTCCTGGATGCACGGCGTGAACGCTGGACGTAAGCTGAATACGGTGATATGGTCGCTGATCACGGGGTTGATCCTGTACGGATTGCTCCGCCTTATCCTGCGCAAGCCGCTGGCCAAGTTCATTCAGCCTGCCCTTAATAGATTGGATCCGGACGATCTGGATGAAATCAGTTATCGAGCCATTGCGATTGGGTTCCCGGTATTTACACTGGGAGGTCTCATATTCGCCATGATCTGGGCAGAAATTGCCTGGGGCCGGTTCTGGGGCTGGGATCCGAAGGAAGTATGGGCGCTTATTACATGGTTGTTCTACAGCGTGTACCTTCATCTCCGGCTATCGCGCGGCTGGCAGGGTAAATATTCGTCCTGGCTGTCCGTTATCGGCTTTATCGTGGTCATGTTTACGCTGGTCGGCGTCAACTTGATAATCGCGGGTCTGCATTCCTATGCGGGAACCGATTAATGTAAATCGAATAGCAGTGAATGATCAATCAGAAGGGCCCTTTCTTAATCAAGAGGGCCACTTCTGATTTTCCCTATAAAAATGAAGGAGTTGGCTGCCAATGTCAGAGCACGGAAATCGCATACTAGTTGTTGATGATGAAGAACGAATTCGCCGATTGTTAAAAATGTATTTGGAGAAGGAAGGGTATGAAATCGAAGAGGCGGAAGATGGAGAAACTGCTCTTCGCAAAGCAAGTTCCGAAGATTACGGGCTCGTTATTCTGGATGTGATGCTGCCCGGGATGGATGGTGTCGAAGTGTGCACACGTCTCCGTCAGGTAAAGTCTACGCCTATTCTCATGCTGACTGCCAAGGGTGAGGAGATCAATCGCGTACAGGGATTTGAAGTGGGGGCCGACGATTATGTTGTGAAGCCGTTCAGTCCGCGCGAGGTGATCTATCGTGTTAAAGCGATTTTACGCCGCTCGTCCGCTACGGCCTATTTGAGCAAGGAACCGAACCCAAGCAACAGCATTGTTTTTCCGCATTTGATCATTGAACATGATGCTCACCGCGTGACGGCCGGAGGGCATGAAATCAGCTTGACGCCGAAGGAGTATGAGCTTCTGCACTACCTAGCCTCGTCCCCGGACAAAGTATTCTCGCGCGAAGAACTGCTTAAGGACGTATGGAATTATGAATTTTTCGGCGATCTTCGCACCGTCGATACCCACGTAAAGCGGCTGCGCGAGAAGTTAAATAAGGTATCCGCAGAATCCGCAGCGATGATTACGACCGTATGGGGAGTAGGCTACAAGCTGGAGGTACCGAAGTAACGTGAGTTTCTGGAGATCACTCGTCGGCAAGTTGTGGATTACGATAACCTGTTTAGTCGCGTGCGTACTGCTGACGCTCGGATTATTTTTGCTCCCCTATATCGATACCACGTTTGCGAATTCGGATGCCATCAAACGTTTATTTACTTATGTGGCCATTATTGGTTTTTCGATGACCACCTTTTTCGGGTTGTTTCTGTTAACGAAGATTACCCAGCCCATGCAGCAGCTCATTGAGGCAGCCAATGACATCCGTAAAGGGAAGTATGGCACGCGATTAAATTTGGTAACCAGTGATGAGATTGGCGAGCTGGCCAATACGTTCAACCATATGGCAGCAGAGCTGGAAACGAATATCCGCAATTTGAACCATGAGAAGGAGCATCTATCCAGTGTGCTGAGAAGCATGAGCGACGCGGTGATTACTTTTGATAATCATGGTCAGGTCATTTTGGTGAACCCGCCAGGGCAGGAAATCATGAAAACCTGGAAAGGGCTGCAATGGGATGATGAGCTGCAGGGCGGAGGCTGGGCGGCCGATGTCATGCCAAAACCGCTCAGTGAGCTTTATTATGCCACCGTGAACGAAGGAAAAGACCAAAGCGCTGACCTGCATGTGAAGCAGGGAATATGGTCAGCCCATATGGCTCCCTTATATTCGGATGAGGTGATCCGCGGAGCCGTTGTCGTGTTAAGAGATATTACCGAGCAAGTTACGCTGGAGAAAATGCGTACGGATTTCATCGCCAACGTGTCGCATGAAATCCGTACACCGCTGTCCATGATGCAGGGCTACAGTGAAGCGCTGCTTGACGGAATGGCAGCTTCACCGGAAGAGAGCAGAGAATTGATACAGGTAATTCATGAGGAATCGCTTCGTATGGGCCGACTGGTGAAGGATCTGCTTGATTTAACCCGTATGGAAGCGGGGCATGCAGAGCTGTCCCTGCGGAAGATGGATGCAGGTGAATTGTGTGAAAGGGTATATCGGAAGTTTACTGTTAGAGCCAAGGAGCGGGGTATTGATCTTCAGCTTAATAAACTTCACTCGAATCTTCTGCTTGAAGCGGCGGATGAAGATAAGCTAGAACAGGTACTGACCAATCTGCTGGACAACGCTTTTCGTCATACGCCTTCAGGCAAGCAGATTCGAATCATTGCGGATCGGATTACCGTATCGAACACAGAGGCTCTCCAGGTGAAGATTAGCGACCAAGGCGTCGGTATTCCGCCTGAGGATCTGCCTTTTGTTTTTGAGCGATTCTACAAGGCCGATAAAGCGCGTGTGCGGGGGGAGACGGTGGGAACCGGCATAGGCCTCGCTATCGTGAAAAATATCGTGATTGCGCATCATGGTACGATTAACGCAACAAGTGAAGTAGGCGAAGGAACGGTGTTTACGATGATCATTCCAACAAAATCGGCAGAATCTTAGGGAATGTCTCCACAAAAGACAAAACACGCTCACAGGGAGCGTGTTTTTTTGTTGAAATTAAGAGGTTAATCTTGTTCTACGTGGAACAATGATTAACCCCTTATATCTTAAACTGGCCTGGATTTAGCCCAGCGCGATTTGCTGCGCGGTGTTCAGTTCCGGCAGCCCGGTAAGCTTGATCAGAACGTCCTTAGGAACGTCTTTATCCACCGTCAGAAGCATGATGGCTTCCCCGCCGATGACTTTACGTCCAACCTGCATGGAGGCGATGTTGACATCGTTCTCGCCGAGCAGCGTTCCGACACGACCGATAAGGCCCGGTTTGTCGTTATGGGAGATCAGAATCAGATGACCTTCCGGAGAGATATCGACCGGGAATTTATCCAGACGGACGATCCGTTCGCCGTAACCCAGCAGGAGGGTACCTGCAACAATTCGCTCCAAACCGTTTTGCGTTTTAAGCGTAACGGTAACGAGGTTGGTAAAGTCTTTGGTTTTTGGTGTCTGGGACACAACGACGTGCAGATCACGGCTCTTCGCCAAATGCATGGAGTTTACAATATTCACTTCGCTTCCGAGATGGCGTTCCAGCACACCCTTCACGATGTATCGGGTCAGTGCTTGCGTATCGACTTCAGCCAGCTCGCCTGCATAGTCAACGTGAATCTCCTTCACCGCGTGTGCGGTGATCTGAGCAGCTACACTGCCCAGTTTCTCGCCGAGCGAGAAGTATGGCTGCAGCTTGTTCATCACGCTAGCCGCTACAAGCGGGAAGTTGACCGCATTCTTAAACGGCTCGTTGCGCAGGATATGAAGCACTTGTTCCGATACATCAATCGCCACGTTCTCCTGAGCCTCAACGGTAGATGCACCCAAATGCGGGGTTACAATAACCTTTGGATGGTTCAGGAACGGATGATCGCTTTCAGGCGGCTCATGTTCAAACACGTCAAATGCGGCTCCGGCAACAATGCCTTCATCGATGGCTTCCACGAGGGCACGTTCGTCAATAATGCCGCCACGGGCGCAGTTCACGATGCGCATGCCGCGCTTCATGACTTCGAATTGCGGTCTTGCGATCATATGGCGGGTTTCCGGCGTAAGCGGAGTATGGACCGTAATGAAGTCTGCGCTGCGGATAATGTTATCTACCGAGGAGAGTGTCACGCCCAGTTTGTCCGCACGCTCTTCCGTCAAGAACGGATCGAAGGCAAGGATGTTCATGCCGAAAGCCTTGGCGCGTTTAGCTACCTCGCTGCCGATCCTTCCCATTCCCATAACGCCCAGCGTTTTGTTGCGCAGCTCAACGCCGAGGAAGGATTTGCGGTCCCAAGATCCACCTACCGTCTTGGCATAGGCCTGCGGGATGTGGCGGGCGAGGGCAATCATCATGGCAAATGTATGCTCTGCAGTGGTAATCGTGTTACCGTCAGGCGCATTAATAACAACGATCCCGCGTTTCGTAGCGGCTTCAAGATCGATATTGTCAACGCCAACACCAGCACGGCCGACAACCTTGAGATTGGTTCCTGCATTCATAATGCGTTCTGTCACACGTGTCTGACTCCGTACGAGGAGCCCGTCATATTCACCGATAATGGCAGTGAGCTCATCTTCATTAAGCCCCGTTTTTTTGTCTACCTGCACATCGGCGGCATCCATTAATTGCTGGATCCCCAAATCACTGATCGGATCCGATACCAATACTTTAAACATGGTTTCTCTTCCTCCTTAAAATCCTCTATAAATTGCGGTATTGCAATATTGAATAAGGATTACGCTGGGCGTATTCCGTTATACACCAAAGATTCCAATAGAGCTGCAAGAGGTCTATACAGGTTTGACGCGGTGTCGTGGCAAAGAGACAGGAACATAAAAAAACTCCCAATCCGCATACTACCTCCGTAGTAAGGGACGAGAGTTATTCGTGGTGCCACCCTTATTCGCTACCAAGATGCGGCAGCCTCAAGCGGTCTGTTCAGACCATGATTGGTAACGGATATCATCCGATTTGCGCCTACTTCAAGTTTCAGCGAAATATCTCAGGAACGCTTAAGAATACTTTTACGCCACCGATTTACACCAACCATCGGCTCTCTGAGGACGTTACAGCTTCTCTTTTCCATCATCGGTTTTCACAGATTAATTTTTTCATAATGTATCATGGCTCTAACATTGTGTCAATAGGTGTTTATTCCGTCCATAGGCCTTATAGTAGGGGAAGAATCAAGGGTTAGCCTTGAATGTCATGCCGTTAATTTGCTATGATGCATATGCCCGCCTATGATTGAATTATTCTGATATTACTATGGTTGTCCACGAAAATAATCTTTAAAAATCAAGATGAAAGACAGGCCCATCTTCTATGAAAAAATTTAAAATACGCGTAAAAAGAATCGAGGCCCATCAATTAAATGATCGGCTGCTGCTTATTAATCTGTATCTTACCCAAGCATTGACGCTAATTGCAGGTTTGATCTGGATCCTGTTTCAGCAGAGGAATCCGTTTGGGCTCTTTATCATTCCGAAGGATATCGAGTTTGTATATTGGGGGCTCGGACTTGCTGCAGCAATGTTGGTCGTGGATTTTGTATTATCCCGGTTTGTGTCAGAGGATAGTATGGACGATGGCGGAATCAATGAAATGTTGTTCCGGAAAAGGCCGGTTTGGCATATTTTTGTTATAGCTCTGATCGTATCCATCTGCGAGGAGTTATTGTTTCGAGGAGCCATCCAGCATGCGTTCGGACCATATTGGACTAGTATCTTGTTCGCACTTATTCATGTCAGATATTTAAAACATTGGCTTCCAACCGGATGGGTTTTCTTGAGCAGTTACGGTCTGGGTTATGTTTATATTCAAACGGGTACCATTTGGGCGCCCATCCTGTGCCATTTTCTGATTGATTTCATATCAGGAATGTTGATTCGGTTTCGGAGGAAAGAGTAACATGAACGAACTTAGCAGAATGCAGCGACATCAGAGCCGAAAAAAAAGCCGCAAGAACACGTCAACGGCTCAATCAGAAAAAAGAGCGGCAGCGAAATCGCGACAAGCAGATGAAACATCGAGTCGATCTAAATCGCCACCCTCCACAAGTTCCGTGGAACAAAAGCACCAGAGAAGCAGCATAGGGGATGGATTGAGTCGTTCCAGATCGACCCGGTCCCGCCAGCGTCAAGCAGAGGAAGAAGCGTCTGCTCCTAAACGAACGAATACATATTCCTCGTATCGCGTAAGAATGAGCAAATGGTTTGTGAACTCATTGATCGTCATTTTCATATTGTTAATGGTGGGTCTTCTGTGGTGGGGACTTATCGGAGCGCCTCCATTAAAGGAGTTATTATGAGTGTGTTGATGTGGATAGCAGGTGCTGCGGCGCTTGGTGCAGGCGCTATCGGCTGGATGAGGGCTGAAGCCAGGGGCTATCGGGTGCGTGAAGAAGAAGTGGTATCCGAACGTGTCCCTCACTCGTTTGACGGGTTTCGGATATTGTTCATTACCGATATACATCGCAGACAATTATCAGAAGAAAAGCTATTATCCAATCTATCATCGGTGGATTGCGTATTGCTTGGTGGAGATATTACGGAAAGAGGCGTGCCCCTTCAGCGTATGAGGCATAATATGTCGGTGCTGGTCCGTATCGCACCCGTGTATGCCGTCTTGGGGAATCATGATTTGAATGCAGGCAAGGACGCCGTCCGTAAAGTATTACGGGAGAGCGGCGTTACTCTGCTGAATGACAAGACCGTTACGTTAAAGCGCAGTAACGAGCTTATGGTTCTCAGCGGGGTAAGGCAGCCGGCAAGCCGGAAGCACCCGTATACAAGATTTCGGGGGAATGCAGCCGAAGACCAGTATCACATTATTCTGGTGCATGATCCAATATGGGTCAAAGACAAGGATGCGGTGCATGGGGATCTCGTGCTGGCGGGACATACCCATGGGGGGCAGATTGTACTGCCAGTTGCAGGAGCCGTTCGATTGACACGTTTCTACAAGAAGTTTAGATCCGGATGGTATACGCTGCCGAGAAAGGCGGGTGAAACCAAGCATTCTTCCAGGATGCTGATCAGCCGGGGATTCGGCACTTCGCATATCCCGTTGCGCTTGCAATGTCCCGCAGAATATCATGTGATTACACTACGCAAAAAACCTTAATTCGATCGTCAGATGGTGACGGCAGAATTAAGGTTTTTGTGTTTTCTCGGATTATCTTATTTTAGGTTCGATGAATTGCGGATCCACGAAGCCATACCCTTTGGCTTCAAGCTTGGTCAGTAAGGTATCGAGGGCCTCTACGGTCCACGGAAGCTCATGCATCAGAATGTTGCTGCCAGGGTGAAGCTGTTCCAGCACATTACTGACTACGGCATCGGGTTTGTTTTTATTTTTGCTTTCCCAATCGAGCGAACCGTTGGACCAGGTCATGAACAGCAGGTCATGATTCAGGGCAACTTCCTTTACAGTATCTCCGCCGGAGCCGAACGGAGGACGGAAAAACTTCGGTTCCGATCCGGTCGCTTCCTTAACGATTTGCTGCACATCCCCAATCTGTTTCTTCACTGTCTGTTTGGTTTCTTTTTTTAGGTCGATATGATCCCAGGAATGATTCCCAATGATTTGACCGCGGTCATGGATCAGTTTCAACAGCTCTGGATGCGCCTTCGCACGGTATCCATTGACGAAGAAAATCGCTTTGGCATCATGTTTGTCCAGCGTGTCGATCATTTGGTTGATCATGGTTTCGTCCTTTGGGCCGTCATCAAACGTGAGCAGCACTACTTTTTCGGGGACGGACTCATCATTGGGGACGATGCGATACACCTTATTCATGTGATACTTCGGTTCAATCGGTGCCTCGGCATCGGGACTCTTGTCGGTTCCATCTGATGGGTCCGCGGATTTATCCACGTCAGGCTCGGCTTCAGGCTTGTTTGTTTCAGTTGTCTTCTCGGTACCTTCTTTCGGAGTGGGCACTGCTCCAGAGGTTTCATTTTGCTGCGCTGCTCTGTCATTACCGACTTCCGTGGCCGTGCTTTGCTTCTGATCCATTCCGTTGTTGCCGCATGCGCTGAGCATAAGGCAGCAAGCCAGCAGAAGTGCTGTTCGTTTTCTAACCATGATTCCATCTCACTTTCCTGTATTTATGTAGCATGAGTTTCTGGCGGTGCGAGAACAATAATCTCGAGTTTATCATAGAAGGAGGTATCATGTGTGAAGACTTCGTCATTTCTATATGGTGTCATTATCGGTGCCGTTGCATGCCGAATCATTTCCCGGAATAACAGCAGACTTTTCTCCTCGATGATGAAAGATGGGAATCTTGGCCGATTTGCGGATACCGCGATGAGTAAAATTCAGGGCACTAAGAGCCAGAAGTACTCTGGCTCGAGCCAAGAAAGCGTGTCTCCCAGTTCAGGCCGACATGATTCCACTCATTCCAATGGAACTGCAGGGGTACAGACATCGACTCATTCGAAGGCTGCCAACCTGAAACAAGTCAAGGATTTCATCCGAAACAACCCTGATGTCAAGAACGAAGTCGAACAGATTTTGAAAGAGACCCACACCGTCATACCGGGTTTGTAAACGGCATGAACCATTTTGAATCATTCACGGGGAGCGGCCACATGAATCCCTGTGAATGATTCTTTTTTCTTCAGCTACATATTTGCGTGCATTTGTGGTTATTAAATGATAAAATCAATTATATAAAACCATTTTTATCACGTCATAATCCAGACATCATAATTTGTTATAAACTTTTGTTTACGTAAGGAGGATCCTGTCATGAAAATAGAGCGTTTGAGTCAAGATAAGATACGGATTTTCCTCACGTTTGACGATCTGAGTGAGCGAGGGATCCAGAAGGAAGAGATGTGGCAGGAAATACCGAAAGTTTATGACCTGTTTACGGAGATGATGGATCAGGCATACAGTGAACTCGGATTTGATGCCACCGGACCTCTTGCTGTTGAGGTGTTTGCACTGCCTGCCCAGGGCATGGTGGTTATTGTGACGAGAGGGAAATACGATCATCATTTCGGCGGCTTGTCCGAAGAAGATATGCCGGACGAGATTTATGAAATGGAAGTAACGCTGGATCAAAGTGATACTATCGTCTATGTTTTTCAAGATTTTGAAGTGCTCATTGAAGCATCGCATATGTTGAAGGATCTTGTAGGCGGAGCGGGTAAGCTCTATCACTATATGGATAGATGGTTTTTGTACTTCGATCCTGAGGAATTGGATAGCGAGAAGCTGCCGGCAGTGATTGCGATGCTGGCTGAATTCGGTGAATCCTCCTCAGTAACGGAGGCTATGCTGGAGGAATACGGGAAGAAAGTCATGCCTCAGCAAGCGATTGAGGTTATCTGTACACACTTCCAGCGTCAGCATTAATCAAGGTGGGCGTGCGTGCCGGACTTCAGGCCCGCAACTAACGGAAGGGGAATTTTAGTGCTGGTGTTCTCGGTAATTGCGTCAGCTTTGGCGCCGGGACTCGCATTGCTCACGTATTTTTACCTGAAAGATAGGTATGATCAAGAGCCCCTGCACATGGTGATCAAGGTGTTCATGCTAGGGGTTCTGATCGTTTTCCCGGTTATGATTTTGCAGCGGGGAATGATACTATGGCTTGGCGACAATCCGGTAGTCAACTCATTGTTCGTTTCGGCGGGCGTTGAGGAATTTCTGAAATGGTTCGTGATGTACCATATTATTTTTAACCATACGGAATTTGACGAGCCTTATGACGGCATCCTTTATGCAGTGGCGATATCGCTGGGATTTGCTACGGTAGAGAACTTGCTTTACGCCTGGTACAGCCAGGCAGCCTTTGGTCCGATGTTCTTGCGAGCCCTGCTGCCCGTTTCGGGGCATGCGATGTTTGGTGTCATCATGGGATACTACATGGGACATGCGAGGTTCACGGAAGGGAAACGAAGAAGGTTCTTTCTCGTTCTATCCTTGTTCCTGCCTTGGATGTGGCATGGTCTGTACGACCTGATTCTGAATCTGCTGACCCACACATGGGTATGGTTTATCGTACCGCTTATGGTGCTGCTATGGTATGGCGGCATGGGCAAAATCTCTAGAGCTAACAACCGTTCTCCTTTTCGTTTCATCAAGCGGGAGGAAGAGGTTAACACTTAACAAATCAGGGCACACTTCTTTCTATAGACCTCGGTTGACAGCCAGGGAATCATAGAAAGGGAGGTGTCTTTTTTTGCGTGTAAAAGTGAAAATTCTTTGTAAGGATTGCGGTGAACGTTTTGTGCTGCGGGGAAAAAAGGAGCAGGGCCGGATCGAAACTGGATTTAAGCAGTGTCTGTGCAACAATCGCGATCACTTCGATATTGAGGAAGATTTCTAAAGGATGAAGGAATTATACAGATATGCATAAGACTTCTTTCTTCTAGTCAAACTAACGGCAGTGAGTAGAAGAAAGGAGACTATAAGCATCATGTACAAACGATTAAGCGCTATTCTGTTTCCTGTGGCCACAATTTTATTGATCGGGGCTCTGGTATGGGGTTATCAAGAGAATAAAGAGAAAAACGCCATATTGATTAATGCGGAGAACCAATACCAACGGGCATTCCATGACTTGTCTTACAATATGGACAGGATTCATGCCGAGCTCGGTAATACGCTTGCGGTAAGTTCTACCTCCCAAGGGATGCACCGGAAGGGCTTGATGAATGTATGGCGCCTAACCAGCCAGGCTCAGAATGAGATCAGCCAGCTGCCGCTTACGCTCCTTCCTTTCAACAAGACGGAAGAGTTCCTTTCCCGAATTTCGAATTTTGCTTACAAAACAGGTGTACGCGATTTAACGAAGGAGCCGCTCAGTGAGGGTGAAGTCAAAACGTTGAAATCCTTGTACGCCAACTCCGGTGAAATTACGAAGGATTTGCAGCATGTGCAGAATAAGGTTATCGCAAACAGTTTGCGCTGGATGGATGTAGAGACGGCTCTGGCTACGAATAAAGTCCAGGACAACTCCATTATTGACGGCTTCAAAACGGTGGATAAAAAGGTGGAGTCCTACCCTGAGCTTGACTGGGGACCATCGGTAAGCAGCATTTATGACCGCCGTTCTGTGAAGCAATTGGCGGGTATGCCGATATCGGAAGCGGATGTGAAGCGTAAAGCGCTGAAGTTCTCCGATGTGGGTAATAATGCCAAAGTACAAGTGACGAAGAACGGCAGTGGCACCGAGTGGGTATCTTATACGGCGAAGGTGCAACATCCGAAGGGTCATATGCTCAGCATGGACTTTACCGAAAAAGGCGGACAGCTGATCTCTTATACAGATGAGCGGAATGTTGGTGCGAAGAAAGTGTCCGTTCAAAATGCTATCGACAAAGCCCAGCAATTCCTGACAAAAAAAGGCTATTCCGACATGACGGTTGTTTCGGCGGACCAATATGACAACCTGGCCAACTTCTCCTTTGTCCGCGAAGAGGACGGCGTGCTGATTTACCCTGAAAAAATTACCGTTCGTTCGGCTCTGGATAATGGGGATGTCATTGGATTCCAGGCCAGCGACTTTGTGTACGAGCATCAAATCAAGCGAGAAATCCCGCAGCCGAAACTTAGTCTTGCCGAAGCGGAGAAGGTCTTGAATCCTGAGTTCAAAGTGCTCTATCACCGTAAGGCCTTAATCAAAAACGATCGCTCCGAGGATGTTCTGTGTTATGAGTTCGGCGGGCGAATCAATGGGTCCCAATACCGAATTTACATTAATTCGGATACCGGCCTTGAGGAAACGGTTGAGGTCGTCAAGGATGCACAGGCAGGAATTAGATAATCAAAGTATTGCGCGATTGAAGCCGGTTCAGGAGATAACCTGAATCGGCTTTTTGCTTGGATGAAGGAGCTGAAAGAGTGGGGAGAGTCCCATGTTTCCCAAGGTTAGACAGGATTCGACCTTAATTTGAAGATTTTGTCCTATGGACCGCGGCATCCCATGATATAATGGAAAATAATGATTATGATGAATTAGTGGGTGAGCGCATTGTATCCAAAGATTAACGACATCCTTTATATCCAGTTGGATACGGGGGATGAGAAGGAAGCCAATATTGTATATAAATCCCGCATCTCCGACATGGATGACGAATCGATGTATATGGAGGTTCCGCTGCAAGAAGGAACAGGCAAGCTGAAAAAGCTATACATCGGGGACGAGCTGTCCGCTTATTTTTTAACGGAAGGGGGAGTTAAGAATTTCTTCAATTCCTACGTCCTGAGTCACCATGAGGATATTATCCGTCTGGTTCGGATCAAGAAGCCGGAGCAGGATCAAATTACGAAGGTACAGAGAAGAAGCTTCCTAAGGGTGCAAGCCGAGCTCGAGGTAGCAGTCATGACCAAAGATGGCACCCAGTTTTTAGCCAAAACCGATGATGTCGGCGGCGGTGGCGTATCCTTTTATCTGCAGCCGGATCATACGATTGCGGAAGGGAGTATACTGACATGCTGGATACTCATCCCGTTTAAGAACGGATCCGTGGAGCATGTTCCGTTTGAAGGCGAGGTTGTGAGGGTGAAGGAGCTGCCTACCAATCGACGCATCGTGATGCTGAAGTTTAGTCAGATCGCAGATATGGAGCGCCAGAAGCTGATTCGTTATTGTTTTGAGAGACAGTTTGATTTTCGCAATCGTTAATGCATAAATAGGACATGCCGGTGGCACACTATCCGAAAAAATTGTCCCGGAGGGGCTGTCTGCCATGTCAGAAGTAGTAAACGATCAAGACCGTCTGCTTGAAAAAACAAGACTGGAAGTTAAGCATGAAGAGAAGGGACAAGCTCTGCATGACCGATATGGAATCATGCTGCTTAAGCTGCTGATCTGGCTTGTACTTGCCCTGGTGATCACCCAGCTGCTATTACATTATGAGCCTAGCCGGCCCTATATTTCGCCCATTCAGCAGATGGAGGGTGTTCCCGTTAACGAGCCAAATGTAAACGATTGGATGGGGGAAAACACCCCTTCTCTTTTGCATCACTCTAGCTAGTGTGGTATAATTTTCACGTCGCAGGCGGGCGCCTGCTTTTTTCTTGAAATATAAGATTGCGCCTTTGTTTCATCCGCGCTTTCTTATAAGTTTTCACTAGAGAAACGGTGATCCCGTCCGTAACGGATGGTAAGCCCTTTCGATTTCGAGGTATATGTTTGAGGAGGAATGCCCCGTTGGTTACGCAGGGGACAGGTTATCGCGACAGAATTAATATTGCCATCGACGGTCCGGCAGGCGCGGGTAAAAGCACCGTAGCGCGTATGGTAGCCAGCAGGCTCCATTACATCTACGTGGATACCGGAGCCATGTACAGGGCAGTCACCTGGTTCATGCTGAACCAAGGGATTTCTCCAGGAAATCCCGAAAAAGTGCTTCAACACGCACAAAACATGGTGATTGAATTAAAACCGCATGAACATGGTCAAATGGTCTGGCTGAACGGGGAAGACGTCACACCATATATTCGTTCACATCAGGTTAGTGCAGTGGTATCCCAATATGCACGAATCGAGGGTTTGCGGATAAAGCTTGTCCGTTTACAGCAGCAAATGGCACAAGACAAGGGCGTTGTCATGGATGGACGTGACATCGGCACAACGGTTTTGCCGGATGCCGAGGTGAAGATTTTCATGACGGCCAGTGTCGAGGAACGTGCTCTCCGCCGCTTCAATGAGTTGAGTGATGAAGGTATATCGCTGGAACAACTGGAAAGAGATATCGCAGATCGTGACAGGCTTGACCAGGAACGTGAAGTGTCGCCGCTCCGATGCGCAGAGGATGCCATCATACTGGATACGACACATATGGATATCAACCAGGTTGTGGAAGCAATTCTTTCATATTGCGAAACTTAAGTGGGATGGGGAGAAATGGGCATGATTTATATTTTTTGCAGAGCGGTGGTCCGCGGTTTGTTCGCTATTCTCTACAGATTCGAATCTGTCGGCGTACATAACATACCTTCAGAAGGCGGCGTGCTAATCTGCAGCAATCATATTAGCATTCGAGATCCGATATCTGTCGGCATTCACGTCAAGCGCCAGGTTAAGTTCATGGCCAAAGCGGAACTGTTCAACATCCCGGTGTTCGGATGGCTGGTTCGTCAGCTTGGAGCATTTCCGGTCAAGCGTGGCGGAGTAAGTAAAGATTCGATCAAAACCGCGCTCACGATATTGCGCACGGGTGAGATCATGGGCATTTTCCCTGAGGGGACGCGTAATTCCGATTCAACGGCGGCCAAACGGGGTGCGGCAAGCTTCGCTCTCCGCAGCGGGGCGACGGTCATACCGGCTGCTATCATTGGAGATTACAAGCTTTTTCGCAAAGTGAAGATCATTTATGGTGCACCTGTGGATCTATCTCAGTTTGAAGGTGACAAGTCACCGGAAGCTCTGGATGCGGCAACCGAGTTGATCATGGCCAAGATTCACGAAATGCGCGCAAGCGGCAAACCAACCATGAACTGATTTATTCGCTTCATGCATAAAAAGCATGGGAAGATTGGAAAGATACTACAGCAATTATGTTTTGAACTTCGCCAATGCGAGTTTAAATAAATGGGGTTTGAATTGAGGAGGTTATTTGACATGTCGGAAGAAACAAGAAATCAAGAGGCTGCTGAAAACCAAGAGCAGCTGGACCAAATCGTATCCTTGAAAAAAGGGGACACCGTGAAAGGGACGATCGTCAAACTGGAGGACAACCAAGCTTATGTAAGCATTGGATATAAATATGACGGCGTAATTCCTGTTCGCGAACTGTCTTCTGTACAACTTGATAACGCATCTGATGCGGTTCAGGTTGGCCAAGAGGTAGAGTGCAAAGTCGTTAGCATTAACGACGATAAGGAAAGCCTGGTTCTTTCCAAGCGCGCGATCGACACCGAGAATTCATGGGAAGAGCTTGAGAAGCATTTTGCGGATCAGGACGTATTCGAAGTAACGGTGGCTGACGTGGTTAAAGGCGGACTCGTAACTGATGTTGGTGCACGCGGATTTATTCCTGCATCCATGGTAGAGCGTCATTTCGTTGAAGACTTCAGCGACTACAAAGGCCGCACGCTTCGCGTGAAAGTGAAGGAATTGGACCGCGAGAACAACAAAGTGATTCTTTCCCAGAAGGATGTTCTGGAAGAAGAGTTCGAAGCTA
Source organism: Paenibacillus sp. NPDC058898 (assembly GCF_049316025.1). Lineage (NCBI taxonomy): Bacteria > Bacillati > Bacillota > Bacilli > Caryophanales > Paenibacillaceae > Paenibacillus > Paenibacillus sp. NPDC058898. The sequence goes on along the minus strand of NZ_JBMOSM010000027.1, from coordinate 6,481 downwards.
ACAAACAAAAAGTGATGTCCGAGCTTCAAGATGGCCAAGTGCTGGAAGGTACAGTACAACGCCTTACGCAATTCGGCGCATTTGTTGATGTTGGCGGCGTAGACGGATTGGTTCACGTATCCGAGATCGCTTGGAGCCACGTCGACAAGCCTGCTGATGTATTGTCCGAAGGCGATCAAGTGCGTGTGAAGGTACTGAAAGTGGATCCTGAAAAAGGAAAAATCAGCCTCAGTATCAAAGCAGCGGCTCCAGGTCCTTGGGAAACAGCTGGCGAGCAATTCAACACTGGCGACATCGTAACTGGCGTTGTTAAACGTTTGGTTAATTTCGGAGCTTTCGTTGAACTGGCACCAGGTGTTGAAGGTTTGGTTCATATCTCCCAAATCTCTCACAAGCATATCGGTACACCGCAAGAAGTATTGAAAGAAGGCCAAGAAGTTCAGGTTAAAGTGCTTGATATCAACACTTCTGAGCAACGTATCAGCCTGAGCATCAAAGAAACGGAAGAAGCACCAGCTCAAGCTCCTCGAGCTGAAAAACCGTCCAAAGGTCCTAAAATCGACCTGAAAGACAATCCGAACGTTTCTTTGAACAATCAAGGCATGAGCGTTACGCTTGGAGAGCGTTTCGGCGATAAGCTGAGCAAATTCAAGTAAGCCCGGGAACAGTTTTGTTCGGTCTATTGACCTATCATAACGAAGTCGGCGAACCCAGAAATCTGGGTTCGCCATTTGTTTTTTTAGGGGACGAACGTTTGCGGATGTTGTAACATGGGGAAGAGCATAATAGAAATAAAGATGAAAGGTTAGCCAATTGTAACGTTTTTTGCTATGATGATAATCGTAAGAATTGACAGGAGGAGTGACTATGGCAAGACCCGTAGTGGCTATCGTTGGACGGCCTAACGTCGGTAAATCGACTATATTTAACCGATTGATTGGCGACAGATTAGCCATCGTTGAAGATAAACCGGGTATTACCCGTGACCGGATTTACGGTAGTGCCGAATGGAATGGTAAAGCGTTCAGTGTCATTGATACCGGCGGTATTGAAATTGATGGCGATGACATGATATTGAAATCCATACGCATGCAGGCCGAGCTTGCAATTGAAGAAGCAGACGTCATCGTATTTATGTGCGATGCAAAGGCAGGGGTTACCCAATCGGACGAGGAAGTTGCACAGATTCTGTTCCGTTCAGGTAAACCTGTCATTCTAAGTGTAAACAAAGTGGATAATTTGAAGCGCGTTGATGATATCTATGAGTTCTATTCCCTCGGATTTGGCGATCCTGTCGGAATATCGGGCAGTCACGGCACAGGGATTGGCGACCTGCTGGACGTTGTAGTTGAGAATCTGCCTGAGCTGGAAGACGATGGATATGACGAGGATGTTATTCGAGTTGCCCTGATTGGCAGACCGAATGTGGGCAAGTCCTCCCTAGTTAATGCCATTTTGGGAGAAGAGCGTGTCATTGTCAGTGACGTTGCCGGCACTACACGCGATGCGATCGACACGCCGTTCGAGAAGGATGGGCAGCGGTATGTGCTCATCGATACGGCAGGCATGCGCAAACGCGGGAAAGTCTATGAGACCACAGAGAAATACAGCGTCATGCGTGCCATGCGCGCCATCGAGCGTGCAGATGTTGTTCTCGTCCTCATAAACGGGGAAGAAGGCATCATCGAACAGGACAAGCATATTGCCGGTTACGCCTATGAGGCCGGTAAAGCATCGTTGTTCGTTGTGAACAAATGGGATATGGTCGAGAAAGAGGACAAAACGATGCAGCAGTTCGAGAAAAAGATTCGGGATCATTTCTTGTTCATGACCTACGCGCCGGTTGTGTTCTTGTCGGCCAAAACGAAGCAGCGCTTGCAAAAGCTGCTCCCTGTCGTTAAGCATGTGGCCGATCAGCATTCACTTCGCATACAGACACACCTCCTTAACGATGTCATATCCGATGCGATTGCCATCAATCCGCCTCCAACGGATAAGGGAAGAAGATTGCGTATTAACTACTCAACACAGGTTGCGGTTAAGCCGCCGACCATGGTCGTATTCGTCAACGATCCTGAATTGATGCACTTCTCATATGAGCGTTACCTTGAGAACAAGATTCGGGCCGCGTTTGACTTTGAAGGTACACCCATCAGGATATTTACTCGAAGAAAGTCTGATGAGAGTTAGGGGAGAATAGCTTGATTTTGGAGATCGTAGCGATAGTAGTGTGTTATTTACTCGGTTCGGTAAGCTTTAGCGTACTGTTTGCCAAAATCCTGAAAGGGATTGACATTCGTCAGCATGGCAGCGGCAACGCTGGGGCAACCAATACCCTTCGCGTCCTGGGAAAGGGACCTGCGATACTTGTATTGGTCTTGGATGTAATTAAGGGCATCGCTGCGGTTTGGATCGGACGATGGCTTGGGGGGGACAATGCGTGGCTGCCGGGATTGTGCGGTATTGCGGCCATTATCGGTCATAATTGGCCTCTATACTTCCGCTTTCGAGGCGGCAAAGGGATTGCAACCGCCATTGGGGTGCTTGCTACGCTTTGCTTTATACCAGCGGTTATAGCAGGCATTATCGCAATTCTATCCATTGTTTTTACCCGTTATGTATCTTTGGGTTCCCTTATTTTTGTAGTGCTTACCCCTGTTTTTCTATTGATAGCGGATTATTCGTGGCCAATCTTTTGGACGAGCTTCATCATATGTGTATTCGCCTTCTGGCGGCATCGCTCGAACATCGTGAAGCTTGTGCAGGGGCGTGAAAACAAGCTGGGTTCAGGAAAAGGACAGGGCAAAGGAGGGAAGCGCGTTGTCTGACAAAGTTGCTGTTCTGGTGGCAGGCAGTTGGGGAACCGCTTTGGCAAGTGTTCTCGCTTCTAATAATCTGGATGTTGTCGTCTGGACAAGAACAGAGGAACAGACTCGTGAAATCAACGAGTCCCATACCAACAACCGTTATTTACCCGGGGTGGAGTTGTCACCGAATATCCGCGCTACAACCGATATGAAAGAGGCTGTCTCGTCGGCTGCTGCTGTGGTTATCGTTGCACCTTCGTCCGCGATGCGGGAAGTGTCGGGGCAGCTGAAGCAGTTTTGGACCGAGGACATGCTGGTGATTCATGCGACCAAAGGATTTGAAATTGAATCCTTGAAGCGGATGTCCACCGTCATATCCGAGGAGCTTGGCTGTGAGGAAGGCCGCGTGGTAGTATTATCAGGACCCAGCCATGCGGAGGAAGTGGTCAGACGCTGCCCGACAACGGTCGTTGTGGCGTCTTTGGATGCCGAGGCGGCTGTAGCCGCTCAGGATTTGTTTATGAACACATATTTCAGAGTGTACACGAATCGGGATATGATTGGTGTTGAGCTGGCCGGGGCCTTGAAGAATATCATAGCTTTGGGCGCCGGGATGTCCGACGGACTGGGCTTCGGTGATAATGCCAAGGCAGCGCTTATTACGAGAGGTTTGGCAGAAATTTTGCGAATCGGCATGGAAATGGGCGCGAATCCGCTGACATTTGCCGGGCTGGCCGGGATCGGTGACCTCGTGGTTACCGCCACCAGCCAGCATAGCCGAAATTGGCGAGCTGGCTCGATGCTGGGTCAGGGTAAGAAGTTAGACGAGGTTCTGGGTTCCATGGGAATGGTTGTGGAAGGCATTCGAACGACCCAAGCCGCACATGCCATCTCCGAGAAATACGGCGTACAAATGCCGATTGCCGATCAGCTGTACCATGTGTTGTTTAAAGACCGCAATCCCCGCATTGCCGTTGAAGCCTTGATGGGCCGGGACCCCAAGACCGAGATGGAATTGATGCCGCTTGAAACTTGGGAGCAATGGCACACTTAGCTTATTCACCATTTCGATGATTGACTCATATATTGATGTGAGGATGTCGGAGGAGGGGTGGATATGAGCAAAAGCTTTCACAAGGATGTACTGAGCGCGATTAACAAGAAAAGCGGCAAGAAAATTTCTTCAGGGGCTGTCAATAAGCTGGCTAGCACGGTTAAACCGTCTACAATGCAAAATGAAGCCCAGCTCCGCCAGCTGATCAAGCAGGTATCTTCGATGGCGAACATACCTGTTAGTGAGGACACGATCCAGGAGATTGTCGGTGCGGTGAAGAAGAGTGGCATGAATCCGAGCAATATGGAAGCCTTGATGAAAATGATGATGAACAAATAAGATACGATGATAATGTTGAACAAAAGACGCTCCTGATGGGATAGCGGCTTTTGTTCTTTTTTTCGACATACCTGAGGTGAGGCGCTATCATTTTCGTGATATAATAGGTTGAAATTGATGAGAGATTGGAGAGTTTCGTGACATGGATCCAATGCAAAAGATGTGGCTGTCCCTAGTCGCATTATTGATTATGGCACTATCGGTCATCGTGGTTACGCTTGCGCGAAGCAAGACCAAGGGTTTTCTGCGCGGGGCACTGTCGTTCGTAGCCTTTATGATGATGATTTTCGGTTTTATTATTGGACTGGCCTCCATCATATAACGAAGGAAGCCGATCTGGACGCTACGGTAAAGGGGTGCAGCATGACGCTGAATGATCTGCCGGAATTGGAGAATGTGTTAGCTACCGCCATTCATAAGATGAATCAGGCGCCTATTGCTTGGCTGCTAGGTGGAAGCTGCGGCTTGCTTCTTCAGGATGTAACATTGGACAAGCCGCCGAGAGATATCGATATCTATACCGATGCAGGGGGTGTACAGCCTTTGCATGAGTCGCTGGCTTCTATGGCCATGGATGCTCCCCACTTAGACCAAGAAGGGATATATTCCTCGATACTGAGCCATTATGAAATAGAGAAAGTCCCGATTGAACTGGTAGGCGGATTTGAAGTGAATTCAAACGGGTCCTCCTACTGCGTTGAGATCGATCAATTGCTGTATCCTGCAGCACTAGAGAGTCATATACAGGACGTCACGGTGCGCCTGATGCCGTTATCCCATGAACTGGTGTTTAATGTGCTTCGAGACAGGCCGGATCGATACGTCGCCATTGGGGAAGCGATCCGGCGGGACATGGACCGTCATATGCCGCTTCTGCAGCAGTTGTTAAGCCGGAACCATCTGCATGGGGGGCATCGAATGGTTTTGAACCGATTAACTGGATTGTAACCGAAGTGCTGTGAAAAATGGCCAGGGAGCTTAGCAGAATGTGTACATAAGAAAAGGAGCGCGTTACCTTTGGACTACGAGGTATTATTTCAGCCGGATCAGAAAAAGGTCAAGGTTCGTCCGCACACGAATGTTCTGGATGCCTCGCGTCGGGCGGGTGTGCGTATTCCTACCCGTTGCGGAGGCAAAGCCGGTTGTTTGATGTGCAAGATCATCGTTCCGAGCGAGGAACGCGATCATTGCTCTGCGCCTGAGCCCAAGGAAATCAGGAAGCTGGGGACATCGATGATTGAACAAGGCTACCGGCTATCCTGCCAGACGAGAATTACGAATCACATTAAGGTAATGATTCCCGAGGATCCGCTCAAAGCTGCGATACGCAAACAGCTGGAAGCTGCGAGAAACCGGGAGTCCGATGACTTTATTTAAAGCGAGGATGATGTTAGTTGAGTATGATCACTTGGATGACCCAAGCGGCAGGCCGTTCGAAGCGGACGTCTGCAGTCTTAATCCTGGTGCTGTTTCCGATGTTGCTGACAGGATGTCTTTATCCTGACGAGAAATTGCAGGAGAACAAGGTTTCATATAGAGAAAGTGTCAAACGGATACAATCGGCTGTAGATGACTTTTATAAAGAACAGGGAATCTTGCCGATAATTACAGCGGGTCCGGAAATTCCGCGGTATGAGAAATACCGGGTCGATATGGATCAGCTGAAGAACCGGGGATACATCGACCAAATTCCGGATACGGCATTTGAGAAGGGCGGCAGCGGATATTTTCTCATTATTAATGAGGAAACCGAGCCAACCGTGAAGGTGATGGACTTAACCACGGCCCAGAAGGTGAATGACGTTCAGAGAGCCGTGAATTTGTACAAAATGGCGCATGACAATGCTCTCCCTGCAGGAGAAGCCCTCTACCCAGGGTATACGGCAGTGGACCTGTCCAAGACCGATGCCAAATCCATTACATTGATGAGTGTATACTCGGGTCAGGAGATGGCCTTTATGATGGATGAAGAGGGAACGGTGTACGCCGATTATGCATTTGATATTATGCAGGCGATCCAGAAGAACGATTCCGACCCTCAAGAAGGAGAGGATTTACGGGTGTTCCTGGAGCAAGAATCCTATTATGTCCCTGTAAAATCCGTACCTTATACATGGAAGGATGGGCAGCCCGTTGCTCAGCCGCTATCCTAAACCTATACCCGCCGTTATCGGCGGGTATTTTTGTTATGACTTTAGTCAGTTGAGCACGCGATAGCGTGCGAAACATAAAACCACCCGCTATGCGGGTGGAGGGATCGAGGGTTTTACCAATAAGACCA
>NZ_JBMOSM010000026.1:0-48548 GCF_049316025.1 Paenibacillus sp. NPDC058898 | reverse complement strand
GGGTGGCCGCGGCAAGCGCAGCGGCGAGGCACCAGCTGGAGCGGGCGCTGCTGCTGGTGCCGACGAGCAGCAGGCGTCGAACTTCGCCTTTGGCTCCGGCAAAGGCGGCTACAGCTCCGCCAGCGGCGGCGCCCTCGGCTTTGACCGCAACGCCCGCAGCTCTGGCGGTGCCGGCGGGAAGAACCGACGCAAGAAGACGTCGGGCAGCGGCATTTTCATCGGCGAAGGTCCAACGCCGGGCGGCGGTAATGCTGGAGGTAACTCCGGCGGCGGTGGCCGCAAACGCAAGAGCAAGGGCGGAAACGGCACGGCTGCTTTTGTCCGGAAGAAGAAAAAGTAAGCTTTTCCTCCTGATCTAACGCTGGAGGCGCTTGCCCCACCTTGCTTTTGGAGGCTGACGTTTGATACAATGGACTTCTGGTGAGATTGCAATTGGCAGTCTGCCGGAAGTCCTTTTTCCATTATCATTGTTGATGACAAGGGGTGAGACCATGGGTAAGAAAAGTGACGGGAAGGTTCTGGCCCAGAACAAAAAAGCTTCCCATGATTATTTCATCGAGGATACGTATGAAGCCGGGATGGTCCTAACCGGAACGGAGATCAAATCCATACGGAACGGCCGTGCCAATATTGGAGACGCGTTCGCAACCATTCGGAATGGCGAGATTCATATCCATAACATGCATATCAGCCCGTTCGAGCAAGGAAACCGTAACAATCCGACGGATCCTACGCGTACACGGAAGCTGCTGCTGCATAAGGAGCAGATCCGCAAGCTGCTGGGGCTGTCCAAGCAGGACGGTTACGCGATCGTACCGCTGAAGATTTACATCCGTAACGGCTATGCGAAGTTATTGTTGGGCCTCGGTAAAGGTAAACGTCAGTACGACAAGCGTGCCGATGCCGCGAAGAAGGATGCACAGCGCGATATTCAGCGTGCACTGCGCGAGAAGCAGAAGATTGCAAGGTAATGGTATTGGGTAATCGCTCATATACATGATGAAAGCTAAGTTTGAGCTTCGTACGAGGCAGTTGCCAAGAAATGTTTGAGCGACTAACCTGTATGGCAGCTTTTAGCTGTGTTACCTGCAATGTATATATCATTTTGATGTAAAATGTGATATACTAAGTGATGTAAGAGAGATCAATAAGATCTTTGACAATAAGCATACAGTTGGCGCATTCTTCTTTCTTGGAGGAAAAGAGTCTGCGGCATAGATCGACTGCTATGGCTGAATATTCTTGATTTAATCCGATAGCCCTTTTTGGCAGGAACGCCAAGGTGCGAAGCACCGGCATTTCTCCAACTTAAGGGGGCGTTTTTGGATTCGACGGGGATAGTTCGGGCATGAGTAGCGGGTAGTGGGGACGCGTCCACTTCATCAACGCTAAAGCCAATTAAACGGCAAACAACAAAACAACTACGCTTTCGCAGCTTAATAACCTGTGAGCGTGCTCTCGCTCTGTATCGCCCATGTACCGGGATGAGGGCTCAACTTTAGTGGGATACGCTGTCTAGTCTCCGCCTGGGGCTAGCTGAAGAAGACAATCAGGCTGACCTGAAGGGAATCCGGTGACAGGGAGTCTCTAGGGTGACATCAAATCTGTCACTACACCCGTAGAAGCTTGTGTTGTCGTTATCTTCGGACAGGGGTTCGACTCCCCTCGCCTCCATACATAACAATGATAGAGCCATCAGCCAGTGATCTGGTTGGTGGCTCTTCTGTTTATATAATAAAGCGTAATTAGAAAACTGGAGGGGACTCAGGATGGTTGCCAATCGAGAGCAGCTCCAAGAAATTCTGAAAAAAGCGAATCAACATGCACGTAAGCAGGCCAGAGAGTCAGGGGCATCCATTTACTATATCAAGAATAATAAACGAGTACGTGAGGATGCTAACGGTAATAAGTTCGAAATCATTTATGATGCAACCGGAAAACGACATGAGTTCGAATATCATGAATAAACTAAAACCAGTTATGACGGTTTTTGCAGGAACAAATGGGCGGGAAAAAGCACGCTCAGTATGCAGATGAGAGCATGGTTAGGCGAGTTGGTTGACCCTGATCAGATTGCCCGTGAACTAAAACCAGATGATCCAAGAAGTGTCGATCTTTCGGCGGGAAGAGAAGCGGTCAAAAGAATCAGATCGTTGATAAAAAGACAGGAGCATTTTGCAATTGAAACTACACTATCAGGTACATTTGTTCTAAAGCATATGCAAATTGCTAAGGAAAGCGGTTATGACATCGTCATGTACTATATTGGACTTCAAGATGTGCAAATGCATATTGACCGTGTGGCCTCTCGTGTCGAGCAGGGTGGACATTGGATTGCAGAAGAGGATATTCGTTTTCGATACGGTCAGTCATTGCAAAATTTAAAGCCTGCACTAGCCATTGCAGATCAGGTTTTTATTATAGATAACACAAATCAACCAACGATTGTTGCTGAAATCGCAGAACGTAAGCTGATATATTGCATAGAGAATATACCTGCTTGGTCTGCGAATGTTATTAGGGATCATAGTTGGTAGTGCGTTTTGGGGTGTAGTTATGGCAATTAGCTTAATAACCTTGCACGTGTGCTCTCGCTCTGTACCGCCCGTGTACCAGGATAAGGGCTCAACTTTAGGGGGATACGCTTTCGCTTTCTAGTCTCCGCTTGAAGCTAGCTGAAGAAGACAATCAGGCTGACCTGAAGGGGATCCGGTGACAGGGAGTTCGAGTATCGCTTACGATGCTAGCATTGCTTCGCAATGCTTTCAGGTGACATCAAATCTGTCACCACACCCATAGAAGCTTGTGCTGTCGTTATCTTCGGACAGGGGTTCGACTCCCCTCGCCTCCACCATGATGAACACCATCCGTATGAGGATGGTGTTTTTGTTTTATATTAATACTATAGGTTAGAACATGTCGTACAGATGGAGTGAAATCGATGAATCATAGTCATGATGGAGAGGAACCATTGATAACGGTACTCAATATGGATGGTCAACAACTAACACCATGTTTACCCCATCGGGCTTGGCGGGAAGTGGAGCGAGCGCGAGCTGTCTGGATTGATGAGCAGACGATCCAATTGCTTTATAATCCGTTCTTATTTCGGTACTATCGAAAAGCTGCACTGAAACGAGATCATCACACTTGTTTGTGGTGCGGACGCCACGCCACGACAGTGGACCATATTATCCCCTCAAGCAAAGGCGGCTCGGATCTTCCGCAAAACCTGATCGCTTCATGCAGCGAATGCAATACGAAACGAGGAAACCGTTCTGCATTGTCCTATCTCAAAGAAAACGCACACTCTGTTCCAAATCTTATGAAGCTTTGCTGGCGTATCTTTATAGCTAAATACAGACATCGTCAAATGAAAAAAGGGTCACTTGAGTAAAGGCTTAGATTTATGATTTGGGAATCGTGGTGCAGTGAGCTTCAATGATCGCAGCCGTTTGTTGACGATCGAATTGATGGTTAACCATATCCACTGTAAAATTTTCGGCTTTCTTACATCCGTCTTGAAGTGCAGGCCATTTAAAGCGTAGGATGCCTGTGACAATCACCAATAATCACGGACGTTCTTAACTCCAATGAATAGGTAGAAACAAATGGTGTGGCTTCTTACTGCAATGTTAGCTAATTGACAATTGAATACAATATTCTTAGCCGCGAATTTCATGCAGCGCTTCCACATGAGAAAGGGTCACGGACATTACCTATTTTCCCTTCGGACAATCGTTCCTGTACCTATAAGGAATACTTTTTTCGAAAGTTAAAATGAGGTAGAACGCGTTCTAAAGATTGGTTGTTTTTCCTGTAACAACATACAGAATCAAATATTAAGAAATACACTCTTCTCTTGCAACTATACGTATACCCGTACCACATATTGAAATTGCATATGGTAGTATTATCTAATAAGTAACTTAACACAATGAGAAGAGGAGAATCCCATGCCAAGCTTCCTAGAATCCCTATATTACGGGAACATAAATCCTGTAGAGAAGGCTGTTTCCACCGACCCTCAGTATCGCCAATTGAGTCGGCAAATATCCGAGTCCATGGATGCCTGGAAGAAGAGGCTTTCCGATGATGATTTTCATGAGCTTGAGGAGTTATTAGATTTGTATCGACAAGTACAAGGGCTGGAAATGGCGGCTTCTTTTACTGATGGTTTTAGGCTGGGAGCGACGATGATCATCGAGGTGTACTCTGAGTAATGTGATCAGTAAGAACACTCATAGAACTGCCGTAAAGACACGAACTGTGTCTTTTTTTAATACCGAAAAATATTGACTATCAACCCCTACTTCGGATATCACAAAAAACGAATTTCACACGCATACAGCTCCCCATAAGGTATCTTCGCTCTAAATTTCCTTCACACAGCAGGAATATATACCCAATTTATAGAAGACTCTGTATATAACATCGATTACAGATACAGAGAGGCTGCTATGGACCAAGAGAGATTTATGATGATTGTTAAAGGTGATGACAAAACACAGGATATAACTTCGTACGAAAAAGATCCTCCAATAGTAAGGATTGTATATAAAGGTTATTCCGAGGTTTATACATATAAGTCGAGTGATATACAGTTACTAACGCCGACCGTTCAGGACATAACGGAGGATATGGCTGTTTTTCACGATGGTTATCCTTTTTATAATGTAAAACGGGTGCTAGATTTCGGTCCAAAGATTCGGGTGTGTTTCAACAATGGAAGTATTCGTACATATGATAGGGAGCGTATTCAAGTTAGAAGCAGTAGTACCCAAAATGCTGAAGGGCGTCAGATTCTGGATTATTGGCGCGCGATTTCAAAATATCCAAAGAGTGATGATGAACAGGGAAACAAGGAAGCTTTTTTGGCCAAGCAATTCGCAAAACTACATTATGTAGATCCGGATAGTGTCTTGAGTCATTATCTTCTGAAAAAACCTATAAAGAGCGATATCCCGGTTACAAGCAAACCGATTTTTCCGTTTAGGTACAATTTGAGTCAAAGGAACGCGCTTGAGCAGGCTTTAAAAAGCACTATCAGTATTATAGAAGGCCCTCCGGGCACAGGTAAAACTCAGACGATCTTAAACATTCTTGCGAATCTTGCGGTTATGCAGGGGAAAAAGGTAGCGGTTGTTTCCGGTAACAACGCTGCAGTCCTGAATGTACAAGAAAAGATGGAACGGCAAGGGTATCACTTTTTTGTAGCTAGTTTGGGAAATCAAGAGAACAAGAAAAAGTTTTTTGCCAATCTGCCAAAATGGGATGTATCGGAATGGTCAAGTGAGTTGTCAGAGGACGAATTAAACGCCAAACTACAAGATTTGGATCAACGTATTCAACGTTTAATGGAATTGGATCGGGAGAAGGCACAGCTTATGCAGAAGCTGTCAGCCTACTTGCTTGAACAGGAGCATTTTGAGCATTATTATGCCAGGCAGGATGTCCAGCCTTTAGAGAAGTTGTCATTTTACCGGCAGACACCAAAGCGGATTCTGGAGTTTATGAAAGACAGCTTCCTGGCTGTAGAGATGAAAAGGAAATATAAGCTCCTATACCAATTCAAGTTGTTCTTCAGGCATGGTTTTACGGATTTCAAACGATTGAAGGAGCAGGGGCTGGATGTCATCTTGAATGTTCAGCGTAAATTTTACACGTTAAAAGTTGAGGAGCTATCCGATCGCATTCAGGAGCTTGAGAAAGAATTGGAGTCCCAGGTCTATCAAGCCTTAATGGATCAGCACCAGCAGTTCTCCGAAACGCTATTTCGGCACAGATTACATGAGAAATACCATAGCCGTCCGGCTGTGGACTGCAATGAGAAGACATACACTCAGAGTAACAGGTTTAAAACATTTATCGAGCATTATCCGATTGTACTTAGTACAACGCATTTTTTGCGGAATTGTGTCCCTGCGAATTACTTATTTGATTATTGCATCATTGACGAATCCTCACAGGTTGATCTGCTGACAGGGGCTCTGGCTTTATCCTGCTGCAAACAGGCTATTATTGTGGGCGATACCAAGCAACTTCCGCATATCGTGGGGAAGGAGATTGTACAGAAGATCCAGAGCCAGGCGGCTCCTGACATGGATGAAGCTTACAGTTATATCGAGCATAATTTGTTGTCGTCCATGTTGGCTTTATACGGGGACTCCGTTCCGAAAGTGATGTTACGAGAGCATTACCACTGCCATCCCCAAATTATTGAATTCTGCAACAGGAAATATTACGACGGTGAATTGATTGCTTTTACCGATCCGAGGATTTCCGAATCTCCTTTATTGATCTACAAGACGTCACCGGGCAATCACATGAGGGAAGTGACCCATGGCAAAAAAGGAAAGTTCAATGCCAGGGAACTTGATGTCATTGAACAGGAAATTCTGTTGGGGTACCTCGAAGCGGCAGCCGGTCATGCGGATATCGGCTTTGTGACGCCATATCGCAAGCAAGTGGAGAAAGCGACCCAGCAATTCACTGCTGATATAGAGAGTGACACGATCCATAAATATCAGGGACGTGAGAAGTCCGTTATGATCATGTCTACGGTGCTCGACCGAACGAGAGCAGGAGGCATGGGGATGAAATTTGTTAATGATCCTTGCATGATTAATGTGGCTGTGTCCCGCGCGCAGGAGAGGTTTATTCTGGTAACCGATCAGTCTGCGTTTCGCAAGTATGGGAATGAAGTGGGAGATCTCATGCGATATATGGAATATAGTACGCTGGATAACAACGTCGTGGAGAGCGAGATTCATTCTATATTTGACTTGTTATACAAGGAGTACTCTGATCATCTACAGGAATTTCGAGAACGCGTTCGTTTCTTTAATAAATCAAGGCATCGGAGCGAAAATATTATGCACGCCTTGCTCGACCAGATATTAGAGGAGCCTATGTTTAAGGATTTTGAACTGGGGAATCAGGTTTTACTAATGAATTTGTTTACCGACCTGGAACGGTTAAATGAGGAAGAGCGCAGATTCGTCCGAAATCGTTCTTCTGTTGATTTTGTGATTTATCATAAACTGGACAGATCGCTAGCGCTGGCGATCGAAGTCGATGGATTTGCCTTTCACGAGAACAATCCTGAACAACTAAAGCGAGATGAGAAAAAAGGAGAGATTTTCAAGAAATTTGGAATGGAATTAGCAAGGTTCCGTACAAACGAGAGCGGGGAAGAACAGAAGATTAGGGAGCTATTAAGCTCTATGTTGTATTAGGTGGAATGAATTAAATAGAGCTAATCATCACCGATTCAACTTATTAGTTGCAGGTTTTACCTTTTAATGTTCGACTCCCCTCGCCTCCATACATAAAATTTTAAAATCCACAACCGCCTGAGGTTGTGGATTTTGCTTTTCCGGCATCTACAGCTTTACGATAAGCCCCGCATGTTCATTGAACTTGGATAGCAGTTGACGTAGACTACTTCTGCATGAGACACACACGTGTTTGTTATGAAAATGGTGAGTATGCTTTAAAACCACATCCTTAGAAATAGATATAAAGACCTATCTTGCTGTCGAATTAAGTCGACCGATAAGTCTTATATGGGCTTTTCTATAAAAAAGGAGTGGGGTTCATCATGAGGATTTCTACTTGGATTAAAACGATGAGCGGAGTGTTTATTTTACTTACAGTTCTGAACGGAGTTAGTGTCTATTATCTTCAAAAGAGCGTAGCGCTTGAACGCGAAACAGTAAAAATGCAAGCAGAATTCAAGCAATTAGGTATTGATTTAGCCGGCTCCTCGGATTATTTGAGTAATGAAGTAAGAGCTTATGTGCAGTTCGGAGAAAAAGTTCACTATGACAACTACTGGAAGGAAGTAAACGAGACCAAAACGAGAGATCATGTAGTGGAGAGTTTAACTGCATTGGGCGCGCCTAAAGAAGAGCTGGATCTTATAGAAGAGTCAAAACAAATTTCGGATACCCTTGTCGAGCTAGAAAATGTGGCAATGAAAGCTGCGGAGGACAAAGATTTTACCAAAGCCCGGGAACTCATGTTTGGCAGCGAATACGATACTATTAAAGAGACCATTATGGAGCCGCTGCAGCAGTTTCAGGAAAAGATGAATACTAGGACGGAAAATGAAGCAAACGCTGCAAAGCAAAAAGCGAGCCTGATGCTTACGGGAACTATTGTTTTGCTTGTAATTACATTCGGGGCATTACTTGTGATTTTTGCTGTTATTTTCATCAAGTTGAAGCCACTTAAATTAGTCAATGAAAAGATCGCCGAAATTGCACAGAGTGGAGGCGATCTTACCGGACGACTGGATTACTCCGGCAAGGATGAAATAGGAGAAATTTCAAAATCCTTAAATGCCATGTTTGAGACTCTGCAATCCATTATTAAAGATGTCCGTAACGCTTCCCACAGTGTATTGAATTCGTCAAGTAAATTGGTTGAAAATACGAAAGAAACTGCAAGCGCGACAGAGGAAATTACGAGACAGGGGGCCAGTATTGAGCAAGGGGCGACCACCTCAGTGCAGAGCACACTTGATGCTTCGCATGCAATCAATGAAATGTCCATAGGTGTGCAGCGTATCGCCGTATCTGCGGAGGATCTTGCTACTGTCGCAACTGAGACGGAGCGAGAGGCAGCAAGCGGTGTGAACTTTATACAGCAAGTTAGCAAGCAGATGGTCCAAATTAGCGATTCTGTCGGGTCTACAGTAGAAATTGTATCCAATTTGAAAGAACGCTCTTCTCATATCGAGGAAATTGTAAATGCAATTACTGAAATTTCGAATCAAACGAGTCTGCTTTCGTTAAATGCATCAATTGAAGCGGCAAGAGCGGGCGAGCATGGAAGAGGCTTTTCTGTAGTGGCCAGCGAAATCCGGAAATTGGCAGATCATTCCTCTGCTTCAGCGGGGCAAATATTCGGATTGCTGCAAGATATTACGAAAGACTCTCAAGAAACAGAACATGCGATGCAGCAAGTGACGAGTGAAGTATTGACGGGGCAAAAGAAGATGGAAGAAGCAATTGAATCGTTTGAGAACATATTGAAATCCGCTCAGAAAGTGGCCTGGAAAGTTCAGGAGGTCTCCGCTGTTAGCGAACAAATGGCGGCAGGCTCTGAAGAAATTGCAGCATCTGTTTCCGAAATGGCAACTATAGCTGAAGATTCGCTTTCAGGAGTTAAGGCAGTGAACGATATGACTGCAAAGCAGAGCTCTTTAGTTCAGGAGGTTGCTTCAGTTACGGACTTGATTAGCAAAAATTCTCGAAGCTTGGAAGCACTCGTTATGAAGTTTAAAGTCTAAAATGAATAGAATGCGATTCATATGGTACCTAGGGTCATTACCCGAAATAATCTCAGCAATATGCGTCGGCGAATTGTGAATTTGCCAAGCCACGGTTCGCCTCCATACATAAAACCCGCTCATTGAGCGGGTTTTTACATTTATATCTGAAACAAATATATCTGAAACAAAGTATTGAGTATTAGATCTCCGAATTGGATTGATGCATCAGCTCTTTGATCTCAAGAAACTGTGAATTCGTTATTTGTTGGGATTGATGGAGGGCGTTCAGCTTATATTCTATTCTTTCCATTCGAAGTTGTGTTTCTTTTTGGAGTTTCTCGGTCTGTTTTTGTGTTTTGGAGTTATCCATTACGACTAAGATGGTCAGACCCGCACTAAAGATCGTTAACCCTCTAGCGATTTGATTTAAATCGATTGAATTCATGGCAATCAGGCAGTCGGCAAATCCTGCTCCTATAAGTAGACCGCCAATCGTGACAATCCCCGTTCTTTTCCATTGTTCTGGGATGATATTTAATGGCTGTTTCATGTAGAGATCTCCTTCAGTTAGGTAGTAAACGTGAAATTAGGATAGCTTCATTCTATATTTAATAAAACACAAATCCTGGAACAATAAAAGGAAATACATAGAAGCTTATTGCGTAAACATTAAGGATTCAGTTTGTGGAAATCTAGTGATCAGCGGTAACGTATTATTTGGGAATGACTTGGAAAGAGGAGGCAGGACTGATACTCAAAGCAAGAAGGAATTAGGAGACTTACGGAGAAATTTTCTAGTGGACATTATTTATATGAGATTATCCTGGGTCGACGGATCTTCGCTCACGCGATCAGGTTAAATATGAACTGTAGATTGGCTGGTGATCTGGAATGAGTGAACAATTCTGGTTAGTGGTACAGTATCCTCTGAAAAGTGCAAAAGGTAGCCAACGTGATCACTGGTTAAGAGAAAAAGTAATGGAATATTTAGAAATATCTCTAGCAGATGCTGGTTTAGGCTATGTAGATGGGTTTGACATGGGGAAATGCATTTCCGACCCGAAGAAATATGCGCTTAATATATTTTGTGTTGTTACGGAAGAAGAACGAAGTATTGCCTTGGTGAAAAGAGTGTTAAGAGAGGGTCGACTTGATTATACTCGAATAAAAATCGCTACAATGTCCTATGGGAATGAAGAAACATATACTCTGAAATATACCTATAAGAAGGGTGTTACGGAATTTTCGCTATAGCATGTATTATATTATTGGTGTCGCTTTTGTAGCAGTCTAGTTTTAGGAAAACAAGAAGGGAAGAGGTGTATGATTACCATTTATGACTGGTTTGGCTGTGAATTGCCCAATCAAAAGCGTTATCAGTTAATAAAAGAAGCTGGATTTGATGGCGTTTTAATATGGTGGAGTGATGGCTTTGGTCGTGACTGCTTTGGCCGAAACGATTATCGCAACGGGCCGCAAATCGCACGAGAAGCGGGTCTATTTATAGAAAATATCCACACACCAATCCAAAACGAAAACAACCTCTGGCTTGACAATCTGGAAGGTGAAGCGGCAGCTGAATGCTATCTGCAATGTGTTGCAGATTGTGCTGAATTTGAGATTCCGACAATGGTTGTGCACTTGCCGGGCGAAGACAATCCATATAACGAATTGGGACTGGATAGAATCAAGAGAATCGCTGACAAAGCTGAACAGCTTGGTGTCAATGTTGCAATGGAGAATTTAAGGAACTTTTCCAATTTGGCATATGTGCTGGAGCAAGTGGATTCCCTGCGTATCGGATTCTGTTATGACAGCGGACATCACTACCGCCATTACCCGGAGAAAGATTTATTATCCATGTACGGGTCTCGGCTGATGGCACTACACTTACATGATAATAACGGAAGTTATGCCCAGCACGGGTTACCCCTTGATGGCACGATTGATTGGTCTACAACCATGAAAAAAATTGCGGAAACGAACTATTCAGACCCGATTGCAATCGAGGCCATGAATTGGGATTATGAGGATTTATCGGCACAAGAGTTCTTACATAGAGCGTTTGAGCAAGCCAAAAGACTGGAAGCGTTAAAAACTGATTCCTCAAAGACGACTGTAACAGAATGAAATTACTATAAAACTAGGCATTCTACATCCATCATGCAGAGTGCCTAGTTCATTTATGCCCTTATTCATCTTCCCAAATGGCGTTGAACCAGAGACTGTAGCTACTAATGCCGCGCCTTCCGAACACCTGATGGCCTGTACACCCATATTGTCCGTTGAATCATTAATGGGGTCACTTCAGAGATTGTGGTTTTTTGCTGTGTTCGATTAAAAGTGTAAAATCCTTAGCTATAAGTTTGCAAAACAAGACACCTCACTCAAAGAGTGTCGAATGCACGTTATGCTGAAGAAGGGCCTAGAGGTCCTTCTTTTTTTGCTTTCTTTTTTTCTGACATTTGTCATAACCGGCTTGTGACAACCCACACTAATTGGTTCTCGCGCTTTTTCAATATAATGAGGACATCAAGTAACGAAAGAAGAAATTAGCGGAGGTTAGGACAAAATGACAAAGGCGATTGAATGTATAAATCTAGTGAAGAAATTCGGCGACTACTGTGCCGTTGATCATATGAATCTATCATTTGAGAAAGGTCAAATAACAGCATTGCTCGGACCGAACGGTGCAGGCAAGACAACAACCATTTCCATGATACTCGGAATGATCAAGCCAACATCAGGAGAAGTCAGGGTCTTAGGAGTCCCGTCTGGAACAAAAGAATTACGGCAGCGTGTTGGAGCACTTTTGCAGGATGTTAAAGCAGCAGATGGACTTACGGTGAAAGAAGTGCTTCAATTGTTCCGCAGTTATTATCGTAATCCGATGTCGCTAGAGCGATTGTTAGACATTTCGGGTCTGCACGCGGATCAGAAACGACGTGCATCCTCGCTGTCGGGAGGACAACGCCGTAGATTAGCTTTCGCCCAGAGTTTGGCGGGGAATCCAGAGCTTCTCCTGCTTGATGAACCAACGGTCGGAATGGATATCGAGGCTCGTGGCCGATTTTGGGACACCATCCAAGCGCTGGCAAGTGACGGACGTACTGTGCTCTTAACTACACATCATTTAGATGAAGCTGATGCTGTCGCAGATCACATCGCAGTAGTCGCTAGAGGACAGGTTGTTGCGGAAGGGACTCCAGAACGTTTAAAGGCTCAAACAGCGCTTAGAACCGTTTCATTTCGAGCGGCGAACGCGCCAGCTGAGCAGGAATGGCTCACATTACCTGGTGTAGAAAAGGCAGAGTGCAACGGCGAGCGAATTCGTCTGTATGCTCAAGAGACCGATGTATTGTTATTTACACTGATGCAGTCTGAATGGGGAATTTCAGATATTGATATACAATCTGCCAGCTTAGAAGATACATTCCGAAGTCTTACAGGCTCAAATAAACAAACAATTATACGATAATAAACATTTTTAGGAGGAAAATAGCCATGTTACATATGTTTGTTGCCCAAACCAAAGCAGAAAGTATACGAATTATCCGCAGTCCATTTTTCTTACTCTTCTCCATTGCGATGCCGCTTGCTTTCTACTTTTTATTTGCGAGTATGAATGGTGTAGATAAATCGATTCAATCAACAACTTGGGGTGTCTTTTCATTGATGTCGATGACTGCATTTAGTTTGATTGGTACAGCCGTATCTCAATTCGGTATCCGTCTATCGTTCGAGCATCAAGATGGGTGGGTACGCTTGTTGAAGCTAACTCCACTATCTCCTGCAGTCTGGATTGGCAGCAAAATTGTATCGCAAATGGCTGTTCACTTGATCGTCATTGTAGTTATATTCTTATCTGCTGGCCTTGTTCATGATATACAATTGACAGCCGGGCAATGGATTTTATGCGGATTATGGTTATGGATTGGGAGCATATCTTTTCTGGCGCTTGGTGCATTGTTAGGAACGCTTAAAAATGCGAATACCTCCGTTGCCATCGGAAATGTATTACAGATGGGGCTTGCCATTGTGGGGGGACTTTGGATGCCGCTTAGTACTTTGCCAAGTTGGATGGGCTCGGTCGGAGAATGGCTTCCATCTCACCGTTACGCTAATGGGGCATGGAATATGATCGCTGGACAAAATCCAGCAAGTATCGATTTCATAATTTTGACAGGATGCGGTCTTCTCTTTATGCTACTATCAATCTATATATATAATCGACGGGATGCGGTCTAATTGAATAGCGAGAAATGGCGCCTCTTTCCAAAATCGGAAGGAGTCGCTCCTTATATTTTGTTAACAAATTTAATGATACCCATGTACTTTTTACTCTATGAGCCATCAAGTATACAGTGGCTTGGCTTTGTTCTGTTAGGCATATTCGTTCTATCCTTTCGACAATCCTACTTTTATGCAAAGTGGGCCACGCCAATCTTGATGGTTCAGGTGGGTATACTTTTAATTCTAGCAGCTGTATTTCACCCTATGTATACGTTTATAGGTTTTATGATAGCTGCTCCGCTGAGCAAACAAAAGCTGCCGATATTACTCTCTATAACGATCGTTTTTACTGTAGCTATGGGATTTATCGCTGTTCCTTACTTGGATCGGATGGGCAGCCTATTATGGGTAGGGCTGGTGCCTATGTTTGGCATCTGTATTCTGCCGTATATTATTCGAACTTCGACTCGATTTCAACAGAAGTCTGCACGGTTGCGGGCAGAAACTGCTGAACGAATGGCACAGCAGGAGGAGCGTCAGCGGATCGCACGTGAATTACATGATACATTGGGACATACGCTGTCATTAATCGCACTAAAAGGGGAGGTCGTTGAGAAACTGGTCAATCGTCATCCCGAGAGAGCGATAGCAGAGGCTCGTGAAATACGAGAAACGGCACGCGCAGCCCTGAAACAAATGCGTGAATTGGTTACGGAGATGAAAGTTACATACCTCGCTGATGAATATAAGCATGCTGTATCGTTATGTTCAGCAGCGGGCATACCGCTTTTATTTCAATATCAAACGATTTCAGATGCTAGACCTTCTCATGTAGGGGCGGAAGACGCATTAGTAAACAATCCGCTTCCGTTAACACCCTTGCAGGAGACGATTTTGGCGATGAGTTTTCGCGAGACGATTACAAACGTGGTTCGACATAGCCGAGCAACAAGTTGCAGCGTTCTTCTCGACATTCAGGAAGGGGAAGTTCGTGTATCCGTAAGTGATGACGGTATTGGGGCAGATATGGATCAATTCTATACTAGCAGTAATGGCCTCGCCGGTTTACGGCAGCGGTTGGTTATGATCGATGGTCGTATGTCGCTGTCTTCGTCCCCAGGCAAGGGGACGGAAGTCACCTTACATATACCTAGGGTAATACGAAATGAAAAGGTAGGTAGTGCTTAGATGATTCGTATTGTTTTGGCAGAAGATCAAAAGTTATTAAGGGGAGCACTGGCAACTTTACTCTCGTTAGAAGATGATATTGAAGTCGTCGGTCAAGCTGAAAATGGGGAAGAAGTGATGTCCATGATTCAGCAATATGAACCCGATGTAGCTGTTCTGGATATTGAGATGCCACTGAAAACGGGGTTAGATATTGCGGAATTAATTCAAAAAAATAAGTCAGCTTGTCGTGTCATCATCTTGACGACATTCGCGCGTCCTGGATATTTCCAGCGAGCTATGCAGGCAGGAGTTTATGGATATCTTCTCAAAGATACGGGCAGCGAGGAACTGGCTGATGCGATTCGTCGGGTCTATGATGGGAAACGTGTCATCAATTCAGAATTGTCGCTCGCGGTATGGGATGATCCATGTCCATTATCACCCAGAGAACGTGAAGTCATGAAGTTGGCTGCCCAAGGCTTAGTTCTTCAAGATATTGGGGCACAGCTGTTTCTATCCTATGGAACGGTACGGAACTATATGTCAGAAGCGATTGGGAAGCTCGGGGCGAATACACGGATTGAGGCGATAGATATCGCACGTAGCAAGGGATGGTTGGATTAAGGAGAACTCCGAGGTAATGGGGGTAAGCGGATCACCCCATTCAAGGGATGATGCAGCCAGCCCATAGAGAGCTTTAGAAGCTCTTTTTTATGATCCGCTACTTAGCGTACCGTAACCTAATCAATACACTCCGGCGAATTGTGGTTTTACACAGCCACGGTTCGTCTCTACCATCATAAACACCATCCGCATGGGGATGGTGTTTTTGCATTTTATTATTTTGAAATCATGATGCAATGATCTTCAATGATCGTGGCCGCTTGTTGACGATCAAATCGATGATTAACCATATTACCTTGAAATCTTCGGTGAATATTTCCAAGAAAAGTAAACACGAGTTGCAAAGATGTCAACACCGAAAACCATCCGTGTTAACACTAAAAACCAATGGTATAATCCAAGATGGAGACTAGCTATTAGATTTCTCCAGTCGTATTAAATAACGATTAATTACTATTATGGAAAAAGTTAGCGAAAAAAGACATAAAATTGTACTAATTGCATGATTTGCATTAATTCTAATTGCAAAACATGCTATTTGTCGTTCCTCGGATCTCTCTTTGCAGCTCAAAAATTATAGCAAGCTAGGAACAGCAAAATGATTGTTTTATCCTTATAATAAGCTCAGAGGTGGTAGTATGCAGTACAACAAAATCATTGATCAGAGCATAACTTATATAAAAGACCACATAAACGAGGAGCTTTCCGCTGAAAAAATAGCAAATCAAGTAGGATATTCAACTTTTCATTTCTGTAGGATTTTTTCACTAGTAAAAGGGATTCCGTTAATGGAATATGTAAGGAAATATCGTTTGTCAACGGCAAGGATTGAACTTACTGACAACCGGAAAATATTGGATGTTGCCTTGCATTATGGATTTGAATCTGCAAGCGGATTTTCAAAATCATTCCGTCAAGAATTTGGGTATACTCCAACGTCATATAAAATCAGAATGGCGGATAACGATAACGCATTCGTTAAAAATATTCGAGAAGCATTGAATCCCCCAAAAATTGTTAAAAAGGGTGCTTTTAAGTTAGCTGGATATGGAATGCATACGAACATGGCAGATAATTATAGTCATCAATTTGCGGCTTATTGGGACTCATGTGATGAATCAAATTTAGAAGAAAAACTTTATGAACAATTGAAACCACCAAAACATGGTGAAGTTGGAGTATGGCTGCCTTATCAGAACGAAGGAAATGCCATCTATCTATTTGGCGTTATTGTCAATGATTTCAACCAAGTAACCTCTGATATGGTGGTTGCCGAAATCCCAAGCGCTACTTACGCCGTTTTCACTACTCCGCCCATCAACAATCTAGCAACTGCCACAACATACGAGAAAGACCCATTATCCATAGTCATTAAGGAGACCTGGAGATATATTTTTACAGAATGGTTTGATCAGAACAAATATGAGCTGGATGAATCTCAATTTCCGTTTGAATATTATGATGAACGTTGCCATGCCTCTGAGAACTCAATCATGGAAATTTATGTACCAATAAAAAAAGCATAGAAAGAAGTTGACGATATGTTTACTGAATATGGTGAGTTGAGTACCAAGCTATATCAATTAACCAAGCCTGCCGGATATTCGATTGATGGTGATTTAGAGTATTATTTTGATCATTTGAAAAATACCAAAGGTAAAATACTGGAAGCCGGTGTTGGCACTGGCAGAATGATGATCCCTCTTCTCCAGAAAGGACTTAATGTAGAGGGTGTAGACGTGTCTGAGGATATGTTAAAACAATGTAGAGCAAATATGGCAGCTACAAATGTAAAAGGAACTCTGTATCAAGGAGATCTTACGAATCTCCGTCTGCCAGAGAAATACGAAGCGATAATCATGCCGACTGGCAGCTTCTGTCTGTTACCGCGCAATCGTGTTAAAGACGTACTACATTCTTTTTATCAGCATCTTGATAAACAAGGGAAAATTATTATTGATTTAGAATTACCAACAGGTTTTATTCCATATAAAATTTCGACAAGTCCAGTTTCGATTGATGATGATTCTGGCATTCTATTTACCTCAACGACTCAGGGAATAGATTGGCATCAACAAAAAACTAGCTCCATTCATCGATACGATCTACTCAAAAAAGGCAAGATTCAACAAACGGAAATATCGAATTTTGTGCTCTATTGGTACGGAATCGAAGAATTTCAGCTTTTGCTAGAACATGAAGGATTTATATCTATTGAGTATCAACTTGGATACGGGAAAAACTCATATTCTTCACTTATCACCTTTTTTGCAAGCAAAGAATAATATTGGAAATTTTCTAATTAATAGCTTAGTGACGAACGCAAACCAATATATCTTTTAATCTGTCACCCTACCGGTCGTTTTCCCGGTAAAGACCATTATTCATACATCAATACTGATGAAGACGATATACCATTCTGACAAAGGACCAGTGATCAAATTCTGATGACTGGTCCTTTTGCGATATTGAAACTGAATTATTTGTCGGTGTTGACAGTTATGGTTTGAGCGTTGACTTTTCTTGGAAATATTCAATCCTCGGCTTTCTCCGTATCCATCTTGAAGCTCAGACCACTATATCGCAGGAATATAACCAGTGTTGTAAAAGCAGTTCTTTTATTTGCGTTGTGAAAAGGAGGTTTTGGCCTAGTGATTCGAACAAAACCGCAGCCTTCTCAAAAATAGCGGGGTATACATCTTCGCCAAAACAGAAGTACTCCTGTGCTATAATTAGATATAGCGCAGTTTCATTCAGAGAAATCACATTTCTATACATAAATCTATTGGCAAGGGGTGCATTGACCAACCATGCACGATTATTTGCACCACAAGTTGATTATTATCGGCGCAGGCGCATCAGGACTCATGGCCGCCGTTACTGCGCGGGATTTGGGTATTGATACCGCCATTCTGGAGGGTAACGACCGGATTGGGAAAAAAATCTCAATGACAGGCGACGGTCGTTGCAATATTACGAACGATTCCACTACGACGGGTACGGACGACGAAGCGGTGGTCTTATCGCGCAAGTATCACAGCAGTCAGGCTAAATTTCCGTTGCCTGTGCTGCAGCAATTCGGCATCCGTCAGACCATTGATTTCTTTCACGTGCTCGGGCTGCCGCTTACAAAATTGAAAGAGGGCTTAATGTACCCGATGTCGCTACAGGCTGCATCTGTGGTGGATATTTTCGAGCTTGCTCTAGAGGAGCGGAACATTCCGGTATACCTTAACAACAAAGTGCTGGATGTCACCGTATCGGCAGATCATCCACGATTTAAGATTACATGCCGAACTGAAACAGAGGAGCAGGTTGTTTATACCAGCGAATACCTGTTTCTTTGTACGGGCAGTCTTACCGGCCAGAATGCGGGGACGGACGGGTCTGGGTATACACTTGCCCAGCGAATGGGGCACTCCTTGGTAGAGCCTGTTCCGGCCATCGTGCAATTGAAGGTGAAGTATCCCTATCAGAAGGCGCTATCGGGCATCAAGCTCCAGGGACGAGCCCACCTCCTTGTAAATGGTAAAATCGTTCGCAGCGAAGTCGGCGAAATTCATTTCACCGACTACGGTTTCTCCGGCCCTCCGATCCTGCAGCTCGGGCGGAAGGCAGCCATACATCTCGCGAAAGGGGACTCCGTTACCCTATCCGTAGATTTGATGCCGAACCGCATGGAGGAAGAGGTTATCGAATTTCTGGAGATGAACTGGGGGACGTTCGCGCATCGGACGGTCGCGGAGTCCTTCGTCGGTTTTTTACACAAGAAACTGGTCTCCGTCCTGCTGAAGGAAGCGAAAATTGATCAAGAGCCGAACCTGCTTTGCCAAGATCTTTCGTTAAAAACCAAAAAGATCTTTTATAAGTTATTGAAGTGT
Source organism: Paenibacillus sp. NPDC058898 (assembly GCF_049316025.1). Lineage (NCBI taxonomy): Bacteria > Bacillati > Bacillota > Bacilli > Caryophanales > Paenibacillaceae > Paenibacillus > Paenibacillus sp. NPDC058898. The sequence continues at coordinate 29,360 of NZ_JBMOSM010000026.1, read as the reverse complement.
TGGGAGTTTAAAGTAACCGAAACCCAAAGCTTTGAGTACGCACAAGCGACAGCCGGCGGCGTTGCTACGAAAGAGCTCGTCGCAGATACGCTGGAATCCAAGCTCGTGCCTGGGCTCTATTTGGCCGGCGAGGTGATGGATGTCGACGGGGACTTTGGGGGTTACAACCTGCAATGGGCCTGGAGCTCCGGTTATGCGGCCGCGATGGCGTTAGGGAAACGCATTTTTAGATGAAGCTATTAGAAAAAGGAATGAATTTAACACCTATGTATAAGTCGAAATCTACTATGCACCACAAGCTGTTCATTATCGGTGCAGGCGCTTCAGGTCTTATGGCCGCCGTTACTGCGCGAGACCGAGGGATCGATACTGCGATCATTGAAAGCAACGACCGGGTCGGAAAGAAGGTACTAACGACCGGTAATGGGCGTTGTAACATTACGAACAAATCCACGGCGACGGGTACGGACGAAGCGGTCAATTTATCCAGTAAATATCACAGTAATCAAGTGGAATTTCCGCTACCTGTGCTGCAGCAATTCGGCGTTCGGCAAACTGTCGATTTCTTTAACACACTCGGCCTTCCGCTGATCGCTATTGAGAATGGCCGAATGTATCCGATGTCGCTGCAGGCTGCATCGGTGTTAGAAGTTTTCCGGATTGCACTGGAGGATCGGAATGTTCCGATATATTTCAAAACCAAAGTATTGGACGTTACCGTGTCGAAGGAACATCCGCGATTCACGATTGTGTGCCAGACGGAAACAGAGGAAAAGGTCACATATACCAGCGATTATCTCTTCCTCTGTACGGGCGGCCTTACCGCTCCAAAGACAGGAACGGATGGCTCCGGTTACACACTTGCCCAACGACTGGGACATACCCTGATCGATCCTGTACCCGGGATTGTTCAATTGAAGCTGGATAGCCCATATCTGAATGAACTTTCCGGAGTTAAATTCGAGGGATGGGGGAATATCATTGTAAATGGTGAAGTCATCCGCAGTGAGTATGGAGAGGTTCTGTTTACGAAATATGGCGCTTCTGGCCCGCCGATTCTCCAGTTAAGCCGAAAGGCTGCATATCAACTCGCAAGAGGAGAAACGGTGACCTTATCGCTTGACTTGATGCCAGACCGAACAGAGGAAGAGGTCGTCGATTTTCTGGATACGCATTGGGGAATGTTCGGACACCGGACGGTGGCTGCTTCCCTAATCGGGATTTTAAACAAGAAGCTGATCCCCATCCTCTTGAAAGAGGCGGGAATCGATCAGGACCAGAACCTGCTGTGTCAGGATCTATCGTGGAAAACCAGGAAAGCCTTGTGTCGCCTCATGAAGCATTGGGATTTCATCGTGACCGATACCAATGGTTTCCCGAATGCCCAAACGACAGCCGGCGGCATCGATACGACAGAGTTAAGAGAAGGAACGCTAGAATCGAAGCTCGTGCCTGGGCTCTATTTGGCCGGCGAGGTGATGGATGTGGATGGGGATTGCGGTGGCTATAACCTGCAATGGGCCTGGAGCTCCGGCTATTCCGCCGCGGTGGCACTTGCTGATCAACTTACAGGCATCATGAAAAAAGATTGATATTATTTTTTAGGGCCAGTCCCTAGTCTAAAGTCTAGGTTCAGATACCCCCTAAGACGGTTATGTCAGCCCAATAAAGCGGATATAATGGATTTATTACTCGGAGCGTGACTTAAGAAGCCATAAGGGGTGTTTGAATATGAAGGCAACAGAAGCGGCTGTAACGTCGCGGGCAGGCAAGGTGAATTGGGTGCTTTTTAATCCAAAAACCTATGCAACGATTCTCTATTTCTTACTATCTCTCCCGTTAGGGATTATTTATTTTACAGTAGCGATAACGGGACTTACACTATCCATCGGTTTGACTCCAATATTTATCGGAATACCGCTGTTTTTTGGAATAGCTAAGTTGTTGAATGGGATTGTGAATTTTGAACAAAGCATGATTAGACAAATTTTAGGAATACCTACTCCTTCTGTATCGCATACCTACAATCGACAATCTGAAGTTGGGGAGAACTGGTTGAAGCGAATGGTGAGAGACTTTGAGGGTGGGTTATTCATTCGAAATCTGCTGCTTGTATTATTAAGATTTGTAACAGGCATTGTATTCTTTGTTATTATGGTAACGGCGATTTCACTAGGACTCGGATTAATTGCTCTTCCAGTCGTCCATATCATTTTGATGAATGAAATGCAGCTTGATATTTTAGAGAATAGCGTGTTTAGTTATTTTCATATAGATTGGACTTATAATCAGCAATATTTGGTGTATGTAGGCATTGGCCTTATCCTTTTCTGGGTCGCGCTGCGCGTCGTGAATGGGCTCATGCAAATTCTTCGTAGAATCATGTATGTGGATGAGCCCTATCAGCAGCCGTCAGTGCCGCCAATGGAAGCAAACATACATGCGCCCGTTCAGTCGCAATATTACGAGTACCCAGAGGATCACCCCACTCAAGGGATGATGCAGCCAGCCCAAAGAGAGCTTTAGAAGCTCTCTTTTTTTAAACTCCACTACTTGAAGCGTGATTTATTTGGACAACTGAAGAGCTTAACGAAATTCGTCTGACAGGTTTAAAAGATACCATGAAAAGCCCGACCGTGTGAGGCCGGGCTTTTGTCTATGCGATTGTATAACGATCCGTGTTTCGAATGTAACAATTTTCATATATAATTGAACTGAAGTAATGTCATGCTGTCAACAGCGGTCGGAAGTCAAGTCTTTCGTATTGTGACTCTCCAGGTTCATCCGTAAATCTTTAGATAACTAAAATATAATTAAATGAGGGAAGCGAATGAATTTTTTGCGGGAGTTTTTTGCTAACAATATAGTAAGAAGAATTCTGTTCCTCTTACTTGTCGTTTTATTGCTTTATAGCTTAAGAGGTATGCTCAATTTGCTGTTATTGCTGTTTCTTGTTACCTTCGTCATGGGACGCCTAGAGCACTTTATTACGAAGAAAATATCTAAGCTGTTTCCTATATCGTCTATTGTCGTTAATACGATATTGTATGCGGCTTTAATATTTGGGCTTGTATACGGAATTGCCAATTATGTTCCGAAGCTCATTAATCAAATTTCTGATTTATATTTTTCCATTATCAAATTCGTGAATACACCTCAGTCGGATGAAATTGCCGAGCTTGTCTCCTCCGCGCTTAGTAAGCTGGAATTGGAGCAATACGGAAGTCAGGCACTGAATTATATTCTGAAGATAGGTAAATGGGCCGAGGTTATCATATTTGTTATTGTATTGAGCTATTTCTACTTAATCCAGAAGAAAACAGTCAATGACTTTACAGATAAGTTGAGCAAAAGCAAAATAAGCTGGGCTTACAATGAGTTTAAATATTTTGGTCAAAAATTCACCTCTTCCTTTGGTAAAGTGATCGAGGTTCAACTGATGATCGCCTTGTTCAACACAATTCTAACGACTATCGGGTTGTCGATTTTGGGCTACCCTTACTTGTTCGCTCTAACGATTATGGTATTTTTACTAAGCCTTATCCCGGTAGTCGGTGTTGTTATTTCCTTCATTCCAATCAGTATTATCGGTTACCAGATTGGTGGTATCTCAACCGTCATTTGGGCGATTGTCATGATTTTGCTCATCCATGCAGTTGAGACATACTTCTTAAATCCGAAGCTGTATGCTCACAAAACGAAGCTGCCGATGTTCTACACCTTTATTGTTCTTATTTTCTCCCAGCACTTCATGGGGATCTGGGGGCTTATTATCGGGATTCCGATCTTTATGTTCCTGCTCGATATTTTTGAAGTCGATCAAAGCAACGCGGTATCATCAAAAAAAGAAGCTGTACAGCTTTCAGGAGAAAACGTAAGTCCTAGGAGTCATCATTTCTCGCACAACGAAGATAAAGAAGAATCCTGACCTCGGAGTCCTCCATGCGGATATTAGCTGGATGGGATAAATATAAGATGAGAAAAATGACTACAGAAAATTCTGTAGTCATTTTCTATGAAAGTCAGAAGATTAAGGAATGACTTTCCACACGTCGGCTCCACCTGGAGTCTCACCTAAAGTCCACCATTTCGCTTCATAGTTCACACCGTTATGGGTTACTTTGCTGCCACCAACATAAACCGTGGATGCATCCCAGGCAGGGTATGTGACAGGTGCGCTAGGTGTCGTTACATTGACAATATTGCTAGCAGCGGATACATTGCCAGCGGCATCAACAGCTTTTACCGTAAAGGAGTAAGCCGTATTTGGCGACAGACCTGTAACCGTGTATTCAAGCGCTGAACCCGAAACCGTAGCGACTAATGTCGAGCCTTGGAACACTTGATAGCCAGTTACACCCACATTGTCCGTTGAAGCATTCCACATTAAAGGCACTGTAGTAGATGTAGTTGTACCCATCACATGTAAGCTTGTAGGTGCTGAAGGAGCCTCTGTATCAGGACCTACTACAGCTAGTGTGGTAAAGGATGCAGGATTGCTGGCGGGTGATATGTTCCCAGCAGCATCTACTGCTTTAACGGTAATGTTATAGGTTGTATTCGGTGTTAAGCCTGTTAGATTGTAATTCAATGCACTTGTGGAACCAATTTGGGTTGAGCCGTTAAAAATACGGTAATTCGTAACGCCAACATTATCAGTAGCAGCATTCCAAGAAATTGTTGCACTCGTGGTTGCGACATTGGAAGCTGTTACTCCTGTCGGAGCAGTTGGCGCTGTTGTATCTGGATTTCCACCACCGGTGAAGTTTACATCGATAACGTTATAGAATGCATTTCCTGTGTCCGCAATTTCCCAAACAGCGAGGATGACTTGATACCCCGTTCTGCTCGGTACGTTACAAGTGTCGGAATAAGTATTGGATGGCATTCCTTTATACGGTACATTACAGAAAGGAGTTAAGTCGAAGGATGCACGAGTTAATGGTGCATTCGGGTCCCAGTCCTGCTTGGTAATGTAGTATTTCCAGCTAGCTGTTGCATGCGGCACTTTTAACTTCCAGTCAAAAGTCGTTTGTCCAGGTGAAATGTTTACTTTTGTCCAACGAGTTGCGGATTGCTGATCAAGTGGAGCGAACAAGCCGTTAGCACTTGCAATTTTACCATCGGCTGGACCTGCTGCGGGGAATCCTTTAGCTGCTTCTAAGCTATACGGTTCATAAATAATAAGTCCACAATTCGTATTGACTCCTCTGGCACATAAATCCGCACGACTGGAAGGATTACTTACATATCCGTGAGCGGATGCTTTGGACTCGAATAAGAATAGTGCCATAACAGCGAGCGTCATTAATAGACCGCCAGCCAATACCTTCTTAATGAGTCCGGAATTGGGAAAACGTAGGGTTAACATCAATAAAAAAACCTCCTCTTTTAGATAAACTGTGCACGAAGAACCAAACGATCATTCGTACCTTGATGGCATAACGACGTATTTTCTCACCTCCATCCAGGTCAATATGTATGCTCAATAAGTGAACATAAATAACTAATGGTTGGTGTAATAAATGATTGTGTTGGTGAATAAGAGGGGATTTCTGACGTAGGTGGTAAAATATAAGCGGATCACATTTTAGGGTAATTATGGAATTAAAAGCAATTTAAAGACATTTTATAACAGGCTTTTGTACACTGCAATAGTTAATGAGAACCAGAAGAGTGTGAAACATCCACATCTTCTCCCAGGATTAACTGAAGAAGACATTCAGGATGACGTTACGGGGTGTCGGGGTTTCGCTTTCGATGCAGGGATTCGACTCCCCTCGGCTCCATATATAAAACCCGCCCATAGAGCGGGTTTTCGCATTTTTTATGGTTAAAATGTAGTCCGAAACTGTGCGAAGTAAAATAGCCGTAAAGCCGACCGTATATCAAGATGCTGTTTCACCTCCGGAAACGCCAACCGGAATCGGTTAAATGAACGGACTCATTGAAAATTTGGTCAACTCGCATTATTACATCCAGCCACCCATACCTTTATAACGGTGCGCAAGTGCTTTATGGTAATATTCTTGCTCGGCATATTTATAAAAGAACGGCGGATTGCCCGCGCAAGCCATCTTCATTCGCTCAAAATGTTCAGCTTTCACAAAATGATAACCAGCCATTTGTTCAGGATCGTAAGACCTATTTTGTAAATAAACCGCTTCGGACAAAATAACACACTCCTTTTTAGATTTGGTGTTCGATCTAGGCAATAATAATATATGTCGATAGCCCGAAAATCTCCTGTGATATTAGCCTAATCTGGGTGAAAATACTCGAGGAGATTGAAGAATTTACGCCCCTATCATCCGAACTTTATGAGGGGAAAGGATATCCCATCTACGGCTTTCTTATTTTGCACAACACTTCTCTGGAACACCACATAGGTATTTGTCATATGTTATATAGATGTGTTTTTCAAATTATGACAAAGGAGTATGCAACTCATGAATAGATTTATGTACTATGGCTATCCGCGACCATATGCCCCATTCCCAGCTCCGCAATATTATCGGAATGAAAATGTACAGCGCAAGGAAACTTCAGTATTACCAAAAAATGTTATGTATACGACAACTGTGGAACCCAAATTCACTGAGCATTTGATCCAGCACATAGGGCTAATGATTGCCATCACGACAACTGTCGGCAAATTGGTAGGTACTCTGGATGATGTTTTCATTGATCACGTAGCTCTTGTAGTCCATGGAAAAAAGCATCACATTCGATTAAGTGAAATCGTTTATTTTGAAAAAGCAGAAGAGAAATAAACAATGGACGAGAGCCGATCTACGAGGCTTTGGACGAAATCTTCATCAAGGAAGGGCTAGGAATTGTTCATGGTTAAGATCAATACGAAAAAAGACACCGTTTCGGTGCTCTTTTTGTTTTCGTAAAAGTCTTACAAATATCCAAATCAACCCGGTGATGTCTTAATCGTTTGTTGTTGCCGATCTATTCGGGACAGATAAGGAACCAGGTCATGTATATTGCCTGGCGTAATATGGACATCCGTAATCATATTGTATTTTTATCTGGTTTCCCATCTTTTTAGAAAGCGACTCGTCACTTTTCGAAGAAACGGATCACCTCTCTTTGTTCAATGAATTTTCATTCCCTATGTGCTTTTAATCACAAGTCATGGAGCATGAGGATGCTAGTTTAGAGATGTAAACAGAATAGAAATTCATCTTTATATATTGAAACAAAACAGAGGTGATGAACATGAGTGAATTCATTAATAACCGTGAGGAAGGAATTTCTGCTCATCGAACGGCCCGTATAAATATGCTCAAGGATATCATTAAAGAGCTGCACTATGGAAAAAGCGTGGAGGAAGTAAAGGCCAAATTTAATCAAGCCGTAGGGGAAATTTCCGTTGATGAGATTTCGGAGCTGGAGCAAGTGCTGATGCAGGAGGAAGGAATACCCGTAACCGAGGTACAGCGACTGTGCAGTGTGCATGCTGCCGTATTCAAAGGTTCCATCCAAGACATTCACAGAGCTCATCAACCGGAAGAGCAGCCTGGACATCCAGTGCATACCTTTAAAATGGAGAACCGAGAAATTGATCGACTGGCAAATTTCAGAATCGCCCTGCATCTGGATCAATTTCTTAAGGATCAAGGAGAGGCAAACCGCCTCAAATTGCTAGAGGATTTCAGTCTCCTCTATGATGTAGATAAACACTACAGCCGCAAAGAAAATATGCTGTTTCCTTTTCTCGAGAAATATGGGATCTATGGACCCACCAAGGTGATGTGGGCAGTAGATGACGGTATCCGATTGGGAATAAAAGAAGTGAAATCCAAACTCACTCACTTTGATGGCAATGCCGAGACTGTAGTGGATCTGGCAAAACGAGTCTTAACCGAAGTAACAGAAATGATCTATAAAGAGGAACATATCTTATTACCAATGGCTCTGGAAAAGTTGACGGAAGACGAATGGCTTCAAATTGCTGCCCAAAGCGAAGAAGTCGGTTATTGCTTAATTGCGCCCGATCAAGAATGGATTCCCGAAAGAGCAGCTGAACCTGGCGCAGATCAGGGATTGGGGTCTTCTCCGCTGCAAGAGGGATATATCCGAATGAGTACAGGCATTTTATCGGTCAGACAGATGGAATCTATCTTAAACCATTTACCAGTCGACCTAACCTTTATCGATGAAAATGATATCGTTCGATATTTTTCACAGGGAAAAGAACGAATCTTCGTTCGTACCAAAGCGGTAATCGGCAGAAGTGTTCAGAACTGCCATCCTCCGCAAAGCGTTCCTGTCGTCAATCAGCTGCTTGCTGATTTCAAGGCAGGTGTCAAAGATGCAGAAGATTTCTGGATCCCGGTTAAAGATAAATTTGTTTACATTCGCTATTTTGCCGTAAGGGATGAAGAAGGGAACTATTTAGGTACGCTTGAATTCACTCAAAACATTAAGCCGATTCAGGAACTCACAGGTCAAAAACGGATACTCTCTCCGTAAGGAGAGAAGCCGGTTACAAGTCGAAACAGCCAGTGGCCGAAAACAATCGGACACTGGCTGTTTAACTTGTGTTACTATGACCGCCCAATGGGAAATATTTTTAGCGCTATATGACTTGCTTTTCTTCCAAATAGGCATAGTTTTCCTCGCTTTCATATCTGGCACCTGGGAATTGGTTCCAAGGACCTAACGATTTTTTTAGTATTCTGTTACTTGTTCCTTTTGTGAAGATTGATAACCTTTACTAGAATAATTACATTAATCTGTATATTGTTGAGGTGAGTGCCATGGGCAAAATATTAGTTCCTCCGGAAAGACTTATGGAGATATCCCAACAATTTGCACAGGCCAGGGAGATCGGGGTGCAAATTTGCAGCCACCTTACCCAGCAGATTCATATCCTTGAAAGTGGATGGGAAGGTACGACAAGGCAGCAATTCTATCAAAATTTCCAACTTGCCCGTCAGCAAATGGATAATTTTACTGCAGCGGTGGGTTCGGTCAGCACGGAATTACATACGATTGTCAAACGTTTTAAAGAGGCCGATTCCACTCAAGCTTCGTTACAGGCAAGGACGGCCGCCGATCCGATTGATCAAACCCAGAACGTGTTAGACAGCTCGCTTGAAGCAAGAGATAATCTGGAAAAGTGGGGAACTCTCCTTTACAGCTCTGTGGGCGCTTCCTTAGTCTTAAGTAAGACGGTACAATTCAGAGTAGATCCCAGAAATCCGTCCCGAGCCAAAATTCATAATGCGCCATGGGTTAAAGGCAAAGGTAACAATACGTTCTTGAAGAACCTGGCAAGAGGCATAAATCGCCAGATTGTGAACCCAGGCCTCATGATGAAAGGAATCAAAGGCTTTGATAGAGTGGCAAGCAAATTCGGTCTCAATTTTGGGCTAGGCTTTAGTCAAGCTAAGAACTTTCCTCAATGGACTAGACAGGTCATAGCCGGCGTAGAAAAAGGTAGATATGGGATCGCTACCAAGAAAATTCCAGGTATGATCGCCAAAAAGATATTCCCGATTAACGCAACCTTTAATGTGATCGGCGAGGCTTCCGGCCTTGTCAGTAAGTATCGTGAAGGCAAGCTTAACGGGGAAGAAGTAGCTGTAGCCGCATCCAACGTTGTTGTAAAAACAGCCGCGACCTATGGCGGGGCTGTAGCAGGCGGAGCCGTCGGTGCGATGATTGGTGGCCCGGTTGGTGCGGCCATCGGTTCCTATGTAGGTGGTACGGTTGGAGCTTTTGTCGGTGATGGCGCAGCTAAAGTTGTCGAAAAGGGAGTTCGCTGGATTAGCGGACTGTTCAAATAATTTCAGGAAGGCGCTAAATTATGAACGCAATATCTTATCGGAAATCCGTGGCATGGGGCAAATCACTTGGCAGTTTACTGTTTGTGCTGGCCTGCCTGTTTCTGCTGTACGCGGCTTTTTTTATGGATACTTCCTTTATTCGCAAGTTTTTTTGTATCACATCAGCCATAATAGGGATACCGTTTTTTGGAGGATATTTGATTGTCAGCTTGCCAAAGGCGTTGAAATCAGACACGCAGCTGCTCACCTACGATCAAAATTCCATTTCAGATGGTACGCGGACCGTAGCCTGGGCGGAGATTACAAGCATCAGCTACAGCGGCCCTTCCATTCGGAAGTGGCTGCTTCCGAAATTTCCTGTGCTGATTTTTCATTTGAAAAACAGAGAGACCTGGACGGTGAATACGTATTATTTGTTGACCGATACCGAAATCCAGTCTGTCATGAAGCGCCTGCGGGGGCTGATCAGCCGTAACGGAAAGGAAACGAAATAGATCTGTACTGGAGGATTTGCTTACATGAGCGAGCATACCTATATATTTTCATTAGAAGAGCTGGGATACACCTTGGCCGTTCATCAAGGGGAGGAAATGGCTGCAGGACTTATGAAGGCATACTATGGAGACCTGTCTGGAGACAGATGGGAGCTTCTATTTCAGGCAGCTACACATAGTTTGATGTCCAAAGGCTTTATAGAATCGATTGATGAAGAGAACGGAGTGGTTCGTTTTACTTCCGAAATTACGCAAATGATTCAGCACTTGCTGCAGAGCAATTATATGCTGAGAGGGATTACCGATCGGAATTCTAGCAAAGTACTGACCATCCACGAGCTGCAGCAGCGGTATTTGTACCACTTGTCTGACAATAACACGCTTCATTTTCTATCCTGGACAGAGCCGCAGGATTGGGAAGAGGAGCTTGTACGTTTCTATGGAGTGAAGCCTTCGAAAGCTGAAGGGATGACTTTATCCGAATCCAAGGTTGTGATCACTGAAGAATTGTGGAACCGGCTGACAGCTGGTGAATCCCCTGCCTGCCCTCTCTATGACGAGCTTTCATCCGACCAACAGCAGCTGATTGCAGAATGGCAGCAGGATTTTCAAACCAATGCCCGTACCATGGACAATCTAAGCACGATAAGAATTGGAAGCGGAAACCAGACGGCAATCGAGGATATTTTGTTTGTGCTTCCTGCCAAAGAAGGGGTCTGGGTTGTATGTAATCAGGAAGCGGACAGGAATGAGGAACCACAGATTTGCATTGAGCTGCAATCCTTCTCTGCATGCAGAAAGACGCTCGGCTCTTTTGCTGGAGCTTTGACTTAGGGAAAACGGTAAGTGTAGTACTGCTCATCTGAAAGGTCTTCTATGCGATCCATAATCTTAGCGCCCTTCGGTCATATAGAATCAGACTAAGAGAGCACCCTTCCGGTGCTCTCTTTTGTTTTTCAAACAGACAGTCTTACATCTAGCTTATTCCAAATCAACCCATCGATGTCTTATCTTGGACTTTGCGTGGTAATAGAATTCAATTTATAATAATAGGCTAATCTTAAACTACGTCAGGAGGAAATAATGGACTTTATCAAAAACCAACTAGACGGATACGGCATGAGCGAACCAACCATTGGATATCTCTCAAATATGATCATGGTTGTTTTTATAGCCGTTGTCTCTATATTAGCCAATTTTTTAACCAAAAAAATCGTATTGAAGATCATAATTCATATTGTCAATAACAATCGTTATACATGGGATAATATCATTGTCGAGAAAAAAGTATTCCACAAGCTGTCACATCTCGTGCCGGTGATCATTATTTATTTTTCGGCGTCCATCTTTCCGCCCTATCAGATTCTGATTGAAAAGGCGGCAATGACGTACATGATTATCGTAACCATCACGGTGCTCAATGCGCTGCTTAATGCCTTTGATGACATCTATCGTTCGTTTGAGGTCTCCAAGATCAGGCCGATCAAGGGATACATTCAGGTGGTGAAGATCGTTCTCTTCATCATCGGCGGCATTGTGGTGATCTCAAACCTCATCGGTCAGAATCCGTTGATCATTCTCAGTGGGCTTGGTGCTTTATCGGCCGTGCTGATGCTAATCTTTAAGGATTCCATATTAGGCCTGGTGGCAGGCGTTCAATTATCGTCGAATGACATGGTGCGTGTCGGCGACTGGATTGAAATGCCGAAATACGATGCGAACGGCGACGTGATCGACATTACGTTAAACACGGTAAAGGTGATGAATTTCGATAAGACAATCACCATGATTCCGAGCTATGCTCTCATCTCCGACTCGTTCAAGAATTGGAGAGGCATGCAAGTATCCGGCGGCCGAAGAATTAAGCGAAGCGTCTATATCGATACGACCAGCATAAGTTTTTGTACGAAAGAAATGATTGAGGAATTCCAGAAGATTCACTACCTTACCGATTATGTCACGACAAAAATAAATGAAATTCATACGTATAACATCGAACACCAGATTAATACGGATAGTAAAGTGAATGGCCGACAACTTACGAATATCGGTGTATTCCGAGAATATATCCATCAATATCTGAGGCATCATCCGAAAATTCATCAGGATATGACGCTGATTGTCAGACAGTTAGCACCGGGAGATAACGGACTGCCGTTGGAAATCTACGCTTTCAGTAATGATACCGCCTGGGGAATGTATGAATCGATTCAAGCGGATATTTTTGACCATATTTTTGCCGTTGCGCCGACATTTGGGCTGCGTGCCTTCCAAAACCCAACCGGCCATGATATCGTTCAACTCAAAGAAAGCCCGGAATATTCGCGAGGATATTGAAAATATGATCGGAGGCTAATAATGAAAAATAATAGAAATGATAATCAAAAACCATCCGCATGAGGATGGTTTTTTTTTGCATTGTCGATAAGGTGTTATCTTGGATTGTTGGCCCAGAGCTTTATCGAAGAGGTGTTTAGCAATTTCCATCTTGAATTTACGAAGAAAAATAAATTATAGGCATTTAAATCAGTAACAAGAGCGGAACTCGATTCATATGTTGTCATGGGTATTAAATTGGAGTTTATGCTGCCAGCAAAACGATTATTAAAAATGGAGGTAAGATTATGAATGATTTCCAAAATGATTTAGCGAAATTGAATGTTTCCAAATTTAAGGCGAGTGAGATGACTCCTTGGAACGCTCAAAACGAACAATCGGCTCGTCTATGCTTCCTCAGTTGTTTTAATTGCTTCAATTGTTTCAATTGCTTCAATTGTCACAACTGCTTCAATTGCCACAACTGCCATAACTGCCATAACTGTCACAACTGTCACAACTGTCATAACTGTCACCGTGGAGGACGATAAGGCAATGTTTTTGCCCATAATTGCTTAACTTTTCAACGGGAATAGTGGCTACTTAATGAAAAGAGAAAGGCTCCAGAACCAGTTTGATGTGTCCCCCCTAAAATAGATATTAGAGGAACCCCTGGTTAATCTAATCTAATTTAGGGGGTGTTTTGAGTTGGCAACGAAAGGACAGAAGTTTAAACGTTACAGACATGAGGGACAAATAGTTGTACATAAGATTATTTGTAAAGTGCCCGGGCAGATTGAGAAGCTTACGGAGGAGGAATAGAATGACAAATTTGAACCCCTCGATGCGTCTAAAGGTGAAAAGAGATACATTTTTTCTCCCTGATTCCAGCGGTGTGTATTTTCGAAACAATGTAAGCTCGTTCCGCATGGAAGGTGAGGCGATCGATCAATGGATTGAAAAGCTGATACCGATATTCAATGGGGAGTATAGATTGGGGGATTTGACAGACGGATTGCCGAACCAACACCGAAACCAAGTATATGAAATTGCAGAAGTTTTGTATCGTAACGGCTTTGCTCGGGATGTGAGTCAAGATGCTCCACATCAATTACCAGAAGAGGTTCTCAAAAAGTATGCTTCTCAAATTGAGTTTTTGGATCATTTCGGTGATTCGGGTGCGTATCGGTTTCAGTCCTATCGTCAGGCCAAAGTATTGGTGGTCGGTTCTGGTCCATTTTTGATCTCGGCGATTTCTGCGCTGCTTGAATCCGGATTGCCCAATTTTTCTGTCTTGGTCTCGGGTTCAGATTCGACGGATCGGCAACGGATGTCAGAACTGGCGGCACATGCCTGTAAAACGGACTCCGAGGTGGCAATAGAGGAGGTTATCTTGCAGAAGGAGGAAGGGAGTTGTTGGCGGGAGGTTGTAAGGCCGTTTGATTCGATTTTGTTCGTGTCACGGGAGGAGGATATCAAGGAACTTCAAGCTCTTCATGCCGCTTGCAGGGAGGAGAAGAAGGTGTTTCTTTCTGCTGTATGCTTGCAACAGGTAGGTCTGGCGGGGCCGTTAGTGCATCCGGACGCCCAGGGATGCTGGGAGTCGGCATGGCGACGCATACACCAATCTGCGATTTCTAAAGACCCGCAACTGCACACCTTTTCTTCCACAGCAGGAGCGATGTTGGCCAATGTGATCGTGTTTGAATTATTTAAAAAGATGACGGGAGCGGACAATTCGGAACAGAATAATCGATTTTATCTGTTAGATCTGGAGACTTTGGAAGGTAAGTGGCATTCGTTCATGCCTCATCCGCTTGTGACCGGACTTGGCACACCTGAATGGATTCATGATTTCGATCGTCAGCTTGAACGGAGATCGAGCAAAAGTGAGAACGGATTGATTCCTTACTTCAACCGATTGACATCGGCGGAATCAGGGATTTTTCATGTTTGGGAGGAGGGGGATCTAAAACAGCTGCCACTCTCTCAGTGTCGCGTTCAGGTAATCGATCCGCTATCAGAAGGACCGGCTGGGCTGCTGCCTGACATGATCTGCTCCGATCTGACGCATGAAGAAGCGCGACGGGAAGCGGGGCTATCTGGGATTGAAGCATATGTGTCGCGAATGGCCGATTTGCTTGTTTCTACGCTGCCCTCCCATCAGGGAGTAGAGGGTAGCAGGATGGAAACGCAAGAGTTTATTGGCATAGGAGCAGGAGAAACGTTTGCGGAAGGCATTTGCCGAGGGTTGCAAAGATGTTTGAAGGAAGTACTGGGTAAGCAGCAGGCGTATCAGTTGCCTTTTGTCTCCCGGGTACAGTTAGGTGCGGTAGAAGATAAACACTGTCTTTTTTATTTGCAGGCATTGACGACAATGAAGGGAGAGCCGCTGATCGCCTTGGGAGAGGAAGTGTCCGGATTTCCTGTGGTGTGGGTCGGTACGAGGGATGGTTGGTATGGCAATGTAGACTTAAATGTGACAATGGCTTTGCGGAAGGCATTACAACAGGCTCTGCTAGCAGCACAAGACCAAACGGATTGCCTCAAATCGCAAGCATTGGCGTTTTCATCCGTGCATCTGGAAGAAAAGACGCCAATAAGGCTTGAGATCCCTGCATATGAAACAACGTCACAACCAGAGGTTCTACAGTCCGCCTTGCGGGTTTTGAATCGGAACAGTAAGAGGCTCTTGGCCCTCGATCTAGCGATAGAACCGTTCTTGAAGGAGGAAATAGCAGGGGTGTTTGGTGTGGTGCTGCAAGAGGAGGGATCCCGGTGAGCGCTATTATTGTGATTGTTGGAGAAGGGGTGTTGGCAGACTGCGTGTATGGGGAACTGTCAACCCAATTTGAGATCGTTCGTCAGATTGATTTCGAGCCAGGAGTACCTGAAACGGTGGATTTGGTTCTGGTGTTGCACGATGCTTGGCATCCTAGCGTTCATCAAAAGGCAGAAGAGGTGCTGCAGCCGGCCGGCATCCCTTGGCTGCGCGGCTTCGTTGCATTTGGTGAAGGCGTGATCGGACCGTTGGTTCGTCCGGGTACTCAAGGTTGCTCCCAGTGTGCAGACACGCGGCGCCTGATGGCGGGACGTGAACGCAAGGAGATGCGGGAACTGCAGCAGAGGCTGGTAACACATGGGGGGATGCCGAGTGATGCATGGGCGTCACGTACAGGACTTTTGCAGGTCGCTTACTTGCTGGTAGAAGAGACACGAAGGGTGTTACAAGGCAAAACGGTTCAATCGGCTGGGAAGGTGTTTTTGATCAACCTGAAAACGATGGAGAGCACACTTCACCTCATTCTCCCTGACCCGCTGTGTCCGGTTTGTAGTCAATTACCTGATGATTCATCGACAGCAGCCCATATTTCGCTGCAACCAAGCCCGAAGATTAGCACAGATAGTTACCGATGCCGCCGGGTGGATGAGTTAAGTAACGTTTTGATCAAAGACTATTTGGATTACCGGACCGGCTTTTTGAATGGGAAGATGGTTAACCTTAAGTCACCATTTGCCGATGTGAGTGTGAATCTGCCGTTGTTCGCAGAGGATGTGGGAACGGCAGGCCGGACACATTCCTATGCGGCAAGTGAGTTGACCGCTATATTGGAGGGGTTGGAGCGGTACTGCGGTCTGGCACCCCGAAGCAAACGGACGGTAGTCCATGGCAGCTTCCGCAACCTGAAAGATCAAGCGCTTGACCCTGTTAAAGTAGGGGTGCATACGGAGAAGCAATATGCCAAGCCAGGGGCTCCGTTCACAAGGTTTAATCCTGACCACCCGATCCATTGGGTATGGGGCTATTCGTTTTTACAAGAGCGTCCGATTCTAGTTCCGGAGCAGCTCGCCTATTACAGCATGGGCTGTGGGCACAACTTTGTGTTTGAAAGTTCCAACGGGTGCGCTTTAGGCGGAAGTTTGGAGGAGGCTATTTTCTACGGCATATTGGAAGTGGTGGAGCGGGATTCGTTTCTGATGACTTGGTATGGGCAGTTGCCTCTCCCGCGCCTTGACCTAAACTCCGCTAATGACCAAGAATTGCGACTGATGATCGATCGTTTACAGGCAGTGGCGGGGTTTGATGTGCATTTCTATAACTCGACGATGGAAAATGGGATTCCAAGCGTGTGGGGAGTGGCGAAAAACAGGAAACAAACAGGAGTGAATCTCATCTGTGCAGCCGGAGCTCATCCGGATCCGATACGGGCTGTGAAAAGTGCGGTTCACGAGCTGGCCGGCATGTTACAGTCGCTTGACGAGAAACTCGATGCAAACCGGGAAGTATATGTTCGAATGTTCCATGATTCATCCCTAGTACAGGAGATGGAGGATCATTCACTGCTTTACGGATTGCCGCAAGCGCAGGAGCGCCTGCAATTTCTGCTGGATGAGAATCGCCCGTTGCGAACGTTTGAAGAGGAATTCGAGCGGGGGAAAAGGCATAGGCATACTGATTTAACGGATGACCTGAAGGACATTCTTAATGCATTCCACCGACTCAATCTCGATGTGATCGTGGTGGATGTAACCGCACCGGAAATTAATCGAAATGGGCTGCATTGCGTGAAAGTGCTGATCCCGGGGATGCTGCCGATGACATTTGGACATCACTTTACGCGCCTGGCAGGGCTTCAGCGGGTGCTCCGGGTACCTGCGGAACTCGGGTACGTGAAGGAACCACTTGAGCTAGAAGATCTCAATCCATATCCGCATCCATTTCCATAGGTGTAAAAACGAGGCTGGTAAGCCACCCTCGTGCGTATAAGGAGGGACAAGGATGAGTCTGGAGACGTTTCTGCACAATCTGCATTATGACATTAATAAGACCAAACCGCCGGACTTGGTGGTGGATTGGGAAGACGGACCGCTTGCATATAAGCTCTATCGCGGTCTGCCTGTGGTTCCATTATGCCCCGAAGTACCGTTGACGCTCGAAGGTGGTGAAACGCCAATAAAGCCCGACCTTCGCCTGATGGGTCATTTTCTTTGGTACGTATTCGGGCTCACTCAATTGTCCCAGTCTGTCCTTGCTTCGAATTCCATGGTGCAAACAATGGGCCTGCTGCAGCTGTATCGGCGGTTTGCTCCCTCCGGGGGGGCGTTATATCCGAATGAATTATACGTGTATCTGAAAATAGAGGATTTGCCCGCGGGGGTATATCATTATGATGTGGCGCATCACCGTTTGGTGCTGCTGCGCGAAGGCGACTTCGATTCCTATTTAGCCCGGGCTCTTGGTAATCGCTATGACGTGAAAGCATGCTTTGGTTCTGTATTTGTATCGAGCATGTTTTGGAAAAACTTTTTTAAATATAATAACTTTTCCTACCGCCTGCAAGGGCTTGATGCGGGTGCGCTGATCGGGCAGCTCTTGGAAGTGGCTAAACGGTTTGGCTTTGAATCGGGGGTGTATTTCCAGTTTCTTGATCGAGCGGTGAATCATCTTCTTGGGGTATCCGAGCAAGAGGAAAGTGTGTATGCGGTGATTCCACTGTCGATGGAGCCTGCGATCACTTGGTTTGCCAATAGAAATGAGGAAGAAGAGGGTGTCTCTGCCACCGAATTATGCCGCGAGCTGCCAACGGTTCAGCATGATCATTACGTCCGGTCCCGGAGGGTCAAGGAATTTCCGTTGTTAATCAAAATGAACGAAGCATCCCTATTCGAATCACTTCAGTCGATACCGCGAATTGGGGAAGAGAAGATCGTTCACTGCGAAGATCAAGTGGTGGATCTGCCCCATGTGAATCGGTTGGTGTATGATCTGGCGTCAGTAAGCCGAAGGCGTTATTCGCCGGACAGTGATTTTATGATGGGTAAGGTAAGCCAGGAGAAGCTGGCCTTACTGCTGCGGGAGGCCACGGCTTCCTTCAGGTATTGGAATGATTTAGATGGAGACCATGAGAACTCCGTTTCCCGCGTCTCACTGTACGTATGTCTCTATAACGTTGATGGTATTCCGGAAGGTGCGTACCATTATGACAGCGCTGCTCATGCGTTACGATTGATACGTCATGGGGATCATCGGCTCCAGTTGCAGCAAGGAATGCCTTCCGATAATGTGAACCTGTTCCAAGTACCGCTATGCTTTCATATAGCAGGGGACAAGGATCATCTTACAGCAACGATGGGATATAGGGGATACCGCATCCAACAGATGGAAGCAGGGATGCTTGTACAGCGTTTGCTGTTGGCGGCATCAGCTATCGGGTTAGGAGGACATCCGCTTCTCGGATTTGATGCCCGATTATGTGATGAGATCTACAAGATGACTTCGCAAGGTTTAACCAGCCTAATCCAAATCCCGGTAGGACCCTATCGTCATAGCCCCCGCTTAACGGGAGGGTTGCATGGCTAGAAGAGTATGAGTTAAAGCTTTTGTGAATATTATGGTCGTTTAGAGACAGCAAATGAGACACCGTTAGAAAACATTAGAATCAGCATATTGCGGAAAATTGTGGATTTGCTAAACCCCGGCTCGCCTCCACCAACAAAAAAAGAGCCACCAACAAAAAAGAGCGCCGTGTTGATATTATCCCCTTTGAGTAGACAAGTGCTAAAGAAGAGCACTAAAGTTTACTTGGAGGGGATTTTTTCATGGGTGAAATTCGTAAGACATATTCGGTTGAGTTTAAGCAGGAAGCTGTAAATATGTATCTCAAACAAGGTTATGGGATTCAAAACCATTGCTAAGGAACTAGGCATTACGCATGCCATCTCAGAAAACTTGCTGAACCGAGAGTTCCAAGCGACACGTCCGTAGGAAAAATGGGTTACGGATATTACCTATCTCCCATTCGGACAGTCCTTTTTGTATCTCTCGACGATCTACGACTTGTATAACAATGAAGTGATCGCGTACAAACTCAGCACACGTAATGACATTCGATTGGAGACCCGGCTCACGTAAGGTGCATTTTTTCGATATAGGCCACGAAGAGAAGTGAACTGGGGATTGTACGATTTCACGCGGGAGGAGAATGGCTATCCGGTGTAGAAGCAATGGTAAAACGCGGCTATCGCTCAATCGAGCGCCATTGGTCGGCGGGCGATACCATATTGCTCGAACTCGACATGCGCAGCACAGGAGAGGAGTGTCTATCATTGAACATTAACAATCCGATTATACCCGGCTGGTATGCAGATCCTGAAGCCAGAACGTATGAGGGGAAGCACTGGATTTATGCGACGCGGTCCTTCACGGAATATACGATGCAGATGAATCTGGACGCATTCAGTTCGGACGATCTGATCCATTGGGAGAAACACGAAGGCATTATCGAAATGGCGGATTTTCCATGGATATGGAGGGCGGTTTGGGCACCGACCCATATCGAGCACCAAGGGAAATATTATCTCGTGTTTGCATCGAACGATATCCAATCGAACGAGGAAACCGGCGGCTTGGAAATCGCCGTTGCGGACCGTCCGGAAGGGCCGTACAGAGGCTACTTGGGGAAGCCGCTCGTGGATAAGTTCATTCATCAGGCACAGCCGATCGATGCGCATCTATTCAAGGACGAAGATGGAACGATCTATCTGTATTATGGGGGATGGGGACACTGCAACGTTGCACGGATGAACGAAGAGATGACGGGATTCGTTCCATTGGCAGACGACGGCAATGAAATTTTCCGTTCCATTACGCCGGAGGGATACGTGGAAGGTCCTTGTATGATTAAGAAGGACGGACTTTATTATCTGATGTGGTCCATGGGCGGATGGACGAATGGAACCTATCGCGTTGCCTATGGCGTAAGCGACAGCCCGCTCGGTCCATTCAAGAATGAAGGCACGATTCTGGAGCGTCAGGAGCCGATTGCCGAAGGACCCGGCCACCATGGCTACTTGCATTTGCAGGAGAAAGATGAATGGCTTATCGTATACCACCGCCGGATTATTGGAGACACCGAGCCGGGACATCGCCAGTTATGCATAGATCGGATGCGGATCGGCAACGGCAAGATTGAGCCGGTCATCATGACTTGATTAAGGGAATCCATGGTGAAAAGGCGGCCCGTAATCGGTCGCCTTTTTTTGCGTCTTCGTAAGGCTTAGGTGTCAGGAAAATACCAGAAATAATCCGTATGATATAATCTAGTTATATCTTATGACCATGGCAGGAGGAAAGAACCCGAAATGGCTATATTAAAGAATGACTGGGCGACATATTTAGAGCAGGAGTTTACGAAGCCATACTACTTACAGCTGCGGGAATTTCTCATTGAGGAATATCGTACGAAGACCATCTTTCCCGATAAATACGATATTTTTAACGCGCTGCACTATACATCGCTGGCCGACACCAAAGTGGTCATTTTGGGCCAGGATCCTTATCATGGGCCGGGACAGGCTCACGGCTTAAGCTTTTCTGTCAAAGAGGGCGTCAGCACGCCTCCTTCCTTGCAAAATATGTTCAAGGAGCTTCAGGATGATCTGGGCTGCTTCATTCCCAACAACGGCCATCTGCTAACATGGGCGCAGCAAGGGGTACTCCTTCTAAATACGGTGCTCACGGTAAGGGCCCATGAAGCGAATTCTCATAAAAACAGGGGATGGGAAATCTTTACGGATAAGGTCATTGAGACGATCAATCGGAAAAATGAGCCTGTCGTTTTCCTGTTATGGGGAAGCCACGCCCAGAAGAAGGCGGAGCTCATTACGAACCGGCAGCATACACTGATTCGTTCGCCGCATCCGAGTCCGTTGTCTGCGCACCGAGGTTTTTTTGGCAGCAGGCCGTTTTCACGTGCTAACGAATTTCTACGCAATATGGGGCTTCAGGAGATAGATTGGCAGATTCCTAACTTGTAAGAGGAAGGAGAGGGGCCATGGTGACACCTATTCGTCCCGCAAGCAATTGTATCTGGAAATGGAAAACCACATCCGCATGAGGATGTGGTTATTGCTTACCATCCGGATAGACTTTTGCTTTTTTACGGCTCGATCGAAAGAGCAAGATGCTTAACGGATCGATTCGTGAGCATAGGCCCACAGATATCCTTTCGATTCCAGCAGAAGGGCATCCGGCCTTTCGTTCGGCTTCATGACGATGCTGCTGTTCGCATTCATGATATAACCATCATTCACTCGTTCGATGACGATGGGAACATCGAGCTCCATAAACAGCTGACGCATCCGGTAAATCGTATTATACAGATTAGAAAGCGCTCGTTTTTCCTCCACGTTCGTCCAGAGATCATCGATGATTCTCCACTTCGGGCACAATTTATTCTCATGCAGCAGCAAATAGTAAAACAGCTCCTCCGTGATGCGCGTAGGCCATTTTACAAGCTGATCGCCTTTCATAACGGATGCTTCCCCATATAACTGGACATCGAGTTCCTTCTTCTGGGCCTGCTTGGGTCTCTGGCCGTAATACTTCTGAAGGCGTTCATCCAGCTGCTTCACCATATTGATGGTCATCGGTTTCAAGAGATAATCCAGGGCTTGCACGCGAAAGGCTTGCACGGCATATTGCTGGTGAGCGGTCGTGAAGATCACAGGCACGTCGATCCCGTTCTCCACCAAGTTCTGAGCCAGCTGAAGTCCCGTCATTCTCGGCATTTCAATGTCGAGCACGAGTGCGTCCAGATCCAGCTTCGGTATTTCCTGCAGCGCATCGAATGGCGATTCGTAGCAGCCTACAACCTGAAACGGGCCATACGTTTCAAGCAATCGGGCATGCAGGCCCAGAATGGGTTTCTCATCCTCCACGATGATGATCTTCCACATTACCCTTGCCCCTCCTTCACGGGAATCATTATTTGAATGGTCGTTCCATTGCCCGGCGAGGAGTGAATATCCAGGCTTCCTTGGGTGATATCATGCACGCGCCGACGTACATTCGTGAACCCGATTCCGGCATTGGCGGCCGTTCCCCCCATCAACTGAGCGCACTGCGCGGCCGACATGCCTACGCCATCATCGGCGACGCGTATGTTCAAGCAGGATGCGTGCAAGAAAATGGTGACCTGAACATGTCCCGGACCTTCCTTGTCGAACAGGCCATGGCGTATCGCATTCTCGACCAGAGGCTGCAGGAGCAGGCTCGGAATCAGAACATGCTCCGAGGCAATGGATGGATCGATGTCATAAGCGAAGGTTAACCGTTCGCCGAATCTGGCTTTTTCCACCTCAACATAGGCCTCGATAATTTCCAACTCCTTCTGCAGGGTGGAGAATTGTCCATCCCGGCTCGTCTCAAAGATATAACGCAAGAAAGAACTGAGCATCGTTAGAAGATAGGCTGCACGCTCCCCGTCCGTATAGCAAAAGGCAATGATGTTGCTAAGCGCGTTGTATAGAAAATGCGGTTTGATTTGGGTCTGCAGAAATGCCATTTCATACTCAATCGCCTTCAGCATCGACTGCTTCGTTTGTTCCGCGGCATTCAAACGGGCCATCAAGGTCTCTTTGGAAAAAGGCTTCAGTAAATAATCATTAGCGCCGGCTGCAAAAATCATTTCGACATGTCTGGGATATTCGGAAGAAATCATCATCAAGATCGGCAGGTCCATTAAGGATGCCTGCGTACGGATTTGCCGAAGCAATTCCAGACTATCCATGTCGCCTGGGATGATGTCATCCATGATTATCATCGCGATTTCCGGATGATTCCTGTAATAGTCAAGCGCTTCTTGAGCCGTATAAGCGATT
This sequence comes from Paenibacillus sp. NPDC058898, assembly GCF_049316025.1. Taxonomy (NCBI): domain Bacteria; kingdom Bacillati; phylum Bacillota; class Bacilli; order Caryophanales; family Paenibacillaceae; genus Paenibacillus; species Paenibacillus sp. NPDC058898. The sequence continues at coordinate 6,085 of NZ_JBMOSM010000026.1, read as the reverse complement.
CGCACCTTGTAGGCGTCCCCCAGCATATCCCTCATGACTTCCGCATGCATCGCGTCATCATCGACAATCAGGAGCGTTCCTAACGTCCGATCTTCTGCATGCGCCGCAGATTGCAGATAGTATTCATGCTCCGCTGCGGTAACCGGTTCTTTGAATTCGCTGAAAGCCAGGGTTACCGTAAAGCGAATTCCGCCTTTCATGCGTTCATATGCGATGCTTCCATTCATCTGTTGGACGAGTTCCTCCGTCATCATAAGCCCCGAAGAATGCGGGCGATCCCGATTCGCTGCCCATGATTCGCCGGTTGACGTCACTCGAAGCAAGATATCCGTGCCCACCTGTACAGCTTCAATGGTCAGCCGGTCTTCTGCGGTGTCATGAGAGATCTCGGTCATGATCCGGATGAATACCTGCGTCAAGCGCTGCTCATCGGCCCATACGTAAAGCTGCTTCGGAATCTGTTCGTTGATTGCGATCTTCTTCTTCGTGAAGGTAAACTGCATCAGCTGAATGACATGGAACATGACCATCCGAACATTGGTGGATTTGAGCTGGATCGCGTAATCATCGAATCGAATGCGGGTGAAATCATGCAGATCCCTCAATAAATACACCATGTTCCCCATCAGCTGTTCCGCCAAGTACAATTGCTCGCCTTGCTTTTCGCGATTGGGCTCCCGGGTGATGGATCCCACTAAATGAACGGCATCGTGCAGAGGCCTCTGCAGGTCCTGCGTCGTGACTTTCAAGAAGGCATCCTTCGCATCGTTAGCTTTCTGCAGCCTGGTGTTCAATTGCTCCGACTCCTCGGCCCGGTTCATTAGACGTATGCCGAGAAAAACATTCATTGTCATGACAAACCCGACCAGTCCGATACGGTTCATATAATTGCGCCCGGTGAAGAATAAGCTGTCCGATGAAGCGCTTATCGCGAATACGGCTAGAAACAGAAGCATCGACATGAGAATGACAGCTTCATTTTTACGTATATTGATGCGCTTTTTAAGCGTCAGATAGAAGATGCGAATAATAATGCCCAGGATTAATCCATCGTTGTAATAGAAGAGCGGATACTGCGTAACCGATATGGTTCTGGCCGGGAGAACCGCATTGAAGAAAGCATAGGCCAGGATCGGTAGAAATAGCAGATACATCGTTTTTCGGCTCATAATGGAAGGAATCATTTTTACGATAAAGACAATCAGCAAGGTGGAGGCCAAAAAAGTAAAGGTGTCCTGCAGGCGGAAATAAAGCTCAAAGGGAAATGACGGAAACTCCCGAATGAATAGCCGCTCTCCTCGCAGCACGATGACTAATGCCAAGAGCAGAAAGTGCAGGCCACTGTACAAGAAGGCTTCGTCCTTCGTTCGCAGCAAGTAAATTGTCATATGGAACATGCTGAACAGCAGTAAACATAAGGTAGCCGTCCATTCCAGGGAAAGATCCCGCTGCACGTCTTCCTTCATCTGCTCGGCGTCGCCGAAATCGATCGGCAGGACGATGCCACCTCTCGTGTTGTAGAAATTGGAGGCATGAATGGTAATCAGGAGCTGCCGGCCCCCCGGTTTAAAATACGCTTCATAGGCAGGATTGTCCGGGGATGTCGCTTGTTTGGTTGCTGCGACGCTTCCTATTTTCAATAGGGGGACGCCATCAATATAGATGGTATGGGCAGACCAGATATTCCGAACACGGAGACCGATCTCATCGGACCAGTGGTCCGGCAGGTATACGATTAACTGATAGGATCCCCACTCGACATCCGATGCCCAGGGACCGGGCACCGGCAGATGATCGGCTTCGCTTGAAAAGTCGGCCGGATCGACAAAAGCTTCGGCGGTGAATTTCCAATCTCCGGCTAGCGATACAAACGGCGAATCCTTGAGCTCTCGCAGGTCAAGCACGCCGTCTACGGCTTTAATATGTACGGCACTTGTGTCCTCGTCGCTAAAAATCATATAGAGAATGGCGATTAAGGCGCATATTGCACCCAGATAACCAATCCATTTCTTCATGTATAGTCACACCCCTATGGACTCTATCATATGGCAAGCATCTCTCAAAAATCTACCTGTCGACAGAAGTCGAATTTGAGAGATTTTTGAGAGATGCTTTTGATATGTTGAAATTAACAATTTTTACAATCTGCTTCATTGGAGGGGGTTATCCGCACAAATTTATTTATGAATAGGACAAGGGGTCAAGGGTCGTTGTTGGATGTCATACGGTTACTAACTTACAGGATGGGTGAAATAGTTGAAGAAAAAAATAATTTCAATGATCGTGGCAGCGCTGTTCATTGTTACGAATATGCCGATGGCATATGCACTCGCGCCGGTAGCAGAGGTTTACTATAATGCCGGAACGAGCATCTATGATTCCAGTGATTTTGAGAGCCAGTTGAATGATGCGATTAAAGCTAGGCTGATGGCGGAAGGCGTAAATCCCAAATATGTGTCGATCATGGACGCGAGCGCAGACCGGGCAACGGTAACGGATACGACTTATGTGCATGAGGGTTATGATAGCTGGTATATAGATCCTTATGGTTTTGGTGCTACGCCCCCGGCCGTTGAAACCGCCGATTACAATCATGTTCAGATTTCCAACGGCGGCAACACGTTAACCTTCTATGGTTATACCTCGCCTGCTTATAAGGATTTCATGCTGACGCAGGGAAGCCCTTCGGGCAAAAAGATCATCACCTTTGACATGGATGAATCCAAAGTGGATTACCACAGCATGGAAGGCGGCGGTTTTCTATTTAATACCCAGATCGACAGCAGCGGGAAATTAAGCGGTTATACGATTTTATATGTTCAAGGCGCTGTCAATGTATATAAAATCAATGGTGTAGATGCCACTGCGTTACACAATGAGACGGGAAGAGCATTGAGTTCCATGTCAGGCGTGACTCAAATCGGAAGTTTTCCAAAAGGGGCATCCACCCACCACAGCATTAAAATCGTCGTAACGGATACAACGCTGAGCATGTGGGATAATGGCGACCAAATCATTCGGAATCTAGCCCTCCCGGATGTTTACGGAAATGAATTTGGTCCAATCGTTAGCCATATAGGCCATGGCTGCGAGATCATCTCGATTTTTTCATTCGACAATATGAAGTTGTATTCAACTTCGAGCAAGACATTGGATGTAGCCGTGGATAATATTCTTTGGGGGACGGCGCCGCTGCGCTATGTCGTAAACATTAACGATGACCCTCGCGGGGAATTAGATCGGGGATCGAATCAATCCAAGCTGACGGACTCGTTCAATAACAGAGGCGCACAATATGTTGGCGTAACCAGCGCTACCTATGAGGACATCGACCAAACGTTTATCGACGGTATTTCGAAGGGCGGACTGCATGTCCATTCCGACAAAACCAGCGCCGATATCATTCAAGAAATTGCCGATCGAATCGCGGACCAACTCATTTCGGATTATAAAGCTGCTATTCTGTCCATTGAAACGGCAGAGAACAATACGGATATCCAATATCAGTCCGGCGACATGAAAAACTCGGTCAAAAACAATATTAAGTTGCAACAAGACGATGGCGTAACCACTGTCTGGACCTCCGACCAGCCGTCGGTCATCGCACCCGACGGAACCGTGACGAGACCGGTTATCGCCCAATCGGGAACTTACGTGACCTTGACGGCAACCATCACCAAAGACGGGCTGACAAGCGAGAAGTCGTTTACCGTCTATGTTCTTGCCGCAGATCCGGCTCCTTTAAGCACATTGACCGCTGTTGCAGGCAATGAGCAAGCGACATTGAAATTCCCGGCTCTCACAGGAGCAACGAGCATCGTGGTTGAACAGTCTGCCAACGGGACCAACTTTACGCCGGTAAGTCCATTGGAGACGCTGGATGCTGCTTCAACAAGCGCAACCGTAACCGGATTAACGAACGGTGAAATCTACTATTTCCGATTGAACGTAAAATCCGGACTATATGACGGGTTATCCAACGTAGTCCAAGCTTCGCCTTCGAAATCGTTAACCACGTTGTCGGCCGATGCAGGCAATGGGCAGGTCACATTGAATTTCCCTGCTCTAACAGGGGCAACGAGCATCATAGTTGAACAATCTTCCGATGGAACCGGCTTTACGCCGGTTAGCCCCTTGGAGACGCTGGATGCTTCTTCAACGAGTGCAACCGTAACCGGATTAACGAACGGCGAAACCTATCATTTCCGGTTGAACGTCAAATCGGGTCCATATGCAGGTTTGTCCAATGTGGTTCAGGCCTCGCCTTCGGAACCGATCACCACGTTGTCTGCTGTTCCAGGGATAGAGCGAGTAACATTGAATTTCCCTGCACTAACGGGGGCATTGAACATCACGGTTGAAAAATCCACGGACGGCACCAACTTTACGCCGGTCAGCCCATTGGAGGCACTGGATGCCGATTCAACGAGTGCAACCGTAGCCGGTTTATCGAGCCGTGAAACCTACTATTTCCGACTAAACGTCGAATCGGGTCCATTTGCAGGCTTGTCCAATGTGGTTAGTGTCAAGCCCATCGCACCTGCGGTACCGGCAGAAAATCCACCTGCAGTGGATCCACCCGCAGGGAATACGAACGTTGTACAACAACCTGCACCTACTATGAAAACGGACGTCGTTGTTTCCGACCAAGCCAACGGGGGCAAAGTCGTTCAGGACAAAATCACGAAACTCGTCGGAGACAACTTGAAAGTTACAGGGAAAATAAAATCGGCAACCGGGCAAGAACTGAATCTGCCGAATATCGTAATGAACCAGGACGGCAGCTTTACGCTTCCGAAAGTTGCATCAGGCGAATATACGTTGTCACTGAACGTGATCGCACCTAACGGGGAGAAACTGGCTGGTCCTGCCGGCAAGCTAAGCGTCGATAGCAAAGGAAATGCCAAGTTATCGGTTGATTTGGTCGATCCATATGGCACGATTCTCGATAAGGTGACTGATCAGCCTGTAGCAGGCGTGAATATGCAATTGTATTGGGCGGACACGGAGCTGAATCGTTCCAAAGGCAGAGTGCCGGGAACGCTTGTCAATTTGCCTGAGCTTCCAGATTTTGCACCCAACAAAAATCATAACTCACAGATTAGCTCAAACAGCGGTCAGTACGGCTGGATGGTTTATGCGGATGGCGATTACTACTTCCTAGGCGAGAAGAATGGATATGTTGTTTTTGACAGCCGTAACGACAAGCGTGAAGAGCGTTTCGGACATGACAGCTACATTAAGGACGGTATCATCCATGTCGGTGACACGATCGTGAAATTCAGCTTCTCCCAGGAGCCGAAAGTGAAGGCCGCAGGCGATCATCGCGCATACATGGTCGGATATCCCGACGGCACGTTCCAAGCGGATCGTGGAATTGTCCGGTCCGAAATGGCTGCGATTCTGTCCCGTTTGTATACATCCGCAGCGAGCTCGAAGAAAGTATCGTATTCGGATGTGAGTGCGAAACATTGGGCAACGAACGCGATCACGACCGCAACCAACAATAAATGGATGGTCGGTTTCGGCGACAAGACGTTCAAACCGAAGAAACAGATCACGCGGGCGGAATTCGCGCAGATTCTCATGAACTTGAATAAATGGGACGCCGCCCAGGAAAGCACCTACACGGACGTAGCGGGACACTGGGCTGAGAAAGCTATCGCCACGGCCCAGGAGCAAGGTGTACTGTTCGATTTCACGGAGAAGGCCTTCCATCCGAATCAGCCGATTACGAGATTAGAGGTTGTTCGAATCCTTAACCAGCTGCTGGACCGTAACCCTTGGGAAATCAAGGTTGAACCGAAGTGGAGCGATGTTCCGAAAACCCACAGCCATTATTCAGACATTATGGAAGCTTCGATTCCGCATGCATTCGAGCAGCTCGAGACCGGAATTGAAGATTGGAAGGAATAGGGGTGTCAGCGAAATGTGGCTTTAAGTAGTCACGGTTCGCCTCCTCGCATACTATGAAGACCACCTTTAAAGGTGGTCAGGCTGTCGAGAAAGTCTCGACAGCTATTTTTATATCGAGATATTTCAACACGACACCGCGTTAATGTTGTATAATTATAGTAATAAATGA
>NZ_JBMOSM010000025.1:0-56174 GCF_049316025.1 Paenibacillus sp. NPDC058898 | reverse complement strand
CCGATGGTACTTGGACCGAAGGGTCCCGGGAGAGTAGGACGTCGCCAAGCGAACAACCATAAAGACCGTTATCGAGTAATCGATAGCGGTCTTTTCCTATATTCAATAGCATGTATTTATGAAATCGAGACTATCTCGTACCAGGTTGGGTGATACTAAACGACAGCTATTCATTGGACCTCTAGGAAATGCCTTAAGGGATTGGCATATTGGCAGACGAGGCTTAAACGCGGGTGATTCTCCATTTAATAGAAGAAACCCGCCATTTGTCCATTCCTAAGGGACAGGATAACGCGCTGGATGGATACTTGCGAACTTCGGGCAAAGGGCGAATTTCAATCCTTGACAGCCTATGGGCCCTTTGCTAAGATGGCAATAATATATTTCTGAAAATACTTGAAAATGCCGTCCGGTCCAGCTCTGACAGTAGTTGTAGTCCGCAGGAAGACGACAAAAAGGAGGAATAACCCAGGTGTGGGAAGATAAGTTTAGCAAGGAAGGCTTCACTTTTGACGATGTATTGTTGGTTCCTAGAAAATCCGAGGTACTTCCAAAAGAAGTGGATGTAAGCACCAAATTGAGCGAGCATGTGAAATTAAACATCCCGCTCATCAGTGCTGGGATGGACACCGTAACGGAAGCTCCTCTGGCAATTGCCATTGCTAGAGAAGGCGGAATCGGCATTATTCATAAAAATATGACCGTTGAGCAACAGGCAGAAGAGGTTGATCGGGTTAAACGTTCGGAAAGTGGTGTTATTACGAATCCTTTTTCCCTCCATGCTAATCATCTTGTATCCGATGCAGAGGAGCTCATGGGCAAGTTCCGGATTTCCGGTGTACCGATCGTAGATGAGAACAATAAGCTGATCGGGATTTTGACGAATCGTGATCTTCGTTTTGTTCATGACTACAATACGGTAATCAGTGAAGTGATGACCAGCGAGAATCTGGTGACAGCTCCGGTCGGAACGACTCTTCAAGATGCCGAAATGATCCTACAGAAGCATAAGATTGAAAAGCTGCCTTTGGTAGACGATGATAATGTTCTTAAAGGACTTATCACCATTAAAGACATTGAGAAAGCGATTCAGTTCCCTAGAGCGGCTAAGGACGCTCAGGGTCGCCTGCTTGTAGGTGCAGCGATCGGAATCTCCAAGGATACCTTCGAAAGAGCAGAGGCGCTTGTGAAAGCTGGCGTAGACGTCATTACCGTTGACTCTGCCCACGGTCATCACATCAATATCATTGACTCCGTTCGCAAACTGCGCGAAGTGTATCCGGATTTGACGATTATCGCTGGTAACGTGGCTACAGGCGAGGGCACAAGAGAGCTTATCGAAGCCGGTGCATCCGTCGTAAAAGTCGGAATTGGGCCTGGATCGATCTGTACGACCCGTGTCATTGCCGGGATTGGCGTACCGCAAATCACAGCAATTTATGACTGTGCAACGGTTGCTAAGGAGTATGGAGTGCCAATTATCGCAGATGGCGGTATCAAATACTCAGGCGAAATTACGAAGGCGATCGCAGCCGGTGCAAATGCCGTTATGCTGGGCAGCATGTTTGCCGGTACGGAGGAGAGCCCAGGCGAAGCTGAGATCTATCAAGGACGCCGTTTCAAGGCTTACCGCGGCATGGGTTCCCTTGCTGCCATGAAACAAGGCAGTAAAGATCGTTATTTCCAAGATGACGACAAGAAATTGGTTCCGGAAGGTATCGAGGGTCGTGTTGCTTACAAAGGGCCTTTGGCAGATACTATCCATCAGTTGATCGGTGGATTGCGCTCCGGCATGGGCTATTGTGGTACGCAAAACCTGGAGGAACTACGGACGGACACCCAGTTTATCCGTATCTCTGGCGCAGGACTTCGTGAGAGCCATCCTCATGATATCCAAATTACCAAAGAAGCACCTAACTATTCCTTGTAATTCACTCGAAAGAACAAGGATAAACAATATGTGTCATTTATTTCCTGGACAGGCTGGATGAAATTCATCTAGCTTGTCTTTTTTTGATACCCCCCCTATGATAGAATAGAACAAGTTAATGACTTATTGAGAATTAGAGGGGAGTAGTTCCATTGATAGACATGTCTGTAAAGAAGAATAAGCGACAACGCATTCAAAGAACGTTGGCATCCTTGATGCTGTTTAATATACTTTGTTTCTCTGCTGCACCTGCGGTTTCACTCGCGGCACCTAGTATGCTGGCAGCAGCGGATACAACGAACGCCACAGAGGACAAAGCGACTACCGAGAAGGCGACAACAAATAATGCGAAGCCGGATAAAGTGCCATCGATTGATCAGCTTGGACTGGATGTAAGCTCTGCCGTATTGATAGAGCCATCAACAGGACAAGTCCTACTATCCGTTAATGCTGATGAGGCATTACCACCGGCGAGCATGACGAAGATGATGACGGAATACATCGTTGCAGAGAAAGTAAAGCAAGGCGAATTAGCTTGGGATGACGAGGTCACTGTAAAAGAAAACGCAGCAAAAACGGTAGGCTCACGGATATTCTTGGCTGAGGGTGACCAACATACAGTGGAAGAACTCTACATAGCCATGGCTGTTGGTTCAGCGAACGATGCTACGGTAGCATTGGCTGAACATGTGGCTGGTTCCGAAGAAGAGTTTGTTGCCATGATGAACGATACGGCGAAAAAGATGGGCTTGAAAACAGCTTTTTTCATCAATTCTACAGGCCTCAGCCGTGCGGATATGCCTGAAAAATATCGTCCTGAAGAGGATAAGGAAACGGTTATGTCGGCAATGGATACAGCTTTGCTTGCCAAATTCATCGTCGAGGATCACCCTGATTTTGCAAGATTCACAGCTATACAATCCCACAAATTCCGGGATCGGGATACGAATCCGATCATCAACTACAACTGGATGCTTGAAGCCAATAAAGATATTACCAACTTCAAGAAATATGCTTATGAAGGAATGGATGGTTTAAAAACAGGTCATACCAATGCGGCTAAGTATTGCTTCGCGGGCACCGCTGAGCGTGATGGCATGCGGCTGATTAGTGTGGTCATGGGTACGAAATCCGAAGGAGCCCGTTTTGTAGAGTCCAAAAAAGTCCTTGATTACGGCTTTGACAACTTCGAAGTGAAGGAAGTTCAAGCTGCCGGTGCAACCGTGCAAGGCTTTGAAAACGTCGAAGTGAAGAAGGGTAAAGGCAAGGAAGCTGCACTCGTAACCGATAAAGCAGTCACTTTTGTTGTACCCAAAGGCTCAACAGGCAAGAACATTACCTTTGAAGCCAAGCAGGACTCCTCCAGCTTGACAGCTCCTGTTGCTAAGGATACGAAGGTTGGTACGGTGACCTACACATATAAAATAGAAGGTATGAAGGACACCCAGACCGAAACGGTAAATCTAATCACCGCGGAGGAAGTTGAGAAGGCAGGCTGGTTCAGTTTGTTCTTGCGGGCGATTGGAGACTTTTTCGCCGATTTATTTGATTCCATCAAAAATCTTTTCTAACCGCCGATAAATTCCGAGTAAATGGGTTGTGTATTTGATTTTGATGCGGTAAAATATCAAGTTAGATTCATTGCAAGCATGCACCTATACAGGTACAGACTAGGTCGCCAGGTAATGCTGTAATGGCGATGAGATACAACATATAATCGGGAGGCTAGGGGACATGGAAACAGGAACATCAACTGTAAAAAGAGGTATGGCGGAAATGCAAAAAGGCGGCGTCATTATGGACGTCATGAATGCGGAACAAGCGAAGATCGCTGAAGCTGCCGGTGCAACGGCAGTTATGGCGCTGGAGCGCGTTCCTTCCGATATTCGCGCTGCTGGGGGAGTAGCACGGATGGCTGACCCAACCATCGTTGAGGAAGTAATGAAAGTTGTATCCATTCCAGTTATGGCCAAAGCTCGTATCGGTCATTATGTCGAGGCGAAAGTGCTTGAATCTCTTGGCGTGGATTATCTCGACGAGAGTGAAGTGCTGACACCAGCGGATGAAGTGTTCCATATCGATAAATGGGATTTCACGGTACCGTTCGTATGCGGTGCGAAGGACCTCGGTGAAGCGCTTCGTCGTATTGGTGAAGGTGCATCCATGCTCCGTACGAAAGGCGAGCCGGGAACAGGTAATATCGTGGAAGCCGTTCGCCATATGCGCCTCATCAACAGTCAAATCCGTAAAGTTCGTAACATGTCGAAGGACGAGCTGTATGCGGAAGCGAAAAACCTCGGTGTTTCCTTTGACCTCCTGAAGGGCATTCATGAGACAGGCAAGCTGCCTGTCGTTAACTTTGCAGCTGGCGGCGTGGCAACACCTGCAGATGCCGCATTGATGATGCATTTAGGCGCTGACGGCGTCTTTGTTGGATCCGGTATTTTCAAATCGGACAGCCCTGAGAAGTTCGCTCGTGCGATTGTTGAAGCGACTACGCATTATGATGATTATAAATTGATTGCTGAAGTATCCAAGAACCTGGGTACTCCGATGAAAGGCATCGAGATATCCAAGCTTAGTCCAGCTGAGCGCATGCAGGATCGCGGCTGGTAAGAGAGAAGGGGTAACATGAAGGTCGGAGTACTGGCACTTCAGGGTGCCGTTGCAGAGCATATACGGAGCATTACGCTTGCTGGTGCCGAGGGGGTGTCGATTAAGAAGGTCGAGCAGCTAGACTGCATTGATGGCTTGATCATCCCTGGCGGCGAGAGCACCACCATCGGCAAACTGATGCGCAAGTATAATTTTATGGATGCGATTCGTCAGTTCTCAGCCCAGGGTAAACCGATATTCGGAACATGCGCCGGACTGATCGTGCTGGCTGAGCGAATTCAAGGCGACGAAGAGGCTCATCTGAAGCTGATGGACATTACGGTGGCGCGGAATGCATTTGGACGTCAGCGTGAAAGCTTCGAGACCGATTTGCCTGTAAAAGGAATCGAGGAACCGGTACGGGCTGTCTTCATCCGTGCGCCGCTCATTCTAGAAGTGGGTGCGGGCGTTGAGGTCCTGTCCACTTATAACGATGAGATCGTCACAGCCAGACAAGGACATCTGCTCGCAGCTTCCTATCATCCGGAGCTGACGGACGATTACCGACTTCATCAATATTTTGTGGAGATGGTTCGATCCCGGTCTACGGCACCACAGACGTAATAGTTACAGTAGAAGACATCTTGACTCTTTGGCAGTATGTGGGAGTCGAGTTGTCTTTTTCGCTGAAATACAATAAGATGTATCGTATGTAATAACGTACAATGCAGCCTTGTCCCAAGGCTTTTATCAACATATAGGGCAGCTGCTTCGATATACTTGATGGATGTTTTACTTTAGGAGGGTTTCCCGTGTTAGACGTAAAAATATTGCGCAGCGAGTACAGTCGTGTAGAAGAAGCGCTGAAGAATCGAGGCAAATCGCTCGATCTGATTGCGGATTTTCCTAAGCTTGACGCCCGGCGCCGGGAATTGCTGCAGGAAAGCGAAAGTTTGAAGAATCGCCGCAACACCGTGTCGGCTGAAGTAGCCAAGCTGAAGAAGAATCGTGAGAATGCCGATGATCTGATTCTGGAAATGCGACAAGTGTCAGACCAGATTAAAGCGATGGATGAGGAAGTTCGTGAGCTGGAAGCCAGCATATCCGAGCTTACTTTGGCGATTCCGAATATCCCTCATGAGAGTGTGCCGGTTGGCGCTTCGGAGGAGGAGAACGTGGAAATCCGCCGCTGGTCGGAGCCAAAAGCTTTCGATTTCGAGCCTAAGGCACACTGGGAGCTTGCTCAGAATTTGAGTATTTTGGATTTTGAAGCAGGCGCGAAGGTAACGGGTTCACGATTTACGTTCTACAAAGGTTTGGGTGCTCGTCTTGAGCGGGCCTTGATCAGTTTTATGATGGATCTGCACAGCGACAAACACGGCTATGAGGAAATGCTGCCTCCATATATCGTCAACCGGGACAGCTTGTACGGAACAGGACAACTGCCTAAATTCGAAGAGGATTTATTCAAAATTAGCGATACCGACTACTATCTGATCCCAACTGCTGAGGTTCCTGTGACGAACTATCATCGCGAGGAAATCTTAAATAGTGAGGATCTGCCTAAATATTACGTGGCGTACAGCTCCTGTTTCCGTTCGGAAGCCGGCGCGGCAGGGCGTGACACACGAGGGCTCATTCGTCAGCATCAGTTCAACAAGGTTGAGATGGTGAAGATTGTACACCCGGAAACATCTTTTGATGAGCTGGAGAAGATGACGGCGGATGCGGAGCGTGTGCTTCAGCTATTGAATCTTCCTTATCGCGTAATGGCTCTCTGTACCGGGGATATGGGCTTTGGATCCATGAAGACATACGATCTGGAAGTTTGGCTTCCAGAGAGCGGCGTATACCGTGAAATCTCCTCATGTTCGAATATTGGGGACTTCCAGGCTCGCCGTGCCAACATTCGCTTCCGTCCGGAACCGAAGAGCAAGCCGGAATTTGTCCACACCTTGAATGGTTCCGGGCTTGCGGTAGGACGTACCGTCGCTGCGATTCTGGAGAATTATCAGCAGGCTGATGGATCCGTAATTATTCCCGAAGTACTTCGCCCGTACATGGGGAACGTTAGTATCATCGAACAGAAAAAATGAGTTGATAAAATAGTTTGTCTTGTGGTATAATGATTTTTGCACGTGATTCATTTGCATGAATCAATACCACGTGGAGAGGTACCGAAGCGGTCATAACGGGGCGGTCTTGAAAACCGTTAGGGTGCAAGCCCACATGGGTTCGAATCCCATCCTCTCCGCCATACATAATCAAACGCAAGCCGTTTCCTTTTAGGAATCGGTTTTTTATTGTCTTTTTTACTAGAGGAAGGTATTGATTGTTCTGTTCTGCAGTAGGTTTCTGCTTTATGGAGGCTGCTGTATAAAACATCCCCTGTTATCGCAATTTATAGAGAAGGGGAGGTGTGAACATGAACTCAGAACTGAATGTAGATCAGTCGACGCTGGTCAATGCCTGGCAGGAAAGGCTGTCCACCATATTAAAGCCGGGAGATCGCGCAGAAGTGGCAGCAGACGAAGGGGATCCGAACGCCATCCGCATTCACATTGATGCAGCAGGTCGCCAGGATTATTCGTTTGATTTTCAATGCACGTATGTGGATTCGCGGGAAGTGAAGGTCGATCTGGTCGATGTAGAGCGTGAGGGTGCGACGACGGATGAGCGTAATGAGAATATTCAGGGCATGGTGGGCGATTATACGCGCCATATTCATGAGTGTGCCCAAACGCTGCAGCAAATCACGCATCACTAGTTCCATGAATGAGTGAGACAGTTTCCATACTGTCCTTCATGATATGGACATCAAAGGTAGGATAGGCGTAGGACATCGTTGTGATCCATGAAATGGAGGGCTATCAGATGAGCAAACCAAAGGCGATTCCGGTACCGGAAGCACAGGAGCAGCCGAAGCAGCAGCGCAAGGACCCTGACCGTGGCGGCCAGGAGCCGCTGTCAGGCTCGCACAGAGCGAAGATCCGTAAACAGGATGGACATTTCAATCCGGAGGGCTAGAAGCCTGCAGGAGCCAAATACGGAGAGGCTAGAAAGCAAGAATCGAGGGAACTTCCTGTATTTCGACAGGAAGTTCTTTTTTTCGATTTGAAACCTTTTGCGTCCAACTTCCGTATTAGTGTTCAAGTGTAATATTTTGGGGCCCCACCTTATTCGCATGTTAAGAAGTTTAAATTTAAGATGGATGGAAAAAGAAAGGAAATAAAATTTCAGTAAATATTCCAGAAAGTGTTTCTCATTTTGGTTAAATGGTTTATGATTAGAAGGTCTGTTATTTTTTTGACTGTTAGAGGGGAGAGAAATTTTAATGAACAAGAAGTTTGCAGCTATCATGCTGACACTGCTGCTCACAGTGACAGTTGTACTTTCCGGCTGCGCCAAAAAAGAAGAGCCTAAGGCAGCGATGACGAATGCTGCCACGAACGCGATGAAGATGACATCCTACGAAATGAAGAGTAAATTTGTCATTGAAGACCTTCAAGTTAACATACCTGCAGTTGAAGGCGATCCAAGCGTAACACAGGCGATGACGATGTTGAAGAATGCTGAGGTTACGCTGGACGGTATTTACCAAGCGGATCCAATGCAAACCGAGATGAACATGGGTATCAATCTGAAGGGTGACATGGCAATGTCCTTCAACATTGATATGGTGATGACGAAAGAGAAAATTTACGTTAAGATTCCAAGCATTCCAATGCTGCCATTCCCAGAGGACGTTGTTGGTAAGTTTCTCGTTATGGATATGAAGGAACTTGCTGAGCAATCCGGTGAAACATTTAATCCGGAAAGCCTGGATACCGAGAAATCCCAAAAATTCGTAAACGAAATCCTTGAAGCTTTGCTGAGTGAATATGACCAAGCGAAGTACTTCAAAGAGATCAATGTTAAAGATGCTGGCCTTCCAGAAGGCGTGGATGCCAAACAAGTGGTTCAATTCTTTGTAACCAATGATAACCTGAATGAAGCATTGGATATTATGGTAAACAAGGTTGCACCTAAGGTTGTTGACATTGCAGCTAAAGACGAGTACCGCGAATTGCTCGGTCTGACCCAAGAAGATATCGACTCTGCTAAAGCTGAAGTTTCCAACGTTAACCAAGACGAATTCAAAGCGGGCTTGGAAGAGATGCAGAAGTATCTGAAGATCAACACATTCAACATCAACACGGCTATCGATAAAAAGGATTTCCCTGCATATCAGGATATTGTGTTGAACGTTGATTTCAATGATCCAGAAACGAAAGAGAACGTGAAGTTGGCTGTGAAGGGTAGCAGCCAATACAACAACATCAACGCTAAACAAGAGTTCAAAATCGGTATTCCAAAAGATGCTGATGTCATCACGATGGAGCAATTTGAGGAATCCATGAGCCAAATGGGCACTTATTAATATCATTCATCGTAGACAACAAAACCCGGCCATCATGGCCGGGTTTTTACGTTTCTATACATATCTATACATATTATTATACAAGGATTATATTTTCCCGCGCAAACGTCGGAAGAACTGAGTGAGTAGTGATGCGCATTCTTCCTGCAGCACGCCCTCAATCACGTTAGTACGGTGATTAAAACGCGGTTCTTGAAGCAAATTCATCAGTGTGCCGGCACAACCGGCTTTGGGATCGCGAGTGCCATAGATCAGCTGTGGGACCCGGGATTGGACGATAGCACCCGCACACATGGGACAGGGCTCCAGCGTCACGTACAATCGGCAGTCGAGCAGCCGCCATGCTCCAAGATGTTTGCTTGCCTCACGGATAGCCACCATCTCGGCATGGGCCGTCCCATCATAAGTCGTTTCACGCAAATTGTATCCACGGCCAATAACCTCATCACCCCGTACGATGACAGCGCCGATAGGAACTTCGCCGAGCTCTTCGGCTTTCCGTGCTTCCGCGATGGCTTCTCTCATCCAGCGTTCATGATTATCGTTATCCACAGCCAGTGGGTCTATTGAATTTGATATCAAACTAAAGTCTCCTTTCACAGCCCGTTAAAACCCTGTATTTATACCCAATGTTCAACGAACATTTATTCGTTTGTTAACATGTTGTGGACAGAATTGTGGACAACTGAGATGTTATGCACAAAGTTATACACATTATCCACAGATAAGTTGTGTATTTGTGCGCAATCTGTGGATACGTTGTTTTTTTACCGGGAATGGCCTCTTATATTGTAAGGATTCCCTATTTCAATAGCAATGCGATTGTGGAAAAAAAACCATATAGCCGTAAAGCTGCTTGTCTTTTCAAACGTTCGTGATCAAGGTATCATGAGGGTATTAGATTCGCAAGTCGTCTATGTGACAGCAGAAAGGTGAAGATGCCACTTGTCGATTAAGACGAAATTATCGATGATCATGTCCATATCGGTATTATTTATTCTTCTGCTCAACATTACGCTGAACTATTACACAACCCAGGAAAATTTGCAGCAGGATAGTGAAACCAAAATGGTGATGGCCGCTACTCAGATCGCCATCACGGTCCAGCAAACCGGCTTTAGTTCTGCATATGTGGATAATATATTCGGTGATATGCTGAAGGTAGCCGCGGTCAATGCGGCAAAAGCTTTGGATCCGGATATTAACAATATAACCAATCAGCAATTGGTGGAATTGAGTAAAGAGATCGGCGTCACCCACATATCACTATTGGTCCGGACGAATGATGATGTCGTTGTTGCCCGATCCTCCACTCCAGATGAAATCGGCCTTTCAACAAAGAACTGGGGGTACTGGCATACGGCTTTTCTGGAATTGTTCCAGTATGGTAAAGTTGTCTCCGTTACCGAGGGTCAGCGCGCCGATCATTTTTGGTCAGGACCGTTTGAGTTTTCCACATCCAATCCGGAATTCATTGATAAATGGGGATATTATTACGATAGCAAGCGCAATTATATTATTGATCCCTACATAAGGAATTCGAATATCAAGGACTTTGTGAAGATTACAAGTCCGGATACGGTTGTGAAGGAGACCTTGAAGTCAAATCCGCGAATATTGGAAGTAACAGGCATCAACCCTGAAACGTTTGGCAATGAATATATGAGAGAAGATGGAACGGATGATGTTCACCGCAAGCTTCGCAATCGACCGATTACATTCGGCACCTACGACTATGGGAGCCTGGACCAAGATGCGGAAGCTGTGCAGAGGGCCGTTTCTACCGGCGATAATGTGGTGTTTGTCAGTACTATCAATAACAAGAAGGTGCTAAAAAGCTTCATCCCCATCGTAACCGAAAATAAACCGACCAGTGTTATCAGTGTCGTCATGGATTATGAAGCCATCTCCTCCGTGATGAGGGAGCAGATGATCAGTCTTGTGGCCATCTCATTGGTTTTATTGGAAATCGTGATATTCGGCAGTTATATTGTTGCAGGGTATTTTACCAAGCCGATTCAGGCCATCCTGGGGACCGTAAACGATGTGTCGGATGGTCACTTTGATCGAAGGTTGGAGGTAAGCAGCCGGGACGAGCTGGGGCAGCTTGCGGGTCGAATCAATGCGATGACACGTAATCTGGGCAACTATACGAGCCAGTTGAAGCAAATGGTCGATGAGAATCAGTCCGTTAAGGAATATCTGGAGTCGGTCATTAATCAGACAGCAGATGCCATTCATACAACCGATACCTATGAACGGGTTATTAGTGTGAATAAAGCGTTTGAGCAATTGTATGGTTGGAAAGCGCACGAAGTGGTTGGACGGAAGCCTGCACTTGTACCTCCGGCCAAGGAGGAAGAAGAAAAGGAGCGCATCCGTCGCCTGCGAGCCGGGGAACGGCTTCCTCCGGTGGAGACGATCCGTCTTCACAAAGATGGAAGCACGATCGAGGTCAGTATTAGCACCTCGCTGGTGCATGATGAGAACGGTGAGGTCACCTCCATGATTAGCGTGTCTCGGGATGTGACGGAACGCAATCGGATCGAGGAGCTGCTGCGTCGTTCGGAGAAACTCAATACCGTTGGCCAGCTGGCTGCTGGCGTTGCTCATGAGATCCGGAATCCGCTTACGACCCTCCGTGGATTTCTGCAGCTTCAGCAGCAGACCCACAAGGTTAATCCGGACCATATTGATCTAATGCTGTCGGAGCTGGATCGAATTAACCTCATTGTCAGTGAATTTCTGATATTAGCGAAGCCGCAGGCGATTCATTTCCAAGAGAGGGATGTACGACTCATCATGGGAGATGTCATTTCATTCCTCGACAGCCAAGCCCATTTGTACGGCATCGAGTTCAAATTGAAATTTACTGATGAACTTACCAACGTACACTGTGAAGAGAATCAGCTCAAGCAGGTGTTTATCAATTTGCTCAAGAATGCGATTGAAGCGATGCCGGGTGGCGGCAGTATCTGGATTGAGCTTTCAAGGCCGAAGGGCGAATGGGTACAAATCGATATTCGGGATGAAGGGCAGGGCATACCGGAGGATCTGATGCCGCATCTTGGCGAACCGTTTATTACGAATAAGGAGACGGGCACAGGGCTAGGATTGATGGTAAGCCAGCGTATTATTCAGGGTCACCGGGGTATGATGGAAATCGAGAGTGAAGTAGGTGTGGGCACGAAGGTGAGCATAGTTCTGCCTGTAGTCCAGCCGAATGCTATTGAGAATTAAGCAAGAAGTAGTTACAGATAAGGGGATGGCATCTTGAGAATTAATAAATTTATCAGTGAAACGGGATATTGTTCCCGTCGTGAAGCAGATAAGCTGGTGGAGAGCGGGAAGGTCACCATTAATGGCGTGGTTGCTGTCCTGGGAAGCCAGGCAGAGGAAGGCGACGATGTCCGGATCCAGGGAAAGCCGCTTCAGGATAAGAAGAAGCATGTATATATTGCTCTTAATAAGCCGGTCGGGATTACAAGCACCACCGAATCGCATATTAAGGGCAATATTGTAGACTTTGTAGGCCACAACGAGCGTATTTTTCCTATCGGACGATTGGATAAGGACTCTGAGGGACTGATTTTGCTGACGAATGATGGAGATATCGTCAATAAGATCCTTCGCTCTGAGGGGAAACATGAGAAAGAATACATTGTGACTGTGGATCGCCCGGTAACGGAATCCTTCCTTAGCGGGATGTCCAGCGGCGTAAAGATTTTGGGTGAGATAACGCTACCTTGTGAGGTCACTCGAATGTCCGAGCGCGTATTCCGAATCATTCTGACCGAAGGTAAAAATCGCCAAATCCGCAGAATGTGCAGCGCTTTTGGTTATGAGGTCCGGAAGCTGCAGCGAATCCGGATTATGAATATCCGTCTTGGCAGTCAACGCATCGGTTCATGGCGTGATCTTAGCGAGAAGGAGAAGGAAGAGCTTGGTCAGCTGCTGAACTACAGGCTCGAGTAGCTGGCTAAAATACTTCTATAATCTTAAACAAAAACAACCGATGGGATCTGTAATACCAGATGCATCGGTTGTTTATTGTGTGTTATAGTCTGTAGGGACCCGTTCCCATTTGGGTTATTCATTCACGCTTGTAAAGGTGGCGCTATCCTGGTATTTACGTATAATGGATACCTCGACTCTGCGGTTCTTCGCTCGCCCAGCATCGGTGTTGTTATCAGCAATCGGATGGTATTCACCATAACCGATCGGCATGAACCGTTTAGGATCCAGCTCCGAGTTGGCAAGCAGAATCTTCATGAACTGCAGGGCTCGATCCGAGCTTAAATCCCAGTTCGACGGATAGCGGCTGTTAGAGATTGGCACATTATCCGTATGGCCGGATACAATGATTTCATAGTCCGGGAACTTGTGAAGCATTTGCGAGATGGCCTTAGCCAGTTTACGGGCTTCCGGCTTCACAACGGCTTCGCCGGAAGGGAATAAGGCGTTGTCCCGTATCGTAATGACAAGCTGGGAGTGGTTCAACTTGGTGCTGAGCTCCGAGGTTAAACCGTTATTTTTAATATAATTATCGAGCTGCTTCTTCAGCTTCTCCAGATCCTGTTGTTCCTGACGCATCAGCTCTGCACGCCGTTGGTCAGGTGTTGTCGCGGGAACGGAAGGAGATGTCGCTTTATGATCCTTAATATTGGGCGGATCATCGCTGGATTCCGTTTTGCTGTAATCCAGTACACCGGTTCCGCCGGTGAGAGCAACACTGAAGGCTTCGCTCATTTCTTGAAATTTGCGTGCATCCGTCGCACTCATGGCGTATAGCACCAGGAACAAGGCCAGAAGCAAGGTCAG
The DNA here is from genome assembly GCF_049316025.1 of Paenibacillus sp. NPDC058898. Taxonomy (NCBI): domain Bacteria; kingdom Bacillati; phylum Bacillota; class Bacilli; order Caryophanales; family Paenibacillaceae; genus Paenibacillus; species Paenibacillus sp. NPDC058898. The sequence goes on along the minus strand of NZ_JBMOSM010000025.1, from coordinate 42,408 downwards.
TAGGTCTGCGTAAGGAAGAAGCCAGGATTCGTCGGCATGCTCCTCATGCGGCTCGTGTCTAGTCTTTTTGCTCACTAGCACCAGCCTCCCTCTCGCTGAGCTCAGCCCGTTCGGACGGTGTCAGGAACACGGAGAGCTTCTGATTGATTGCAATGGTGGATACACCGGACTGAATGGACAGCAGGCCTTCTACCATCATCAGGCGGATTTCAACCTCACGTTTGGATAGACGCTTGAGTTTATTCGCAATCGGGTGACAGAGGACATAACCGGTGAAAATACCGAGCAGGGTTGCAATAAACGCAGCCCCGATGGCATGGGCGAGTTCGCCCATATCTTCCATATGGGATAATGCGGCGATCAAACCGATAACGGCTCCAAGTACCCCGAGGGAAGGTGCATACATACCGGCTTGGGAGAAGATCAATGAGCCGGAACGATGGCGCTCTTCAGTGGCATTAATATCTTCCATTAATACATCACGTACGAATTCCTGATCGTTGCCATCGATGATCATGCGCATCCCGTTACGCAGGAAGGTGTCATCGATCTCATCGACTTTGGTTTCAAGAGCCAGCAGACCTTCACGGCGTGTGATCGAAGCCCATTCCATAAACAGCTTGATCATTTCCGTTTTGTCCATCAGATTCTGTTTCACAAAGGTCATCTTGACCAGCTTCGGAATCTTTTTCAGCTCGACTAGCGGAAACCCGATGAATAAAGTTGCTGCCGTACCGCCAAGAATGATTAGATAGGCTGCCGGATTATACAAAGCGAGAAGGGAGGCACCTTTCAGAACCATGCCCACCAGTACCGCGACGATACCGATTATTAAGCCTATAATTGTTGAAATTTCCATACCACACCTCATCCGTGAGAAATAAAATAACGAATCCATTCGTCAGAACGGTTCTCATGGAGAACCGGACCCCTTTTGTGGGGCGTTATCCTATTTATCGTCAGGTCGGGCTTTTTTTTTTAGTTGTAATTTCCGGTATAATGGAAGGAAGGGAAACGAAGCTAAGTACGGCAAGGAAAGGAGTGATGGAGATGGGCGTTAAACACGGAAGAGATTACGGCGAAATTCTGGCAGAACTGACCGAGGCAGTCGGACGAATTACCGACAGCTATGTCTTCTTTGAAATGGAAGCTGAGGATTGGGGCAATCTGGGTGAAGCCGAGAGAAATGAGGTTCATGAAGCGCTGGCTGAGGATTTGTTCTATGCGCTAGGCACAGAGCCGGTGATTAATGTTGGCAGCGGCGTGGTCATGCATGATCAAACGAACCATCGAATACATATTTTGATTGGTGAAGAAGAGTTGGCCTTTGTGGCTCTTGTGTAATCACTCCAGTTATCAACAGATACAGGGCAGAATAGAATAGATGACAGAAAGACCATATTACGTGTAAGTCGGCTTTAAGATAGGTTTTTTTCGGGGAGGAAGATAAAAGATGCTTTATACGCAGCAAGAAGTAGAGGCTCATCTGGAAAAGCTTGAGGGTTGGGAATTTGAACAAGGGAGATGGATTGTACGGAAGTATACCTTCTCCTCCTTCATGAAGGGAATCGCTTTTGTTGATGAAGTGGCAGCTATTTCAGAAGCTTTCGGACATCACCCCTACATCACCATAGATTATAAAGTCGTTACACTTCGTCTCACCTCTTGGGACGACGGTGGCATTACGGCTGTGGATATTAAGGAAGCGCAGCAGTTTAACGAAGCCTATGAGAAGAGTCGTTCGAAGGATGGCAAGGCGGCACAATAGGAGGGGGGACGGTTAGTCCCCTCAGAGGTCCCGAATATGTAAAAACACGCTTGCGCCGGGAAGAGCTCCAGGTGCAAGCGTGTTTTGAGTATAAGCTGATTTATTTTTTCTCAGCAAGGTATAGCGCGATGTTTGCGATTTCTTCAGGCTTAAGTTGATCTTTAAAGGAAGGCATTCCCTTACGACCTTTGGTTACAACGTTGAAGATTGCGTCCGCATCCATGTGTCCGCCTACTTGATTCAAAGCCGGCCCAGCGCCGCCTTGAAGTTGGTCGCCGTGACAGCTAATACAGCTTGCTTTCATTGTGGCTTCCGCTGCGGCAGCATCGAGAGTCACTTCCGGCATGGTCGGCTTCTCTTCCTGAGCCACCTGTTCCTTACCTGGGAGCGTAAACATCAGCGCGATAGCCAACGCACATGCGACGAAGAACAATCCGCTCATGATCCATTTTTGCATCGTCATATCGTCCCTTCTATGTATACTGCACTCTTGCACTTGTCTCCATTATAAACCAACATTCATAGACAGCATAGCCAGTTGTGACAAAAAAAGCAACTATCCGGCGTGGCTTCATAAAAAGTACACAAAATTGTGCTTTTTCATATAGACAAAGATTACTATTCCTCATTAGCCGGCGGCTCATACACCATACAGTGGAAAAGGGCATTTCCCGTTGGCGTAAGTCGCTCATACGTATCTGTGATATGAAAGCCTGCCTTTTGATACGTGCGGATCGCTCGCTCATTCCAGGTCAACACCTCAAGGTCGATTTCGTCGACAGGCCGCCTCCGCCTGGCTTCCCGAACAATCGCCTCCATAAACCGTTTACCCATTCCGCGCCCGCACCAATCAGGCCGCATGCCAAGTCCGATTCGTGTCACCTTGTGCATCGGAAACAGCTGGGCAAATCCCCACAGGGCCTCCCGTTCATCCAGAATTGAGATGTACTGCCTCTGGCGAATGTCGGGATCGCCAAACTCGACCTCAAGCCCTTTCATCTGCTCCCAGGGAAGAAAGCCATAGATATTATAGGGAGGAGGATAGGTCCAGGCGCATATTTCCTTTGCGTGCTCTTCACGCATGACTACGGTGTGAAATGAAATCGGTGTTGCATCCATTGGTGAAGTCCTCCTATCGTATATATGAATGATAACCCTTTTCCGAACATCCAAGTCGCATCAAAAAGCCCGTCAAAGAGAGGTAAGGGCTCCTTTAACGGGCAAGCAGTGTGTATAGGGATGATTAGCCTCTAAAGCTTAGGATGATTCACCAGCCGACTCTTCATACGTATCATCGCTCATGATACGCTTTGCACCCACGTATCGCTGATCATAGTACTCCTCTGCAAGGCGGTTGATAACCACGCCGCGGTTGGTCGAGGCATGGGCAAATTTGTCATCGCCGACATAAATGCCGACGTGGGAGATGCCCTGGCCCGATGTGTTGAAGAACACCAAATCGCCAGCGCGTAGATCCTTACGGGACACGCTTGTCCCCATGTCGAATTGAGAGCCGGATTGATGCGGGAGCTTCAAACCGAGTTTGGCATATACATACATGGTGAAGCCGGAACAGTCAAATCCGCTCGTGGTCGTACCGCCGTAGCTGTATCGTGTACCTAGCACCTTATCGATTTCCTGATCCAGCGCACTATCAGCAAACACGCTGCCAACGCCCAAAGTGAGTAGCAGTGTGATACTAAGGGCTGCTGTTGATAATGTTTTCTTCAGCATGGAAAGCTCCTTTTCGCTGCCGCGAGGCATAGCAATCTATGTATTAAAGCACTTACATTAATGACAAAGTTGTTACTGCGTCCATTCTATCAGACAGCAAGCGGGATTGGCAATTATTTCTTGATGGATTTTGCTATTTTTCAATCGCATTAGCTGTCGAAGCGTCAGATAAAATCAATATTTTTCCAAAACGGTGTTTAATGAAGAGAGAGAAGGGTATATAAAGAATAAGAGGGTATTGGGGATGGAATAACCAAACGAAGTCATTTCAATATCTTCATTCATTTTTTTTTGAAAAGTGGAAACTTTTTCGTTGTCTTAAACGTTATAAAGGTATACACACAATCAACAAAAGAAAAAAGCCGCTGGATGAGATCGGCACAATCTCATAAACCCAGGGCTTCTTAATAAGAGTAAATCAATAAAGTTCCAACATTAATTGTAGTTCACAGCTACAGATTTGTACGTATTCTGACTCATAATTCTCTTAGCGCCTACATATCGGTTGGCGTAATAGCTCTGGCTTAGCGGACTGATCATGACACCACGCGAAGATGAGGAATGAGCAAATTTGCCGCTCCCAACATAAATACCCACATGAGAGATACCTCTACCGGATGTGTTGAAGAACACGAGATCGCCAGCTTTCAGGTTGCTCTTGGATACTGCCGTTCCTACTTTGTATTGAGCTGCAGACGTTCGCGGCAGGCTAAGGCCAAGCTTCTTGTAAACATAGCTCGTGAATCCGGAGCAGTCAAAACCATTCGTTGTGGTTCCACCCGTTTTATAAGAGACACCAATGGCTGGTTTGATTGCTGTATTTAATTTGGAATCGGCGAAAGCGCTTCCGGTCCCTAATGTGAGTGCGAGTGCGAGGCCGAGAGAAACAGCCGTTAACTTCTTTTTCAAAACAAAAAGCTCCTTCCATTGCCTGCGAGGTTAGCTTAAGGGTTCGGTTGAAAGGTCCCCTATGATCCCTCTCTTGCGAGATCAATTCACCCAAAACGGATCCCCCGCTTCCCATATCGTTATGGGAATTCGGCTCCTTAAAATGTTGATGAACCCATTCATTGACGTCTGACGTTCCAACATTGTTAACGAATTTACATCGTTCCAACAAAAAAGTTACAGTAAAGATGACAAAGTTGTTACTAACATATTCGTTATTTTAGCAGAGTATTAACAATTTGGCAAACGAGGAAAGATCATTTTTAAACAAAAAAACCTGTCCCCATCTTGGGGAAACAGGTTTTTTTGTAATTTGGCGCTCAGAAATTTGTAATATAGAGGATAAATGAATGCTTATTCTTTGTAAAACCAAGCTCGAGATAAAAACGTGTCACTTCGGATTACAGCTTATTCGCGAGCATGATTCACCATTTCAGGGTAACGAATTGTAACGATTAGGAATGCTGTGAGGAGGAATCTCCCCACAAATGATATTGGGTGGAAATTACCCAAATTTGGAATAGTCCATTCAGGAAATAAGAGGCCTGCTGTATAATTAAGCCGATCAACCCGGCCCAGAAGAGCGAAGCCGAGCTCAGGAGCAACAGAATGACACAGGCTGATCCGCCGATGGTGATGGACAACAGCACTGCCGTGCCCAAGCGACGGAAGAGTGCCAGAATAGAGCTGATCATACCGAACCCCCCAGTGCGCCCGAATTGCATATAGAGCAATAACAGGCGGATCAGATAGGCGTACAAGAACCACCCAGCTGCATAGGGCAGTGCATGAAGCAGCAGAACAGGCTCTTGAATCCCATTCAGCAGAATCGGAAGGATTTTGGGCAGAATCCAGTAACCGGGCGCAAAGGTGAGAATGAGCTCTATCAGATAGAATAGCGTTACGGGTTTCCACAGTTTCCGCATGCCAATGAAGAAGAATAAACCGCGCTCGCCCTTAGCTTCCTGGTGAAGGTTGTAGAAGATGCCGGCCCGAATGAGCGGGGTGAAGATCATCCTGATCAAGAGCAAACCGGCCAGAAGCCATGCGTAGGTATGGACCGTGCTGCTCAGGGATAGGCTCATCTCGCCCTCGTAGAAGAATAAAAGACGGCTGAGCTCGTTAGGGGCAGAATCCGGATATCGCATAAGAAGGGGAACGACTGCCGATTTTACGAGTCGGTACAGGCAGTATCCCCACAGCAAACGGTATAAGAAGAGCAGAATCGAGACGTATAGCTGGTCTTTAACACTGATCCACCCTTGGCCTGCGTAACTTTTCATGTGCTCCCCCCTCACCATGACAGGCTGCCGAACAGCGTCTCCACAAGCTTGGTAATACTGAGATTCCAGCGTGTAACCACCTTCGGATCCATTCCTGCCTTCATATAGTTATTGATGTGTTTATTCTCTAGGACGATGGAATATTTCGGATCAACCATGGCCCAGGCGAGCGGAGTGCTGTACTCCAGGGTGTAAGTAACTTTTCGGTCCTTGCCGCTCCAGGTTCGCTCCACCGTTTTGCCGTCCTCAAAGGCGAACACGATTGGCACATCGGTTATATCCCCGGCCTTGCTCGTTATCTTGACCGTAGATTCATACCGAGGATGTTCCGCCGTGCCTTTATTTTTGGTTTTGATCACGTCGATGGCAACGTCCGCCATCTGGCTTCCATATACATATTGGTCAAAATACGGCTGCCAGGACGTTTTGCTTACTTGCTCTACAACTTTCTGGAAGTCGGACGTGGTCGGGTGCTTAAAGCGGTATTTCTGGGCGTACGTATGAAGAATCTTCTCCATCATCCGCGGACCGACCTGTCGTTCGATGCCTTGCAGCACCAGCTTGCCCCTCGTGTAAACATTCAGTGCGTAGTTTTCGTGCGAGCTGTATTTCCAGGATTCCATCTTCAGCGGTGCAGGGGAAGTGATGGATGCTCCCTGAGCCGCCGTATTGGAGGTAATCCCGTATTCTTTTTCCATCACTCGTTCTTCTGCATAGGTTGCAAAGGCCTCGTCCAGCCACGCTTCCTCAAATTCGTTACTTGCGATCATTCCGTAAAAATATTGATGGGCAATTTCATGAATGACGGTCCGCTCCAGCTCATATCCCGGCGAATCGTTTTTGGCCCCGAAGGCCGTGACCAGCGTCGGGTATTCCATGCCGCCTGCACCGTTGCCCGATTCCGGCGGAACGACGATGGACAACGTGGAATACGGATAGGTTCCGTACCATTTTCCAAACGAAGCGAGTGCCGACTTGGCAGCATCAAAGTAACGCTCCTTTAAGTCTTTATGGGCTGGATCGAGATACAGCTTGATGCGGACGCCCGGTACGCCTGGTGCGGAGAATGCTTCTTCTGCCGTGACAAAGTTCGGCGATGCCGACCAGGCAAAATCATGCACATCATCCGCATAGAACTGATAAATTTTTTCCCCGTTAATTTTTTGGGCAGGCTTGGTAGGGAATCCAGTCGCAGCAACAATGTAATTTTCGGGTACTCTGATGCGAACGCTATAAATGCCGAAGTTAGAATAGAATTCGGAGTTGCCATGGTATTGATGAAGATTCCAGCCTTCCTCTGTTCTTCCGCGAAGACCAGCCGGTTCATAGACCGAAATTTTAGGAAACCATTGCCCCGCCATAATAAAATTCTCGGTGGTACCCATGCGAGCAAATATTTTGGGGAGCTCGACCTCAAACTCCAAGTGAATGGTGACACTCTCGCCGCTCTTGATGGGTTTAGGCAATCGGAGCTTGACAAGGCTGTGATCCTTGATGTTACCGTCGTCAGGTTGGACAAATTGAAGGCGATGGGTCAGGGCCAGACCTTCGGTTGTTTTCACGCTGGTAATCGTCATGGAGCCGAATCCGTCGTCTGGCATGGGATCGGAACGAAGCCGGCCACCCGATTCCTTCATAAAAGTCGTATCATTGGAAGCAAATGCATTGGGGTACAGATGAAAGTACAGCTCGTTTACGCTTTTTTTGCCTGGATGAGTCCAAGTGAGCGTCTGTTTGCCCTTAAACTTGTTCTCCTCAGGCTCGTACCGAACATCCATATGATATTCCACTAGTCGGTCGCTTAAGGCCGGAGCAGGAATATTAGGCTGCACCTTAGGCGGTGAGAGAGGGGCCTTCTCCACAACAGAGACGGAGGGCTTGCCCGCATTTGGGGCAAGAGCAGACGCTGAGGACCCTGGATTCAGAAATATCGGCATCGATCCTGCAAGCAAACCTATGGCAAGCAGGGATGATAGAAAGACTTTAGCACGTGGTGGGACCATATCGAACAACCTCCCGTTGACAAGCATCTAGTGCATGTATATGTTTGCTTTTGGGGGATTATTAGTTAAAATAAAATTATTGGGACAAAGGTTATCAATTTAGCAGCTGATACGTAAGAATCGGCTCTGATATAGGAGGTCGGCAGCAGTGGAGAATGAAGAACAGAAGCAGGGTGCGAAGAAACCGATTGCTTTGAATATTATTAATAGTAAGAGTAAGCATAAAGGGTTTGGATCAGGCTCCATCGATCTGAACAGTCTGTCGCCTGTCATTATCGACAATGGCGAGGCCCGAGTGGATATTGGAGCCATGCATGCGAAGAGTAAGGTGGAGAAGGGTATCCGTTTCAGCATGAACCGGGATGAAGTGCCGAATGGACGCCAGGTATGGATCGTGTGGGTGGCTGTAGACCGTACCGCCGAAGGACAGCATTATGCAGGCATGACCGCCTGTGAAATGTGGATCGACCAGGAGGCCCGTCGTGGTTGGAAGATCCTCGCCGATCATGTGAATAAAATGGATGCGGCGATGAAGCGCAAGATCATTCTGGATGGCCTTGGCGACGTCGAGAAGAAAGCACTGCGTGAGCTGCTGATTTCACGTAACGAGGAATGGTGGAATGCATCACCAGAGGAATTCAAGGAAGCCCTTCGAACCGAGGCATGATACCATAAATAAAAGTGATTATTCTAGATGCTAAAGTGGAAAGACCGGCCCAAATTCGTGAACGAATCCCGCCGGTCTTTTTGTCATTGCATATGGTTAGAATGGAAGGGTGTAGGTCCGTTTTTCTTTTTGACCGAGAAACGGATTATTGTATTGGAACGTCAGCTTGCCACCGGCATATCCGATATACGTTAAACCGTCACCAATGAAGCCTACCTCGTTCGGCGGCATTTCCTCAATGACCTTGATGGTTTCCTCATCTAGAAGTTCAGGATAGATAAGCTTCGCTGTCTTGCCTGTCGGATGAACGATATATAGGGTCGCCTTCGTGTAGGGTCGGACGAGCAGGAAGTCCTGTTCGATTGCTTCTACGATAAAACTATCCTTTACTCCCGTGAGCGCGGCCAGGTCATAAGATTTGACCGTTTTACCCATCGGATGAACCAGCGCAAGCGTACTGCCGTTCATCATGGCAATATTGCCTTTGTAACTGAGTTGGTCCGGTTTGTAGTTTATTCCGGCAAAATTGGAATGATTGGTTTTGGATAGCTTCAGGATTTTGTTGTCCTGAATGAGCACCCGATATCTTCCCTCATGAATATGAGGTTCGCCGTAATAATTGGACAAGTCGACGACATAGGTATTGCTGTTGATACGATGTGCGCTTAAGCTGACTTGATCGATCTCCTCAACGGGGATCATGCCAACTTGGGCTGGCATGGATCCAACTTTACCCATGGACAGCATCCCATTCTCGCGATTTACCCAGAACAGCATATTGGCCTTGGAAGCATAGGCGTATTTTGACCAAGCATCAAAGGTCGTTCTAAGTCCGGATTTGCTGTCATACTTCAGAGGGATGCCGAAGGCCTTGGTAATCAGACTGGCTGGAACATAAGTCACGCCTTTCTTCACAACCGGAGCGGCCTCGAGCTTCAGAGCGGTCCCTTTGGCATTGACTGCGCGCGACTGTCCGATGGTAATGCGAACAGACTGTGTCGGGCTGTTAATGTACAGCTCGTTTTTTCCCGGGGTAGTCAAATGTAGCTGCAGCTGTTCGGAAACTTCCTTCAATGGAATGAATACAACGCCTTTATTCGTATAAGGTTTATGTTTCACATCCAGCGTGCTCCATGTTACCTTGCTCTGTGATGTGGAGGCTGCTGCCGCATGGGCAGGAATCGTTGTGAGCGATGAGGACGTAAGCAATAAAGACATGGCTATGGATGCGGTACCTGCTAATTTGATGATTTGCACGGATTTCATATCATTTCCTCCTTCTGGTTTTCACACTCCCGTCTATATAAACGGCTAAATAATGGAAAATGTTTCACCCCATCACAAAATCATGTAAAAAAGGATATACGCGATGGCGAAGGATTAGAGCTGGCACGCCAAAGGGCGAACTAAAAAAACGGAGCTGCCCTGAAGGGGCGAAGCTCCGGTGATATCAATATCCTGATTTCAGCTCCTGATCCTTGCCAAGCAGAATGGTGAGACCCAACAAGGTAACGATAATGGTTGCCCCCATGTCCGAAATGATGGCGATCCACAGGGTCAGCCATCCCGGGATCGTAAGCAGTAAAGCAATGGCCTTCAGCGACAAGGAGAGCCCGATATTCCACTTAATAATCTGATTGACCCGTCTTGCGGTTTGGATGGCCCCCGGCAGCTTGCCAAGGTGATCCTGCATTAATACGACGTCGGCCGTTTCGATGGCACTGTCAGTCCCTTTCCCCATCGCGATACCCAGATCGGCAGCGGCCAATGCAGGGGCATCGTTAATACCATCACCAACCATGCCGGTTTTTTTGCGTGAAGAGAGCTCCTTAATCTTGGCAACCTTCTGTTCCGGCAGGAGGCTTGCGAATACCCGAGATACACCGGATTGCTTCGCAATCGCCTGTGCGGACTGCTCGTGGTCGCCTGTCAGCATGACCGTATCCGTGATACCGGCCTCATGGAGCTTGTGGACAACGGCTTCGGTCTCCGGTCTGATCTCGTCGGCAAGGCCGAACTGACCTAATACGCGATCCTCGCTTACGGCGGCAACGATCGTATAGCCTTGGGCCTTCATACGCCGAATGTCTTCCTCTACGGCGCTGATATGATCTTGTGGGCCATTCACATGCTTCAACACTTCCTCGCTTCCGACCCAGAACAGTTTCCCACCAATTTCAGCTCGAATGCCTTCACCTGGCAATACCGTTATCTGTTGAGGTTCATTAAACATGCACTGCGGATTCTTGATCTCCAGATGCTTCATGACGGCTTTAGCCAACGGATGAAGAGAAGATTGCTCAAGTGCGCCTACAACGGCATAAAATTTGGTTTCATCATATACCGTCTCCGCATACACGGCAGGCTCGCCTTTGGTCAAGGTTCCCGTCTTGTCAAAAGCGATGGCTTCCAGCCGGCCAAGCTGCTCCAGATGGACCCCGCCTTTGATCAGAATCCCGTTGCGTGCCGCGCGGGTCATCCCGCTGACCAGTGCAATCGGAGAAGAAAGCACGAGCGAGCAAGGGCACCCGACAATGAGGATGGACAGCCCCTGATAGATCCAGGTCATCCAGGGCTGATTCAGCAGCAGTGGAGGAATTAGCGTAACCGCCAGCGCGATGATCATAATCGCCGGAGTATAGTATTTAGCAAACTTATCGATGAAGAGCTCTGTCGGCGTCTTACTGTCCTGTGCTTCCTGTACAAGATGCATGATCTTGGCCAGGGAGGAATCCTCATAGGCCTTCGATATGGCGATATAGAGAACGCCATCGGTACTTACACTGCCGCCAAATACAGCATCGCCCTCCCGTTTCGTAACAGGTACCGATTCCCCGGTAATGGCGGCTTCGTTCACTGCCCCGGTTCCTTGGGTTATGGCCCCATCCGAAGGAATCTTCTCCCCGGGTCTTACCCGGACAACGTCTCCGGGAGAGAGACTCTCGATCGGTACGCGCTGGGTTTGACCATCTTTCCATAGATCGGCTTCTTTCGGTGCAGCAGCCAGCAGGGCTTCCATCGATTGTCGGGCCCGATTCATGCCGTAACCTTCCAGCAGCTCGTTAAGACCAAATAGAATGGCAACCAGCGTGGCTTCCCGCCATTCCCCGATGATGACGGCGCCCACGAGCGCAACGGTCATCAGAGTATCCATATTGAATTTGAAGCGGGTCAGATTGCGCAGTCCGCGCAAAAATGTCGTATATCCGCTCAAAATCATAGCCCCTGCATATAATGCGATCACAATCGGTTCAGGGACTTTTCCTTCTAATAGAAAGGTTAAGAGATAGAAAACAGCGGAGATCGACAGCAGCCATTTCATGTTCCCTTCGCCGCCATGACTGTGTTCATGAGCATGACCATGGCTATGTTCGTGATCATGACCTTGTGCCGATCCGTGAGAATGCGATGAATGGGCAGGCTGTGCTTCAGCGCCGCCGGCGGCCGATAAGGCTGTCTGCGGAGCATGAACGATGCGCGCACCGTCACTTTTCAGAATGGTCTCTACCCGGCTTAGATTCACATGGGGAGAGAGGGTCAATTTCCCGCTGTTGTAACTAAGTCGGGCATTGTTTCCATGATCCAGCTTCTGGATCTCTTCCTGCATTTCGCGTGTACAGTTAGGGCATGAGAGGCCCTGTACCCGGTATTCAATAAGTTCTCCGCTTGCCTCCGGAGATGATTTGGAACGTTGATGGTTGTCTGTGCTCATCTACATCTTCTCCTTCTGGTGCTCCAGCGTCATGTGAAGCAGTGTCCGGATATGGTCATCTTTGAGCGAATAGTATACATTCTTTCCGGCTTTCCGCGATTTGGCGATATCTTTGTTCTTCAGCGTACGCAGATGATGGGAGGCTGTTGCCGTTGAACTTCCGAGTACTTCGGCTACATCACAAACACATAGCTCGCCGCCACGGTCCAGCATATAGGCTACCTTGACCCGCGTCGGATCGGCCAAAGCCTTGAAGATTTCTGCCATGCCGATCATATCATCATCGGAGATCGTTTCTTTTAACAAAGCAACCCTTTCGGTTGAAGGACATTCCGTTTCACACAGCTCAAGGGAGACTTCTTCGTTCATCGTCCGGGCATTCATAGGAACAACCTCCTTGGATTAGGAGCAATAAGTGCTCTTTATTCTTTATATTCAAACGTTGATTTGATTGTTAGTCATAATATACCCGATTTACACACAATATTCAAACGGATATTTGATTGTTCACAAGTATTTCACAGTCCAAGAATGAATCGACAAGTCCTATAGTATTAACCAATACCAACGGTTAGGTGCAACGTCGCTTCTCAGAAAATCCTTCCATTTCATATCACGCCAACTTATACTATTAGCAAAAAGATGTAAATTCGCATAAGAAGCATACCTGGGTTCAGGACACCTCATGCGCTGCATAACATCTTTGCACGGGCCAAACGTTTCGATTCGAATGTGTACATTATCTAATACCTATCCTTCGATTTGCGGATGTGTATAATAGGGGAGGCCAGAGTATGACTTGTCCAATATGTCGATATGAAACGGGAGATGGGAAGTATTGCAAGAAATGCGGGGCAAGGCTGATTATCGAGGATTCACCCGTATTTGCCGCCATGAAAGAGCAAGCAGCAACGTCGGAGGTCTATAGTGTGAATAGACGAAGTGCCAGCAGTAAAGGGGAGATACCTCATGCACGCCAGATCGAATCTGCTCTGCCGGTGTATACCCCGCCGGATATTCCGTTCCGAGCGGCAGGCCGGCAGCATGCCGAAGAAGAAGAGGAACCTAATCCTTATTGGACCAGCTTAAAATTGTACGGGCAGCTCTACGGGGATTATTTTCTGAAGGGACTCAGACATCCCTTTGGCGCAGCTGCCGGAACGGAGAGCGGTCAGTTCTTCAATGCGATCGTGTCCATGGTGCTCTATGTTGTTCTTTTTCCACTTGCGCTGTATGCAGCGCTTCATCATGAACTGCAAGGGCTGCCTGAGGGGGCATTTGCAGATCTTGTCCTAAAGCCTATCATTTGGACTGCGATTTTCTTATTCTTGTTGAACGCCTTTACCTTCGCTGCGGTCAAGCTGTCCTTCAACCCGACTGCTAAGCTAAAAGAAGTGATGGCAAGATTCGGAGCTTTGCTGCCCATATTCCTCGTATTGTATGTGGTTAGTTTTCTGTTCCTGTTCCTGAATGGTGATATATCCAAGGTTATCATCCTTCTCTCGTTCATCAGCACCGTGATGACCGTGCCGTTATTCGTCATGACCAGCTACAAGAGAAGAATGGTTGGCGGTGGCTTGGATCCGTTGTATGCGATCCTGCTGGTTTATGTTGCACTGATGCTCGTGATCGTGATTCTGGGTAGTTCCATGATCGAATATATAACCGTTTTATAATGAAGCCATCTACATAACCTATCGTGAAAAAGAGAAAAACAGCAGGTCCTCTTGCGGGGAAGTCCCGTAATAGGAGCTTGCTGTTTTTTTGATGTGACGGTTCGCGATCCGAGTTACTCAACCCACCATCGTTTGAAATCTTTCCACCAGGAACGTTCTTCCTGTTTCTCGGCCGCATCTGCAGGGTCCGCCTTCTTCGCAGGCTCTCCGTTTCCGTGTTCATCACAATATTCGGTAGGCTCCGTACCCTTAACGAAGACCTCCAGAATTTTGCCAGGACAGTCGGTGCCTGCGAGCTTCCCGGTCTTGGGATCCACATAAGCGCTGATGACTTCATCCGGGATCGGAAAAATCTTGGGCGGTACATTCTCCAGCGCTTTCTCCGTATACTGAGCGAAAATCGGCGCTGCCCGCCGTCCGTCGACTTTGCTGATTTCCCGCCCTTTATCATATCCAACCCAAACCGCCGTTGCCAGCTCCGGTGTATAGCCCACAAGCCAAGCGTCGGAGTCGGTGGTGCCTGTCTTCCCGGCAACCGGCCGTTTCATTAGGGTAGAGACGCGGTTGCCCGTGCCACCTGTCTCGAATACCCCCTCCATCATGCGAGTCATCACGTAAGCTGCAGCAGGTTCAACCACTTGTTCACCCGACTCTTCCGGCGCTGTATACAAGCTGCGGCCAGCGGCATCGGTGATGTTCAGTACGGCGACAGGTGATACCCGTTTGCCGTTGTTAGCCATAACAGCATAAGCGGAGGCCATCTCCAGCGGGCTGACGGGTGAGGTTCCCAGGGCCAGCGAGGGGACAGGCGCAAGCGGACTTGTGATGCCCATCTTTTTCGCCATGTCGGCTACTTTATCCGGGCCTATCTTCATGATGGTATTCACGGCATAAATATTATCCGAAGCGGCGATGGCTTCCCGCATGGGAATTTCCCCTAAATATTTATCGCCGAAGTTGCTGGGCTGATACGTTTTGCGGTTGTTATCGTAATGAAACAGAGTGGGCTGGCTGTTGAACACGCTGGTGCTCGTCATTTCCTTGGATGCAATGGCTGTTAAGTACATAATCGGCTTAAATGACGACCCGGGCTGCCTTGTTTTGGCCAACGCGTGGTTGTACTGATTCTCCCGGTAGTTCTTACCGCCAACCATGGCTTTGATGTGCCCGTTACGCGGGTCGACGGACACGAGCGCCGTTTCCAGCTCGCTCTTGTTGTCCATACCTTCGGATACAGCCTCTTCTGCTGCCTTTTGGGCCCGCGGGTCCAGGGTCGTATAGATGTTGAGGCCGCCCTGTTCGAGCTGCTGATCCGTAATGTTCAGCTGTTTGGTGACGAGGCTCCGGACATAATCCCGGAAATAGGAGGCAATCACTTTATTCTCCTGACGGTCCTGAGGAAGCAGGGCGAGCTTGGCCGAGGCGGCTTTATCGGCCTCGGTCTCGGTAATGAATCCAGTCTCCGCCATGGCATTGAGGACAATCTGCTGTCTTTTGAGCGCGTTGTCCATATGATTGTAGGGCGAGTAATACGTCGGACCCTTTGGAATGCCGGCCAGCATCGCGCTTTCGGCCAAAGTCAGTTTTTTTGCCGGTTTGCCGAAGTAGAGCAGGGACGCCGATTCGATACCGTAAGCCCCGTGGCCGTAATAAATTTCGTTGAGGTACATTTCAAGTATTTGATCTTTCGTATATTTCATCTCAAGCTGGGCGGTGAATTTGGCCTCCTTGAGTTTGCGAGTCCATGTTTTTTCATGAGACAGGTATAAGTTTCGTGCAAGCTGCTGGGTTAATGTGCTGGCGCCCTGTTTGCGATCCATATGCTGCAGGTTGACCAATACGGCTCGGGCCATGCCCTTCATATCAAACCCTGGATGATCATAAAATTTCCGGTCCTCCACCGCCAAGGTAGCCTGGATCAGATGAGGAGATATATCGTTCAAGCTCACTTGCTCGGATGTATGCCCCGTGGTCGAGAAAGTGGCGATTAAATCTCCTTGGCTGTCAAGCAGACGGGAGTAGCGGGATGTTTCCGCGACGGGCAGTGGCGTTATAAATAAATAGGCGAGCAGAATGCCGCCGGCGATGATCGAAATGCCAAGGAGTACGAACAGAAATGTAGCAAGCCGGACGAAACGACGTTTGCGCTTGGGTGATTTTTTTTGTCCCGGCATCAGTGGTTCTCCTTCCAGTCCTTTTTGTAGAGTCGAGGCTTTTGCGCTGCCAAATATGGAGATATGCTCAAATCCCCTTGGTTTCCTTCTTTTTCTATATAGTATGGGGCTGCTGAGGGCAGGATATTCATCGAAAGCGATGATGTTTCTGCTTCCATTCGTTTGTGCCGGAAGTTTTGGTTGCAATTTGGGCTTGATTTAATATAATCTAATTTGTTTGGTACAATAGGAAAAGTGTGAAACTGTAAGCTAAAGGCATCTGCCCCGAATAAAGTTTTGCGGCTTGGATCTGGACGGCTGAACATTATTCTAGCGGAAAGAAGGTAGTGACGACGATGGAATTATGGTACACAGAGAAGCAAACCCCGACTTTTGGCATCACGGCTAAAATCCGGGAGACTTTTGTACATGAGAAGACGGAGTTTCAACAACTGGACATGATCGATACTGAGGAATTCGGGCGCATGCTCGTTCTGGACGGTATGGTTATGACTACAATTAAGGATGAATTCGTCTATCATGAGATGGTCGCTCACCCCGCGCTGAACACGCATCCAAATCCGAAGAAGGTTCTTGTTGTCGGCGGAGGAGACGGTGGCGTCATTCGCGAAGTGATCAAGCATCCGGGCGTAGAGAAAGCAGTACTCGTTGAAATTGATGGAAAAGTTATTGAATATTCGAAGCAGTATTTGCCTGAGATCGCCGGCAAGCTGGATGATCCGAAGGTCGAAGTACTGGTTAACGATGGATATATGCACATCATAGAGAATAAGAACGAATACGACGTCATTATGGTAGACTCCACCGAGCCTGTGGGCCCGGCCGCTCCATTGTTTGAGCGCGGATTCTACCAAGGGATCTACGAAGCGCTGAAGGAAGACGGTATTTTCGTGGCGCAAACGGACAACCCGTGGTTTAAAGCGGACCTGATTCAGCAGGTCAACAAAGACGTGAAGGAAATCTTCCCGATCGTCCGAGTGTATGGAGCGAACATTCCAACCTACCCAAGCGGTCTGTGGACCTTCACCATGGGCAGCAAAACGTATGATCCGCTTGAAGTGGACGAGTCCACGATTGATGAGATGGATACGAAATACTATTCGCCTCGCCTGCACAAAGCCGCATTCGTGCTGCCTAAATTTGTTGAAGACCTGGTGAAATAAGGAGGAGCGATAAACTGATGAAACTGGATCAAGGTTACTCCGGCAACGTATTTATTTTGAGTTCTGAGGATTATGAGGGGTCCAAAGCTGTCATTTACGGTATGCCGATGGATTTCACGGTTAGCTACCGTCCCGGCTCCCGTTTTGGCCCAGCTCGTATTCGCCAGGCTTCCGTAGGCTTGGAGGAGTACAGCCCATACTTAGACAAAAGCATTGAAGACATAACGTATTTCGATGCAGGCGACCTCATGCTGCCTTTCGGCAATGCGGGCCGCAGTCTCGAAGTGATTGGCGATTATGTATACAAACTGCTGGATGACGGGAAATTCCCGATCGGACTTGGCGGCGAGCACCTCGTATCCTGGCCGATCATTCAGAAGGTGTATGAGAAGTATCCGGATCTTATTCTGATCCATATCGATGCCCATGCTGACCTGCGCGAGCATTATGAGGGAGAGCCGTTGTCCCACTCCACACCGGTCCGCAAGGCGGCGGGTATTATGGGCGGCAAGAATATTTATCAGTTCGGTATCCGTTCCGGCTCCCGCGAGGAGTTCCAATATGGACGGGAGAACATTAACTTTTATCCGTTCGAAGTGGCGGCCCCTCTTAAGGAAGCCTTGCCTTCCATGGGCAACCGTCCGGTCTACGTGACTATCGATATCGATGTGCTTGATCCATCTGCCGCACCGGGCACCGGTACTGCAGAAGCAGGCGGCATCACATCGAAGGAACTGCTGGAAGCCGTGCACCTCATTGCGGGCTCCGACGTGAACGTGGTCGGCTGCGATCTCGTGGAAGTGGCGCCGATCTATGATCCTTCGGAGCAGACCCAGATCGTAGCTGCGAAGTTGATTCGTGAGATGTTGTTGGGATTCGTTAAGTAGTCCACCCGCCCAAACCCTCCCTGCCAGGGAGGGCCCCAAGGGCGCTGCCCTCTGGACACCCGGAACTTTGGTGTTCGGAGTTGGTACGAGGATCTGAGTGGGGCTTGTGCTTGTGCCCGGCCACCGCTCGGTCTCCCCTGGCGGGGACGTCCTCGTGGCCTCTATAGCGTCCATATTTCAGCCGAGGCTTCGCTCCTCGGCTGATGAAGAAAAAGCAAGCCTTCCCTATCTAAGCCTACGGCTATCGGGGTCGGCTTGCTTTTTCGCGTGGTCGCGGCTCCCTCGACGGCTTCCCTGGCGGGTCGCTCGAGGGCCTGCATTGCGTGCATGAGCAGCCGAGGCTTTGCCCCTCGGCTGATGAAGAAAAAGCAAGCCTTCCCTATCTAAGCCTACGGCTATCGGGGTCGGCTTGCTTTTTCAACTGAGCAATTGAGAAGAAATTATGGGTGGTCATATGTTATAAGCTTAAGAAAGCTTGACCCGGATTTTGATGACGCCAATAAGGAGGTTAACATAAATGGGAGATTGGTCCAATAAGAAGAGGATTGACTCTGCCTCGAGAATGATTAAGGCATCGCCACAAACCATATATCAGGCATTTACTGACCCCAAGGCCTGGGTATCGTGGCTTCCGCCAGAGGGGATGTCAGGTCAGATCGACACCTTTGATGCCTGTGAAGGCGGGACTTATCGAATGGTACTCACCTATAATGGAACGGACCAAGTCAACCTCGGTAAATCATCGGAAGGTACGGATATCGTCCAAGGTAAATTCCTGGCGTTGGTGCCAAACAAGAAAATCGTGCAGTGCTTTGAATTCGAGTCGGAAGACCCCGCTTACGGGGGCCTGATGACCATGACATGGACGTTGACAGCACTTGCGGAAGGCACGGATGTGACGATTGTTTGCGAGGACGTTCCTGAGGGCATACGTCAGGAAGATCACGAAGAGGGCTTGAATTCTACGCTTGAGAATCTCGCGGTCTTTACTGAATGATAGCGGACAGGCTGCCGCGCCTCACAACGTCCCTTGGCAGTAAAAAAAGCAAGCAACCCTACGTAAGCCTAGCGGCTAATCGGGTTGCTTGCTTTCGTGTTATTTCAGGGTGATACCGAATGCGGAGCTTGGGGCACCGGCAAATACGACAGCTCCATTGGCTGGGAGCTTCACTTCATTACTGCCGCTGACGATGCTGTAGTTCACAACGGCGCCTTTTTCGTCATACACGGCGAATGCGCCTTGTGCTGGCAGGGTGACGGTCATGGTTTTGCCTGCAGCTTGTTTAGGGACGGTGTACCATTTGGCATAACCATCGGCTTGCAGGGTGACGGTTGATTTTTTTCCTTTATAAAGCGGCTTAACGTCCTTACCACTCACAAACAGGGCTCCTGCCCCTTCGAGATATTCTACGCCTTTTTCCTTATAGAAGCGGAATTCGGACGTATCCCGGCCACCCATAGCCGGAATCTGATGCTGGCTTACCGCGGTGTCCGAGTCGATGATCTTTTTGTCGATCATATAGCCTTCCAGACCGCTCTTGCTGTTAATCTCTACCGTCGGTTTCGTGATGAAGTACATCAGCGATGTGAATTTCTCGTTCAACGGATAGAACGTTTCACCTTCGCGCTTGGCCCAAGCGGCAGCGGTCTCCTTGGACAAGGGGTTTGCTTCCAGTTTCTCGGCGGAATAATGCGATAAGGCCATTTGTCCAAGTCCAGGGATCGAAACATATTGTCTTACCCATAGGTAGATGCGGTCATTCTTTTCTTTGACAAAGCTGACCTTCGTGCTGCCATCCGCGCTGACAAATGTTCCATCCGCGGTGTACACATATTTCTCCGCAGGATAATCCGGAATCATGGGAACGGTAATGGACAGTTCGCCGTCCTTGAGGTCGACTTTCATTTGCTGATTCGTCACGCCATAATAACCGGCATATTTGGTGATGTCGCTTGGCATATCAGCCTTTACCGGTTTGCCGAAGGATTTTTCCGGCTTGAGTTCCTTGATCGTGCCTTTCTCCTTAAGAGCATTCAGCAAAATCTCATTAGCCAACAATTGGTTGGTTGAGCTGGAACCACCGGAAGATAATACAGCGGCAGCCATATTCTGCTCCGGAAGAACAACGAGCGAAGCGTGATACAGGATGGTGTCTCCACCTTTGGTTACGGCCTTCATGTCATATTGATTGAACGGGAATAGTCTTACGCTGTCCCAGCCAAGCCCGTAATCGAACGAGTTATCAGCATCTTCGGGCCACAGACCCTTTTTATATTCTTCCTGCTCCATGGCTTTGACGGATTTGTCGGAAAGAATGCCTTCGGCTTCCCCGGTGAAGATCTGCGCAAACTGCACCAAGTCTTCAGCCGTAGAATAGATGCCGCCGGTTCCGATCACATTGACCGTCTCGTTAGGAAGCTGTCCTTGGTGAGTAGGATAATACAGACCTGCCATTTGGCTTAACTCCAACGTATCTTGGGATGTCTTCGTGTGGTCCAAATCTAACGGCTCGGTAAAAGATTGATGAATGAATGCGGTAAACTCCTTGCCGCTCACTTTCTCTACCAGTATCTCGGCCAGCGTGAATCCATCATTACAATAAACGGAGAACGCACCCGGGTCCGCTTTTAGGTTTTGGGTAGACAGCTGCTTGAGCAGCGTGTCATGTGCATGAGGGTCATTATCTTCGAACAAAAATGCATTGTTCAGGCTGGAACCCTGCAGTCCGGAGGAATGGTTGATCAGCATGCGCGGCGTAATTTTTTTGTAGCGTTCGTCTTTCATCGTGAATTCGGGTATGTACTGAACCAGAGGCGTATCCAGGTTGATTTTCCCCTCATCCACCAATTTCATGACCGCAGCGGCGGTGAACACTTTACTCGTGGAGCCGATGCCATACATCGTATCCTTGGTCAGCGGTTTCTTTCCTTGGATATCATTGACGCCCGCTTGACCGGACACGGTAATCACTCCGTTGTCGATAAGGGCATATTGAACACTTGTCGTACCATAAGTCTCGGTGAGCAGCTTGGCTTTCTCTGCGGCGGTTTTCTGAAGGCCTCCTCCAGCGGCAACTTGGCTGTTATCTGCTGCCATTACCCCAGCAGGAAGAACCAGTGTGACTGCGAGAAGGGTTACGAGCATCCGTGATAGTCTTTTCTTCAATGAATAAATACCTCCTTATTATGAATGTACTTAGTTAGTACGATTTACCAGCCCGAATGGTTCAATCTTTTTTCGGAAAATTTACAAGTGCGGGGAGGAACAAAAAAACAGGCATCCCATCCAAAGCCGTAAAGCCATGTGGGGATACCTGTTTTTTAACTGAGCACGATAAGCAGTGCCGAGGTGGTTCCGACGAAACAGCCTGCCAAACAATCCGAAGGGTAATGGAAGCCAAGATAAATGCGTGACAGGCTAACCGTAAGGGCCAGCAGGATCAAGAGCAATGACAGCCAGGGTGTTATAAACAGAAAAGGCGTGATAATGGAAAAGATG
The DNA here is from genome assembly GCF_049316025.1 of Paenibacillus sp. NPDC058898. Classification (NCBI taxonomy): domain Bacteria; kingdom Bacillati; phylum Bacillota; class Bacilli; order Caryophanales; family Paenibacillaceae; genus Paenibacillus; species Paenibacillus sp. NPDC058898. The sequence goes on along the minus strand of NZ_JBMOSM010000025.1, from coordinate 20,894 downwards.
GCCGTCGAGTGTCCGGAAGGAAACGAATGGTCCTTCATCGGTTTTTTTTCGAACCGTACCTTTTCAAGTGCCAGATAGGGTCGGATGCGCCGCATCTTCCTTTTGATGAGGGCCGTAATCAGGAAGCTGAGGGAAAGTGCAATAAAACTCTGCCACCCCATCGTATTCCATGGCTCAGGTGCAAAAAACGCTATCGAAAGTGTCAGCACAATGGTAAAGATAGCACCCCCCATATGGGTGACCAGCGCGAGCATCGAATCCACCGTTTTGTTGCTGATCTTGCGGTTTAACCAGCGGAAGATAAGGTGGTCATGTTGCTGAAGCCAATCCATCGAACGAGTAATCATTGTGAACAGAACACCTCACATTATAATTTTGTAAGCAGTCAGCCCAAAGTTAAATAGGCTGCAATATATGCTTGTAAGGGCCGAGATTCATAGTGTAGACAAGAGGCTTACATACGACAGTATACAGGAGAATTGTTAAGCGTGGGTATGAATGACATGTATTTTTTCATAAATTGAACTTTCTTTGTCGCAGGTGGGTTTGATGATAGCCGTGTGTGTTGTAAGCACGCTTCACAAGATTATGGTTTCCCAGGGATGATGACTTCATGTCCCCATGTTCTCGAAGCCCGGAATCCGATATAATGAAAGCATCTAACCATGCCTAAGGAGGAGAAGCATGAAATTTCGCGTTTCTGCCGTGCAATATCATCTGCACACCATTCAATCCTTTGACGATTTTGCCCGTCAGTCGGAGCATTATATCCGGACGGCGGAGGAATTTGAAGTCGATTTTGTGCTGTTTCCGGAATTTTTCACAACCCAACTGATGTCCATCGGGGATGATCAGGGCAAGGCATTGACGATCAATGATCTTCCGGATTTCACAGACCGTTACCGCGAGCTGTTTCAAGGCTTTGCGAAGCTATATAACATGCATATCATTGGCGGGACGCACGTCATTCGCCGGGAAGGGAAGCTGTACAATGTAGCGCATCTGTTCTATCCGGACGGCCGCATTGCGGAGCAAGCCAAGATCCATATCACGCCTTCGGAGATTAGCGGATGGAATATGGGAGCGGGTGAAGGACTCGAAGTGTTCGAGACGGAAAAAGGCACCATTGCGATGCTGACCTGCTATGACATCGAATTCCCTGAGATTGTGCGCATGGCCAAGGCTAGAGGGGCTGACGTCATTTTCTGTCCGTCCTGTACGGATGATCGTCACGGATTCCACCGCGTGCGTTACACCAGCCATGCACGCGCCATTGAGAATCAAATCTATGTGGTGCTGACCGGTACCGTTGGCTCGCTACCAACCGTGGATCTGATGCGTGCCAACTTCGGACAGGCGGCCATCATTACCCCGAACGATATCCCGTTTCCTCCGCAGGGCCTGCTGGCCGAGGGAGAGCTGAACAACGACATGATCATTACCGCCGATCTTGATCTGGATTTATTGTATCAAGTGCGCGAGAAGGGATCCGTCACGACATGGCGCGATCGCCGCACGGATTTGTATCCGGATTGGGAATAAGCCCGTTTATCAGCACGTGAGGAAAATAGGACAAAGGCGGTGCAGAGGAAATGGCCGGGTTTCATCAACAGTTTTATGTATTTGACGACGCTCGGCCGGTGCCGGTTGTCATTCGAAGCTACACGGAAGCGGATTTTGACGAGCTGATCTTCATTCAATCCGAGACGTTCCCGCCCCCATATCCGCCGGAGCAGTGGTGGAACAAGGAGCAGCTGAATCAGCACGTCACCTTATTCCCTGAGGGCGCTCTGTGCGTTGAAGTGGGCGGGATGCTCGCTGGGTCGATTACCTCGCTCATTGTGGATTACGATCCATGGGAGCCTGCGCACTCCTGGGCGGAGACCACGGATAACGGGTATATCCGGACCCATAAGCCGGACGGGAATACGCTATACATTGCCGACATTTGTGTCAGGCCGCGCTTCCGTAAGCTTGGACTCGGCAAATGGCTGATTCAGTCGCTGTATCATGTGACGGTGAATCGGGGACTGGACCGACTGCTTGGCGGCGGACGGATGCCCGGCTATCATCGGCATGCCCATGAAATGTCGGCTGTGGAGTATCTGGACGCTGTTGTCCGAGGAGATCTCAAGGATCCGGTGATTACCTTCCTGCTGCGTTGCGGCCGGACGCCCGTCGGGGTGGCAGCGGAGTATTTGGAGGATGAGGAATCCTGCAATTATGGGGCTCTGATGGAATGGAAGAATCCGTTTAGAGGATGAAGAAGTTTCGCTTGAACGATAATGAATGGACTTCATATATAAAGATGGATTTTTTTATTACATATATAAGGAGGCTTTTATTTGATGGAATATATCCGTATTACAAGCATCGACGATCCTTTGTTCCGCAAAATGCACAATCTGATGAAGGACGTGTTCCCTCCGGAAGAGGTGCTGGAATTCAGCCTATGGAAAGAACCGCTGGAGGATCCGGGTATTCGGGTGTTTGTTGCCCTGCATGAGGACGAAGTGGTGGGTACGACGGAATACCGCTATTACGAGGATTGGAATGTAGCGATGACCGATTTTACCATTATCGGGCGCGAAGGGCTTGGTATTGGCCGATTCCTGGCACAGCATCGCTTGAAGGATCTGAATGAGCTGGCGGCCGCAAACGGCAAAGCGTTGTTCGGCATGTTTGCCGAGATCTACGATCCATATCGGGTACAGGACTATGCATTCGGCGGGGTAAAACCGATGGATCCGTTCGTTCGCCGCGAGGTGCTGTCGCATCTTGGCTACAAACGCACGGATATCGCCTACGTTCACCCATCCTGGAATAATGATGGCGAAGCGGTGAGCGGGCTCGACTTCTGCTTCATGCCGGGTGATGATACTGTCAATGAATTGCCTGCAGAGCTGATCGTGAACTTCCTGAAACGTTACTATTCGGTGCTGCCTGAGAAACCACAGGCCTGGAACGACATGGTGGCCAAGCTGGAAACGCAGGAGAAGGTATCCCTGCTCCCGCTGTAACTTATACGATAGCGCATGCCTGATTCGTTACGAATCAGGCATATTCTTGTCGGGTTACGCCCACAGCATGTGATATTTTGATATTCTGATCGTAGAATGACCCTTATATTCAAACATGGAGTGTGCAGAGCCATGATCCATCAGCTTATTTTGGCAAGGTAATCACAGAAGTAAGTTATAGTGAATGGCACAAGCAATGGGCCGAGAAATACGGGGATTGAAGATGAGGTCGGTCTTCCGTGTAAGCACGTGGATAGACTTTTTCTTCACATTTGCTAAAATCCTCATTTGAATTGCAAGGCTATACTGGATATAGTAATACAATAGGTAAGGAAAAGAGGAACGTACATGAACGACCGAAAACAAGTGAGCATCCGTCTTCAAAGCCTTCACGAAGGGGAGAATACGATACAGGAGCTTCCGGCGGAGGCGTTTATTAAAGGGAATGTCCTGTATGTTCGCTATACAGAACCAGTGCTTGGACCGCATCAAGGGGAGACCCGGGCGATGCTTAAGCTGACGGAGGACGAGCTGAAATTGATTCGTCACGGCGAGGTGGAGTCCGAGCAGTCGTTTCGGTTAGGCCAGCGATTGCCGGGGTATTACCGCTCCCCGTTCACTTCATTTAATCTCTCTACGTACACGCAGCGTCTGGAGCTAGCGCTTGAAGGCGTGTCCGGACAAGCGGCTTGGGCGTACGATTTATATGTGTCGGGCGAGTTATCGGGACACTTTTCTATTAGTTTGACTATTCAGGAGGCACATGAATCATGACAATGAATCCATTAGATCACATTAACGGGCTGGTTGCAGAAGCGGTGGCTGACGCTGCCGTTGCTGCAGGACTGGTTTCCCGTGAGGAATTGCCGGGCATAACGCTGGAAGTTCCCAAGGATAAGTCGCATGGCGACTTGGCTACGAACGTAGCGATGCAGTTGACACGAATCGCCAAGAAGAACCCGCGGCAAATTGCGGAGGCTATCTTGGAACATTTGGACATGGAGAAAGCTTCGATTGAAAAAGCGGAAATAGCCGGACCTGGATTCATTAACTTTACCTTGGACAAGGGATACCTCTATCCGATCGTTGCATTGGTAGAAGAACAGGGTGACAACTACGGACGGATTGCTACGGGCGAGGGGCAAAAGGTTCAGATGGAGTTTGTCAGCGCCAATCCCACCGGAAGTCTGCACCTGGGACATGCCCGCGGAGCAGCGGTAGGCGATGCCCTATGCAATGTGCTTGATTTTGCAGGATACGAGGTTACACGCGAATACTATATCAATGATGCTGGCAACCAAGTGGTGAACCTGATTAAATCCCTCGAAGCCCGTTATTTGCAGGAGCTCGGCCAGGATGCCGAAATGCCGGAAGATGGATACCACGGCGAAGATATCAAAGGGTTTGCCAAAGAGCTTGTAGCTGAGAAGGGCGAATCTTTGCTGTCCATGGATCCAGGCGAGAGAACGGCATTCCTTCGTCAGTTCGGACTTGAGAAGGAACTGGATAAAATCAAACGCGATTTGAATCGATTCCGCGTTCATTTTGACGAATGGTTTAGTGAGACATCCCTGTACGAGAATGGACTTGTGGAGAAATCCCTGGAAGAGCTGAAATCAAAGGGCGAAGCGTATGAGAAGGATGGGGCAACCTGGCTTCGTACAACTGACTATGGGGACGACAAAGACCGCGTCCTCGTGAAGAATGACGGAACCTATACTTACCTGACGCCGGATATTGCATACCACCGCAATAAATACGAGCGCGGCTATGACAAGATTCTTAATATTTGGGGAGCCGATCACCATGGTTATATTCCACGGATGAGGGCTGCTATGGAGGCACTCGGCAATGATCCAGACAAACTGATTGTATTGATCGCCCAGATGGTCAGTCTGTTCCAGGATGGCGAGAAAGTGAAGATGTCCAAGCGTACCGGTAAAGCGGTCACGATGGAAGATCTGATGGATGAAGTCGGCGTGGACGCAATCCGCTATTTCTTCACCATGCGCAGCATGGACTCGCACCTGGATTTCGATATGGATCTGGCGGTGTCTACGTCCAATGAGAATCCGGTCTTCTATGTTCAGTATGCCCACGCACGTATTTGCAGCGTATTCCGCCAAGCGGAGGAGCAAGGCGTTAATCTCCTGCCGCTATCCGAAGTGAACCTGAGCGTTCTTACAACCGAGCATGAGTACGACATTTTGCGCAAAATAGGAGAGCTCCCGCAGGAAGTGTCGCTTGCTGCTGAGAACTATGCTCCGCACCGACTCATTCGGTATGTGTATGAGCTGGCTTCCTTGTTCCACAGCTACTATCGAGCCGAGCGCGTGATTACGGAGGATGCGGATCAAACGCAGGCTCGCCTGGCTTTGCTTCGAGCTGTTCGTAGGGTCATCGCTAACGTGCTTCGCTTGATGGGCGTATCGGCGCCGGAACGGATGTAATGGATTTTTGCTTTAATATGTGAAAACAGCCGTCTTTCCGAGGAAAGACGGCTGTTTTTAATTTATAAACGGACATTCTTTTATAGTTGTTGAAGAATCAGTTTATAATTTCATGCCCTCACGCAAAAATTTCAAGGCATTTACCTCTCCATCAGAGGCGCTGTGTCCTTTTTTGAGCTTTAGGGGAGAGGAGGTGCGTCGCAGCAGGGCCTTAAGGGTAGCCGTTTTTTTCAGGTCAGGCTTTTGCGCAAGCAGTAGGGCAATCGCTCCGCTGACGTGTGAAGTCGCCATGGAGGTGCCACTCATCTCGTGGTATTTTCCTTGCAGCCACGCGGACACGATTTTATCTCCAGGTGCATAAATATCGACAAATTGTCCACGATTGCTAAAGGAAGGGATTTTCCGGTTGCGGTCGGTAGCTCCGACAGATATGGTTTGAGGATAACGGGCAGGATAGTCCGCGGTACGGCGTTTACCGTCATTGCCGGAGGAGGCAACAATAATGACGCCTGCTTGGTTGGCCTTGCCTACAATATCCAGCAACGTACGGCTTCGGGTCTGCATACCGAAACTCATATTAATGATATCGATCTCGGCTCGTACACACCAGTCGATGGCCAGAATGATATCCGACACAAAGGCGGATCCGTTATAATCAAAGGCTTTGACTGGATACACTACAGATCTTGGAGCAACGCCAATCATTCCCTGTGTGCTGTTCGCAGCAGCGATGGTACCCGAAATATGTGTTCCGTGCCCATTGTCATCATATGGCGGTATGTTTCGGTGGACGAGGTTAACCCCTCGAGTCAGCGAATACTTCAGATCGGGGTGAGCGAAATCCACCCCCGTGTCGATAACGGCAATCTTCACGCGGTGTCCTGTCGAGATAGACCAGGCTTGAGGGGCTTTAATTTGCTTGATACCCCATGGGATTCCGGTTAGCGTTCCAATTGTCCCTTGTGTGGCTTGGATATGAACCCGGTCATCCTCTTCAACCATCAGTTCATTCTGAAACTCCGCTTCAAACTTCGCGGTTTGGGGAGCTGGAGCGATGATGGTTTGGGTAACCGGCGAACAGCTGACTGAACTCGGAAAACGCCTTTTCCCGACAAGTCGATTCCATTCTCGGATACATTCTTGGTACAGCTGAGGGTCATGAAACGTAAGGAGCCGCCGGTTCATTTCCCGGACGTTCCGCATAGGGTTCGTCTCTGTAAGTAGTGATTGCATGATCCGGGTGTAATCCATATGTGGCAATCTCCCTTCTCGATGAACCGTTGCTTCAGTATTGTATGAACCGGGGAGAGTGCCCGAATGGGATGTTGCCCTTTTTCCGGGAAATAGGCCCTGTTTACCGTGTCAAAGCAGCAGGGCTAACATAAGATACATGAGGGGAACATCAAGGTTCTCTTATCTAATCCCGTAAGGAGTCGATCCTTGGGGCGGGTACAGTCAGAAGACGGGGACAATTGTCTCCGTCTTTTTCCTTTTTGGTATCTGATGGGTAATGGTGCATAAAAACTTGATTTTTATTTCCAAATAGGTTTTACTTAGTTTTGATAATGGATATGTTGAGGGTATAACGTGAAGATTGTGTGAGAGGAAGTGTGCGTTAGTGAGTAATCCGCTCAATTTAAAGATCGATCCGGAGAAGATTCAGGAAATCCCAATGGTTGACCTGGCTTTTATGGTTCTGAAGGCGGCGAATACGCCGTATTATTACCGTGACCTTATGAATGAGGTGGCCAAGCTTCGTGGCTTTACGGAAAAGGAAATTAACGAAACGATTGCCCAGTTATATACCGAGATCAATATAGACGGACGTTTCGCTTGTGTAGGAACGAATCTGTGGGGACTAAAGCGCTGGTATCCGCTGGAGAAGTCCGAAGATCCGATTGCGAACGCCAAGCGTCCGCGGATCATCAATGATGAAGATGATGATGACGATGACTTCACCGATGAAGAGGAGACTTACAGCGGTGACGATGCCGAGGAGGATTTCGACAGCATCGATGACGAAGATGATGATCACGATGATCTCTTCCCGGATGATGACGATGCCGAGGACGATGTAGACGAAGAGGTTGTTCTGGATGATGACGAATTGGATGACGAGGATTCGGAATCCGAAGAGGAAGATGATCTGGAAGAGGAAGCCTTTGAGGAAGACGATAAGGATTAATCCGTCATACAGCAGGGTCTTTAGGACTTGTCTGCGCTGATAATGACTGTGTTTTACAGTGTCAGCCAATTGGGCAATTTTGAGGTTGCTTCTTCTCTTGACAAGCAGACAAGGCACAGAGTAAACTATTGCTTGGGCTTATGATTGTGGATTAAATATGTTTAATATAAAAGTGCCCCGTTATTTTTTCGGGGTCACTTTTTTTGTTTTTAAGGCTCAGAAAGTGTAAATGACGCTAGCTTCTGGACCTAATAACGCTAGAGAACTACCTTATCAAAAGCGGTCTGTCTTCTGGAAGTTTGTCGATAGACATTTTTTCTTTGGGCTGTGGAAGCATCCTTCCTGTGTGGACTGGACTTTCATGGTTTCTTGCAGTGAATATTCCAAGTTGTTTAAGATGAGGTATGGAAACCGCTCGTCTTGAAGCCTCATAACGTATGCCGGGTTAAGCGGCTCGATATGAGGATCATTTAAGCGTCAATATATGCGGTTTGTAATAGGTCGGAGGTCAGCTCGCTCACCATTTTTGGAAGCGAGCGATGCTTTTTGTTGGTCCCTCTGATGAATCAGGGGAAAACGGGTTAGGATAAACATCATATGTCGCCTGAAGTTATGGAGATTATATAGGAGGGTTTTTAACAGTGACAAAGTATATTTTTGTAACAGGCGGGGTCGTGTCATCTCTTGGTAAGGGAATTACCGCCGCTTCGCTCGGTAGATTGCTTAAGAACAGAGGGCTCAAGGTAACGATTCAGAAATTCGATCCGTACATTAATATAGATCCAGGCACCATGAGTCCTTACCAGCATGGCGAAGTATTCGTTACGGACGACGGCGCGGAAACCGACCTGGACCTGGGACACTATGAGCGCTTCATCGATATTAACCTGTCGAAGAACAGCAATGTGACAACAGGGAAAGTATACTCTTCTGTTATAAGCAAGGAACGTCGGGGAGAATATTTGGGCGGTACCGTGCAGGTAATCCCTCATATTACGAACGAAATCAAGGAGCGTGTGTTCCGTGCAGGCCGTGAAGCGGGTTCGGATGTGGTTATTACCGAAATCGGCGGTACGGTTGGCGATATCGAAAGCCTTCCTTTCCTTGAGGCTATTCGTCAGATTAAGAGTGACGTTGGCCGTGAGAATGTGATGTATATTCATGTAACCCTCATTCCATATATTAAGGCAGCCGGTGAAGTGAAAACGAAGCCGACCCAGCACAGTGTAAAAGAACTCCGCAGTATCGGCATTCAGCCGAATGTTATCGTGTGCCGTACGGAGCATGAGCTTTCAACCGAGATGAAAGCAAAAATCGCGCTCTTCTGCGACATCGACCCTAACGCGGTTGTAGAATGTCGCGATGCCTCCTCACTGTATGAGGTACCGCTGAATCTGCGTGAAGAAGGCCTTGATGAAATTGTTGTCAATCATTTGAAATTGACCACCCCTGCGCCGGATATGAGCGAGTGGGAGGATCTGGTGGAGCGTGTATCCAAGCTGGAGAAGACCGTTGAGATTGCGATTGTCGGTAAGTATGTCGCACTGCACGATGCCTACCTCAGTGTTGTTGAATCCCTGTCTCATGCAGGCTTTGATGCTAATGCCGACGTGAAGATCCGCTGGGTGAATGCCGAAGAAATTACGGCAGACAACGTGGAAGAGGCGTTGAGTGGCATTGGCGGTATTCTTGTACCGGGTGGATTTGGAGATCGGGGTATCGAAGGCAAGATCAGCGCGATTCGTTATGCTCGCGAACGCAATATTCCATTCTTCGGCATTTGTCTTGGGATGCAAGTGTCCGTTATTGAATATGCCCGTTCGATTGTCGGCCTGAACGGCGCGAACAGCTCGGAAATTGATCCGGCTACCGAATATCCAGTCATCGACCTGCTGCCGGAGCAGAAGGATATTGAGGATCTTGGCGGAACGATGCGCCTGGGTCTGTATCCATGTAAGCTGGTTCCAGGATCGCTTGCAGAGTCCTGCTACCAGGACGAGCTGGTTTATGAAAGACATCGCCACCGGTATGAGTTCAACAACCAATACCGCGAAGATATTGAAAAAGCAGGCCTGCGTATATCCGGTACTTCTCCGGATGGACGTCTGGTAGAAATTGTAGAGCTGCCAGGACACCCTTGGTTCCTTGCTGTGCAATTCCATCCGGAATTCACGTCCCGTCCGAACCGTCCGCAGCCGCTGTTCCGTGAATTTGTAAAAGCCTCGATCCAGCATCAGGCATAATGGGAAGAGCCTCTTTTGCAGAGGCTCTTTTTTGCGTATAAAGCCGTTGTCATAACTGTGGACAGGGTAAGCTGACGTTCAGATCGGATGTCCAGAGCTGTCGCTTTTGGATACAACAAATTCATACATCTTTTTTTCTTAGTTTTTTTAGGACAGGAAGGAATTCGACATCTACAAGCGAATACAAATAATGGTCGGTTTATGGGAAAGTTAGGAACTTTCGAGTTTGCATATACTCATTGTACGATTTAAGTATCGGGGAGGTTGAAGGGATGAGCAAAGAAAGCAAACACAAAGTGCTGATTGTGGATGACCAGAATGGTATCCGCATCTTGCTTGTAGAAGTGTTCAGCAGTGAAGGATATGAGACGTTTCAAGCGGCGAATGGCAAGGCTGCACTTGAAATTGTGAAGATGCATGCCCCGGATTTGGTGCTGCTGGATATGAAAATTCCTGGAATGGACGGGCTTGAGATTTTGAAGCATATTAAACAGATGAATCCGGACATTAAGGTGATCATGATGACTGCCTATGGAGAGCTTGACATGATCAAGGAAGCAACCGATCTTGGTGCGTTGATGCATTTTACCAAACCCTTTGATATTGATGAGATGCGGCAAGCCGTCAATATGCAGCTGAAAGGGACCGCCAATAATATCGGTTGAATGATGAATTCTGCTCAAAGGGCGGAATTCTTTTTTTTGTCAGAATGTGAGGTCCTTCGCAGCATTTTAGGAAATGCTTGTTTAGTATTTATGACGCGATGTGGTATAATAAGTCCGTGTGTTATATCGGCTAAAAACCATAGACAAACTAAGCATCTATAGGAGGATGAAACCATGCCATTAGTATCAATGACAGACATGCTGAACAAAGCACTTGAAGGTAAATATGCTGTTGGTCAATACAACATCAATAACCTGGAGTGGACATATGCGATTCTTGAAGCGGCTGAGCAAGAGAAATCACCAGTAATTCTTGGTGTTTCCGAAGGCGCAGCTCGTTATATGGGTGGATTCAGCACCGTCGTACACATGGTAAAAGGTTTGATGGAGGACCTGAAAGTGACAGTTCCTGTTGCCATTCACCTTGACCACGGTTCAAGTGTTGAGAAATGTAAAGAAGCAATCGATGCAGGATTCACTTCGGTTATGATCGATGATTCCCACAGCCCGATTGAGACGAATATTGCAACAACGAAACAAGTCGTTGAGTATGCTCATGCCAAAGGCGTTTCCGTTGAAGCTGAAGTCGGCATGGTCGGTGGACAAGAAGATGACGTCATCGGTGATGTAATGTACGCGAAGCTTGACGATTGCGTTCGCATCGTGAACGAAACAGGCATCGACACTTTGGCACCTGCGCTTGGTTCTGTTCATGGTCCTTACAAAGGCGAACCAAACCTTGGTTTCAAAGAGATGGAAGAGATTCGCAATGCTGTGAAACTTCCGTTGGTGCTTCATGGTGGTACAGGCATCCCGACGCATGACATCAAGAAAGCTATCTCCTTGGGTACTTCCAAAATCAACGTGAACACCGAGAACCAAATTTCGTTCTCTAAAGTTGTTCGTGAAGTGCTTGCTGCTAAACCAGAAGCTTACGATCCACGCACATTCCTGAAACCAGGCCGTGAGGCAATCAAGGAAACTGTGGTTGGCAAAATCCGTGAGTTTGGTTCCAACAATCAAGCCTAATAAAGTCGCTTGTAGTCCTAGTGGCCACAACATGATGATTGGAAGCACCTAAGATATTTAGGCTGTCTTATGCTGTAGTATACAATGAAATGGAGAGCACACCGCATAGCCGGTGTTTTTCCATTTCATTTATTAAGTATCAGCGGGTTGTGAGCTTCACAACCGGATAATCGAGAACAAAAAGAACGCAAAATGCGGTCTGTCATCCTTTAGGAACGTCGATAAGATGTTTTTCTTGTATGACGGCCATCAGAACCATTTCCGGCTGCGAAGTGATGTAGGGGGACCCGAAAGCTTATGGAAAAATTGATGATCAGCGGTGGACGCCCACTGCGAGGTACTGTAACAATCAGTGGTGCCAAAAACAGTGCTATTGCGTTAATTCCCGCCGCAATCCTGGCGGAATCGGAAGTCGTACTTGATAATTTGCCGCTTCTCAGCGATGTGGCTGTATATGCTGAGATTTTGGAAGAATTGGGCGGGCAAGTTTCATGGGAAGGCAATCAGATGAGAATTGACCCTTCTGATATCAAATCTATTCCGATGCCTAACGGACCCGTTAAGAAACTGCGCGCGTCCTACTATATGATGGGCGCCATGCTTGGAAGATTTAAAGAAGCCGTGATCGGCCTGCCGGGCGGCTGTAATTTTGAACCTCGTCCCATCGATCAGCACATCAAGGGTTTTGAAGCGCTTGGCGCAACCGTCACCAATGAACACGGTTCGATTCATCTGCATGCCAAAGAGCTGCGGGGCGCGAAGATCTATCTGGATGTGAGCAGTGTTGGTGCAACGATTAATATTATGCTGGCGGCTGCTAAGGCCAAAGGCTCCACAATTATTGAAAATGCGGCGAAAGAGCCTGAAATTATAGATGTTGCAACACTTTTGAATTCCATGGGAGCTGTCATTAAGGGCGCCGGAACGGAAACGATACGGATTGAAGGCGTAACCGAGATGCATGGCTGCCGACATTCCATTATTCCAGACCGGATTCAGGCCGGTACATATATGATTGCTGCCGCAGCTACACGCGGCGATGTTCTGATTGACAATGTCATCCCGAAACATCTTGAAGCCCTTACGGCCAAGCTGATCGAGATGGGTGTTGGTATTGAGGAGCTGGACGAAAGCATTCGCGTGATCGGTAAGGATCGATACCAGCATGTGGACGTTAAAGCGCTTATATATCCTGGATTTGCAACGGATTTGCAATCACCGATGACCAGCCTGCTTACGCAAGCGGAAGGCGTCAGTGTCCTTAGTGATTTTGTATATAGTAACCGATTTAAACATGTTCCGGAGTTAGTTCGCATGGGCGCCAAGATCCGCGTGGAGGGACGCTCTGCTATTATAGAAGGCGGTCCGCTGAACGCAGCCAAAGTCAAGGCGACCGACCTGCGCGCAGGCGCGGCTCTTGTCATTGCTGGACTAACCGTACCCGAAGGGGTAACGGAGGTAAGTGGTGTAGAATTCATTGACCGCGGCTATGACCATCTGGTATCCAATCTGCGTATGCTGGGTGCCGACGTATGGCGTGAGACTGAGGAAGAATGATTTTTTTACCAAAACGAGGGGAATGTGTGGTTAAAACTGCATATCTCCCTCTGATTTGGGTAATGCTCCTAGTAAAGCTCTCATAGAATAATAGACTACATGCAGCAGGACTTGCTGTGACAGAAACAAATAATTGAATAGGTGGTTATTGAATGGATTTACAAATAGCCGATTTGGAAGGCATGAAGCTGACGGATCTGTATAAGCTGGCCAAAAAGTATCAGATCCCTTATTATGGCCAGTTGAAGAAAAAAGAATTGATATTTGCCATTCTCCGGGCGCAGGCCGAACAGAGCGGCTTGATGTTCATGGAGGGCGTACTTGAGATTTTGCCGGAAGGTTACGGTTTTCTTAGACCGATCAACTATTTGCCGAGCACGGAGGACATCTACATTTCGGCCTCCCAGATTCGTAAATTTGATTTAAGGACCGGAGATTTGGTTTCGGGCAAATGCCGGACACCTAAAGAGAACGAACGTTACTTCGGGCTGCTGCAGGTCAACGCCGTGAATGGTGAGAATCCTGCCGTCGCAGCGGAACGATTGCACTTCCCAGCTTTGACTCCTCTATATCCGCAAGAAAAGCTTGTTCTTGAAACATCCCCTAATCAGTTGTCAACCCGAATTATGGATCTGCTTGCACCTGTAGGTTTAGGACAACGCGGTTTAATCGTAGCACCGCCAAAAGCAGGGAAAACGCTCCTCTTAAAAGAAATCGCCAACAGCATCTCAACCAACAATCCAGAGATTGAACTGTTTGTTTTACTCATCGATGAACGGCCTGAAGAAGTGACGGATATGCAGCGTTCCGTTAAGGGCGAGGTGGTTGCTTCTACTTTTGACGAGCTTCCGGAGAACCATATTAAAGTGGCGGAACTGGTATTGTCCCGTGCCTTGCGGTTGGTGGAGCATAAGAAGGACGTTGTTATATTGCTGGACAGCATCACCCGTCTTGCCCGTGCGTACAACCTGGTCATTCCTCCGTCCGGCAGAACGCTGAGCGGCGGTATTGATCCTGCGGCATTCCATCGTCCGAAACGTTTCTTCGGTTCGGCGCGTAACGTGGAGGAAGGCGGAAGTTTGACGATTCTGGCTACAGCCTTGGTTGAAACCGGATCGCGGATGGATGATATTATTTATGAGGAATTTAAAGGTACAGGCAACATGGAGCTGCATCTGGACCGCCGCTTTGCGGAACGCCGTATTTTTCCGGCGATCGACATTCGTCGCTCCGGTACCCGGCGTGAAGAGGTGCTGCTGAACAAGGATGAATTGGATACCATTTGGGCGATCCGTAAAAATATGAACGACTCTGCTGACTTTGTGGAAGGATTCCTCAAAAAAATGCGTGACAGCAAGAATAACGCGGAGTTCTTGGCATCATTTGATGTGAATGCCAATAACGGGAGCGGAACCGGGACTCAGAGCCAGACAGCTAGACGCCCATCGCGCGCATCGGCTGCGACGGCCCCTCAGAGCTAAGTCCTGAATCAACCGGAGAATAGGAGATCAACATGTATTTGGTTTATGCAGATGAGCAAGGGAATGTATATGATCATTCTGATCTGTTTGGGCTTGCCCGCAGCGGAGATATGATCGTTGAGATATTGGATGATGAATTAATCCCTTTGCCAGAGGGGGCTACATTGGTCGGACTACCGAGCACCCGAGCGATCGGAATGGATCCAGAGACTGGTGATATGATGCCGCTTGAGGACGGGTACACTGCTGTCGGAGCGCTGTTGCCGCAAGGCTATACCCGGTTGTGCTTGCCAGGATACGTGAAGTCGGACAAGGAATATAAGCTGCCGCTATTTGGTTACTCGGCGGTGGTATGGAAGGATGGCGCTTTCTATACAACAGCGCGTTTATCCGATGACCCGGAGAAGTGGAACCCGGTGAACTGCGATCTGAACGATCTTGAGCTTGGGGTTAAGACGCTGAAGGAGAAATATCCGGAGAATCGGCTCTATGAGCATCTGTCTAACTGTGCATTAGGTTATGAATGTCTGACGGCTTCCAATACGTTCCTGAATCGCTGGGAAGGCGCTGTTCCTGTATCGTACTCTTGCAATGCCGGTTGCTTCGGTTGTATTTCGGAACAGCCGGATGACAGCGGCTTTGTCTCGCCACAGACCCGTATGAATTTCCGTCCGAGAGTGGATGAGTTGGTGCAGGTCATGCTGGAGCATCTGAAGACACCGGAGTCGATCATCAGCTTTGGCCAAGGTTGTGAGGGAGAACCCTCCACGCAGGCGAAGATCATTATAGAAGCCATGAGAGAAGTTCGGGCACAGACGGATATGGGATACATCAATATTAATACCAATGCGGGACTAACTGATTTTATCCGTGGTATCGTGGATGCGGGTCTTGATCTGATGAGGGTCAGCACGATCAGTGCATTGGATGATCATTATAACGCATACTACAAGCCAAGGGGCTATACGCTGGCCAATGTGGAGAAATCTCTTCGTTATGCAACCGATCAAGGTGTATATACTTCCATTAACTATCTGATCTTCCCGGGCGTAACTGATCGCGAGGAAGAGCTGGAAGCCATGATTGAGTTTGCCCGCCGCACGGGTCTCAAATTGATTCAGCTCCGCAATCTCAACATTGACCCTGAGAGCTATCTCGAGCTTATTCCGCCTGCACAAGGCGAGATTCTGGGGATGAAGCAGGCGATTGAGATTATGCAGGAGGAGCTGCCAGATGTGGTGATTGGCTCCTATACGCATGTGCCGCCTGCAGGACAGGCAAGACCGAAGAAGAGACCATCGATTATTTAACAGAACCGGACTGAACATCGGATGTGTTAAAAACAGGTTGAAATTCCAATTGTGGACTTGTCTGATGATTTGTGTATGAGCTATTGCGCATTCATTTTGCACGTGATATACTCCATTTATGTGTCCATATAACTCTGGGTCCGCATGAGGCTCAGGGCGGAAAGAGGTGAAAGCTACAATGAAACAAGATATTCAACCGAAATATCACGTTACTACAGTTACTTGTGCTTGCGGTAATACGTTTGAAACAGGTTCTGTAAAACCAGATCTTCGTGTAGAGATTTGCTCGAACTGTCATCCGTTCTTCACAGGTAAACAGAAATTCCTGGATGCTGGCGGTCGTGTTGATAGATTCAAGAAGAAATACGGTATCTAATAAAACAAACCCTTCGCCCTTGTGGTCGAAGGGTTTTTGTCTGTTTACAGGGCTGGTGGAGTATGCAACTTCTTCCGTCGGTTGCTTTTTTGATAGCCATGCGATATACTAAAGTTCGCCGTGCTAGACGGGGAGGTAGCGGTGCCCTGTAACTCGCAATCCGCTGTAGCGAGGTTGAATTCCTGTTAGAGGTATTGTCGATGTGAGGCTGGTCCCTGCGCTCAACGTTGACGGTTGGGTCCTCCGCAATGAGCACTTGTGAACCTGGTCAGGTCCGGAAGGAAGCAGCCATAAGCAAGATCGCTTTTGTGCCGGAGGGGTGCCTAGCCCGAGTTGTTGCTCAGGATTGCCGCTCGGATCGCAATTATCAATAACAGGTGCACGGTATACATATCTGCACATAACACCTTTGCCATATTGGCAAGGGTGTTTTTTGTCGAAACGGCTATCCATTCAAGCTGATCCTTCATGTGCACTTTGGATAAAGTTTTCCAAGTAAACGTTTTGCTAAGGCAGGGGAAAGTAGTATAGAATGTAGTATAATATAACCGTTAAACTCACGCCTTTTTGGCTGGGAATGACCATGAATGCAACAGTAAAGCACGCGAGGATCGGGTTTAGTATAAACTTAAGGTTTTCTCGATCTCGTGAAGTGGAAGTTGAAAGAGGGTAAAGCACAGTGGAACATATCGCGTTATATCGTGCTTGGCGACCACAGTCGTTCGGCGACATGGTGGGCCAGCAGCATATTATCCAGACCCTGCAGAATGCCATTCGCGAGCAGCGGGTTTCCCATGCCTACCTGTTCAGCGGTCCACGGGGTACGGGCAAGACCAGTGCCGCTAAAATTTTGGCCAAAGCCGTGAACTGCGAGCATGGTCCGGCTGAGGAACCCTGCAATGAATGCGAGGCCTGCCGGCGTATAACGTCCGGAGCCGTCATGGATGTTCAGGAGATCGATGCTGCATCCAACCGCGGTGTCGAAGAAATCCGTGATTTGCGGGAGAAAGTCAAATACGCACCGACCGAGGTGCGGCGTAAGGTTTATATTATCGATGAAGTACACATGCTGACGACGGAAGCGTTCAATGCCTTATTGAAAACGCTGGAGGAACCGCCGGCACACGTGATGTTTATACTAGCGACAACAGAGCCCCACAGGCTTCCGGCAACGATCATCTCACGCTGTCAACGGTTTGACTTCCGAAGGGTTTCCTTGGACGAACAGACCGGGCGTCTGGAGCAGATTTGCGGAGAAGAAGGCATTACGGCAGAGCCTGAAGCACTGCAGTATATCGCACGTCTATCGGATGGCGGTATGCGGGATGCACTGAGCATTCTGGATCAGATTGCCTCCTTCACAGGAGGCACGGTATCTTACCAGCAGGTCATGGACATGACGGGCGGGATTGCCTCGGAGCAGTTTGGCCGTCTGGCCAGTGCTGTGAAACAGGGGGATGCCGGACTTGTGCTGCAGATCGTGGAGCAATTCATGCAGGAGGGAAAAAGTGCAGATAAATGCATGGAGAATCTCCTGTATTATTTCCGCGATTTGCTGATGATCAAGATGGTTCCTAGCGCCGATAAGCTGACCGACCGGGTTTTGAATCTGGCAGAGTTTCAGGAGATGGCGAATGCCTTCAGCCGAGACGAACTATTTCAAATGATCGATACGCTGAACCGGTATCAGAGTGAGATGAAATACGCTTCGCAGCCGCAGACTCTGTTTGAGGTGGCATTGCTCAAGCTTTCCGGTATAACTCAATCAGCGGGTGGGGTCAGAGCTCAGAATACAGCCGATGCGGGGGAGCTCGCTCAGCTGAAGCAGCATGTAGCCTCACTTGAGAAAAAGCTGGAGCGACTGATACAAAACGGTGTTCCTGCATCTGGTCAACGTGAACCGGCCAAGTCCACCCGTACACCGGCACCGAAAGCAGCTTCATCAGCCAAGATCCCGCAGCATATGGATCAGTATATATCTTGCCGAACGGGGGAGGATTATACTTCTGTTCATCGACAGTGGGCCCAAATTCTGCAGAATGTGAAAGAGGAGAAGGTGACGGTCCACGCTTGGCTGATGGATGGAGAACCTGTGTCCGTATGGGAAGACAAGGTCCTTGTCGCTTTTAAAAACAACATCCACCGCGAAACCACGGAGAAACCTGCCAACAAACAGGTGATTGAAGGGGTTCTTGAGTCCACGCTTGGCAAGCCGTATCATCTGGTTACCATGATGCTTCGTGATTGGAGTGACGCGGTAGAAGGAGTGGGCAAGCCTCAGGCAGAGGAGCTTAAGCTTGAGCATGAAGAAGCGGAGGCCGGTGGGGAGAAACCATGGATTGATGAGGCGATCCAGTTGTTTGGAGAAGACCTCGTTGTCATAAAAGACTAGCACGTCCCTACGTGCACCCTATTATAAGGAGAGATGAATCATGAATAATATGAACCAAATGATGAAGCAAGTGAAAAAGATGCAGGAGCAAATGCTGAAGGCTCAGGAAGAGCTCGCTACGAAAACCGTTGAAGGAACTTCCGGCGGTGGCGTGGTTACCGTGGAAGCGAATGGACATAAACAAATTTTGTCCATCAACATCAAGCCTGAGGCAGTTGACCCGGATGATGTGGAAATGCTGCAGGATCTGGTACTGACTGCGGTTAACGATGCACTTGCCAAGGCTGAAGAAATCGCAAATGCTGATATGGGCAAATTCACAGGCGGCATGAAGATTCCGGGCTTGTTCTAATCTAACCTAGAAGGAGTAGTTACATTTGTACTATCCTGAACCGATCGCGAAGCTCATCGACGCCTTTACGCGACTGCCGGGTGTGGGGCCGAAGACGGCCGCCCGCCTGGCTTTTCATGTTCTGAACATGAAGGAAGATGACGTTATTGATTTTGCCAAAGCGCTAGTCAGTGTCAAAAGGAATCTGCACTACTGCTCCGTCTGCTGCAACATCACCGATACGGATCCATGCCGGGTATGTCAGGACAAGACCCGGGATGCTTCGACCATCTGTGTTGTACAGGATGCCAAGGATCTTGTGGCGATGGAGCGTACGAAGGAATTCGATGGTTACTATCATGTCCTCCACGGAGCCATATCTCCGATGGAAGGGATCGGACCGGATGAAATCCGTCTGAAGGAGCTGCTGACACGTCTTAGCGATGAGAGAGTGAAAGAGCTGATTCTGGCCACGAATGCCAATATCGAAGGAGAGGCAACGGCGATGTACATATCGCGTCTGGTCCGTCCTTTTGACATTAAGGTGACCCGAATTGCCCATGGACTGCCTGTTGGGGGTGACTTGGAGTATGCAGATGAAGTGACTTTATCCAAGGCACTCGAGGGCCGAAGAGAACTGAACTGATTTTTTGTGATTTCTGCAACATCTATTTGAGATTTGAAAGCATATATACGCGAACGAGCATCGGAAGAGATTCTGATGGCTCGTTTTTTTATTTATTACATTGTGCAAAAGTAGAGGGTGGAAGAGTTCTTTTGGTTCTAAGTTTGTCCCTCTCTCGATATGAATGTTACAGACGGTCTTATTAAGGGCAGTGTTAATCATTCATATTCATAGGGAGTGAACGTGATGAAGATATGGTGGAAGCAGTCGAAGAAGCAAGAGGAGGAAACGTATATCACGGCAGAGGATCAGGAACGGATGTGGCACGTATTCCTGGATGTCCAGAGGTCCCAGATGGAGTGGGAGCGGGCGCACTTGCTGTTTCAAGAGGCTACGGGGCAGGATCAGATTGATTATGCGATTTATATGCTGGAGGCAGCGGAGCGCAAATACCAGATGAATCTCAAACAGGCCAAGCAGCTCAATCTGGATGGAGCGAGGATGCAATATATCGAGCAAAAAAGAGAGAATGGCTAACCGAAAGATGAGAGAATCCATAATGACTTAAAGGAGGGTAACTATGAAATTGATTGTTCTGGGCACGCTTTGCATATCGCTCTTACTGCTTATCTATGTTGTGTTTAGAAATAAGCTCGGGCTGGGATGGTTAACCGTATTCGGTGCCCATCTTGCTCTCTCGGCAGTGGCTATCTATGTTGTGAATTTCTCGGGATTGGCGGCCGAAACGTATATTCCACTGAACCCGATGACCATAGGAACCGTCATGGTTCTGGGCATGCCGGGCGTGGCCCTTCTTGTTGGATTAAAAATAACGATATTAGGTAGTTGACGCAGCCTTATATTCTATGATACATTAATGTTCGCCCGTTTGATTCTGGGTGATAGAGATTCACCGGCCAGGTAGACAATTGGTTGAAAAAATAATCAAAAAAACTTCTTGACCAACAGCAAGTTAGTATGATATATTATAAAAGTCGCCGCTGAGATGCGGATGACAAACAAAAAAATGATTGATCTTTGAAAACTGAACAACGAGTGAGTAAGGATTTCACTAGTGAAATCCATTGCGAAATCATCATGTGCAAGCCCTGGTTTGTTGGATGATGGAGCATAAAGAGAATTGAACAAATTCTCGTCAGTTAAGAAATGAGCAAGTCAAACACTTTATTGGAGAGTTTGATCCTGGCTCAGGACGAACGCTGGCGGCGT
>NZ_JBMOSM010000024.1:0-61631 GCF_049316025.1 Paenibacillus sp. NPDC058898 | reverse complement strand
TGGTTCGTTTTACTCACTCGTTGTTCAGTTTTCAAAGATCAACTTCTTCGTTACCAGCGAATCTCGTTCGCACCAGCAACTCTTATAATATATCACACTCTCAATTATTTAGCAAGCTTTTTTTGAAAACTTTTATTTCATTGAAAGCTGCGATATATATCCGCTCAGAAGCGGCAAGAAATAATATATCACAGCATTCCTATGTAGGTCAACCCTTTTTTGAATATCAATAAATGACTTCTTCTATATAGAGTTGGCGCTGCTGCATCAAGTTAATGATCTCCCCCTGAACCGATACCATCGGTCTCGTTGGATGCTGGGCATCCGTAAATACGATTTCTCCGGAAGTGCCATTACTCAACCGCACTCGAGTACCTGAATGCAAGGCGGTTACCTTGTGGATGAAAGTCTGAACGATCTTTGGATCCAGCTTGCCAAAGGCCTCCAGTTGGATTTGTTCCAACACAACATAAGGCGATTGGGCATTTCGATAAAACTTATCCAGTGTCATCGCATGAAAGATATCGGTAACAGCAACAATCTTGGCATAGATATGAATCTTGTTCCCCTCCAGCCGCAGTGGATACCCCGAGCCATCTACTTTCTCATGATGCTGGAGAGCTGCTAGCCGAACTCCTTCATTCACCGCCGCAACATTCTTGAGAATCTGATAACCGTAGGTCGTGTGCTGACGTACTTCTTCGTTCTCTTCGTCGGTTAGTTTGGAAGGTTTGTTCAACACAATCGGATCAATCTTGGCATTTCCGATATCATGCAGCAGTCCTGCAAAGGCTACCTGCATCCAATCTTTTTGCGGGAGCCCCACCCATTGTGCCAGCTTATAAGAGGAAAGGGCACACAGTACTGCACTGTGATAGCGATAATCATGGCGATTGGTCATGCGTGGAATAAATTTAAGGATATGATACTCATGTTGGTGTTTTAATAAGTTGTCCATTTGATTGCGAACTTCATACATTCGCAGCTCGCCCGTTATGGCGGATTGGTAACAGTTTTTGACCAGGATCATGGTCTTGTCGTATTCCTCATGCAAAGCCAAGTCTTTTCGGACAGTTGCCTCTTCGTTCCCACTGCCCTGTTGATTTCCCGTAAAGATCAGCGACGGCTTCTGTCCGGCGGATTTTACGGTTGGTATTCTAGTGCTGTCTGCCTCAACGGATTCCACAATAACACGGTCCACCATGAAAGCTTTCAAAACCTCTAGATCCCGAGGAAGCAAGACCTTCCCTTTTTGAAGCAAAAGGCCTCCCAGAGGCGTATACACATCTTTGGCCAGCTTTACTCCAGCCACCACTTCATTCACGGCTTTGATCGTCATGATCAACCTCTCCATCTATTAAGCTGCGTCATAGCAGCAAACTTCACCTTATATTATACATATTATAGTTCGTCTTTCGCGGCCTGTACAATACCAATTCCCTGAATTTGTAATCCGGTAAGACAAAAAAAGAGCATGAATGCAAATCTGCATCCATGCCCGATACTTTGGATTATTCTTCCGTCGGCTCAAGCGGCTCCGTGCCATCTTGGCCTTCTTCTTCCTCTTCGCCGGCTTCAGGCTCATCGCTCTTATCCGCACGGCACACGGTACCTACGGAATCATCCTCACGGATGTTGATCAGCTTCACGCCCTGAGCATAACGGCCCATCGTGGAGATACCCTCCATGCTCGTACGGATGATGGTGCCGCTAGACGTAATAATCATGAGATCCTCTTCTGATTTCACGACCTTAAGTGCCACAACCGGTCCATTTTTCTCCGTAATATTGATGGTCTTGATCCCTTTACCGCCACGGGTCTGGCTGCGGTAGTCGCTTGCAGGCGTCCGCTTACCGTAACCTTTGGTCGTTACAATAAGGATATCAAGTTCCTGGTCCACCACGTCCATGCCAATGACTTCATCATGGTCATCCAGTGTAATTCCTTTAACCCCCGTCGCGCTTCTTCCCATCGAGCGAACATCACTCTCCTTGAAGCGGATGGACATTCCCTGTGCCGTACCCATGATGATCTCCTGCTGACCATCTGTCAGCTTAACCTCGATCAGGGAATCATCCTCGCGCAGGTTGATCGCAATCAGACCGCCCTTGCGGATATTGACATAATCCTCAAGTGGGGTTTTCTTAACGACACCCTGGCGCGTTGCAAAGAACAGGAAATTATCGCTGTCAAAGTTCTCCACAGGGATCACGGCATTGATCGACTCGCCCTGTTCAATCTGAATCAGGTTGATGATCGGTGTTCCGCGGGCGGTACGGCTAAGCTCTGGGATCTCATAAGCTTTCAACCGGTACGCCTTCCCTTTGTCCGTGAAGAACATCAGGTAGTGGTGAGAATTCGTAACGAAGAGATGCTCGACAAAGTCCTCACTCTTCGTATCCATCCCCACTACGCCGCGGCCGCCCCGCTTCTGGCTGCGATAGGTGTTCGCAGGCAGACGCTTGATGTAACCGGTATGCGTAATGGTGATGATCACTTCTTCACGTGGAATCAGATCCTCGTCCAGGATGCTGTCTTCCCCGACCGTAATTTCGGTACGGCGTTCATCAGAAAAGCGCTCCTTAATCTCTTGGAGCTCATCATTGATAATCTGCAGCACAAGATGCTCATTAGCCAAGATCTCGCGCAGTTCCGCAATTCTGGCAAGCAATTCCTGGTACTCGTTCTCAATCTTCTCACGTTCGAGTCCAGTCAGGCGCTGCAAACGCATATCCAGAATGGCCTGCGCCTGCTCATGACTGAGACCGAAACGCTCCATCAAGCCTTCGCGAGCAGCCTCTGTGGTCTGTGACGCGCGAATGAGGGCAATAACCTCATCGAGATGATCCAGCGCAATCCGCAAACCTTCGAGAATATGAGCCCGAGCTTCCGCCTTCTTCAGTTCAAACTCGGTCCGGCGACGGATAACGACGACCTGATGCTCCAAATAGTGGAACAACACGTCACGCAGGTTCAAAATTTTCGGCTCATTGTTTACGATGGCCAGCATGTTAATACCGAAATTAGACTGCATGGCCGTATGTTTGTACAGATTATTCAGAACGACATTCGGATTGACGTCCCGGCGCAGCTCAATAACAATCCGCATACCGTTACGGTCCGACTCGTCGCGGAGATCCGTAATGCCATCAATCCGCTTATCGCGAACCAGTTCCGCGATCTTCTCAACCAAACGAGCCTTGTTCACCTGATACGGAATCTCGTGAACGACAATGCGCGCCTTGTTGTTATTCTCTTCAATGGTCGCCTTTGCCCGCATCGTAACGGACCCTCGCCCCGTGCGGTAGGCTTGACGAATCCCTTCACGTCCCAGAATATATCCCGCTGTCGGGAAATCCGGTCCTTGAATATAGTCCATCAGCTCCATCGGTGTGATATCAGGGTTTCGAATCATCGCCTGAACGCCATCGATCACTTCACCGAGATTATGAGGCGGAATATTAGTAGCCATACCTACTGCAATCCCGGATACGCCGTTGACCAGCAAGTTAGGATAACGCGCAGGAAGAACGACCGGTTCCTGTTCCTCACCGTCATAGTTAGGAGCAAAATCTACAGTCTCTTTATTAATATCACGCAGCATTTCCATAGCAATCTTCGATAAACGAGCCTCGGTATAACGCATAGCCGCTGCCATATCGCCGTCAATGGAACCGAAGTTTCCGTGTCCATCAACAAGCATATAACGCATGGAGAAGTCCTGCGCCATCCGAACCATGGATTCATAAACTGCGGAATCACCATGAGGATGGTACTTACCGATAACCTCGCCAACAATTCTTGCCGATTTCTTATGCGGTTTATCCGGGGCCATTCCAAGTTCAGACATCGCATATAAAATACGACGGTGTACTGGCTTCATTCCGTCCCGTACATCCGGCAAAGCCCGGCTGACAATGATACTCATCGCGTAGTCCATAAAGGACTCGCGCATCTCGGTACCAATGTCACGATCTTTGATTTGGGAGAAATTTTCTTCCGCCATGCTGGACCTCCTTCATTTTCCTATCAACCATGCCTTGATCTATGTGAAAAAAGCAGAATAGTGATCAGAAATCTAAAAACGCACTAACCTTTATTATATTACTTTCACAAACCGAGCACAATTAAACACGGGATGGATCAAGTGAAAGAATGATTCTTGCCCGGAAACCGGGATATACGCCCTGTCCTCCGTGCCCCTTTTCACATACAATGCATTGCACAGGACTTTTCGTATCATCACATCTTTATATTATACCACTGTTTGTCATACTTGTCCTATGTTTTCCGGGTATAAGCTCTCTTGCTGGAGACAACCCGATTCTTTCAAATCAACCGGATCGACACGAGTTTGTATTACGAGACAGGTCAAATCCTGTCACTCCCATCACACAGCTGGAAAGGATGAAGATGGTTGACTATCCAACGCGTTGCAAGCAAGTGGGCGAAAACGAAAATACTCTTAAAAAATAAAGGTCTAGCCTCTTATGTTCCCTCTACCCGCCAATATTCAATGGAGGCGCTTGGTGACATGCTGGGCACACATACGCTTGTGTATATCAAGCCTGACCAGGGGACCTACGGCATCGGCGTCATGTCAGTCGAGCAGCTCCAATCCCAAAACGCTGATGCCGACGAAACCCAGACTATTTCCTACAAACTTCGTTATGATCAGAAAACTGAAATATTTACCTCCCTGGAGAGTCTCGATAAAACACTGAGTGCTTTGTTTCAGGGAAAGGAGTATCTCATTCAGCAAGGCATCCATCTGCTTCGCCATAAAGGCCGCCCCTTTGATCTACGGGTACTAACTCAGAAGAGCCCTTCCGGTCAGTGGGTGAGCACAGGAATAATCGGGCGGGTGGCGGCCAAGAATAAAATCATTACCAACCACCATAGCGGTGGGACAATCCAGCACTATAAACCGCTGATGACCGAGCATATGACAGCAGAAGAGGCGGAGAACATCCGTAAGGAGCTGAACGTGCTTGGGGTGAATGTCGCGTCGCAGCTGCAGAAATCCTATCCCAAGCTAAAAGAAATCGGCCTTGATATAGCCATTGACGGTCGCTGGAACATCTGGATCTTAGAGGTTAATACCAAACCTGCACTGTTCCCGTTCAAGAAATTTTTCAAAGATCCGAGCATCTACAAACAAGTAAAAAAATATGCGACCGCTTATGGGCGTAACTTATCCAGCAAGAAAAAAGTCAAAAAGACCGGTTAGCATACGATATATTAATTAATCCCCCAAATTTGGTTATATGGCGAGTACACCAAATCCACATCCATCGTAAAAATAAAGGGGCAGCCCTGAGGCCTTCACAGACCTTGGGATGCCCCTTTTTGAATGAAAACCTTATACGTCCAAATTACGGACCGACTTCGCATGCTCCTGAATGAAATCCCGTCGCGGTTCAACGTTATCGCCCATCAGGGTATCAAACAATGTATCGGCCAAGATCGCATCTTCGATGGTCACCTGAAGCATGGTACGGCTCTCCGGATCCATCGTCGTCTCCCACAGCTGTCCGGCGTTCATCTCGCCGAGACCTTTGTAGCGCTGTACGTTAATTTTGACGTTCTCACCGAACTCCTTAATGATCTGGTCACGTTCTTTCTCACTGCCGGCATAGCGGATCACCTTATTGCGCTCGATCTTGAAGAGCGGCGGTTGGGCGATATAGATATAACCAGCTTCCACCAGCTTACGCATGTAACGGTAGAAGAACGTCAGCAGCAAGGTACGAATATGCGCACCGTCGACATCGGCATCAGTCATAATAATGATTTTGTGGTAACGGGCCTTGGACAGATCGAAATCTTCCGCAATCCCTGTGCCCAGCGCTGTAATGATCGCCCGGATCTCCGCATTGGAGAGGATACGGTCAAGCCGCGCCTTTTCCACGTTGAGAATTTTACCCCGAAGCGGCAAAATGGCTTGGAAATGTCGATCGCGTCCCTGCTTGGCGGATCCGCCGGCAGAGTCACCTTCGACGATGTACAGCTCACTGATGGAGGCATCCTTGGAAGAGCAGTCTGCCAGTTTACCTGGTAATGCGCTGACTTCAAGCGCACTCTTCCGGCGTGTCATCTCGCGGGCTTTACGCGCCGCTTCACGAGCACGTGATGCCTGAAGCGCCTTCTCCAAGATCCGGCGGGAAACCGATGGATTCTCCTGCAGGAACTCCTGCAGCTTCTCAGCGAACAAGGATTCCACAATACCGCGCACTTCACTGTTGCCGAGCTTGGTTTTGGTTTGTCCTTCGAACTGCGGTTCCGGTACTTTGACCGAGATGATTGCCGTCAATCCTTCACGCACATCGTCACCCGACAGGTTGTTGGTGTTATCTTTGATCAATCCCGTTTTGCGGGCATAGTCATTGATGATTCGAGTGAGCGCACTCTTAAAGCCGGATTCGTGCGTTCCGCCTTCGTGCGTGTTGATATTATTTGCAAAAGAGTAAATATTCTCGGTATAGCTATCGTTATACTGGAGCGACACTTCAACCTGAATATTATCCCGTGAACCCTCAACATAGATAGGGTCTTCGTGCAGCGCTTCCTTCTTCTCATTCAGGAACTTGACGTATTCAATGATTCCGCCCTCGTATTTAAAATAGTCGGAGGCACCTGTACGTTCGTCCGTCAGTGTAAGCGCAATGCCTTTGTTCAGGAACGCCAGCTCACGGATCCGTGTCAGCAGCGTGTTGTAATCATATTCCGTTGTTTCCGTGAAAATCTCCGAATCCGGCAGGAAGGTTACGGTTGTCCCGTGATCGTCGGAATCCCCGATGATCTTGATATCATATTGAGGTACGCCGCGATGATACTCCTGTTGGTAGATGTGCCCATCACGTTTGACCTGAACCACGACTTTCGAAGACAGTGCATTCACAACTGAGACACCAACACCATGCAGACCGCCGGATACTTTATATCCGCCGCCGCCAAACTTACCGCCGGCATGAAGGACGGTCATAACGACTTCCAGCGTCGACTTCTTCAGTTTGGCGTTCTCGCCGACCGGAATTCCGCGCCCGTTATCGACAACGGTAACACTGTTATCCTCATGGACAATGATTTCAATATGGTCGCATATTCCCGCCATTGCTTCGTCAATACTATTGTCCACAACTTCCCATACCAAATGATGCAAACCCTTGGCACTGGTGGACCCGATGTACATCCCCGGACGTTTACGAACGGCTTCTAATCCTTCCAGTACCTGAATCTGATTCTCATCATATGTCGGTTGATTCATAGACATGCCTTCACCTACTTCTACAGATTCTGTTATGCCTGAGCTACAAAATGATTGGCTCTCTTCTTAAGCGTTGCAGAGGAGATCGGAGAGTAATAGACGATCGATTTCGTCACCACAATGGATTTCGGATCTTCTTCGCCAATCATCTCCACGACTTTATGCTGCTGGGCATGCGTGACGAACTGCTTGGAGATTTTTGAGGATTTCTCGATCGAGATATCAAAAATTCCAACCAGCTCCGACGAACGGATAATCTTCTCTCCGCCCAAATGAATATACATATGGAATCACTCCTTAAGAGCCCACCTGTCCGTCATGGACATGAAAAATGCTGGCACCCTTCAATTTGTCGGTATTCAAACTCTCAATGCCCGTCGCCGTGATGAATGTCTGCACTTTGCTCTGGAATGTCTCGATCAATTGTGTCTGCCGGTACGGATCCAATTCAGAAAGCACATCATCCAGAAGCAGCACCGGATATTCACCGATCTCTTCCTGTATCAGCTCGATTTCAGCCAGTTTCAAAGATAGCGCCGTCGTCCGCTGCTGACCTTGAGATCCATACGTTTGGACTTCTTTGCCATTAATATAAAAAGCCAGATCATCTCGATGAGGACCTGCCAATGTCATACCACGCCGTATTTCTTGCTCTTTCATTTGTGATAATTTTATCATAAATGTCTCAAATAAGACAGCTTCATCTTCTTCCTCCGCGTCAGCAAAGGACGGAAGGTAGTGTAAAGAGAGCTCTTCCAGGCCGTTTGTAATTCCCTGATGGATGCTTTCAGCCCACTTTTGCAGCTTTTTTATAAATTGTTTCCTCTTCTTGACGATTTTAACACCATGTTCTGCCAATTGGCTGTTCCAAATGTCTAGCATCGCTTGTTCGGCGCTGCCCTTCCCCCATAATTGCTTCAGCAGATTGTTACGCTGCACGAGCACCTTCTGGTATTGCTGCAGATGAAACAAGTAGCTTGGTGCCACCTGGCCGATCTCCATGTCAAGAAACCGGCGGCGAACCCCCGGCGTGCCTTTGACAATCTCCAGATCCTCGGGAGCAAACATCACGACATTGAGCGAGCCGATGAAATCGCTAAGCTTCCGCTGCTCAAGTCCATTGATTTTTGCTTTCTTCCCCTGCTGGGATAAACTCAGCTCCAGCTTCAAAGCTCCGTACTTGCGGTCGATCTCGGCTGATATATGGGCACTGGATTGCTCGAATCCAATCAATTCGCGATCCTTGGAGGTACGGTGGCTCTTCGTTAAAGCAAGCACGAAGAGCGCCTCCATCAAATTCGTCTTTCCCTGAGCATTGCGTCCGATAATCAAATTAACGTCACCAAACGCCTCAAGCTGCAGCTTCTCGTAGTTTCGATAGTGCTGCAGGCTGACATTTTTGACAAACAAGCTTATCCTCTCCCTCGTCTTCCGCGCGTAGCGCCAAAGCGGCTGCGGGAGGCTGTCTATTGTGCTGCCACCTGAAACGTTCCGCAATCCTCCACCTTGACAATGTCGCCAGGTACCAGTTTGCGTCCGCGCCGCTCTTCCTTTTCGTCGTTGACCAGAACTGCTCCTTCCTGCAGCAGTGCCTTCGCCATCCCACCTGTGGATACGCAATCTGAAAGCTTCAAGAACTGATCCAGCTTGATATATTCACTGTGGATAAATATTTGTTTCATGACTTCGTCCTTTCATCCCTATCAACATGGGGATAACTTTAATTGGCCGTACGGTACGGCAGAATAATATATTGGCTCTTGCTGTCGTCGAGCGGTTTAAGAATGATCGGGCTCATAACTCCCATGAAAGCGATCATCAGCTGTTCACTTTCAACCACCTTGAGCACGTCCAGCATATATTTGGAGTTGAACGAGATGCGCAGCGGCTCCCCTTTGAAATCGACCAGATCCAATTCTTCACGCACTTTACCAAGCTCGGAAGAGCTGGAAGAGATCTCGATGCCGCCATGTTCCATCGTTTGCAGGAGAACAATGTTCGTTTTCTCCTCTTTGGAGAGCAGGTAAGCGCGGTCAATCGACTCGCTTAATTTTTTTGTGTCCAAAACGAGTTCTGTTTTATGCGATGTTGGAATAATTCTAGAAGTATCGGGATAAATGCCGTCCAGTATACGGGAATAGAACAGAACACGATCAATTTTAAATAATACCTGATTATCGGCTACAACGATATCAACCAGCGTATTTTGGTCCGGAATGATTTTGCTCAGCTCATTCAGCGTTTTACCCGCAATAACGACATTGTTGAACGAAATGTCCTGCGCATTGTCCAGCTGTGCGGAGCGAGTTGCCAATCTGTGACGGTCTGTAGCGGTAAATTTCAGCTCATTGTCGTTCAGACTCCATAATACCCCAGTCAAAATAGGCGTTGTTTCATGGGTGGAAATGGAGAATACCGTTTGCTTGATCATATTTTTCAGCAGATCTCCAGGCAAAGAAACGGTTTGGCTGTCTTCGATGTTAGGCAATACAGGGAATTCTTCCGGGTCCAAACCCACCATCTGAATTTCCGTAGCTCCCGAAGAGATAAAGGTGTGGAAGTTTTCTTTTACCTCCATTTGGATTTCTTGGGAAGGGAGTTTCTTGATGATTTCAACGAAAAATTTGGCTGGCAGCACAACACTACCAGGCTGTTCTACTTGGACAATGGTATGCTTCTCATCTTCCGCAGGAATAAACGATTGAATGGAAATATCAGTATCGCTAGCAGTTAGTGTGACACCCGAATAGGTGACATCCAGTTTAATGCCGCTGAGGATCGGAATTGTGGTTCGGCTGGAAATCGCCTTGGATACGTGTTGAATGGATTCGTTTAATACATTTTTTAATATGCTGATTTTCATCAATTTCACTCCTTACGGAAAAATGAGAGGGGTTTTTTCACTTGGCGAATGCCAAGAGGATTCCCCTCTTTATGGTTAAATTATTTATTAATTATTATTAGTAATAGTAATAGGGGCACTGAATATGTGGATAAGCCCCGGAAAAGGCATAAAATTAAGCCTATCCACATGTGTATAGATTGTGCATAGGCTTTGAACTTGTTCAGGTTGGATTTTTGATTTTCTCCGTAATATTATTGACCACTTTAAACAGCTCCTGGTCATTTTTCAGAGATTGGGTAATCTTCTCATGGGCATGTATGACAGTGGTATGATCCCGGCCTCCGAATGCTTCTCCGATCTTGGGAAGGGAATAGTCGGTTAATTCACGGGACAGGTACATGGCAATTTGCCGCGGAAACGCGACGGCTTTGGTCCGTTTGCGGGCTTTGAAGTCTTCCAGCCTCAGGTTGTAATATTCGCCGACCTTTTGCTGGATGTCCTGAATCGTAATCATTCGCGGCCGACTGGACGGAATAATATCCTTCAGGGCTTCGGCTGCCAGATGCGTGGTTACGTCCTGATTGGTTAGGGAGGAATAGGCAACGACACGGATCAGGGCACCTTCGAGCTCACGAATGTTCGTATCGATCTGATTGGCGATATACATCATGGCTTCGTTTGGAATATCCAGATTCTCGGCCTTCGCTTTCTTGCGAAGAATAGCGATCCGCGTCTCCAGATCCGGTGGTTGAATATCGGTGATCAATCCCCATTCGAACCGGGAACGGAGCCGTTCTTCCAGCGTCGGTATCTCCTTAGGCGGACGGTCACTGGATATGATAATCTGCTTCCGCTCTTCGTGCAGGGCGTTAAACGTGTGGAAAAATTCCTCCTGCGTCGATTCTTTGCCTGCCAAGAACTGAATATCGTCAATGAGCAGAATATCGACGCTACGGTACTTGTTGCGGAAGCTTTCAGCGCGGTTATCCCGAATGGAGTTGATGAACTCGTTGGTGAATTTCTCGGAGGAAATATATACGACTCTACTGCTGGGATTGTGCTCCAAAATATAGTGGCCGATCGCATGCATCAAGTGCGTTTTTCCAAGACCAACTCCACCATATAGGAATAATGGGTTATACGCCTTAGCCGGAGCTTCAGCAACAGCGAGCGAGGCAGCATGCGCGAACCGGTTGCCAGAACCGATGACAAAGGTATCAAACGTATACTTCGGATTCAGCATATGAGACTGAATTTCCTCCCCGGATATTTCAAGCGGCGGCGAGGGCTGCTGCGGCACAGGTTCGTGTCCTTTAGCCTCTTCAATGACAAAGCGGACATCCACCTGTTTGCCCACCACCTCCAGTACGGTTGCACTAACCAGCTTGGTGTATCGGCTCTCCAGCCATTCCACAGCAAACGTTGTCGGTGCTGAAATGACGACGGAGTGATCGTTAATGGTCAATGCCTTGGTCGCTTTAAACCAAGTGTCAAAACTCGGTTTACTCAGCTTGGTTTGTATGATCGATAATATTTCTTGCCATAATTCGGAAGTATGGCTTTCCAAAACTGTCACTCCTTTAAATCTTCCAAATGTGGCTAGAGCCATGTGTGGAATTGTCGAAAGAAAATGAATGATGTCTAATTATCCCCAGAACTAACTCCTGTGGAAACAAAAAAATATGGATAAATTGAAATTGTTCACAACTTTATCCACAGCCTGTTGATAATATTATAGCTTCATTCACATATTCACAACCAAAAGTAATATCATCATAGCAAAAGAAGGCCTTATTTTCAATGTATGTCGCTAATTTATCCACAAATTCAATACGTTGTGCATAATTTTTATTCACACCACTATATATTGTTTATAATTTGTTTAGCCTTCGACATCATTGGCCTCAAAACGCAAAAAATTATTCACAGGTTGTCCGATTCGCAAGCAGAATTTTCTTCTCTCACCATCTGTTCATAACTTATGGTTGAATGTTCTAGCAGCCAATCAATCGACCAAAGGTGAAAAATGGCTGTGGATAGTCTTCAAATGGAATCGCTAGATTTCCATTTGAGGGCTTTTTTTATAGAAAAATCTTGCTTAATCTGTACCCGTGAGCCTTTGAAAGGCCCCTTATTTAAGGTTTAAATCGCGATGGGTGTCGTATAACGGCAGTTTATTAGGGACTTAAGTTGGCAATAGGCAATCCTTTGGCTTTTGAAACCTTTTTTGTGAAGGGACCGTATGATTAGAAAAAATCGGAACGGGGAGTCAAGGATGCGGACGGAAGGGAAGGCCTTGAATTGGAGAAGAATAGGGTTATTACTCGCTCTGGCGGCCGCATTGGTTCTAATTACCGTGTGGGCCCAGGGCTATTATTCGAAGAAAGTGTTTCATATGGAAGGACTAAAGTACGCCAAATATGCCGATTCCGGAAGCGGGAGCATCGAATATAGGGCATCATTTGGCCGCGGTGAGCCAATTTATGTTCATACTTATGAAGAAGAGAAACGAGTTGAGATTGCGGGCGAGATATATGAAATCCGTGCATATGGCAAGGAATCGGACGATTCTGCGTCATATGAAGTGCTTTATCCCGGCGAAAAGGCCTACCGTGCGAAGCCGTTTGGAGATCGAAGCTTTCTTTCATACGACGAGAAGGGAGAAATGATCGTTCCAGGCATCAGGTTCAGCGATGGAACGGGGCAAGTCCACCGATCCGATCCGGAAGAGCCACGCTACTTCCCCTCAGAGCTTGTGAAGGCTTCCAACGAGCGATATCATGACCCTAACGGCAGCGTAGGATTCTTCATATTGGCGCTCGTGATGCTGATCTATGCCTGGTGCGGATTCCGTTATGAAGCCTTTCAACGCTTTATGTTTCATATGTCGCCCTCGAATTGGATGGTTGATAATCCGGAGCCCAGCGATTTCTACTTCTTTATGTGTAAGGCAGGGGGAATTTTCGGTATGGGATTCTCACTGTGGATATTTTTCACACAGGCATTATGACAAAAAAAGCCCGTTTTCGCCATGGATCGGATCCATCGAAAACGGGCTTTTACTTCAGATAAAGTATAAACTTCGAAACATGGCCTACCTGATATTGCAAGAAAAACAACATCTAATCGCGGTCTGTTTTCTCTAGAATGTACGTAGATAGACGTTTTCCTTACTAGTAAGCTTACGATTGCTCGAATCGGCGCTGAAATTGGCTAATGGCTTCATAATCTTCTTCCAGTTTCCGCGAAATGCGGATGAAGATTGGCAGCAGAGCCTTATAAACATCAGAACTTTCCTTCACAGGCTGGTGTTCATGGGTGCCGCCAACCATCGTCTCTACAATGTCGAGTGAATCCGCTCTTCCTGTAGCGTACAGACCAAGGACTACGGCGCCAAGGCATGAGCTCTCGTAGCTTTCCGGCACGATCACCTGCTGGTCAAAAATATCCGCCATCATCTGCCGCCAGATCGGTGAACGGGCGAAACCGCCGGTGGCATGGATTTTGGCCGGTCGGCCGATTTGTTCCTCCATCGCCAGCAGAACGGTATACATATTAAAGATCACGCCCTCCAGCACGGAGCGGATCATATGCTCTTTTTTATGATTCAGGGTTAAACCAAAGAACGATCCACGGGCATTGGGATCCCATAACGGCGCACGTTCTCCGGTCAGGTACGGGTGGAATAGCAGTCCGTTCGAGCCTGGCGGAATACGGTCCGCGATTTTGGTTAGTACATCATACGAATTGATGCCGAGCCGCTTGGCCGTTTCGACCTCGGAGGCGGCAAATTCATCGCGAACCCAGCGGAAAATCATGCCGCCGTTGTTAACCGCGCCGCCGATGACCCAGTGCTTCTCCGTTAATGCGTAGCAGAAAATACGACCCTTCGGATCAGTCATCGGTTTGTCGACAACCGTACGGATTGCACCGCTCGTACCGATGGTAGCGGCAACGACTCCCGGTTTAATGGCATTCACGCCGAGGTTCGACAGCACGCCGTCGGCAGCGCCAAGGACGAAGGGGGTAGAAGTGGAGAGCCCCATGGCTGCGGCATATTCGCTTTTCAGGCCTTCTATGATATGTGTCGTCGGTACTATCGTAGATAAATGGTCCTCCGTGATGCCAGCGAGCTCGAGCGCCTGCTGGTCCCATGCCAGTGCGTCGAGGTTCATCATTCCGGTACTGGAGGCAATGGAATGGTCTACAATATATTGGCCGAATAGTTTGAAATAAACATATTCTTTAATCGAAATGAATTTGGCTGTTTGATGAAAGATGGAAGGCAGCTCATGGCGCATCCACATCAGCTTGGTCACAGGCGACATCGGATGAATCGGAGTTCCGGTTCTAAGATACAGCTCCATCCCGCCGAGTTCTTTTTTGAGCTTTGCAGACCAGGCAGCACTGCGGTTGTCGGCCCAGGTAATGCAGCGAGTCAACGGGGTGCCTTGGCTATCTACGGCAATGACGCTGTGCATAGCCGCACTGAAAGATACGAACAGAACTTGAGCCGGATCAATCCCGCTCTGCGACATGACCCCTTGGACAGAGGAAATGACGGTCTGAAAGATTTGCTCCGGATCTTGTTCCGCCGTAGAGGGAGTAGGGGTGAGCAGCGGATATTCGCCGCCGGCTTTGGCTACAACCTCACCATTCTCCTTGAAAAGCACGGCTTTGGTGCTGGTTGTTCCGATATCGACACCGATCATATAGTTCTGAGTACTCAAGAGACATACCTTCTTTCTACGTAAGGGCACCCGGTTCGCTGTCAAAATATCAGCATTCCGGGAGCCCCCATGTGTCTTATTGCTTCATTATACAATTACATTGAGAACCAGAGCCAACACCAGTCCGGTCAGGGACAGAATTGTTTCCATCACGGTCCAGGATTTCAGCGTCTGGGCTACCGTCATGTTAAAGAATTCTTTTACCATCCAGAAGCCGGCATCGTTCACGTGAGACAGTACGATGGAGCCTGCCCCGGTAGCAAGCACCACAAGCTCTACGTTAGCCCCAGGCGTCATGGCAAGCACAGGAGCGACAATCCCAGCGGCAGTCGTCATGGCTACAGTGGCGGAACCGGTTGCAACTCGAATGAGTGCGGCTACAAGCCACGCGAATAGGATGATATTGATATTTGCACCGGTTGCAATTTCGGCAATGGCATTGCCGACGCCACTGTTGATCAGAACCTGCTTGAATGCACCGCCCGCACCGATGATCAGAATGATCGTAGCGATCGGAGCGAGACATTCGCTGGTGAAGCGGGACAGATCATGTTTATTAAAGCCGCGTGCGAATCCCAGCGAGAAGAAGGAGAAGACTGCAGCTATGAGCAGTGCAATGACTTCATGACCGATAAATTTGCAGAACACGGCTATAAAGCTGGTGGACTCCGGATCGATAATATCGGCTGCGGAACCGATAAGCATCAGAATGACCGGCAGCAAGATTGTAAACAAAGTGATGCCGAAGCCGGGTAATCCGCGTTCAGCTTTGCTTGAGAACTGCTCGGCAAGTTCCTCGGGTGGTTCGGTTCGGATCCGTTTGCCGATAAATTTGCCGAACACCGGACCGGCCAGTATCGCTGCAGGGATCCCGACCAGGAGCGAGTAGAGGATCGTCATGCCAAGGTTCGCATCATAAGCTTCAATAGCAATCATTGGAGCGGGATGCGGAGGTACCAAACCGTGAACGGTGGACAATCCGGCGAGAATCGGAATGCCGATGTGCAGCAGAGACATTTTCGTTTTGCGTGCAACCGTGAAGACAATAGGAATCAACAGGATAACGCCCACCTCGAAAAATACGGGAATACCGACGATAAAGCCGACAATCATCATGGACCAATGGACCCGCTTTTCGCCGAAGCGATCAACGAGGGTGGTCGCGATTTGCTCGGCGCCTCCGGATTCAGCCATCATTTTTCCGAGCATGGTACCAAGGGCGATAACGATGGCAATCGTTCCAAGCGTTCCCCCCAGGCCGCCTGTGATCGAGGTAATAACATCCGCAGGCTGCATGCCCGTTAATAGACCAAGGATTAGTGCGGAGATCAGTAGGGTCACGAAAGGGTTCCATTTATATTTGGAAATCAGCACGATCAGGAAGACGATCGTCAGCAGCGTCCAGATCATTAATGTAGCATTATGACTGAGACCGAATAGTGAATTCATATCTTGCTTCCTCCTATAGATTACCCATTTTGAATTGGGAAATGGTTCATATCGAGCTGTTCTGCGGTAGTATACCCAAAACAAAGCTGAATTCGATTGTATACTTGTCGACAACTTAGAGCGCATGCAGTGTTTCGTAAGACGGAGGAAGGGAGGATTAAGCTAACCCTCCGGAAAACTAAGATGAAGCGTTTGACGGGAATCATCGAAATAATGTTGAACCGCCGTTTGGATCCGTGCCGGATCCAGGGATTCCATCTCTGCAATAAGCTGAAGATGCTTGTCCATGACATACCGAATCTTGGTGCCTCCGCCACCGAACACCTGACGGGTCGTAATTAACATGACTGTGATCACGATAGGGCGAATGCTCTTCCACAGATGAAGAATCCGTTTATGGTTTGCTTCCGTAATGATCCGTTCATGAAAAGCCAAATCCTGATAGGAGAATTCAACCGGGTCCTCATGTTTCGCGGCAAGTTCCATCCGATCAACGATTTGTTTTAAATGTTGGATTAATTTCGGCTGGGGATTCGCAAATACTTTGCCTTGAACAAAGCTCTCAATAAGAAAACGGACATCGTATAATTCTTCTACTTCCTTAAGCGATAAGCCCATGACAACGGCGCCCATGCGCTCCAATTGTATCAATCCTTCGCTGGACAGCGTTTTCATTGCTTCCCGCACAGGAGATCGGCTGGTGCCGAATTCACCTGCAATCCGATTCTCGGACAGGATTTCTCCCCGCTTGATGGTACCGCTAATAATTTGTAATCTCAGTTCACTGGCGATGGCCTCTCCGAGAGAGGCTCCTTGAAGCCACGTTGAGGGAAATTTCATAGCATAATTCTCCAATCCGGTACTGATTCTAATTTTCTCTAGTGGTAATGATACCACATCGAAAGGAAAAGGGACCATAAAGAGACTATGACATGATGCCCTTAAGAAACAGCAGGTTATAGAAGAGAATTAATGCTATTCCGATTTTTCAACCGCATGGCCACCGAATTCATTACGCAGTGCTGCAACGACTTTGCCGTGGAACGTATCTTGGTCAAGGGAGCGATATCGCATGAACAGCGACATGGCAATGACTGGAGCGCTGGCTTGAACCTCAAGTGCCGTTTCAACGGTCCATCTTCCTTCACCGGATGATTTCATCACCCCTTTGATGCCATCCAGCTTCGGATCCTTGGAAAATGCGTTTTGCGTCAGCTCCATGAGCCAGCTCCGAATGACGGAACCATTGGACCATACCCGCGCGACATCCTCATAGTTGAAGTCGAACGCGCTTTTTTCCAACACTTCAAAGCCTTCCGCAATGGATTGCATCATGCCGTATTCGATTCCGTTATGGACCATTTTCAGAAAATGACCGCTGCCGCTTTCCCCGGCATACAAGTAACCGTTCTCAACAGCCATATCCTTAAATAGGGGTTCAATGCTGTTGAATACGTCGCGGTTGCCCCCAATCATAAAGCAGCCACCGTTATGAGCGCCTTCCATACCGCCGGAAGTGCCGGCATCAAAATAATAAATGCCTTGATCCGCCAGCCGCGCTGCACGGGCTTTGGAATCTTTATAATGTGAATTGCCACCGTCAATCAGAATATCACCGGACTCGAGGAGTGGGGTGAGGGAATCGATGACGGAATCCACGATATCTCCAGCTGGTACCATCATCCAAACGATGCGGGGTTTATCCAGTTTGGCAACAAGCAATTCAGTTGATGCTGCGGCCTCGGCACCACACTGGGCAGCTTGATCGACCAATTCCTTATTTAAGTCGTAAGCTACGACCTGATGCTGATGATGAATTAGATTCTGAACCAGATTGAGGCCCATTTTCCCCAGACCGATCATGCCTATTTTCATAAAACAAAGCAGCTCCTTCTTCGGTGTATACTTGTATACAACTTAAATTCAATTATTTATACTACTCTTTTATAGCGCCTGTGTAAATAAGGGACATTTTAGGGATGAAAGGCGTTATATGGATCGAAAAATGACATCCACAATCTATTTAAATAGGTTATCCCCATGTGGATAATTCAAAACTAGCAATAATGACTACTTGTGGAAAACTTAAGTGCTTGCTGAAGTTAACTAAGGTTTGACTTTTGGGCCTGAACGTGATTAAATGTATAAAGGCATTTTCTGTGAAGATGAGAACATTATCCGCTACCATTTAGCGGTCTGTTTACAAGAGATACGTCCATAGACGTCGGTTCAACAAATCGCGGTCTATTCTTCCGTGAAAGTGCGTCGATTGACGTTATGATCTTAAAATATGGGTACGACATATTCCTGTAAGGGGGTGCATTAATTCATGAGACCGACTTTCAAACCGAATGTAAGCAAACGTAAAAAGGTACACGGCTTCCGTAAAAGAATGAGCACGAAGAACGGACGCAAAGTATTGGCTAACCGCCGTCAAAAAGGCAGAAAAGTACTGAGCGCTTAATATTGTGCCACGAAGACCACCGAGGTGGTCTTTTTTTCGTAATATCTCCTGCAGTGTGAGGAGTTTCCTTTTGAAATCGGCAGGATATAGGCTATAGTGTGTCTTAAAGTATTCCAAGTGAGTGTTTATAGCGGTTTTGGCATGACTATACTATTATAATAGAAGAGATGCCAAAGAAACGTTTAATTCTTGAACTTGATTAACGGCAGGGCGGGAGAAACTTGTGCATAGAAAACTTCGTTTACGGAACCGCGCTGATTTCAGCCGGGTATATCGACACGGAAAGTCCTTCGCCAATCATCAATTTGTTGTATATTGGTCACGCAAAAAAGAGGTAGAGCAGTTTCGCGTTGGCGTTTCATGCAGCAAAAAGATCGGCAATGCGGTTGTCCGCAACCGGATGAGACGGCTGGTTAAAGAGATTGTCAGGCACCATCAGCATCAGATTATCGAGCATATTGACCTGATCTTTATCGTTCGAAAGGGAGCACTCGATAAGTCATATCAGGAGCTGGAAAAAAGCGTGCTTCATGTATTGAGGAAATCGTCCCTTCTGAAAGCGAAGAGGGGCTGAACCATGTGTTTATTTGTCCATATAAATATGTTATGATTTACCGTGGAATGGAATGGCGAAGAGAGGGGTTTTGAAGTGTCGTTCATGAAGACAAGACGAGGGAAATGGTTCCTCCTCACCGCTGTAATACTTGCAGTGGCCGTTATATCAGGTTGTGCGCCTGGTGGAGCTGACCAAACGCGTACCATTGAAGATTTGAAAAATGGAGGCTTTTGGCAGAGCAACGTTGTTTATTACTTTACATGGGCACTTGATACGTTTGCTACATGGTTTAACGGTGAATACGGATTGTCCGTACTCGTGATGGTGCTTATCGTCCGTACTTTGATTTTACCGCTGACTCTGAAACAGGTCAGAAGCTCGAAGGCAATGCAGGCCATTCAGCCTGAAATTCAGAAAATTCGCGAGAAATATAAAGATCAACCTGAAAAAGTTCAAATGGAAACGATGAAGCTCTTCCAGGAGAATAAGGTTAATCCGATGGCGGGATGTTTGCCGCTGATCGTACAAATGCCGATATTTATCGCACTCTATCATTCGATTTACTATAACAATCTCCTTCGTGATCACGAATTCCTGTGGCTGCAATTAGGTCAACCGGACAAGCTGTTTATTTTGCCGGTGCTTGCCGCTGTAACTACGTTTTTCCAAACGAAAATGATGATGAAGATGAACCCGTCTCAGCAAATGGGAATGATGCAGTTCATGCTGTTTGTTTATCCGATTCTGATCTTTGTAATGTCCTTCCAGTTCCCTTCGGCACTTCCGTTGTACTGGTTCTACAGTAACCTCTACACGATCGTGCAGAACTACTTCTTGTACCGCAACAATGACAAGGCTGCTATCGTGGCAAGCGTTGCCAGCGCAACCGACGGTCAGAAGAGCAATAAGAGCGGTAACAAGGGCGGGAAAAAGAGTGGCAGCAAAGGCGGGAAAAAAAGTTCGAAGGGAGCCAAGAAGTCGAGATGAGTAAAATCGTCGCAACAGGAAAAACCATTGAAGATGCTGTCGCACAAGGGCTGGCCCGATGGGGTGTAAGTCAAGACCGTGTATCGGTTCAAGTATTGAGTCAGCCATCAAGAGGATTCCTGGGCCTGTTCGGGGTCAAGGAAGCGAAAGTCGAACTAACGCTCCTGCCTGACGGTGCTGGCGGCGATTCATCTGTGAAGGAAGTACCACCTACGAACGCGCAAGCTGTTCCAGCCAAAGTGGTTCAGGTCTCTAATACCTCTGTAATGACGCAGGAACCTGCTGTCAGCATGGATACAGAGAGCCCTGACACAGCTTCGCTTGCAGGCAAGGATCCTTACCAGGAAGCCATCACCTTTCTGATTGAAACCGGACAAGCCATGGGGCTTGATATTTCGGTTGACGTCGAGAAGGGGAAAGACTTTACCACGCTTCAAATTTCCGGCGCCGGACTGGGACTGATGATCGGGCGAAGAGGTCAGACTCTGGATGCCCTTCAGTATCTGGCGAATATCGTAGCTAATCGTTACTCCGACAGTTATCTTCGCATCGTACTGGATGCTGAGAACTTCCGTGACCGTCGCAAGAAGACGCTGGAGGATCTGGCGGATCGGTTAGCGGGACGGGTTCTGAAGACCCGTAAAGAGATTGTGCTTGAGCCTATGCCTGCTGCTGAGCGGAAGGTGATTCACGCCAAACTCCAGTCGCATGGAGCCGTGAAGACGTACAGCAAGGGCGAAGAGCCGAACCGACGGGTTGTCATTACACCCAAGTCGTCCTAAATGAGTTGAAGAGTATATATAAACAATGACTCCTTAAGCTTCAAGAGGGAGTCATTGTTTTTTAAAAAGACCTATACAGGAAGACTCCATCAGGAGGTTTTCTTTAACGTTGATAGATGTAGCAGCCGAATTATATATGATATGGCTGTAATTCTGATGTTTTTTACGAAAGAAAGAGGTGAAGGAAACGATGTTTAGTGATACGATTGCAGCTATTTCAACAGCTGTCGGTGAAGGCGGCATTGCGATTATTCGCGTTAGCGGGCCGGATTCCGTTCAGGAAGTGGAGCGTATATTCAAAAGTAAAAACAAGTTAACGGAAGTGGACTCCCATACCGTTCATTACGGTCATATTGTAGATCCGAAAACGGGAGAAAACCTCGAAGAGGTGCTCGTGACGGTGATGCGTGCTCCTCGATCGTTCACGACCGAGGATGTCGTCGAGATCAGTGCCCATGGTGGGGTCATCTCCGTCAAGCGGGTGATGGATTTGTTGCTTCAATTAAACATCCGTTTGGCGGAACCCGGTGAATTTACGAAGCGGGCTTTCTTAAACGGGCGGATCGATCTATCCCAGGCGGAAGCCGTTATCGACCTGATTCGTTCGAAATCCGATCGCGCCTTTTCCGTTGCCCTCAAGCAGGTTGAAGGAACGTTATCCCGTAAGATTAACGAGCTTCGTCATACCTTGGTCGAAACGCTGGCCCATATTGAAGTGAATATCGATTATCCTGAGCATGACGTGGAGTCGCTTACTTCAGAATTCATTAAAGAGAAAAGCCAACTTGTCATGGGTGAAATTGATAAGCTGCTGAAGACTGCGCAAGAAGGGAAAATCCTACGTGAAGGGATTACGACAGCTATTATCGGTCGCCCTAATGTGGGCAAATCTTCGCTTCTAAACACGCTGGCCCAGGATAATCGGGCGATTGTCACGGATATACCGGGGACGACTCGCGATGTGATTGAGGAATTTGTGACCATTAACAATATTCCGTTGAAGCTGCTCGATACGGCGGGTATCCGGGAAACGATGGATGTGGTCGAGCAGATCGGCGTTGAACGATCCAAGCATGCGGTAAACGAAGCGGATCTCATTCTGCTCGTACTGAATGCCAGTGAACCGCTGCATCAGGACGAATTGGAATTGATGGAACAAATACGCGGTAGACAATGTATTGTCATTATGAATAAAATGGACTTACCGTCTAATCTCGATCTGGACATTCTGCATCGGTACTACCCCGATGAATTGATTGTTCCGATGTCGATGAAGGCACAAGAGGGAATTGACCGGTTGGAAGAGGCTATATCCAACTTGTTCTTCAGCGGCCAGATTGAAGGCGGAGATCTGACGTATGTAAGCAATGTGCGACATATCGCTTTGCTGAAGAAATCCAAGCAGTCGCTGCAGGATGCTTACGATGCGGCTGAACAGCTCATCCCGATTGATATGATCCAAATCGATGTGAGAATGGCTTGGGAGCAGTTAAGTGAGATATTGGGTGAAGCGGTTGGCGATTCGCTCATTGATCAGATTTTTTCACAGTTTTGCTTGGGTAAATAAGCTCCAAGGATTACTATATATAGTAGGAACAGCTCAGCAATTTCAGGGATATCCGAGGTGGATGCCCTTTGATTACGTATATAACACAATTAGAACAGGATGGTGAGCTATGAGCTATATGGGTGGCACTTATGACGTGATTGTAGTCGGTGCAGGACATGCCGGCTGCGAGGCTGCACTTGCATCTGCACGAATGGGTGCTGAAACGTTGATGGTTACCATCAACTTGGATATGGTTGCTTTTATGCCGTGTAACCCGTCCATTGGAGGGCCTGCCAAAGGCCATGTCGTGCGCGAAATCGACGCACTGGGCGGAGAAATGGGACGCAATATTGATAAAACTTTCATTCAAATGCGAATGTTGAATACAGGTAAAGGTCCGGCTGTCCATGCGCTGCGTGCTCAAGCCGATAAGTTTTCTTATCAGCATACCATGAAAGAGACGATGGAGAAGGAAGAGAAGCTTACCCTTCGTCAGGGTATGGTGGATCAGCTCATCGTAGAAGATGGTGTGTGCGTGGGGATCATAACGCAGACGGGTACGGAATATCGTGCGAAAGCCGTTGTGCTGACAACCGGTACGTATTTGCGCGGTAAAGTTATTATGGGTGAATTGATGTATGAGAGCGGTCCGAACAATCAACAGCCGTCGGTAAAACTTGCGCATAACCTGCGCGAGCTTGGATTTGACCTTGTTCGCTTCAAGACAGGTACACCCCCGCGGGTGCATAAGGATACGATTGATTTCTCCAAGACCGAAATTCAGCCTGGGGATGAGAAGCCTAAGTTCTTCTCTTATGAAACAAAGTCCTCCGACAATGAGCAGCTTTCTTGCTGGTTGACGTATACGTCGGTGGATACGCATCAGATCATCAATGACAACCTTCACCGCGCACCGATGTTCTCCGGCGTTATTGAAGGTACTGG
The DNA here is from genome assembly GCF_049316025.1 of Paenibacillus sp. NPDC058898. Taxonomy (NCBI): domain Bacteria; kingdom Bacillati; phylum Bacillota; class Bacilli; order Caryophanales; family Paenibacillaceae; genus Paenibacillus; species Paenibacillus sp. NPDC058898. Next base: position 38,056 of record NZ_JBMOSM010000024.1, on the reverse strand, counting down.
GCCACGTTATTGCCCATCCATCGAGGACAAGATCGTTCGTTTTGCCGACAAACCGAAACATCAAATTTTCCTTGAGCCTGAAGGTAAAAATACGAAAGAATACTACGTGCAAGGGCTATCCACCAGCATGCCTGAGGATGTTCAGCTTGCGGTTCTTCGTTCCATCCCCGGAATGGAGAAGGTAGAAATGATGCGTAACGGATATGCTATCGAGTATGATGCAATGGTGCCAACACAGCTGTGGCCGTCTTTGGAAACGAAAAAACTGCCGGGTCTGTTCACAGCCGGACAGATCAATGGAACCTCGGGCTATGAAGAGGCAGCAGGACAAGGCATTATGGCGGGAATCAATGCAGCACGTAAAGTGCAGGGCAAAGAGCCAGTGATATTGGATCGTTCCCAGGGTTATATTGGAGTGCTGATCGATGATCTGGTGACTAAAGGGACAAATGAGCCTTATCGTTTGCTCACCTCCCGTGCAGAATATCGTCTGCTGCTTCGTCATGATAATGCCGATTTGCGTCTTACTGAAATCGGTCACGACATCGGCCTCATTTCGGAAGAGCGTTATGCTAAATTCATTCAGAAGAAGCAGTTGGTTGAGCAAGAGATCGAACGTCTTCGGCAAACGAAGGTGAAGCCGGTTGAAGTGAATGCGATGCTGGAAGCGGCCGATTCTGCACCGATTGTGGATGGAAGCAATATGCTGACGATCCTGCGTCGTCCGGAAATCACGTTTGCGATGATTGAGTCGCTCTCGCCGTCTCCTTACGAACTGGATGAGGAAATGAAGGAGCAAGTCGAAATTCAAATCAAATATGCGGGTTATATTGAGAAACAGCTGGGTCATGTGGAAAAGCTGCAGAAGATGGAGAAAAAACGCATTCCCGAAGATATCGTTTATGACGAAATCAACGGACTGGCCATGGAAGCTCGGCAGAAGCTGAACAAGATCCGTCCGATCTCCATCGGTCAGGCATCACGCATTGCAGGAGTAACGCCAGCGGATATTTCGATACTTCTCGTTTACCTGGAGCATTATAACCGGGTAACCGCAGCGAAAGGATAAGGAATGGACGACATTCAGAAGGCTTTTGTTGACCGGCTCGGTGAGCACGGGATTACGATCGATGAGATACAGCTTCACCAGTTCGAGATGTATTACGAGATACTGGTAGAGTGGAACGAGAAAATGAATTTAACCGGAATTACCGAACGGGAGCAAGTTTATACGAAGCATTTTTACGACTCGATTACGCTCGCTTTTTACGTGGATATGACTCAAATCGGCAATCTGGCGGATATCGGATCAGGCGCTGGCTTCCCAGGTATTCCTCTGAAAATATGTTTCCCGCATGTGAAACTGACGATTGTGGATTCGCTTAACAAACGAATTAACTTTCTGAAGCATGTTGTGGATACGATTGGCCTGAATGGGGTTGAACTGATTCACGGACGTGCGGAAGAGGTTGCTCGTAAGCAGGGGTACCGTGACGGGTTCGACCTGGTCACCGCAAGAGCGGTTGCTCGCATGGCTGTGTTGAACGAGTTCTGTCTACCTTTCACCAAGGTAGGGGGGCGTTTCGCCGCTATGAAGGGCAGTGACCCTACGGAAGAGGTGAAGGAGGCGGCTCGCAGCTTGAAGGAGCTGAGAGGGGCTTTGAACAAGGTTCATTCGTTCTCCTTACCCGTAGAGGAATCTGGCCGGCATATCGTGGTAATCGATAAAAAGGGAGCCACGCCTTCCAAGTACCCCCGCAAGGCGGGTACGGCCAGCAAGACGCCGATTGTGTAAGTATCTTGCAACTCCGATCTAAGGCACTATCAATGACTCCCTTGCAGAAGCAAGCTTGGCAAGGAGACAAGTAAACTAATCAAAGAGAAGGACTCTATGGAGTTCTTCTTTTTTTTAATTGGCTGTGTAAGATTTGTTGAGCGGGCAGATCGGTCGTTAATATCTTTTTCTATTCACATATGCAATACATAGAGACCGTTGTTTATTTTAGTTTCGTTGGTTAAGTCCATCAGTACGTTTATCTATTCTATAGATTGGGACGTGGGGTGAAATCACATAAGAAAATTCAACTCGGATCACCGAGTGGGAGGCAGTCTATACAGAAGCATCTTTAGGTTTTGATCATGCGCGCTCATCCTTTGCGCGGATTTATTAAACAGAGCCAAGGCTGACTTCTAAAGGGAGATTTTCAAGTTCAAGCTGAGTTTATAAATAAGAATGAAATCAACGCTGTGGATGCACCTGATAAATTTGCAATGTTTCACGTGAAACATTAGAAGTAAGTTGTCGGATATAAATAGATATCTCTTTGGAAGTGTTATTTCTTGTTTGTCGGATTATTTTGATATCAACTATGCTATCTAACTTGGATATTGAAGGATAGACCCACTAAGGAAAGGAAGTTTGAAGGTATCATAATCATGCGCCGGAGAACGCTAAGTGCGCAAAGGGAGCAGTGACGCACGATGTTACATAATTCGTTTTCATTCATCTACTAGCTTTTCAGATTCAGCTCGTCTTTGACTTGGATGATATTGGTCGTTGGAGAGATCTAATCTATTGGCAAATCCCACAATTATTCTGAATGCTAGGATCGTTAGAAAGGCTGCAGGATAGATAAAGGTGGCCTATTAACATGATATCGAGGCAAAAACTTTGGAACTGTGCACAAATCATGTATAAAGCAAGCGAGAAATGAAGGAAAAAAGGTGATATTGGAGAATAGAGTTATAGGACAAAAAGTGGTAGAATAGAATCGTAGTATCCATTTGGACAGAAGGGCCGGTTTGCCCGTTCTTTAATAGGATGAAAGAGTATAAATCCTGGTTTGGTCACTTTTCCATCCTTGCTTCGTGCAGTCAACAACCTTGATCGTTGTGGCTGCTGTTTTTTGGAAAGTGCCGTGCGATCCCAAGGGGATCATGGCCTTATGCGAAGTAGAAAACATATATACCACTTGTGAGATATCGATTGATAGTAAGCATCATGATAAAACCTCCTGTTATATCTCTCAAGAAGAAACCGCTTCATGCAGCGGTTTGGATCAGAGTAATACGTCTATGATCACCACAGGCGTCTTTTCTCTGATCAGCATGAAATCTGTTTTTGCAGGGAAATGCCTGGCACCACAGTGGATTCTAGCGCCAATGGATGGTGGAATCATCTGTGTATGGCTCCATATTGTGGTTGTCCAATCGTTTAACCGATTCCGGGATATTCGGAGGCTTATCCGTGCTATCATGAAATTAGGTGGTAATATACGGAATGAAAGAACAATTTTCGAGATTGTTTGGCTTAGCGGCAGAGCGTAACCAAGGGGATGAAGTGAAACAAATCCCGGTAAACGAGATTGTCAGCAGCCCATACCAGCCACGGACGATTTTTGATGATGAGAAGATTGATGAACTGCTCCAGACGATTAAAACTCATGGAGTCATTCAACCTATCGTTGTTCGCGTCCGTAATGGCATGTATGAGATCATTGCAGGGGAACGCCGCTGGCGTGCGGTTAAGAAGCTGGGTCTGGACACGATTCCGGCCATTGTTCGGGAGTTCAACGATTCACAGGCGGCATCGATTGCGTTAATCGAAAATTTGCAGCGTGAAGGACTGACATCCATTGAAGAGGCTGTTGCTTATCAGAAGCTGATTGATCTTCATCAACTGACACAAGAGAGCTTGGCACAGCGTTTAGGAAAAAGCCAGTCTACAATTGCAAACAAGATTCGCTTGCTGCAGCTGCCAGAAGCAGTCAAAGTGGCTTTGATGGAACGTAAAGTGACGGAACGCCATGCTCGTGCGCTGCTTTCTTTGGATAATGAAGAAACCCAGCTCAAGGTGCTGGATGAGATCATTACCAAGGAACTGAATGTGAAGCAGACGGAGGCACGAATCGCCTTTTATAAAGAAGTAACAACGATGAAGAAGTCTAAGCGTATATCTTATAGTAAGGATGTTCGCCTGGCTTTGAACACGATTCGTCAATCGATTGATATGGTATCCGGTTCCGGGATGGCAATTAAAACAACAGAGAATGATCATGAAGATCACTATGAAATCGTTATAAAAATACCTAAACGTTAAGATATGGTGTGAAGCGGTATGCATCGTACCGCTTTTTCTGTTGATCAAGAGATAGTGCTCTACACCAGACTGTATCGATTAACGAAGGGATTAGGTTTGTTGTTACAGATGAGAACCATGTAATTTATTATTACTCATTTTCATCCGCTAAATCCTGGGCATCCCGTAGTTACCGGGAACGTTCGCTTAATACACATATACAGCCTATCGCTGTATATCATCTATTGCGACTACTTAGAAGAGTCTTCCTACATTGAGGTGAAATGAGTGTCAAAGATAATTGCCATAGCAAATCAAAAGGGCGGTGTCGGCAAAACGACGACTTCCGTCAATCTGGGAGCTGGATTGGCTTCGCTAGGCAAACGGGTGCTTTTGGTGGATATAGACCCCCAAGGAAATACAACGAGTGGGGTTGGCATTAATAAAGCCGATGTTGCAAATTGCATATATGATATTATCATCAATGAAGTACACCCGAAGGACGCCATCTGTGGGACTAACATAGAAGGATTGGACATCATTCCGGCAACCATTCAATTGGCTGGTGCTGAGATTGAGCTTGTCCCTACGATTTCTCGTGAGGTACGATTGAAGAAATCACTACAATTAATCAAGCCTCAGTACGATTATATTTTGATTGATTGTCCTCCATCGCTTGGCATTTTAACGATCAATTCATTGACCGCGGCCGATTCAGTAATTATCCCGATTCAATGTGAGTATTACGCGCTGGAGGGTCTGAGTCAGCTGCTGAATACGGTTCGTCTTGTTCAGAAACACCTGAATACCTCTCTCAAGATTGAAGGCGTATTGCTGACGATGCTGGATGCGCGCACGAACCTGGGCATTCAAGTGATTGAAGAAGTGAAAAAGTATTTCCAGGAAAAAGTGTACAGAACGATTATTCCTAGAAACATTCGTTTGAGTGAGGCACCTTCTCATGGACAGTCGATCATTACATATGATCCACGTTCTAAGGGAGCGGAAGTATACTTGGAGCTGGCAAAGGAAGTGATCTCGTATGAGTAAACGATTGGGAAAAGGGCTGGATGCGCTTATTCCATCTTTGTCTATTCATGATGATGACAAGGTAGTGGAAATTCCGCTCAGTCAATTGCGAGCGAATCCGTATCAGCCGCGCAAGACATTTAACGATGAGGCAATCCAGGAATTGGCGGAATCGATCCGTCAGCATGGAGTTATACAACCGATTATCGTCCGCAGTGTGCTGAAAGGGTATGAGATTATTGCCGGGGAGCGCAGATTCCGGGCATCTCAATATTGCGGAAAAGCTACGATTCCGGCGGTGGTTCGATCTTTTAGCGATCAACAGGTTATGGAAATCGCCCTGATTGAGAACCTGCAGCGCGAGAACCTGAACGCCATGGAGATTGCTGTAGCTTATCAAGGTCTGATGGAACAATTTTCCTTAACCCAAGAAGAGCTTTCATTGAAGGTAGGTAAGTCTCGTTCTCACATCGCTAACTTTTTGCGGTTGCTTTCCCTACCAGAAGAAGTGAAGGACAATGTTTCACGTGGAACATTATCCATGGGACATGCCCGAGCGATCGTTGGAATAAAGGATCCAATTCTCGTTAAGCAGTTGGCAAAACAGTGTGTTGAGCAAGAGTGGAGTGTTCGTGAACTAGAGGAAGCTGTTAAGAATCTGGATCGTAAACCAACGGATAAAGCGAAGCCTAAGGTTAAGAATAGAGATCCTTATATCGATCATTTGGAAGAGGATCTGAGAGAACGGTTTAAAACAACTGTAAAAATTAAGCACAATAAGGATAAAGGGAAGATTGAGCTTAATTACTATAGCAGACAGGACCTGGAACGGTTGTTGGAACTTCTTCAATAAAGAGTCGTAGTTTTGTTGAAGAAGATACTATTGTGAGTGACGGGTTGAATAACAAATGGTTGAACAGCAAATGAGTGTGATTAAAAACCAAAGACATGTCGACGTTCCTGTAAGGGAATGAGATATGTCTTTATTTAACTAAACGTGAAGCCATAGCCTTGATGCTGGATTAAAGAGGTTTTTGGACATATCCTGTTAAGAGACACCAATACGGTAAAGATGAAGGGGAAACATCATGGACCCGATCGTTTATCTGGATCATGCAGCCACTTCGTGGCCAAAGCCTCCTGAAGTATTTGAGGCGATGAGAAAGGCGATGGAGGAGGAGGCTGCAAACCCGGGACGTGGGAGTCACCGGATGGCGGTGAAAGCTTCTCGTGTACTCTACGGAACGCGAAAGACGCTCGCGGATTTGTTTGGGGTGAAAAATCCTAATGATATTGCGCTGACATCGAATACAACAGAAGCGTTGAATTTAGCAATCAAAGGCTATTTGCGTGAAGGCGACCATGTGATTGCCACTATGATTGAACATAACTCAGTGCGAAGACCGTTAGAGTTTTTGAAACGCACCCGAGGGATACAAGTGGACTACGTTCCTGTCGATGAGGAAGGTCAGCTTGATGTGCAACTAATGGAGGGAGCTTTTCGTTCTAATACTAGGCTTGTTGTATGTAGTCACAGTTCCAATCTTCTTGGTTCGATTATTCCTCTCGTTGAAATAGGAGAACTGGTGAAGAGGAAAGGGGCCGTACTGCTCGTAGATGCTGCCCAGAGTGCCGGTATGCTGGATGTTCACGTGGAGGAGATGCATGTAGGCATGTTGGCTTTTCCGGGGCATAAAGGGCTTCTGGGGCCGCAGGGGACAGGCGGGTTGTATATCTCGCCTGATATTGATCTGGAACCATTACTGCACGGAGGCACAGGGAGTCAATCGGAGGCTATTGAACAGCCAACGGTACGTCCGGATCGATATGAGGCAGGGACGCCTAACACGATTGGATATGCGGGATTGCAAGCGGGTGTGAAGAAGGTGCTTGAATGGACACCCCAGCATATTTACCGGCATGAATGGGAGTTAACGCAATATATGATGGAGGGTCTACAAGAGGTAGGAGGCCTTCGAATACTAGGTCCTGCTCTTGGACAGGCGAGGACAGGTATTGTTGCATTTGTGTCGGAACGATTCAGTGCGTCTGAATTGGCTTTCCGACTGGACCGCGAATATGGAATTGCTGTGCGTGCCGGTTATCATTGTACACCGCTTGCCCATATGGTATCAGGCACGGAACAGACGGGTGCAATCAGAGCAAGCGTGGGGATATCTACTAGCCGTGACGAGGTAGAGTTCATGCGAAAAGCGATTGCAGAGATTCATAGTTAATCGAATAGATCAAGATGGAGAAGAGGAAGGAAGAAAGCATGTCTGAATTAAATGAATTGATCATGGAACAGCTTCATTGGTTTGTCGTCGGAATGGTCATGATCATCTTGATCTTATGGGTAACTTTAATTGTACAAGGGACAAAACTGCGTAAAATGAGGCGACGTTATGATGCGATGATGGAAGGCAGTGGGGTAGAAGACATCGAATCGCTGTTGGTCCAATTGAAAATCCAAATGGATGAGATTGAAGAGGGACATGCCCATCATCAAAAAATGCTGGATACGATCAGCGGCAGTTTGAAAGGGATGAAGTCCAAGGTTGGTATCGTACGATACAATGCGTTTGGCGAGCGGGGAAACGAAATGAGCTTCTCCCTGGCTATTCTCAGCGAACAAGAGGAAGGGATCGTGCTGACCGGTCTGCATAACCGGGAGAGCTCTTTTGTGTATGCTAAACCACTGAAGGATGGGCAGTCCAAATATCCATTGTCTCCGGAAGAAAAAGAGGCCGTCACTCTTGCGCTGCAAGAAGGGTAGAACGGTTCCACTCTTTGATGCCTGCAAATAGGCAGGTTGCAATAATATCAGACAACCGCATGACCAAGCTTAAGCGAGTGTTCTGCAATACAAAGTATTCCATAAAGCCGCCGACATTGACGATACCCGTTACATGGATATCGCCGACCGGCGGTAATTCTTTATGTACGCCGGCTCCAGGCTTTAGAGGACCATCGGATATCTGAATAGAGCCTACACTTGATGATTGCCCTAAACAAGCATCAATTCCGATTACAAAAGGGTTGTCGAATTTTTCGTATATGGCCGTTAGCGTATCCTTCAGATTCATGGCGTGGACAGGCTCGTCCAGCGTACCGTAGAGATGAAACATGGAACTGTTGTAGCGTGCAAGTGAGGTGCCGACAAGCGGCCCCAGGCAGTCGCCGGTAGACCGGTCGGTACCGATGCAGACAATGACAAGCGGACGATGCTGAATACGGGCGTCAGAGAGATGGAAGAGCAAGCGATGTATAATAGCAGAATGGATATTAGGGTCCGTGTGTGGTATTTTTAAGCTGGAAGCCTCCGGGCGAGACGTGATTTTAGATAGACGGTTCATAGAATCTTCCTTTCGTCTGCATTTGGTAGTATCAGTATATGGATGAAAGACTGTTTTTATACTTTGGGATTCGCTTAAAATGTGATTTATATTCATGTCAGACAGAAGTATGCTCTTAGAAAGAGGGTATGACCTGGACTGCATGAGGTATATGAATATGTTGATCTATGAAAAGGTTTATATAAAACTCTTAATCATTGGAAATGATGAAGAGAAGAACATACATACAAAATGATAGGAATGATGGAGGGGGACGGGGCAGTGGAAGGCGCGATGTTGATCGCATTCGATTCCACCCAGCAGGCACTGCGTGCGGAAATGCTGTTGGAGTACGCGGATATCGAAATTGATCTTTTTCCTACACCAAAAGAGATTACAGCAGGCTGTGCATTATCGATTCAATTCCCATCTGATGCGTTAAAAGATGTTCAAGAGATCATTCAGCAGGAGCATGTGGAGATCCGAGGCATCTTTGCGCTGGATAACAACAAGAGGTATATCAACATCGAAGAGTAAGGGGAGAACACCAGGATGAGGGGCTTTGGTTACTTATCAGCAGAAACGGATGACGGTGTAGATTTAAAAACTATAGCTCAGGAGGCTGATGGCTTGAAAGATAAAGTCTGGGGATGGTTATCGAATGAAGAGATGTGGATGAATATCCTGTCATCCGGCATTCGGGTTATCATCATTTTTATTCTGACGCGTCTTGTGATACGGGTTGTGTATAAAATGATTGATCAGTTTCTCCTTAGGCAGGAGAAGAGTCGAATACAAGTGAACTCAAGACGTTTTGTCACGGTAGGGGAGTTGTTAAAAAATGTAACCTCCGTTGTATGCAACTTTGTCATGATTTTGATCATTCTCTCGGAGTTCCACTTCGAGTTAGGACCGCTGTTAGCCGGTGCCGGAGTCCTTGGTCTTGCTATAGGTTTTGGTGCACAGAGTTTAGTGAAGGACGTTATTACCGGATTCTTCATTATATTCGAGGATCAGTTTGCGGTAGGTGATGTAATCAAAAGTGGTGAGTACCGGGGAACTGTCGAAATGATCGGGCTTCGCACCTCGCGTGTAAAAGGATTGAATGGGGAGACCTATATTATTCCGAACGGGATGATTACCAGCGTCACGAACTACTCCCTTTCCAACTCATTAGCCATTGTAGATCTACCGGTAAAGAACGACCAGCAGGTGAAGGACACGATTACACTGATTCAAGCGGCCCTTACGGGAATCATGGACCGTCGCCCAGAGGTACAGCGGATACCGGATGTATTAGGAATCCAGTCATTGAATACTTCCGAATATGTTGTTCGCATTGTAGCGGAATGCAATCCGAATGCAAGGGAAGATGTGGAGCGTCAGATTCTTACGGATATCAAACAGGCGATTGAAGCACGGGATTTGGGACAAGAACGCGTGCAGGGTTGATCTAATCGGTTAACCAATGATATATAATAGATAGAAGAAGTGATAGAAGTAAAAGGGAGCGGTAGCCATGGAGCGCAAGGTATTTCAGTTAGGGGATATCGTTCAGATGAAGAAGCCGCATCCTTGTGGGAATAATGAGATGGAGATTATTCGCATGGGGATGGATATTCGGATCAAATGTACCAAATGTCAGCATAGTGTGTTGATCCCCCGTTTAAAGTTTGAGAAGAATATGAAGAAGGTTTTGCGTTCGGCTCAAGAGACGGAAGGGGCAGGGGATACACCGTAATATCTCCTCCCCGAAGCGTTAAGACAGGCTATTGACCAGATAATGTTTCCATGATATAATCAATCTTGCTGTGGAAAGGTACCCAAGAGGCCCAAGGGGGCTGACTCGAAATCAGCTAGGCGTCGCAAGGCGTGCGTGGGTTCGAATCCCACCCTTTCCGCCACCAATCGTTTAAAGTTCCGCTGTTATGGTTATAAACGATGTTGATACATAAGTTAGGCGTTAAGCTGTAAAGCGCCTTTGAATAAAACACCCTCATGCAGACGACCTGCAGAGGGTGTTTTTCGTTGGAACAAACTTGAGTTTTTGGTCCCGAGTATTTTTGCACAAAAAAGAAGGGCCCGATTGGGCCCTTCCTTCTGGGTAGGCGGTGCTTGTGAATTGGAATCATTTTATCAGCACTTCTGCGAACCTTGTCAATAGCTTCACTTGTCCAAGAGGTCAAGCATTCGGCTCATTTCCTCAGCTTGCAATCCGTGTGACGATCAGAAACCTCATGCGTCGTTCTGCTGCAACGTTCAACGGAACCACACCTCTCTCATGCACCGCCTGATTATAATGTGCGCATAAAGGTGTCTTTGTATACACACAAAATTCACAGGATAAAAATTCCAGTATCAAATGTTTAGAATGCATGGCTTGGTCAACAGTGATTCAAGCCATGCCCTGACTTCGTACCGTGCGCAAAGGATGAGGTAGGCATAATGTAAAAAACTCCAGGCTGATGACTTCAGGTGGTTACTTAGGCTGCACTCTGCGCTTGTTTAACCATACACGATCGTCATTTTGGGTTTCAGGAAACGTATCACCTTTGTTCATTTGGATTTGACGAGGATTTTCGATCCCCATGATATGGTCTCTGACGCCCACTTCCATATAAATGCCGTTGTTTGGGGCTTTGTCACCTGCACGAAATTCGGACTGTTCTCCCATTGTGGAATTCCTCCTCATTATGATGGATGGACTGCATGTATTATCATGCGCCATTGGACTCTAAATCATCGCAGGGAAAGTGAGAAAAGCGCGGTAATAAAGGGAAGAGAGCATATTCAGCATTGAAAAGAAACTTGCATCCGATCACCCGTTCTGATATAGTATTATGGTGCGAGTTAGACTCGCTCCTTGCTCTCAACAGAGATTGAGGGCCGAAGTCCATAAGGAGGTGAAACATATGCGCAAATATGAAGTGATGTACATTATTCGTCCTGACATTGAACAAGAAGCTGTTCAAGCTGCAGTCGATAAATTCCAAGGCATCATCTCCAACGGCGGAGAAATTACAAAGCATGACGTAATGGGTAAACGCCGTCTTGCGTATGAGATCAAGAAATTCCGTGATGGCGTATTCGTTCTGGTAAACTTCAACGCAACACCTGAAGTTGTAGCTGAACTTGAGCGTCTCATGAAGATTTCTGACGAAGTTATTCGTTATCTCATCACGAACGACGTTGCTTAATACGTAAAAAAACTTTGTAATTGATTTCGTTCTAAGGAGGGGATTGGATTGTTGAACCGTGTCATTTTGATTGGCCGACTGACTAAGGATCCCGAGCTGCGATATACTCCTTCAGGTGTTGCTGTAACGCAATTTACACTTGCTGTTGATCGTCCGTTTACTGGACAAGGCGGGGAGCGCGAAGCGGATTTCATTCCGGTCGTGACCTGGAGACAGCTTGCGGAGACTTGTGCAAACTATCTGCGTAAAGGCCGTCTGACGGCTGTAGAAGGGCGTATTCAAGTGCGGAATTACGAGAATAACGAAGGTAAGCGTGTATACGTCACCGAAGTCATTGCCGATAATGTTCGCTTCTTGGAGTCAAACCGTGAAACAAGCGGTGGCGGAGGAAATCGTGAGGAATCATCGTTTAGCGGAGGAAGCAACAGCAATAGCAGTGGCGGAAACCGTGGGAACAATAACAACTCGCGAAACAACAATCAGGATCCTTTTTCCGATGAAGGAAAACCGATCGATATTTCGGATGATGATTTGCCATTTTAATACGGAAAGGACTGACAACACATGGCTTTTAAACAAAGAGAAGGCGGAGACAACGACAAAAGACCGGCACGCCGTGGCGGCCGCAACAAGCGTCGTAAAGTATGTTTCTTCACTGTGAACAAAATTACTCACATTGACTATAAAGATACAGACCTGCTCAAGAAATTCATCAGCGAGCGCGGAAAAATCTTGCCTCGTCGTGTAACAGGTACTAGCGCTAAATATCAGCGTGCCCTGACGATAGCGATCAAACGCTCCCGTCAAATCGCATTGCTTCCATACACAACTGAGTAATCATTTGTGTCAGAGCGGTCCAGCCTAACTTATAGGCTGGACCGCTTTTTATTATGGAAGAGTACAGGATGGTTTCGAGGAGGGATGTGATGAGAGTTGTTAAAGACGAAAGTCTTACAAGTTACAATCCAGGCTTACCTCACAGGTGTGAAAGCTCAGCACGTGATGCGGAAATTATTGATTTTGGGATGAATCAGGGTTATCCAAATGTTGGGATATACAATGTCTCCACAGAAGAACCGTGTCTCCCCAGAGTGTACACTAAGAAGGAAAAGCAGCTACCGAGAAACACAAGCCTAGTGTAAAGCTTTCCAGTTTTAAAGCCCTGAAACCATGTCTGCTTTAAATGGACAGTGTCTATTGTAAGCAATACATTTTATAAGATAACTGGAGTACTCTTGTAAGAATTAAAAATAGGATTATGAAGGCGAAAAAAAGAAATCTGAAAAAATTCCTTCTATTATATATAGGTATGTATCGGCTCATCAAATGAGAGCTGGGAAGATCACAAAATTGAAAATAAAGTACCACCAAAACAGTGCCTCACCAAAGAGAGGATTATAGGCAGATCCCAAGCTTACCTGATCGAAGATGATGTCTATCGTATACAAACATGATATCAGAACATTGGTACGACAGAGCGTAAAGAAAATTTAATAATGTGATTACATAAAACTTGCAGAAACCTTTCAATTATATAATGTCCACTCCAGGGATACAAGCGTACAAGTAGTGGAAGCTCCATGTTGTTAGTCTTATTATGCATATTCCGCCTCCATTATCCAAACGATAAAGGAAAAAGGAGGTAGTTGTATGTGCAGACGATTCTCGCTGTCCGCTGGGATCGATGAAGTGAATCAACGCTTTGGCATCAATCGGGTAATGTATTACTACAAAAGCCGATACAACATTAGCCCTACTCAAACCATGCCGGTCATTGTACAGGAACAGGGAGAGCGGGTGCTCGACGAGTATCGGTGGGGGCTAGTGCCCTATTGGGGTAAAGATGCGGTCAATGCTGATATTACAACGGTTGATCAAAATCCCACTTACCGTAGAGCGATTGATACAAGACGCTGTGTGATCCCTTGTAACGGTTTATATTACTGGAGAACGGTTGGCAAAAGGAGTTATGCGGTACGGACCGTTATCGGAGATCATGAAATATTTGGTATGGCCGGTCTATACGAGACATGGCGAGATGCAAGAGGAAATGAAATGAGAACATGTACGGTTCTAATGACAGAGGCTAATGAAGCGATTCGAGAGTTCGAAACCCGAATGCCGGCGATTTTGTCTGAGGAAAATATGGCAAAGTGGCTGGATCCGGAAATCCAAGGAAGACATGCTGTGCATCCGCTGCTGCATACTTATCGCGGACAGATGCGAATGTATCCGGTGACGCCGTTAGTGGCTGACGATACGCATGATCAACGGCAGTGCATTGAAGAGATGGATTTAAAACTCGCTTGGGTAAAGAATCTGTAGTTCGCAAGTATGAAAGAGCAAGGTTGATTTATCTGACATGAAATTCAACGTGAAAGCAATCCGGATCACAGTCCCGGATTGCTTTTTTTAAGCGTTAACGCTGTAGGAGGCTAAACTATGAATAAGTAGAACCACAAAATACGTCATCTAATAACGAATTGAAGCATATCGTAAGGATAATATATTACATAAAAATGGTTTCTAGTTATATTCAGGGTAGACCAACTCAAGTTGTGTTAAATTAAGTAACATACACATTACCTAATAGACCGAAAAATTAATGAACAGAATTCAATTCCGAAGTATATGTGATTTAATATTACATGATCGCTGCAAAACCATGAACGAATATAGTTATAAATTGTAAATAAATCTTGATATTACATACATTTTCAGTAAACTAAGGATATCCAACGGAGATAAACTTAATTATTAACCTCGAAAATGACGTTAAAAACATGATTTTTGAGAAAAATGAAAAAAAGTAATTGACGTTACCTAAATTTACACGTATCATAACATTAATTTTATAGGCAAGAAGATTTTGCTAGAGACTTTGGCACTAATTGACCAATGGTATATTTTCTGTAAAACTTTCAATTTATTTCACATCATGCAATGACATCAATACCGAAATTATTTAAGGATGATTTCAATATTCGTCCTGATAATTTATATTGCAACAACATTTTTTAAGAGGAGGATTCGCATGAAGAAAAGAATGTCACTCCTGCTTGCAATCATGCTTTTAGCCATGACGGTATTGGCAGCATGTGGAGGCGGAGGAACAGCAGAACAGCCAAGTCAAGGGGAGCAAACGGAGCAAACACCACCAGCTGAAGGCGACAAAGATACTACAGAACCGCCTGCTGAAACTGGAGACGAAAGCCAAGGTTACTTCGAAGCAACTGATCCATCTAAGAATCCAACAGCTGCTAAAAATCGTAAAGATACACTGATCGTTGGTATGACTTCACCAAAAGGTGTTTTCAACCCGTTCTTCTGGCAAACAGCATATGATAAATATGTTGTAGAAGCAATTTTCGATTCTTTCTTCACGTTGAACGGTGATGGAACGTATTCGAACCGTTTGGCAGAAAGCGTTGAAGTTTCCGAGGATAAATTAAAGTATACGTTTAAATTGAAACAGGGTGTAACTTATTCAGATGGCACACCTGTAACAGTAAAAGATTATGCATTTGCGATGAAAGTTCTTCATGATGCTAGCTATGACGGTCAATCTGATATCTTCTCGACACATGTAAAAGGTGGTCAAGAGTATCATGATGGTAAAGCAACGGACATCTCTGGTGTTAAAGTTATCGATGACCACACCATCGAGATTGAAGTAACTGAAGCAAACGCTATGACGAAGGATTCTCTAGGAGACATTTCTTTCGTACCAGAAGCATACTACGGTAAAGATTACAAACAAGGCAACCTGGAGTACATGAAGAACCTGCATACTAAACCAATCGGTAGCGGTCAGTATGTACTGAAGAGCTTCGCTCCTGGTCAAGAGGTTGTATTGGAAGCTAACCCGAACTACTTCCTGGGGGCTCCGAAAATCAAAAACGTAATTTACAAAACAACTACTGATGAAACTAAACTGGCCATGTTCCAATCCGGTGAAATCGATATGGATATGGTTACCGTTAACGAAGATACCGTAGAAGAGTTGAAATCCATGGGCTTCTTGGATATCAATATCTTCCCAACAAATGGGTACGGTTACGTTGCCATGAACCATAAAAATCCTAAGTTCCAAGATCCGAAAGTTCGTCAAGCATTATTATACGGTTTGAACCGTGCAGAAATCGTTGAAATTATCTATGGTCCTTATGCTAACGTAATCAACATTCCACAGTCGAATGTATCATGGGCATATACTACTGAAGGTATTGACCCACATGATTTCGACATCGAGAAAGCGAAGCAGCTTCTTGATGAAGCAGGCTGGGTTCCAGGTGCTGACGGCATCCGCGAGAAAGACGGCAAGAAATTTGAGCTTCACTTCTCTGCAACAGCTGATAACCCGGTTGTAGATGCTTTGATTCCGGTAATGAATCAGAACTACCAAGAGCTTGGCATTAAGATCATTGCAGAAACATTAGACTTCAATGCGATCATGGATAAGAAGGATAAAGGCGATTTCGAAATGTTCTTTGCTGCATGGGGCTTGACTCCAGATCCAGAATCTACTGTATACCGTACGGATGGACAGCAAAATGATATCGGATACTCCAATCCTGCTTATGATGCAGCAATGGATAAAGGTCTGAAAGCCTTCGATCTTGAAGAGCGTAAAGCAGCATATGCAGAAGCATATCAAGTGCTGAATCAAGACGTTCCGGATCTCCCGATTTACCAAAGACGTGATATGTGGGGTATCAACAGCCGAGTTAAAGGCATGGAAATCACTCCATACAAAAACTTCGTGCTTGATCTTTACAAAGTCGAACTTGAACAATAACAGCAGGAAACATATGCTCAGCTCGCAAGAGCTGGGCATATCCACTTATAAGCCGGGAGGAATATTATGAAGCAGTACATTATCCGGAGGCTGCTGCAGATTATCCCGACAATGATCGGGATCTCGATTCTCATATTTGCAATATCAGCAATGGTGCCAGGTGATTATATCACTGCAATGGATAACCCGACGATGACTGCTGAGAAAGCAGCTCAGCTTCGGGAAATTTATGGTTTGGATAAGCCGCCGGTGGAGCGTTACTTCACATGGGCTGGCAATATGTTAAAGGGTAATCTCGGAGATTCCCTTCAGCACAAACAACCGGTTACCACCGTTATGGGTAACTATGTATGGAACTCTGTTTTTATTGCTGTTTTTTCGTTGATATTTAGCTGGATAATCGCTATCTTTGCAGGGGTATTCTCGGCTAAATTTCAGTATTCATTGTTTGATAAGATCGTAACCTTATTTATCTTTTTGTGTATGTCACTGCCTTCCTTCTTTATCGGACTCCTTCTTATCAAGATTTTTGCCTTGGATTTAGGATGGTTTCCGGTTGGTGGTATGAAAACTTCAGGCTTGAATGGAAACACATGGCAGCAACTGATTGACATCGCATGGCATATGTTCTTGCCAGTGACTGTACTTACAATGCTAAGCACAGGCAGCTTGACACGGTATTTCCGTACAAGCATGCTGGAAGTTATCCGTCAGGATTATATCCGCACAGCCCGTGCAAAAGGATTGAAGGAACGTACGGTTATTTTCAAGCATGCTTTGCGTAATGCAATGCTTCCTGCGATCACTTTGATGGGTTTCGAGTTGCCAGGCTTATTTGGTGGAGCCATCATTTTGGAAAAGATATTCATTTGGCCTGGGGTTGGCCAGGTATATCTGGAATCGATCAATATGCGGGACTACCCGTTTATGCTCGGCTTCACGGTATTTATTTCCGTATTGACATTGCTAGGTAACTTGTTATCTGATGTCCTGTATGGCGCCGCTGACCCAAGAATTCGCTTAAAGTAGGAGGAGATTCATTTGTCCGCAGAGGCTGCACCATTAAAAACGAATCTACCAGTATCGAAGAAGCAGCCGGATTCTCCATGGAGAATGGCCATTCGCCGTTTTTCCAGAAACCGTCTTGCTGTCATCGGACTTTTCATAATTGTATTTATGTTTTTGCTGTGTTTTATTGGCCCGGTATTTTCACCATATTCCCTATTTGATTACAGTGTGGCTGATAAGAATTTGCCTCCAAGCTCGAAGTATTGGTTAGGAACCGATAAACTGGGGCGCGATATTCTCCTGCGCATGATGCTTGCAGGCAGGATTTCCCTCACAGTTGGACTGGTAGCGACAGGTATTTCCATTATTATCGGTTCTACCCTTGGAGCATTGGCAGGGTTTTACCGTAAATGGGTAGATACGCTGATTATGCGTATGGCCGACATCTTTATGGCATTGCCCACGCTCCCAATCCTCATCATCTTGGGTGCGGTATTGTCTGATTTGAAGGTAGATCCCTCCAAACGCATCTATTTCTTGATGCTTATCATTGGTATATTGGGTTGGAGCAGTATTTCCCGTCTCGTACGTGGTCAAATATTGGGGCTCCGTGAACAGGAATTTATGCAAGCAACGGAAGCCTTGGGACTTAAAGATCGTCGAAAAATCTTCCGTCATCTGCTTCCTAACACGATTCCAATCATCATTGTATCTGCAACGCTTGGTGTAGCGGGAGCTATCCTGTTTGAATCGGCATTGAGTTTCCTAGGGGTCGGGGTTGTTCCGCCAACACCATCGTGGGGGAATATGATTTCTGCGGCAAACAACTTGATTGATTTCCGGAAGAGACCATGGCTATGGATTCCGCCAGGCATGTGTATTCTTGTTACCGTAGTTGCGATTAACTTGATCGGTGACGGGCTTCGCGACGCACTTGACCCGAAAATGAAGAAGTAGGAGAGGCGAATATGGCAAAAGAATTAGTTGAATTCCGCAATTTAAAAACGCATTTTCAAACCTCCGCAGGCACCGTGAAAGCCGTCGACGATGTCAGCTTCAAAATCCGTGAAGGTGAAACACTGTGCGTGGTGGGCGAGTCGGGCTGTGGTAAAAGCGTAACAGCCATGTCTCTTATGCGTTTAATCGATACACCTCCAGTAGGAGGAGAAATTCTATATGAAGGCAAGGACTTGCTGAAGATGAGCAAGCGCGAGATGAGCTTGATTCGCGGCAACGATATCGCCATGATCTTCCAAGAGCCAATGACCTCACTGAACCCGGTATTAACGATTGGGGAGCAGATTGTAGAACCCATTGTGTTACACCAGCTCGTAAACCGTAAAGAGGCTAAACAACGTGCCATCGAACTCATCAATCTGGTAGGAATACCGCGTGCGGAGAAGATTTTTGACTCCTATCCGCATGAGCTCAGCGGTGGTATGCGCCAACGGATTATGATCGCGATAGCACTTAGCTGTAATCCTAAACTCCTGATTGCAGATGAGCCAACAACTGCGCTGGACGTTACGATCCAGGCCCAGATTTTGGATCTGATGCGTGACATCAAAGGGAAAATGAATACATCCATTATGCTGATTACGCATGACCTGGGTGTCGTAGCCGAAATGGCTGATTACGTTGTTGTTATGTATGCAGGAAAAGTCATTGAAGAAGCTCCGGTAATTGAGCTCTTCAAGCAGCCGAAGCATCCATATACCAAAGGGCTTTTGAAAGCTAAGCCCATCATTAACCAGACCCAAGAACGTCTGTATTCGATTCCGGGACAGGTACCCAATCCGGTAGATCTTGGAGACAACTGTCATTTCCATGATCGCTGTGAATCATGCATGCAGATTTGTAGAGAGAAGACACCTCCGCTCGGTACGGATCCTAACGGCCATAAGGTCGCTTGCTGGTTGTATGAAGAGGAGGGGAAAGCGTAATGAGTCAAGCATTGATCGAAATTGATGGTTTGAAGAAATACTTTCCCATCACCGGCGGCATACTGCAGCGGACTGTGGGTAATGTAAGAGCAGTTGACGGAGTCAGCTTCACCATCAACAAAGGGGAATCCTTTGGGCTTGTAGGTGAATCCGGCTGCGGCAAAAGCACCATTGGCCGAACCATTCTCCGTTTGTTGGAGAAAACGGAAGGTAAAGTTATCTTTAATGGTCAAGATATCCATACATTGTCCAAAGAGAAGATGCGTGCACTCCGTCCGAAGATGCAGATCGTGTTCCAGGATCCATTCAGTTCCCTGAACCCAAGAATCAAGGTTGGCGAAGCGATCGGCGAAGCACTCATTGACCATGGCTTAGTTAACCGTAGGGATCTTAAGGATCGCGTTATTGAAACACTTGAGATTTGCGGCCTTGCTGCCTATCATTATGATCGTTATCCGCATGAATTCTCCGGTGGACAGCGTCAACGGATCGGGATTGCCCGCGCGTTGATTCTGAATCCAGACTTTATCGTAGCGGATGAGCCGGTATCTGCACTGGACGTATCGATTCAAGCGCAAATCATCAACTTGCTTAGTGACTTGCAGCGCGAGAAACAGTTGACCTACTTGTTCATTTCTCATGATCTCAGTGTTGTAGAGCATCTGTGCAACCGAATTGGGGTAATGTATCTAGGATCGATGGTAGAAATGGCTAGCAAGGAAGAACTGTTCCGCAATCCTCTGCACCCTTATACGAAGGCATTGTTGTCGGCAGTTCCGGTACCGGATCCAACGCTGAAGCGCGAGCGGATTGTACTGCAAGGCGACATTCCGAGCCCGGCGAATCCGCCATCAGGCTGCAAGTTCCATACTCGCTGTCCACTGGCTTCAGAACTATGCAAGCAGGAGATTCCAGAGTATCGTGATATGGGTAATAACCACTTCGTTGCTTGTCACTACGCTTAATATGACTCTTCACATTTAAGTTTTCTGACAGCAATTAGAACATGTATTAGATAAACAGATTCATAGGGGGACTTCCTCCGTCTACGGACGGAAGGGGGTCTCTCTTTTATTTTCGAGTGACTAATCGACCGCATTTACAAAAATTTCTAAATAAAATTTCTGAAAAAAAGCAGACCAAAAGAGCCTTTCAACCGTCTATAACTATGGAGGGCTAATTCTATGAGAAAACGGTGGCTTTGGTTCGTCATGATGTTGTTAATTATCGTCCCGATTGGGGCGGTTGTCATAGGAAATATAGAACGAGCGGGGTTTAAACCGAAGGTGGACGCGCGAGCGGTTGTCTTGATGGATTTAAACACCGGGCGTATTTTGCTCAGCAAAAATGGCGATGTACCTTTACCGCCTGCAAGCATGTCCAAGTTGATGACCGAGTTGGTTATTCTTGATGATATCAAAACCGGGAACAGATCCTGGGACGATGAAGTCAAAATAAGCGATCTCGCAACGGACGTCAGAGGAGTTAAGATTGCCCTGAAATCGGGTGAAATTCTGACGGTGCGCGAATTGTTCCAGAGCATAACGGTTTATTCGGCGAATGATGCCGCCGTAGCACTTGCCGAGCATTTTGCGGGCTCTGAGGAAGCGTTTGTCCGAAAAATGAATGCCAAAGCAAAAGAGATTGGTTTATCCAGCGCGACACGATTCGTGAACGCGTCAGGAGTCGAGCGAGACACAGGTAGCGATCAAGCCTGGCCATTGGATGGAGAAACAGTGATGACCGCAGAGGATACGGCCAAACTGGCAGCGCATTTGATTCGCAGCCACCCGGATATTCTTAGCACCTCCAGCAAGACCCAAACCAAGATCAGTGGACGCAATTTATATTTAAGCAACACCAATTGGATGCTGCCATCGGTAGGAGGCCCTTATTCCTATGAAGGCACGGACGGCTTAAAAACAGGGTACACGGTCAATGCAGGATACTGCTTCACGGGTACCGCGGAGAAACAAGGCAGTCGGCTTGTTGCCGTTGTCATGGGTACCGAGTCTAAAGAAGCAAGATTCGAAGAGACACGCAAGCTGTTTGACTACGGATTTGCTAAAACGTTAACATGGAGAGAGCGACTGGATGACTGGTTTCAATATTCAGGAGTCACAGCCGCTCTTACGTATGATAAGAGACCCGTTTAGCGGATCGTTGAAGATTTGGTAGATTTATAGAACTGCCCGTGAAGGGTTCACATTTGACAATAATCTGGTTTACAATAGATGATGTGTTGAAACTGGCCTACTGATATGAAGTGAGTCAACGGGAAGAGTTCCCGTTTAATAAGGAGAGGAGGGTGAGCCAAGTAGCTTGGGGTGCAAGCAAGGACCTTTAACGATCTGACTTATCCATTAAATTATTTTATAATAAAGAAGGAATCGAACTCATGAAGAGGAAATCAATATATATTACTCTCGCTTTGGTCATACTGCTGGGCTCCACCGCGTTTCTGTT
Organism: Paenibacillus sp. NPDC058898; assembly: GCF_049316025.1. Lineage (NCBI taxonomy): Bacteria > Bacillati > Bacillota > Bacilli > Caryophanales > Paenibacillaceae > Paenibacillus > Paenibacillus sp. NPDC058898. The sequence continues at coordinate 16,202 of NZ_JBMOSM010000024.1, read as the reverse complement.
CAGAACGCAGCTTGCGGTTGTAGCATTTGATCTGTTTATGGCAAAAGATGTAGAGGAATCATTGCAGAAATCGTATAAACCGCTCCAGAGCGACAAGACCCCTGAACCTGTAGTACTCCAGAGCGAACCGTTCTCCGTTATGCTGCTTGGGAGTGACCAGCGGGAGGATGAACCTGCGCGTTCGGATACGTTGATCTATGCGGTTGTGCGTCCCATGGAGTCCAAAGTGCTCTTAATATCGGTTCCAAGGGACACGTATGTCGATATTATCGGTAAGGACAAGAAAGACAAGATTAACCACGCGTTTGCATTTGGCGGACATCAAATGGCCAAAGATACGATGGAGGCATTTTTCGAGGAAGAACTTAATTATTATGCTTCCATTAATTTTAAGGGCTTGAAGAATGTTGTTGATGCCATCGGGGGCGTGGAGCTGCCGATCGGCAAGGATATCGTCAATAAAGGCAGAGACCATGAGAAATTCACGATTGAAGCTAACAAACCGATTTATAACGGCGAGGAAGCTTTGAATTATGTCCGATATCGGGAAGATAGCGACTTTAATCGTGCGAAGAGACAACAAGTGTTTTTGGACGTAGCGGCCAAGCGGGTGATGAAGCTTGATCAGATCGGCAAGGTGCCTGAACTTATTGAGATCATGGGAGATAATTTCCAGACCGATATGCAGCCTAAATTCATTATTGACCTGGCGAAGCAGATGCTGACCGGGGGCAAAGTGGATATGACCAGCTTTACAATCATGGGGGAAGGCATGAAAATTGGCGGCGTCTATTACAACGAGCCCGACATGGATGATGTGCAGGAAGCTCGGGATTTAATTGACAACTGGATGAATCCGGATACACCGGCTGACCAGCTGCTGCAGCCCAAAGATGCAGAGAAGCAAAAGTTGAAATAAATATACACCGGTATACCCGGATGAATGTCATAGTACGTTGCTTCATCTCAATCAGCAGTCGGATGGCTGCTGATTTTGTGCCCTATACAAGGAATCAGAACGACGAAGTTAACGTATGTATGAGTATGGATAGGGGAAGGAGTAACCTGCATACCTAGGCTTTAAATCAGGAAGGTTACTTAACATGACTTCAGAAGTTGGAGTCATAAGGAGGATAATGCATTATGAATATCGCTTTTTTTCTATTACCGAAGCAGGAAGTGATCTGTTTAACACTGGATTCTACGCTCAGGCAGACGCTGGAACGGATGGAGTTTCACCGATACACGGCTGTGCCCGTACTGGATAAGAACGGACAGTACGCAGGGACTGTAACGGAAGGTGATCTGTTGTGGCATATGAAAAATTCGGATGGAAAAATCACTTTTGAGAATGCTTCGAAATTTTTATTGAAGGATGTTCCTTTTCGTATGGATATTAAACCGGTGTCGATTGACGCCCGGATGGAGGATCTGATTAATCTGGCCAAGGTGCAGAACTTTGTGCCTGTGGTGGACGATATGAACCGCTTTATCGGCATTGTACGCAGAAGCCTTATCATTGAGTATTGTGAACGGTTTGTCTCCAAGGAGACGATGGAGTCCCACGGGGCATCATAATCAAGTAGATTTGTGAATAAACAAGGGCGTGGGACCACGATGACAATGTGGGTAACACGTCCTATTTTTATAGAAGCGAGGCAGCAGTGAAAGAGCGGGGAGGAATAACCGGGGCCCGATTGGAGTACAAAGAGAAGGTAGGTTATCTCTATCCGCTGGTTCTAAGGATGGACAGGGTGCATGGGCCTTTGTGTGGGCGGCTTTTTTTTATGCTATAATGGAGAATAAAGCTGTTTTCAGGGAGAGATGGATATGCCAAATATGCCGAAGGACTTGGATGTAGCTAAACGCGCCAAAGTGATTGAATGGCTCAAAACCGAAGTAATTGACAATGTATCCCGGTTATTCAAAGCTCTATGGGAAGGCAGCACTACAAAGGTTGGAGACAGTTTGGCAAGCCTGATGATGAGCTCATACATACTGGGCCGAAGGCTCGGCTTGACCTATCGGGATTTGGACGATCTCTTGTTAGAGAAATTGAAAAAGCATAAGCAGGAAGGACATCAACTGGAAGATTGGTACCAGGATATTTCCGCGCTCGAAGAACATTTACGTAAGAGGTGAACATATTGAAACTGCGCTGGACTACGGCGGTATGGAGCGTTATTTATTTGCTTCTGCTGCTATCACTACTCACACCCTTTTCGATCGTAACGGCTTTCTTGTTAGTTCTGCCGGTTGCGATTCTGTTTACGGCTTTGAATACAAAATCATTTATCATGCATGTGGTGCCCGTGTGGCTGATCGCGCTTCTGATTCATCCCATATATGTGTTATTCGCGATCTATTTTGCCATTCCGGGGATCGTCATGGGGTATTTGTACCGGAAGCGGAAGGCTGCCATGCAGGTTTTGAAGTATGGCATGGCTGTCATGCTGGTGGAAATGCTCGTTCTGCTCATGATCAGCACGGCCTTCTTCCAATTAAATCTGTCGGAGTACGTGGATGAGATTGTAAAGATGACGACCGCTCCGCTCACTGAGATGGGTGTAGAAGGCGGCCTAGGCGGACAGTTCCTTGGCACTGAACTCGATACACAGTTCATTAAAGATCAAACGATGCGCTTGGTTCCATTTGCGATGATTATCAGCTCGTTCCTCATGACGGTGGTAACCCATGCTTTGGCTCGTCCTACACTGGGCAGCATGGGCTTGTCCGTGCCGCGGCTGAAGCCAGCTAGAGAATGGATGCTGCCGCGTTCCCTGATCTGGTACTACTTGCTCATTTTCTTCATCAACATAGCAACCGTCGATTCGGACAATACCTTCATGAAGATGATTGTGGCTAACGCTACACCTTTGCTGCAGATCTGCTTCATGATCCAAGCGCTGGGGTTCTTCTACTATCTCGCTCACGAACGGAAGTGGCATCCGATTGTACCGCTTTTGACGGCTATACCGATTGTGCTGTTCCCGCCGGCTATGATTATCGGAATCCTGGACTTGGCGTTCCCACTTCGTCAGGCGTTTAGTAAAACCAAAAGATAGGGTGATGAGTCATGCCTAAATTTCTGCAGAAGCGCTGGCACGGCTATCATACTGTCTGGGCGTTTGCGCTGGTGCTTCTGCTTGTTATTTTTCTGTCGTTCTACAATACCATTCTGGGGCTGGTCGGATTGCTGCTTGCGGTGGTAGGCGGCTATGCGATGCTGAAGACGGAGATGCAATTCCGCCGCGAGCTGGTGGATTATATTGGGGATCTGTCATTTCGGATTCAGCGGGTCGAGGGCGAAGCGGTAAGCGTACTGCCATTTGGCATTGTGCTGTACAGCGAAGACAAGACTGTGGAGTGGCATAACCAATTCGTAGTCAATATGTTTCCGCATCAATCGTTGGTCGGGGTATCCTTGCAGGAATTGTTTCCTCAGCTGGTTAACGCGATGAAGGAAGCCCAAGAGAAGAAGGATAACAAGGAGAAGCTGCCGAAAGAAATTCGTCTGGAGATCTCCCACGAGGATAAGTTCTATGGAGCAACCGTCATTCCGGATGAGCGACTCATTTATCTGGATGAGATTACCGAGCTGGCCGTGCTAAGGCAGCGGTATGAGGATGAGCGATTGGCTTTGGGCATTATCATGATGGATAACATCGATGAGGCCTCGCAGGGGATGGATGATCAACAGCGTACGGCATTGATTGCGAAGGTAACCAGTGAGATCACCGATTGGGCGCGTGAATTTAACGTCTATTTGCGGAGACTTTCCTCGGACCGCTATTTGATGATGCTTAACCACCGGTCGCTGGATGCGCTGGAGAACAGCCGTTTTCTCATCTTGGATGAAGTCCGGGAGATGACCGCCGATCTGAAGGTACCGCTGACGCTAAGCGTTGGCCTTGCCTTCGGTTCAGAGGACATTACGGAGCTGGGGCAGCTGGCACAATCCAGTTTGGATATGGCGCTGGGCCGCGGCGGAGATCAAGCTGCCGTCAAAGCGGGTCAAAGGCTTTCCTTCTATGGCGGTAAATCCAATGCAGTGGAGAAACGGACGCGCGTAAGGGCACGTGTCATCTCCCATGCGCTGCGTGATTTGATGCAGGAGAGCGACAAAGTGATCATCATGGGCCATAAGCTGCCGGATATGGACGTGGTCGGCGCTGCAATCGGCATACTGAAAGCAGCCCAGATGTATAAAGTGGAGGCTTATATCGTGATGGAGGGAATGAATCCGTCGATTTCGAGGCTTATGGAAGAGGTCCGCAAGGACGAGACCTTGATGAACCGATTCGTCTCCACCGAACAAGCGATGCAGATGATGACAGAGCATACATTGCTCGTTGTGGTTGATACGCATAAAGCCTCCATGACGATGGAGCCGCGGCTGGTTCATCGCGCAAGCCGGGTTGTGGTGATGGATCATCACCGGCGCGGAGAAGAGTTTATTAATGACGCAGTGCTGATCTATCTTGAACCGTATGCCTCCTCGACCTGTGAGCTGGTTACCGAGGTGCTGCAATATATTCACGAGCGGGTATCCCTTACTCCGGTTGAGGCGACGGCCCTATTGGCGGGGATCACGGTAGATACCAAGCATTTTGCCCTCCACACGGGATCGAGAACGTTCGAGGCTGCCGGTTTCCTACGGCGTCACGGAGCTGATACGATGATGATTCAGCGGGTGCTCAAGGAAGATCTGACAGAATTTATAGCGAAGGCAGAAATCGTGAAACATGCTAAAATGGTATATGACCATATCGCCATTGCGGTATCGACGAGCGGGGAGCCTATGCCGCAGCTGCTGATCGCTCAAGTAGCGGATATGCTGCTGAATATGACGGATGTGCAGGCATCGTTTGTCATTAGCGAACGCACAGACGGCAAGATTGGTATTAGCGCCCGCTCCATGGGCAAGATGAATGTTCAGATGATTATGGAACGTCTCGGGGGAGGCGGACATTTAACGAACGCCGCAGTACAACTGGATACGACGCCTGAGAAAGCCGAGGAGAAGTTGATGGAGGTACTGAAGGACATCGAAGCGAAAGAGGGGTTATTTGAATGAAAGTCATTTTCATAAAAGATATGAAGGGTCAAGGCAAGAAAGGTGAAGTGAAGGAAGTTTCGGAAGGGTACGCAACAAACTTCCTGATTCCGCGGGGAGTCGCTCGTCCGGCAACCGACGGCAACATGAAGACGCTGGAGCAGCAGCAGGCTTCCGAGGAGAAGCGCAAAGCCCAGGAGAAGGAAGAGGCGCAGGCGCTTGGCAAGAAGCTGGAAGAGATGACGGTTGTCCTGAAAGCTAAAGCTGGAGAGGGCGGCCGTTTGTTCGGTGCCATTACCAGTAAACAAATTGCTGAAGCTCTGGCAGGACAGAAGATTAAAATCGACAAACGCAAAATTGAACTTAGCGATCCGATCCGCAGTCTGGGTGTTACCCAGATTCCAGTGAAGCTGCACCCTGACGTCAAGGCGACGCTCAAGGTTCAAATTACGGAGGAGTAATATGGGAGGAGAACTCTATTTCGATCGGGTTCCCCCGCAGAACCTTGAGGCAGAGCAGGCGGTGCTGGGTGCCATTCTGCTGCAAAGTGAAGCGCTGATTACAGCGATGGAGCGGGTGCAGGCCGAGGACTTCTACGACAAAACGCATCAGATGATCTATGAAGTTATGGTGCAGCTCGGGGAAGGCAATCAACCGATCGATCTGGTGACCCTTACATCTCTCCTGCAAGATAAAGGGCAGCTGGAAGAGGTCGGAGGCGTCAGCTATTTAGCCAAGCTGGCACATGCGGTTCCGACGGCTGCAAACGTGGATTATTACGCCCAGATCATCGAAGAGAAATCGATGCTGCGGCGGTTGATTCGAACCGCAACACAGATTGTCAGTGAAGGATATACCGGAGGGGAAGACGTATCCGGTATGCTCAGTGAGGCGGAGCGCCGCATTCTCGAGATTTCCAATCGACGCACAGGCAGCGGATTTATTGCGATCCGCGACGTGCTGATGGAAGTGTTCGAGAAGGTGGAGGTTCTCCATCAGAACCGGGGGAATACAACGGGCATTCCATCCGGCTTCGTGGACTTGGACAAAATGACAAGCGGATTCCAGCGCAACGATTTGATCATCGTAGCTGCCCGTCCTTCCGTAGGTAAAACCGCCTTTGCCTTGAATATCGCCCAGAACGTGGCAATTCGAGCCAAAGAAACTGTCGCGATCTTCAGTCTGGAGATGTCAGCGCCGCAGCTCGTACAGCGTATGATCTGTGCGGAGGCTAACCTGGACGCCGGGGTCATGCGTAACGGTGATTTCAAGGGTGATGAGGATTGGTCCAAACTCACGATGGGCATTGCAGCTCTGTCGGAAGCCGAGATCTACATTGATGATACACCGGGCGTTACGGTTGCCGATATACGTGCGAAGTGCCGCCGTCTGAAGAAGGAGAAGGGGCTCGGCATGATCCTGATCGATTACCTCCAACTCATTCATGGACGCGGCAAGGCCGGGGAGAACCGGCAGCAGGAGGTATCCGAGATCTCGCGTACGCTTAAACAAATCGCCCGTGAGCTCGAAGTGCCGGTTATTGCGCTGTCACAGCTCAGCCGGGGAGTGGAGCAGCGTCAGGATAAGCGTCCGATGATGAGTGACCTTCGGGAATCCGGTTCGATTGAGCAGGATGCCGATATCGTTGCGTTCTTGTACCGGGATGATTATTACAATCAGGAGACGGAGAAGAAGAACATCATCGAGATCATCATTGCCAAACAGCGTAATGGTCCTGTAGGCACGGTGGAACTGGTCTTCCTGAAGAACTTTAATAAATTCGTCAATTACGAGCGAACCCATGCCGATGCCTTCGCCGCCGGATAACGGCGGTATTCAACCTTAGTCTAGCCAGACAGATACTTGCCGCTGGCTGTAAGTTAGGGGCATTTCTTAAGATATCAAGTATAAACTTCGAAGCTTGGGCCTTCCTGATATCGCAAGAAAAACTTCCTCTAACCGCGGTCTGTCTTCAGAGAAAGTACGTCGACAGTCGTTTTTCTTATGGCGGTTCCCCGAATAATGAGGCAATCATTGTATAATCTCGTCCTAATTCCGAACAATCGTACACACTAATGTGCGATTGTTCGTTTTTGTATTTGACTTTAAAAATGGGGACTGTTACACTGGTATTGCTGCTTTAGTGCAGTGAGGTTGAATTTTAATCATCATGTAGAGGTTATTTCATCAGTGTTACGTGAAATATTAAGGGTGTAACAGCCCGGGCGGAGGAATGAATATGTCAACGGTAGTCGTTGTGGGAACACAATGGGGAGATGAAGGGAAAGGGAAAATCACGGATTATTTGGCGGAAAGCGCTGACGTGGTAGCCCGTTACCAAGGCGGCAACAATGCCGGCCACACCATTCTGATTGACGGTAAAAAATTCAAGCTTAGTTTGATTCCATCCGGAGTATTCTATAAAGATAAAACCTGTGTGATCGGAAACGGTATGGTCGTTAACCCGGCTGCACTTATTGAAGAGATTAATTATATTCATGATAACGGGTTCAGCACGGATAATCTGGTAATCAGTGATCGTGCTCATGTTATCATGCCTTATCATATGGTATTGGATGCTCTGGAAGAGGACCGCAAAGGTCCGAACAAAATCGGTACGACCCGCAAGGGAATCGGCCCTTGCTACATGGATAAAGCGGCACGTAACGGCATCCGGATCGCAGATTTGATGGATGCGGAAGAGTTCGAGCTGAAGCTTCGCCATCTGGTGAAGGAGAAGAATCAAGTCATTACCCAGGTGTATGGCGGGGAAGAACTCAATGTCGAAGAGATTCTGACGCAATACCTGGAATACGCCGAAATCATTCGTAAATATGTGCGTGATACTTCCGTCATCCTGAATGATGCAATCGATGCGAATCAAAAAGTATTGTTCGAAGGCGCGCAAGGCGTTATGCTGGACATCGACCAAGGCACGTACCCGTTCGTTACGTCTTCGAATCCTTCTGCCGGCGGTGTATGTATCGGCTCCGGTGTAGGGCCATCGAAGATTCAACAGGTGATCGGTGTGGCTAAATCCTATACGACGCGTGTAGGGGATGGACCTTTCCCAACGGAGCTGGACAATGAGATCGGTGAGTACATTCGTGAAAAAGGACATGAATACGGCACGGTGACCGGACGTGCTCGCCGCGTAGGCTGGTTCGATAGCGTAGTTGTACGCCATGCCCGCCGTGTGAGCGGAATTACCGGCTTGTCCCTGAACTCGCTTGATGTGCTGAGTGGTCTTGAGACCGTTAAGATCTGTACGGCATATAAATTCCGCGGTGAAGAAATCACACACTATCCAGCAAGCCTGAAAATGCTTGCTGAATGCGAAGCAATCTATGAAGAGCTGCCAGGCTGGAACGAAGACATTACCGGAGCAAAAACGCTGGAGGATCTGCCGGAGAACACCCGTCGCTATGTCGAGCGCGTATCCGAGCTGACCGGCATTCCGATTGCCATCTTCTCCGTTGGCCGCAACCGGGAGCAGACGAATCAAGTGCTTCCGATTTACGAGAAATAATCTAGCGTTGGACGAAGAACAGAGAGACTAGAAGTTCAATTTCAACAATAAGATAGGTCCATGATCCTGCCGATGATATTGTCGGCGGGTTTTTCTTTTGGGCAATGAAGTGAAATCAAGTAAATACCTCGAGATAACATCGATACCCAAAATGTGGAAGAATTTGTCCCTTCATTTGAATAATATTATCCCTTAGTCGGTTGTCCATCCACCCTATAATGGAGAGAGACATAGAGGACAGCACGCTGATAATTTGGAATTGGGGCTAAAGGCAGCGGGTATATGCAGTCAGAACAATGTAGGGGGGACAGAAGCCATACGAATTCAATGAGGCGTATGGCTTTCTTGAGAGCTGGACAAGGTACACGATCCAGCATAATAAAAACCGGATTCATCTACTAGGTTACTAGGGATGAATCCGGTTTTTTCATACTATAGCAGAGTGGGCGGTCGCTGTTCGGTTAACTTGCCGTCCTCGATATAGACGATTCGGTCACATAGATCGAGCATGCGCTTGTCATGCGTGACCATGACGGCGGCTTTCTGGCGCAACTTGACCTCATCGGCGAGCATCTGAACAACGGTTCGACCGCGCTCCGAATCCAGGCTTGCAGTCGGCTCGTCTGCAAGAATGAGCTCCGGATTGTTCATCCATGCCCGGGCAATGGCAACGCGCTGCCGTTCGCCGCCGGATAAGCTCTCAGGGTAATGAAACTTACGGTGCGATAAACCCAGCCGATGAAGCAGCTCATCCGCCCGCTGCTGCGGCTCCTGGCCGTGCTGACCTGCCAGCTTGGCAATCAGGAGGAGCTGATCGCGAACAGTTAGATAAGGAATCAGATTGGAGGATTGAAAGACAAATCCGATATGGTTCAGCCGCAGCTGATTCAATTTTTTTGCAGATAGCCTTGTAACCTCCTGATCGCCCATCCATATTCGTCCCTGGGTAGGGGACAGCAGTGCCCCTGCAATGGAGAGAAAGGTACTTTTGCCGGAGCCGGAAGGCCCAACAACCGCGACAAATTCCCCGCTTTTGATGTCCAGTGATATGTTGTTAAGTACGTTAACTGTGGTATCCCCATCGCCGAATTGTTTGCCCACCTGATCCAATAACAGTTTGGATGATTTCATTATGCAGCCCTCCCGATAGCTTCGATGGCATCGATCTTGATGACGCGATACAGTGACAATAGCGATCCCATCAGGGATACCGCGAGGAATAGCAACGAACAGAGCAGGACGACCGAAGGGGGTAATGAAAACGGTACGATGCCGGACAGTAGGAGCGATACTCCATAAGTCAGGCCAATGCTGATCGCAAGACTGACGATGGTAAGGGTCAGGACTTGAAAAATGAGATTCCTCACCAGATAGCCGGTTCCAGCTCCAATGGCCTTCAAGACACCGAACTGATTCATTTTCTGAATCGTGATGACGTAAAAGAACACAGCCAGGACAAAAGCCGCGATCACAAACAAGAATACAATCATCATGATAAGAGAGCCTTGCTCCTCCTTAAATCCGGGGATGCCCTGCAGCGCTTCGTCTTTCGTCATGATCTCAATGCCGGATACCTCCCGGGCCAAGGCTTCTATCTGCTCCGGACTGCCATTTAAAGCGACCGCACTATAGATGGGTACTTGCTTCGCACTACTTGGAAGAAGAGCCTTCCATTCCTCAAAATTTATATGAATGACCGGGGCATGACTGAAGGATTGACCTTCCGTAAACGCCGCAATCGTAAAAGCGGCGCCTGTAGCCTGATCTACGATCCGGTCGCCCAGCCGGTACCCGTCGTCCTTCAGGGATCTGTCGGCCATCACATGGTCTGTATCCGTATTGCTAATCATGGTGCCTTCAACAACTTTGGGGGCCAACATGCTCTGCACATCGATGGCAAAAAAAGCCGCGTCGAATTTGGCCGTGGAGCCTTCCTTGGTCAACGTGTTCATGTGCACCCCTAGCGGCGTGGCATCGTTTCCACCAGGGTGTCGCTGTACTTCGTTCCAGAGTTCTTCGGTAAGAATGGAACGATTGATCCGATGATCGGACTCTTCCTGAAGCACCAAATAGTCGGCCTTCATATTTTGTATGGAAGAGGCGTTATCGGAGGAGAGCCCTTGAGCCAATCCCGTCACGAATAGGACGAGCCAGGCAATCAGTACCATAATGAAACCAATCAGCAGATAGCGCAGCTTCGCATGTCGAAGTTCACGCAGTGCAAGAAACATGTGTTTCTCATCTCCATTCCTGTAATTGAGTAGCGCATCATCCCTTTTATCGATCTCTGAGGGATATGCCTCAAGTATAGGAATGGAATATGAACGGAGCATGAACTCACGATAAGGTTGCATTACACGATGGAGAGAATGACGGTGAAGGTGGTTCCTTTTCCAGGCTCACTCGTTACTTCAATACGCCCGCCATGGAGCTCAACAATCTTCTGAGTAATGGATAAGCCCAATCCGCTGCTGCCCTCTGAACGATCCCGAGCCTCATCCACACGGTAGAACCTGTTAAAGATGTGGGGGAGATGCTCTTGCGGAATGCCAATGCCCGTATCCGAGATCTCGATGCTGCATTGTTTGTTGTTTTGTTCGGTGACACGCAGCGAGATGACGCCCTCTGGAGCCGTAAATTTAATGCTGTTGGTGATGAGGTTGGTCCATACTTGATGCAGCAGGTGTTGATCACCATAGATATAGGTTGAAGGCAGCGACATATCGATGGTCAAGTCCTTGCTGCGCCAGCTCCATTCGGTGTGAAACAATACCTGCCTGATTTGCTCGGCAACGTCGAAGGTGGATTTCTCCAGAATGTTCTCTTCCTTATCCAAGGAAGCCAGCATAAGCAGCTGTTTGCTAAGTTGGGATATTCGGCGGCTCTCCGCTTCAATGATCGACAAGTAACGCTGCCGCTGTTCTTCGGACAAGCGCTTGGTTTGCAGCGTCTGCGAAAAGCCCTGAATGGAGGCAAGCGGTGACTGGATTTCATGCGATACATTGGATACAAACTCCTGACGCATCTGCTCCAGCTGCGCCAAACCTTTGGCCATCTGGGAAAAATGATTTGCGAGCTGTCCCAGCTCATCCCGCCGGGCGACATTCAGCTCAATGTTATATTGGCCCTGCGCCACGCTCTGGGTAGCCTCAGTTAACTTCACAATCGGCTTCACGATATATCGCGTAATGATGCCTACAAGCAGAATGCTCAGCAGGATGGCGATGGCCATAATGATCGAGAAGAAGATCCGCATTTCGCCGAACTGAACGGTAATATCGGGCCTGATGAAGAGCGCGTGAGGGCTGCCGTCTACCTGTAATGGAATGCCGATGGAATTGCTTAGGACATTGTCAAAAAAGCCGGTAATGAACAGCTCCGATGGGAACTCCGCGATGCCATGGTATACCTTACCGTCCAGCACCTGCTGCACCGTTTCGGGCGAGAGGTCCCGCTCACGGAAAATGCCGCCATAGAGCCACGCCTTGCCTTGATCGTTCACCAGATAGAATTGATAGCCGAGCTGTCCGATGTGGTGGAGATATTCATGAATATCAATCTCCGGGTGGCTGTCATAGAAATCCCCGATATCCTTGGCCATGGTGGTGACCTTCTGATCATTGAAGGGCTTGAGATTGTACTGGTAGTAGAGATTAGACAACACAAAAGCAATCAGGCTGCTGATAACCATAATGGCGATGGTAGTGAGGACGATTCGCGAATAGAGGGTTTTCACTGCGGCATCGCCTCCAATTTATACCCCACACCCCGAATGGTCCGTATTTGGAAATCTCCGCTTCGGTCCGCGAAGCGTTCCCGCAGCCGTTTGATATGGACGTCAACGGTCCGGTCATCTCCGTCAAAATCCGTTCCCCAGATGAGCTGAATCAATTCCTCGCGCGAGAACGTCCGGTCCGGGAAGCTCGCAAGCTGGGAGAGAAGTTCAAATTCCTTCATCGGCAGCATCAGTACCTTCCCGTGCCCCTGGACTTCATAGCTTTTGCGGTCGATGATGGTTTCGTTCAGATGGATCTTATCCGCGCTGACCATCTGATACCGCCGCAAAAGCGCTTTGATTCGAAACAGCAGCTCCCTTGGTTCAAATGGTTTGGTTAAGTAGTCATCCGTTCCAACAGCAAAGCCTTTCTCCTTATCCACGAGCTGATCCTTGGCCGTCAGCAGAATAACGGGAAAATCATAATAACGCCGAATTTCTTCGCAGAGCTGATAACCGTCCTTGTTCGGCATCATGACATCCACGACAGCCAGGTGAACCTGTTCCTCCGCTAAACAAGCAGAAGCTTCCTCCCCATCAGCAGCAGTAAAGACCGTGTACCCTTCGGATTGAAGATGATATTGCAGCAGTTCCCGAATATGCGCGTCGTCATCCGCGATTAATATATGAATCATTACTAGAATGAACCTCCTTCGTGTGCAGTTCTGATGACTATATATGTATCATAAATACCCCTGTGCGGTCGATTGCGGCCTTCATAGCACGGAAGTAGTGTGGCCTAAAAACACCTGAATCATGAAATATATCAAATGGAAGTAGAAAAAATGGATGATATGGGATTGAAGCGATTCCGAGCCGTCAATACTGGAAAAAGAAAGCAATTATGGCCATGTCATTTCAGAGCATGCATGAGCGAAGGAGGAATACGGATGAAGTGGATGAAATGGCTGCTGAAAGTCAGCCTGACTGCCATCCTGGTGAGCACGCTCACGATTGTGACAACAGGCATCGTGGTCAATGCCTATATTCAATCGGTGTTGTCCAGCTTTAACATTCAGCTGGAGACAGAGTCGATGGGGGTTGGAGGTATTATGAAGGCGATGCTGGGCATGGGCTCCGGCACAAAGTCGGATGTTGGCAGCGTCAACGCCGTGAAGGATAACGAATCGGCAGAAGATAAAGGTACCGAGTCCAAAGAACCGGCATCAGGAGCCGGATCAGAGACGAAAGGTGAGGCAAAAGAGGACGAGGAGACCAGTTCGGAATCATCGGGAACGTCAGGGGGGCCGCCGAATGAAGAAGAGGCACCGGATAATTCTTTGCCAGTGATGGGCACAAACACGACAGAGCAGCCTGACGATTCCTCGCTGGAAGATCAGGAGATTGTAATGACACCGGGGGAAATTGTGGATCGGAAGGACAGTCTGCCAACAGAGGAGAAGGAAGAGATTTTTACCATGCTGATGAATAAGCTGCCTCAATCGGAAATGCAGAAGATCTCCGAGGCGATGGAGGATGGTCTGACCGCAGCGGAACTTGCGGACATCGAACAGGGCATATCCAAATATTTGAATGCAGAGGAATTCGATAAACTGATTACCATGCTCAAAGAATAACGGTATGACGGCGTTCAGGCCTGTTCTGTCACTGTTTTGTCACTGACTTGCTAAGGATATATATTAGGAAAAATGAGGAAACCCGCGCTGGGCGCGGGTTTTTCGCTGTTTTTGTAAACTTGAAATGATTGTAAAGGCTATGTTAAAGTATACGAAGATCGAAAAGGTTAAAATTTTGATACCTTTTGACAGGTTGTGTCACATTCAATGCTAAGTCAGCATGTTCAGATGAATGGATTCTTACATATGAACAAGGCTTAAAGGAGAGAGACATGAAAGGTTCTAAGGGGAAACGGTGGATAGACAGCCTCTTGCGTAAGCAAGCAGCCGATCATTCTGCCCACAACAACAACTCGAATCGTGAGCCCTCGGAGCCGTCGAATCCACAAAAACGGGGATGGACCTCACCGCGTAGGTGGATTTGGATTTCGGCAGGGGCAATGCTCATAGCAGGATCGATATATACGGGCGGAAAAGCGTATGTGAACGCGAATACGATTCCGTTCTATCATGTGTATGTAGATGGAAAAGCAATCGGTACCATTCAAGATGATGCCCAGCTTGACCAGCTGCTCAAAGAGAAGCAGAAGGAATATCAGGAAGAGTACCCAGATGTGCTTATGGTGCTCAATACCAACGGCATTACAACCAAAGCCGACCGTTCTTATAAACCAGAGGTGAACAGCGAGGAGACACTCCATAAGCTGGATAACATCCTGAAGGCATATGCCCGCGGCGTGGAGCTGAAGGTGAACGGCAAGACCGTGGCGATCGTGAAGGATCAGCAGACGGCCAAAGCTGCCGTCGAAGCAGCCAAGCTGAAGTTCGCGCCGGCGGCTGCCCAGAAAGAGAAGACGCAGAAGGTCGCTTTCACGAAGACGTCCGCATCGGCATCGGGCAAGAAGAGTGGTGACGGAAGTGGGCTCCAGTCCGTGGATATCAAGGAGAAGATCTCGCTTGCTAATACGAAGGCCGACCCGAACAAGGTGCTGGACGTGGAAGAAGCGGTCAAGGTGCTGACCGGCACGAAGGACAAGCCGGTGGTGTACACGGTGAAAGAGGGGGATACGATCTCCTCAATTGCACAGCATTTCGGTATGAAGTCTGCGGACGTCATGGCGCTGAATCCCGGACTGGAGGAGAAATATGTTCAGATCGGGGCCGAGCTGCAGGTGACGAAGCCGGAAGCGCCGCTGACGGTAAGAACGGTGGAGACGGTGTCGTTGAAGCAGCCGAGCAAACCGGAAACGATTGTCCGCAAGAGCAGCGAGCTTCCACTTGGGAAACGAAAGGTCGTTCGGCCCGGACGGGATGGCGTCAAAACGGTGGATTATATCGTGACCAAAGAGAATGGCAAGGTTGTCTCCAAGCAATGGACAGGCCAACAAGTGGTTCAGGAATCGCTGCCGGAAGTCGTGTATAAAGGCACCAAGGTAGCACCTAAGAAAAAAGCGGTGACAGTGAGCCAAAAGTCCGATGGCAGCATGTTCGCATGGCCGGTCAGCGGGGCACGCATTACGAGTGCCTACGGTCATCGCTGGGGAAGAAGCCATGAGGGTGTCGATATGGTTGGCGGAAGCACGATTATGGCAGCCGCCTCGGGAACCGTGGTCTTCGCTGGTCAGCAGAGCGGTTACGGCAATGTCGTCATTGTCGATCATGGCAATGGATACCGCACCCTATATGGGCATATGAGCAGGATTTCCGTGAGCAGCGGACAATCCGTTGGACAAGGCTCCAAGCTGGGCGTCATGGGCAATACGGGCCGTTCTACTGGAACTCATCTCCATTTCGAAGTGCAAAAAAATGGAGTTGCCCAAAATCCGATGAATTATCTGTAGTTCTGTGTTATACTAGGTAAACCAATGCGACATAAGCCATTATTGGTTCATATATCATAATAGTGAAGATGGCCGCTCCTTAACGGGGGCGGCCATCTTTGCGTCTTGCCAGTCGGAGTGGGGATGTGGGGCAGAACGGGAAATATCTTTCCAGCCGCTGTTGTCCGCCCTTTGTCTGAATTGAATTTTATGAGGGGACAAAGGGCTCCCAAAGGCGTCTTCCAAGATATTTTCCCTTATCTGTCGAATCCATCCCCGTGCCTTCCTGCTAAGCTGCGAAGCGGGTGGCCGCTCCCTAAATCGAGCGGCCGTAGGGAGGCGGTGTGGGCGGGGCAGAACGGGAAATATCTTTCCAGCCGCTGTTGTCCGCCCTTTGTCTGAATTGAATTTTATGAGGGGACAAAGGGCTCCCAAAGGCGTCTTC
>NZ_JBMOSM010000023.1:0-62590 GCF_049316025.1 Paenibacillus sp. NPDC058898 | reverse complement strand
TTCTCGAATAATACACCGTCTTCACCAAGTTCCATCTTCGCCGCTCCAGGCATATGGAATACTTTTGTCATCGGCTTCTGGAAGACGGTCCGCGATTTCATCTCTTCGCTTCTGCCTCGCACGGAGTTGATGGCAATCGCCTTTTTCTCCGTTCCCTCAGGAAAATAAACTTTGATGCGCGCCCCTTTTTCCGGCATACAGTGAAAGATGTTATTGCCTTCCGGTGAGTACGGAAACCACCAATTCCCTCGTTCGTCATGATCGTGATCAATATCCAAATGCACCTTAACCATGTTGTTGCCGCGTTTTATAACGCGTCCTTCCAAGGCAACTCCCTGAAGCGCACGATTCGTTCTTACCTTACGCCGAAGAGCCGCACGCTGCATCAGTACATATTCATAATAGATGAAACCCGACTCATAAGTAATAACGGATTCCGTAACCACCCACATCTGTCCCTTAAAAGAAACGTTGTCCCCCACCTGGCAGTACTGGTTCGTATGTACCCGGTAACTAACGAAGTCAGATTCCCCCAAGTCTGAGCTCGCATCCGAATTCGCTTGAATATCAAGAAAGTTCCCCCGATCTTTAATGATTGAATAATGATGGGATCGGATAACCTTCCCCCAAGAGAAATCAGGTACGCCAAAATAAACCCGAGGCGCATCCATGACGATATCAGGAAGGATGACCGTACCGATCCGCGATGCCAGCCTTTTTAAGAACTGCCAATTCGTCTCTTCATACTGCACGATGAGCTGACCAATCGTCGCTTCAGGGGGCGTAGCTTCGTTCTGGGCATCGCCTCCGGGATACAGATTGGCCATCTGCCGAATCAAATCGGTATAAGTCAGGGACTTGTTCTGAAAGGAACGACTTTCTAAATTCCGATCCATTTCATAGGTTCGCGACAGGCCTTCTATAGTCACATGGGGAATGCCGTCTTCCATCTGAATATCGATATTGGAGATTCCACCTGCGAACAGGTACTCATTCCCCTGCTCGGTAGATTTACGAATAAGCAAACTATCTCGGTATGTACCATTTCTTAAGCATATATCGGCTTGTTCCTCCGACATAGTCGTTGAAATATAACAACGGGTATGATCATTAAACTTACGAACAATTCGAAAGCTGCGAACCGCCGAAAGTTCATATGGCAATTCAATTTGAAAACCGTCTATGTCACGCCATCTTTTCATCTTAACTGCCTCCTTCCTTTAAGATCATTATCTTTCTAGAAATTCGGGAGGCGTTGGTTCCATTCCGTTAGTTAAGAGCTGAATCTTTCCCCCATACTTGCAAGTTAAGCATGATTTTGTGGTAAGAGCGGGGACTCCATCGATCATGACATTTGAACTTCCGTTGTCCCACTCTACTCCATCCGATGGTTTAGCTAAACCCGCCATCATTGCTGCAAAATTAGGAACTCCGCTTATCGAAGTTAAGCTGCTATTACTCATGCCCATGGCATACCCCATTGGCGTTGGCTGTAAGTGAGGCATCAATTTAGGAACGCATGGGAAAATTTTATGTTCTTCCCCGTATGGCAGCACTTTGGTATCGGGATCATAATTGTATATATAACTTGGTCCCGAATCTCCTGTCGCCACATGGGCAATTTTCATAGGATTTAGCGCGCTCCGGCAAAAGCCAAAAGAATAAAAGTTTCCATTCATTTCACCCTTAAGTTCCTCAATAGGAAATCCCATAAAGGTTTTTTCTTCCGAATTTGATGGCACACAGTCCTTCACGGTCATCATCTTATTGTCGTTAATATACACGCCGTTTGGTTCAAGCTGATTCAATACTTCTTCATGGGTTCCCATCGTACAATACATGTAGGCTCCCCGTGCAACATAGGTTTCCCGCTTGCTTTCCGCCCTCCATGGAGCATTCATTATTTCACTTATGGTGCTTTGTTTTAGAAAGCTCGTATAAAGTTTATCCACTTCTCATTCACCTGCCATTAATAAGAATTCGTCTTACATTTAATCCATACAGGCTAGTCCGCAGCATCCCTTCCGCCACATCAAGTCGTACAACCAAGTAGGATTTGCGGTAAACATTCAGCTTGAACATGCTTAAACCCTCAATAAGCTTTTCATCTACCATAAAAAGATCTAGTTTTTCTATAACCTCAGCGTTCTTCTTGGCGTATTCCTGATCAGTACAAGGTACTTCCGCGAAATTGGGCAGATAATAATGCACCTGGCCATTACGCGCCATATCGATCACGATGACCTTCTTATGAGCTAATCCGTGCGCATACCGCTTCAGAATTTGATACACGTCCTCAGACACAAGTAAAACCGGCTTCTCCAAAATACATCCATATTCCAATGCCTTGGGCGAATCAATATATACAAACTCCTCGTCCTCGGCAAATTCATAGCCCTTCTTCATTTGCTCAGAACAATTGATCAAACCGTCAAGGCTTCCTAGCCTGCGATCCTGCTCCAGGATAAAATATTCCATCTGCTCACTCCTCTACCCAAACGATAGATTGCCGCTGGCTCTCAGATAATGAGACTAAAGATTGATCACGTCTTAACATTGTGCTTCCCGTTAAATCTGCTCCGGTAAAGTCGATTCCCTCCATCAACGCCCCTCTAAAATCACCGGCAATGGCTGCATTTTGAAAACTCGCTGCTCTCAAATTAGCGCCTTGGAATTGGATGCCATGAATGCCGAACATGAGCCCATAGTTTTCATTCAGAACGTCCCGGCCGCCAGTGATTTCGTCAAAACAGGCCCGCTCCAGGTTGCATTCACGGAAGGAAGCATCAAACATAACGCTCCCGAAAAAGTCAACTTCGGAACAATCACAAGCTTCGAATTTGCTGCTTAATAAATAGCTGCCCTGCAGATGACTGCCTAAAAGCTGGACCCTCTCAAGTCTCGTGAAGTTGAGTTGAATTCCCTCATAATTGCCATTAGAAATATCCACATCCGCGATATGTTCATAGACGTATTCATGGTCCAGCTTTTTATCTAACCACTGTCTACAGACGGTCGATGATTTTTGTCGGCTGTTGCAGCAGTATACAGATTCGCTTATTTCCATATCTCCGTACTCGCCTACGCAAATTTCGAATTGCGTGTCTTTAGCAAGCTCCAGGTAAGAGGGTAGGGTCATTAAGCGATCGACAGCATGCCGGACGGCATGAACCATATACACGTGAAAAGAATCCACTTGTTCCCTTCTCCAGTAGTCCAATGATTGCGGCTGAATAATCCCCATATATTCCTTCCGTTTGTTTTCACAAGCTTGGCTCCAAGCCGTAAAATAATCATGAATCCACTTTGCCTCATATCTATAAGGTGAGATCTTAGTACTACCTAAAGTTTCGTGATCGAAAACTTCCAGCATATACTCCGCATGTCCCTCAAAAAGTCGAGTACGCAGCAAGGATATTTTAATAACGCAGCATTTTTTCATAAGATCGAGGTTTTGCAATTGAATAGCATACTGAAAGAATTCATCCATGACCAGCACGAGGTCCGCGGCAATTCGATCCTTCTCCCGGCCAAAAAAATCATGCAAAGCTCTAATCTGTTCCGTTCTATACTTCAAAGCTTCCTGTGTGAATTGCTCCCATGCTTCAATCCGATTCATTACGACCTCCCGTAATAGAAACTATTCATCCATTAGAATTTCAACGCCTTTTAACTTAACCTGACCTTGGTCAATCGTTATACCAGCCTTGCCTTCCTTCGTAGACATATCGATTTGATTCCCAAGGAGCAGAATCGAATCAGACACCATTTCAATCTGCTTTCCAGTCTGAAGCTTTATCTTACTGTTACTGTTTAAAATAATGGTGCCTTCGTTCGTCAACGTTATCGATGCGCCGTTCTGCGCCCCGACGATCGTAATCTTGTCTTCCTCGAACATGATTTTCTGGCCTGTCTTCGTCAGGAAGAATTTCCTATCCGGGTTACTCATCAAGTCTTCTTTTATATCCGCATCATAGTGAATAACAGGCTGCAGCATTTCCTGCTTGACCACTGTCGTTGTGGTATGGCTGCCGCCACTATTCTGACTTCCGCTCTGCTGCTGTCCGCCTCCTCCTGTTCCGGAATCCTGAGGAAGCTTCTTCCGTACACTGCTGAGCGCGATGCCTTCTGCCTCATTTGCACTTGGAAAATAAATACGCACATCATCGCCCTTCTCCGGCATGACGTACCACCCTGTCTGATCCTCCGAGGCATACATGGTTGAATAAGGGAACAAATATGCAGTTTGCTGGTTCCAATCCTGATCATATTCCAGCTTCACCTTGACTTCATCGCGAACCACGACGGCTACTTTGCCTAGAATCGAGGCACCGATAATTTTGGTATTATTGACTCTTCTTTGATATCCAGCTCTCGGTAAGCAAAGCGTATATGTATGCGTAAGAACTCCACGAGACATTTCAGTGAGTACTTCAAACACGTGGAGTTGCTGATTTTTGAACGTGACTCTGTCTCCCAATTCCAATTCCTGATTCAATACAATCTCATAGCAGATGAAATCCTGCTCACTGAGGCCGGACTCTTTGGGGTCTCCCGTATTTTTAAAAGCAAGTAAATCTTTATACACCCGATAATGGGTTGCCTCAATTTGCCCTCGGTCGCTATGGTCGGGGATGCCAAGATAGAAACAAATGCTGTCGCGCGAAGCGATGGGAACAAGAGGGGCATGATACCGAGATGCCAGACGCTTTAGGAACTGCCAGTCTGTCTCCTGATATTGCAATGTGAATCCACTCAGAGTACGCTGTTCGGAAAACGTATTTCCAATATAAGCTCTCGAATAAGGCGCGGCGATATGCTTCATCACTTGTTCAATCTGCTGCGACTTGTCCTGAAAAGCACGGTACTCCAGCTTGATATCCATAGCATATGTGTGAGACGCAGCCTCAGCCTCCAGCCAATAGACTTCCCGATCTACCTTAATGTGCAACTTGAGCAGCATACCGTGAAACAGCGTCTTTTTTGCCCCCTTTTGATCGTAGTAGAGCAGTTCTACGGGGGTGTGCTCGTTGGCCATTCTCATATATTGCTCTTCCATCTCTTCAGGAATAATACCGCTGAAGGTTAGTCTCGCATGGTCATTGATCTTCTTCACCAGCTTCACGTCATGCAGCTTCATCTCAAACGGAGCAATTTTCAAGGTATCATACGCAACGATCAAGCTTGACATATACTTCATCTCCTTTGCTTACTTCTTTTCCTCTATCTGTAGGCCGACCGCACCAAACTTCCCTAATCCACGATCACCCGCTGGCCGCCTCCCGGGATCATGCCTAGCTTGCTGCCACCACCCCGGACACCGTCCAGGATACGGCACAAATACTTGTGGATCTCCACATTGGTATACTCCCTGCTGCTCATGCCAAGACGGTTCGCCATATAGTGCAAAATGACGTCCCGAGCGAGGGTTCCCTCGTTCATGCACATCATCGTAAACATGAAGTCCTGCGGATCGCCGCTTCCCTTGAGTATCATTTCCTCTGCGAAGCAGCGCAGGATAACCGGGGACAAGGTGCTTTTGCCGTAAGCCGCATAGCGGACATGCAGAACATTCACGGTATTAAATTCAGTCGCCAGGTCCCGGAAGCCCTGGTAGTCCTGCCGCAGCCGGGCGCCTTCCTTCAGCTTGAAGCGGCATAGCTCGAGCTCGGAGGCACCCGTCTCCATCTGTTCGTCGATCACGATCTCACTGCGATACGTCCGCCAGTCGCTGTCTTCTTCGCCTGCATGGAAACGAACCTTCAGCGCGGCCTCCCTCCCTGTAGCGCGGCACTTGGTGCTCACAGCATCTTTCAACAAATATAAACGCCCTTGGTGCTTGACGATGCCGGGATGAACGGTCAAGGAATCTGCTCCAACCTCAACATGGGCACCTGTAATGATGCCGTCCGTATATTCCTGATAGTAGACATCCACAAATTCGCGTGGGAAATCCCGCAGATTTTCCAGCATCGCCGTCTTTAGGATCCGGCCCTTCTCGAACTTCGGTGCAATATGGTTAAACATTGCCTTCCCCTCCTTCCGGCTGTGACGTTCATACCACTCACCCGGTTAAGTTCTGTATGATCGATAACCTACGAAGCTTGCTGCCCCTCATATGAACTCCGTGTAGGTGCAGGACAGAATGGAAGTAAAGATCATAGCGAGTGCAGCTAGAGCATAGCGCATAAAGACAGCATCCTGCGGACCTTCACAGGCTGCATTATGGTTAGCCTAGTTAAAAAGTTCATCGCACTCCCCTACTTCATCCCGTCAAAAAAGTCCAGCTCCGACCGCTCGTTCTCGAACGGAAACAGCTCCTTGCGGCCGAGCAGCAGCCCTTCGTCCTGGCGGGCGATTGGCAGCACGTGAAAGCCCCAGTGATTTTCATCCGCAAAGACGAAATACTTCGTCTCCCCGTTCACGATAGAGTCGGTATCGTCCTGCGGAATTTTATCCTGATAGACCGCTTGGATATCCTCATATTTCACGGACTCATAGTCCTTGATCCGGTTATGGTACACATAGCTGTGCCGCAGCACGCCGTCCGATCCCCGCAGGAGGAACTCCACCTCCTGTGTGTGGTAAGGCCGGGAGATGAAGCCCAGCACCCGGTTCGTCCGTTCCAGGCTGGAGATTAGCTCCAGCTCGCGGCGGTCATGGGTGTATGCGCTGACCGAATACGGGATGACGGCGGCATGATTCGTAATGCTCGTCTCAATGACGCCGGCCTTCCGGGCGTTCAGATAGCGGATTGCTCCGCGCAGGCAGGCCAGCTTCAACTCGGGAACACGGCCTTCGACGGGTTTTTGCCGGAATTCGATGCTCCGTCCCGGGACAAACTCCTTCAGCGCCTCGCGAAACACCTCGATCCGGCAGGATTGCCCGGTCAGCTTAATAATCGAATACTCGCTCAGCACGCCGTCCTGGTAGAATCCATCCAGAAATTTGCGCAGCACCTCGTAGATATCCCCTTTAATCAGCTGGGTAATTTCCTTGATATTGAACACAACATTCGGAATTTCATATTCATCCTTCAATTCACCGCCCCGAAGTACCGACAGGAACCATCGCTCCATCGTGGTTATCTGCAAATCGTTATCCCGGCTGTCGTCCTCCTCTGCGTCGAAGCGGTTCCTCAGGATTCCGGTCTTGCGGAAAAACTGTTCCTTCATGCCCTCGGCAATCTCCCACAAGAAATAAAAATTGCCGCGAACCCGGTAATACTCGTCCCGCGAGCGATTCTCGTACATTGCAAAGGCGGTCGGAATCATCGCCTCCGCCTCACGATAACGTCGCTCCAGTTCGGTATACACCGCGGACACGCCGTTCTCATCCACTTCGCGGAACAAGTCGTTTGCCGGAATATCGATCAAATCATCGATATCCGTCACTCTGCGCCGCCCGCTTGTGTAATAATCGGCGAATACGATTTTCATAAACTGCATAATGCGATATGTAATGTTGTTGCCGCCAAAATGCGTATCCCCGTTCTCATACGTCGCGTCCATCACGATGCGGTAGGACATATGCCCGTCCTCGACGCGGAAGCGGCAGGAGGATAAATCCGTCGTTCCGCCCCCGCAGTCGATCACGAGTGCTTTATACTCCGTCCCCTCCATGAATATATTCCGTTCCAGGCCGTCCGCAATCGTGTTGTACAGTACGGCCATCCCCTCATCCAGCGCCTCCTGCTGCTCAATTCGGAAATCCGGCAAAATCTCGGCGAACATTTTAAGGAACGGGGCCTTCATCTTGACGGGACTTGAGAAATGCAGGTTCTTGAACTTGCATTTGAATTGATGTTCCGCCATCTGGATTACGTATTTCAAATACGCCTGAATGATATCCCGCCGCAATATGGAAGCCGTATTTCCTTCGCTGTCCATAATCTCGACCGGCTGGTTATAGCTGTTCACCCAACGTTTAAGCCCCTGAAATACCGAGGCCCGGCTGCTGTAGCTGCTGCGGCGGATATTCAACAACGCCTCATGGCCGAACTGGTATTTTACCGCTGCCGGGTCTGAGCAATCGGCTGCGCTGACCGCGGTAGGCAGCGCCTCGAGCCATTCCGTTCTTCGGTACGTCGGATCGGGAAACTTCACGAAATTCACTTCATTGGATCGAATATGACCGTTTAACACATCAAGACTGCTCGGAGACTGCGCATACCCGTGGTATAAAAAAGCGCCGGCCGTCGTATTGGAAGTACCGAAATCGATCGCCAGCACGGCATCCGTCTTTTGCAGCTCCCGTATGTCCAGCTCAGCCAGCGGAATTTTATAATATTGGATTTGAACGGGCGGCAGCGCCTGCGCTTGGTAATACGCTTTATACACATATTCCGAATCACGCTTGCGGAGGAACAACAGGCTGTACTGGCGATTGGACGTACGCTGCCATTCCATGCTGCTGTCCGCCGCCAAATAAAAGCTGCCCGCCTCGCCCTCCTCTTTGCGCAAATGAAGAATGCCGCAGAGCTCCATCCGGTCGTTGACGAGCAGTACATTGGACTCCGCAAATACCGCAGGGGCCTTCACCTTATAGCCGTCGCTTTTATCGATGGCGATGTTCGGATAAATGACGATGCGGGCCGGAACACGAATGCCCCCGTCCCCTTGAAGCGAGGCCTGCATGTATTTGCGCATCACCGTCTTTACGCGCTCGAAGCCGCCTTCGCAGAAAGGGCCGATGAACATCTCTTCGTCCGCGCCCAAATACTTCAGGATGACGCGGATCATTTCTTCCCGGTCCAGCCGATGGCTAAGCCCCTCTACGAGTCGTTCCCGGTAGCAAATATTCCGCAGTTGGAAGGTGGTCATCTCCGTAAGCTCATCCTGCGTATATCGAACCTTCCCGCGCACCCGCTGTTGGCTGGTGGGATCCGTGTACAGTTTATAGCCCTTCATGCTTGATCAATTCCTCCTCCAAAATGGTTAGGGGCATCCTTAAAAAATACCTGTTCAAAAAGTCAAATTTTCAGCTCCGAGAAGGTTGAGTGAAGTCAGGACTGAGCAACTACCTCTCTAATACATGGCGATGCGATCCTGAATCATTGTATCCGCGGCATCGATAATCCCCACATGGCAATCCCAATACACCTCGGTGCGGTAGCGAACCGGGAGGAACAGCTCCATCAGCAGCTCCAGCTTCCGGCCGGCGAGCTCCGTCTTCTTCTGACCGATGTAGAACAGCATCTCATCCTTCTCCTCGCTGTTGACATAAATCGTCGAGCGGCGAAACATTCGGCTTACCGTGCTTCGAAGCAGGTTCAGCGTCTCTCCCGTGTCATACATGCGGAGGATTGCGCAGGTGATCCACTCCCGTTCATCCCGCTCGAACAGACCGATCCGCTCTTTTACCCGCTCGCCGAACGCCCCGGCTTCCAAATCCCGCAGAACGAATCGGATGTGATATTCCCGCTTATTCATGCCCTGCATAAAGTCCAACTCCGCCAGGAAATGAATCAGAATATCAAACAGCGTATGGCGGATCTCCTCATCTTCCGTCAAGTTGATGTTCAGCAAATCGCGGAACACATCGGAGAATCGATAGAACGGGTTGACCTCCACCTCGACCTGCTCGCCCGCTGCGGCATTTAAATCCTCTAAGCTAAGCTCCATGTAAGGCGAGTACACCTTGGCCGGAAGGAAAGTAACATCCCGCTTATGAATTCCGGATTCCTGCGCCTGAACGAGCAAATCCCAAATGTAATTCAAGCCCATTCTCCTTCACAGCGATATTCGGGGAACGACATCTGGACTTGGGACACCAAAAAGCTCATCATATCCTCGGCTAAATAACCCAACTCCTTGCCGGATTCTCGGTAGATGAATTTCAGGCACATCCGCCATTTTCCGTTATCCACCCGAACTTCATCCGTAATGAACCGGTTCAGCTCATAGGTCAGCGCGTTATTGGCGGAAGGAGGCCGAATCTCCACATCCACGAGCTCCAGCCATTCCGATACGGCAAAAGAATGGATAATCCGCACGATCTCGCCCTTGGAGCGAACGACCTGTCCTTGACTGCGGCCATAATTGCTGATGAAATCGTCCCGCTGCCGGTTCGACATCAGTGCGTAACTCAGCTTGCCCATACCTGTACTAACCGGCTCCACCACCATCAATACCTGCCAGGAATCGGATTTATCACGCGTCGATACAACGGTCAGTTCCTCCGGCGAACGCTTGATGTAACGAATGCTGTCGTCATTGGTGTCGACCAGATAGCCATGCTGCAGCCCGCTTTTGCGCAGCGGCAGCACATGCTCGAAATTCACGCGATCAGCCGCCGGAACCGGGAAGCCTCCCGTCTTCAGTTCCAGGCGCTGAATGTTCCAGAGTGGAACTAGATCCGTTCTTTTATATGCTTCGTATTCCTCCAGATGAACGGTGATCTCCTGAACTTCCTCTTCTACCGCCAGCTGTACGTCCCCCCCGATCAATACGACGTTCACGAATTTGTAAGCGTAAGGATGATTGATCGTTTTCCAAGGTAGGCCATTGCTTAGAAAAACATGATACAGCTTCTCGATTTCTCGTATGTATGCGGTATTTCGCTCCAGCTTGACTTGAATGACATGACGGCCTATATTCGTAACCAACTCTCCTCGAAATGTCCGGTCACTGTAGAGCAGTTCCTGAATCATTGGGTATTTGCATTCCAGAAACAAGGAAAATAACGGCTGCTCCTCTCCCTCGTTTAGACGGGCAACCAAATGATGCAGATCAATCCTTCGCGGCTCCGTATCTTCCGTAATCATCGGGAACAAATACTCGTGCAGGGGATCCCATTCCTCACGGCGGCACATCCCCACATACACATCGTATTTGCTGTCCTGATTGCCGACCTCTTCGAATACTCGCCGCTCAATCTGGCGGTTCAGCTCCTCCTGGTATTCGACCAGGCCTAGGAACACGCCGCTCATCAGATTGCGAAGCAGCCGGCGCTGCTGCAAATCCTCCATTTTACTAAGCCGATCCATCACGATATCCTTCATGATCCCCCGCCTCCTTCCGGCGTAGCTGACCGATCCTGCCTGTCGCTCGTAGAACTTGCTGGGCTTGCTCCTGCCTCCTCAGATCCAGCGGTTGTACCCTGATTCACCGAACTTGGCCCTGATGAAGTTGATCCATCAGGCGAAGAAGTGCCTCCTGAAGCTTGATCCTCGCTTCCTTCATGTCTCGTGGCTCCGTTAATACTCGATCCTGAAGCACCGCTCCACTCGGAAGCCCCGCCGGATCCATTGCTCCCGTTCGATCCGTTATTTCCACTTGAGCCATTCTGTCCATTCATTCCATT
Source organism: Paenibacillus sp. NPDC058898 (assembly GCF_049316025.1). Classification (NCBI taxonomy): domain Bacteria; kingdom Bacillati; phylum Bacillota; class Bacilli; order Caryophanales; family Paenibacillaceae; genus Paenibacillus; species Paenibacillus sp. NPDC058898. The sequence goes on along the minus strand of NZ_JBMOSM010000023.1, from coordinate 51,286 downwards.
CGAACCGTTCATCCCGGACATGTCCGAAACGGGCCCCCCTCCCGCCGAGAGCGAAGCCGAATCCGGTTGTCCCGCCGCAGGCACTATGGGATTGCGTTTCTCGTCGGCTTTGGCAATTTTCCGCTCCATCGCCAGCACCCGCTCCAGCTTGTCGATCTCCTGGTAAATTTCCTGGGCCAGCGCATAAGCCTCGATGGCGGCGTTATAATCCAGTGCGGCTAGCGCGCGGTCACCTTTTTTCTCCAAATTGTCGGCCTTAAGCGTTTTGGTCTCCCGATAAATGGTATTGATTTTCCCCTCGGCCTCTTCCATCTTCGTCTCCAACTGCTTCTGACCGCTCGGATAATTCGCTTCAATCGCTGCCCTGTACGCCTTCTTGTATGTCTCCAGCGCGCGGGTGTAATCCTGATTCTGGAAGTGGATATCGCCTTCCTTTATGACTTCCGTCAGCTTGGCGACCGCCTCGCTTCGCTCGATTCGCGCCTGAATATCCTCTACCTTGAACGGCTTGTACTTCTCCGCCTCACCCAGCGCTTTCGTATAGCTGTCCAGTGCCATATCGAAGCTGCCGTCCTTCACGTATTCGTCGCCGTCCGTCAATGCTTGGGCCACGCGCTGCTTGTTGCGAAGCAGTTGGAAATGCAGCTTGTCTTTCAGCTTGCTGGCCGCGTTCTTCGCTTCACTGTAAGCCTTAAGCGCTTTCGGGTAATCGCTGGCGGATGCGTATTCGTCACCCTCCTGCTCAAACTCGGTCATCTGCACGACCGTCTCGGCCAGTTTAGCCGCCTGCCTAGCCTTCGCATACCAGATGCCTCCCCCGGCAATCACCATGGTGAGCAGCAGTATTGCGATGCGTATGATCCATTTCTTCCGGTTTTTGGGCTTCTCGGTAAACGTCTTGTTAGCGTAAACAGCGGCTGCAGTATAATTGTTCACCGTCTGCTGCTGCTTGCTGAGGACAATGTCCTCCAGCGTATCCGTCAAGCTGTCGGGATCACTCGATTCCGCCAGTGCATCGAGCATTTCCGGCAGCTCGACCTCTTCCCAAATTCCCGGTGTGCACAGAAGAAGCACATCTCCATCCGAAAGCGGAGTTTTATTTGAAATATAGGGTTCAAAACGATCTGGCCGCCCCATATAACTCAACAAATTTCCTCGCTCCTCATGGCCGGAAAATCCTTCCTCGGACACCCTTCCGTCCTCCAGAAGCAACTGCGCCAGGCTTTGATCTTTGGAACGCAAATTCAGCCGACCGCCGCGAAAATGGTATAATCGCGCATGGCCACAGGTCGCCCACACCATCCGCGTATAATTCGTCACAACAACGAGCACGCTGGCTTTCAGCCGGACTCTGCGGCTTTCAAACTTCAACCACTCATGAGCTGTCTCCAAATCCTGCCTGATTTTTCTCCGTGACAAGGATGGCTTCTCCATAAAATTCTCCAGGATGACACTGACTGCCATTTTTGCGCTATGTGCCTCTCGATCCGTATCGAGACCATCCGCAATAACGTAGCAAGCCATGTCCTCAAGCTCCACGAAGGCAAAATAATCTCTGTTGTCGATATACGAACCCGCTTCGGAGACAAATGCGGTCTTGAAATCGCTGTTCTCCTTTCTCATGTGTTCCTCCGTTTCCCCCGACCTGCTGCGAGAATAATGATGTGTTAATCCATTTGCAAAATAATGGCCGTTGCATTGTCCTGATGCTTGTAACTCTTGCGCTCAATCAAGCTGATCATCTCTTCCGCGGCATCCTGCGGCGGCAAGCCCCGCATCAATATCTGCTCCATCTCTACCTCGGTCAGCGCATCATAAACCCCGTCGCTGCACAGAATGATCGTGTCATTTGCTTGCAGGGATACCGGATCGCCAACCTCCATGCTTTTAAAACCGCCATATCCCAAATAGTTAACCAGCTGGTTGCGATTCGGATTCTCCTTGGCTTCCTCCTTGCTGATTTCACCGGATAGATACTTTTCCTCCAGCACCGTCTCCAGGGTATGCTTGGAATTGATCGGAATAAATTCGCCATCCCTAAACAGAATAATCATGCTGTCTCCAACCGCAGCCCAATGCAGTAATCCTCCGGACACGATGCCCACGACGAGCGTCGTTCCTCCGGTTTCCCCGCCAAGCTGCTCCAGGATTGCCCGGTTGCTGATCAGTGCCGCTTTGTGAAAATACTCGGGAATATCCGCCGGATCATCCACCTTCAGATACTCTCTCGAGAACATCGTAACGGCCAGCGTACTAGCCATTCGTCCATGCGACAACCCGCTAATGCCGTCGGCTATCACAGCCATCGCACCGATTTTCGTTGTCGAGCTTGAGAAGTAATCATCCTGCTCTTCCCGCTTGCCGATCGTCTGGGCATTCCCAATTTTGTTCGTTTCAATAATGTCTGGAATATACAGAAGTTCGCTATTCTCCGGCGTAGTTTCTACAGCGGGGCTCGTACGCAGCTTTTGCCGCATAACAAGCAATACGGCGACGGTGATCAGTGCAGCCGCAACGATTCCGTACGATTCGAAAAAACTCAAATCCTCCATCGTTACCATCCGTTCTTAACTGTTATCCCACTCAAAATGTGGTCCGCATAAAGGCACAAATACAAATTTACTGCGCCCGAGCTGGATTAAATCATAGGCGTTAAGCTCAGCCGGCGTGTATACCGCTTCGTTGTTGTGATAAGCAAGCCCTGAGGCATCGCCCGGCAGCAAATAAAAATTTCGCTTCTTCGGATCGTAGACGATCACGGCATGATTGCGTCTGGACACCGCGTTATCCCCGATAAGCCGAATCTGCATTTCCTCCGCGCGGCCGATGAAATTTTTCTCAGCCATAATACGGTAATCCTGTCCCATCTGCGGTCCCTCAACACATACCAACCAGCCGGTTACCGGCTGAATCCCCGTCGTCTCCCCCAGATAAGGCATCGTCTTCTCTTCCATATCCTCCGCGACCTGGGGTCTGCGTGATTCGTTCCGCGAAGGCTGCTCTAGCGTCGTATTGCAATATGGACAAGTGTTGCCATGCTTTCTCGTACTGAACATGTGTCCATTCAGGCATCTCGTCAAGCTCATCTTCGATTCAATCCCCCATTTGTAGGTAAGTGTGTTCTCCGTTATTTCACTAACAATCGCGTATTAGCAATAAAGATCATATCCCCTGTACCAATCTCTACAGGCTCTTCGACAACAAGCCGATTCGCCTCGCTGCGTCCTGCTTTGCGGATACCTGTCCCGCTGTGGGAATCCGCATCTTCAATGAACCACTGATCGCCAACACGATTCAGGACAGCATGCTCGGAGCTGACAAGCGACGCATACTCGCAGTCCGATAAATCTATGTCAACCTCGCCGCGCTGCGTGTTTTTTCCGATCAGGACTGAGGTTTCTCCCTTGACGTACCATTCCTTCACGCGCTCTCCGTCATCATCGAGCAGCACGATCTTCGCGACAGCTTCCCTCGCTACCTGTGGCTTATCATTGGAACGACCACTGGTCCAAATCAACACGCCTGCAATCACGGCCGATGCCGCGACGATGGACATTTGCAATGTATAATGCAAAGGACGGAGCAGGGCATACAGCACCATACCGGCTAATATTCCGTATATCAACAGATCAATTCGTGTAATCCATTTGTGGTTCTCCGGCTTCAAGTGGCTCCCCCCCGTCAATGTATGTAGGCAATATCAGTTTATTTTTTATAGCCAAAAAATTGATTGAACATCGCTGAAGTATCCAGCGGATTCTTATTATTTGCTTCCTTATCCTGCGAATCTGACCGCCCCTTGGGCGACGACATGCCAAAAAACTGCTCAAATTGCTTGTGTATCTCAGCCGGATCAAAGCCTTCCGACTCCACCTTCGCCGATGATGTGCCAGACGATTTCCGTCCGCCCTGCCCTGCCTTCGACCTTCCACTCCGCTGACCTGAGGATGGATTGGCACTAGCCTGCCTCTCGTCGTAAGCTGCACGAAGCTGCTCATCGCTTAAGGTCTCGTAAGCCTCGACAATCAGCTTGAACTTGGCTTCCGCTTCTGCATTCCCGGGATTGACGTCCGGATGATAACGCTTGGCCAGCCTGCGATAAGCTTGCCGAACCTCGGCTGTCGTGGACTGCCTAGAAACTCCGAGCTCTGTGTAGTAATCGGTACCATTCAACGCGATTTCCCCGCTTTCGCTTATGCCTTTATCGGCCTGATCAAAGAGCACCTGACTTGCTTTCGTGCTTTTTCCCACTGTGAGCAGGTTGTCACTCTGCAGCCTTTCTTATCTCAAGCGGGCGTTCGCACAAGGTATAGTAAATCTCAAGGGGCCAGGCCCCTTGAGATTGCTTGCTGCCCTGGTACTATGAGTGCAATGAATTAATTGCTTGCGTCGTAACCGCCGTTAAGCTTAGCCAACTCGGTTTTGTCTTTCTTCTGCTTCACGTACAGCTCGAAAGAACCTACACCTTCGGTGTCGCCGAACGTTTCTTTGTAATCCACCACAAAAGCGTTAGGGAATGTAATTTCCCGAACCACTTGATCCGCTGCGATCACTTCAAGCGTCAGCTTACGGTAGCAATCCGCCTTTTCTGCAGGAACCAAAGACCACAGCGCCAGCTTCAGCGTGTCATCCGCTTTGTCACCGTCCGTGGCAGTGATGATTTTACCGCTGATTTTCAATGTGGAACCAACATCAGTTGATCTAGCATTTGAATCATCCGGTGTATCCGTGTCATAAACCACTTTCTGAATGTTGTCCAATCCGAGCTCGATCGTTTCGGCTCCTTCTACCTTCAATCTGAATCCCATACGTAAATCCTCCTTAGCATAAGTGAAATTATTTGTTCGGGCAGATGTTCTTGCCCAAAATTTATGTAACGAGACGAACCGTTGAAGGATCGTCTCCCACATACAGATTAAGTTGATGCTTCGTGATCAAAGTGGCACCGAGAAGGTTGAATGAAGCTAGGGACTGAGGAACGGAGTGTAGGAGAAACCTACATGAGCACCGGAAGGCCCGGCTGAATTCAAGATTCGATGCCGAGTATTCCTTCAGTTCCCGCTTCGTGATCAAACTCCCCTTTGAATTTCCTCTAGGCAACTTTTCAGCACCGAGAAGATTGGATGAAGACGGAACTGAGGAGCGGAGCGTAGGCAAAACCTACGTGAGCACCGGAAGTTTCGGCTGAATTCAATATTCGACGCCGAGTATTCCCTCAGTTCCCGCTTCGTGATCAAAAGTTGTCTTATGAATTTTAATCAGATTCAAAAAATGACTTTTCAGCACCGAGAAGGTTGAATAAAGCTAGGGACTGAGGAGCGGAGCGTAGGCAAACCTACGTGAGCACCGGAAGGCCCGGCTGAATTCAAGATTCGATGCCGAGTATTCCTTCAGTTCCTGCTTCGTGATCAAAAGTTGCTTTTGAATTTCCCCTCTTAGGCTTTGACTGGACTGGTGCCTTTGGTAATCATAACTTCCAAATTCTTCACATTGCCGTTATAGATCAGATCAATGTGACACAGGTTGTTCTTCTCGTCGATCACATAATTCATGTCATCTCCGTCATGAATAATTGAATTTATGAAACCGCGCTTGGCCAGCCACATGCTCTTCTGGCTGCTCGGATTGTTACTGAAAAATTTAATGATGTTCTCATGCTTGAAGTCGGCCGTCTGGAAGCGAAGAATCCGCTCTATGTATGTGCTGACCAGTGTTTTGTAAATGGAGTCGAACCCGTCCTCCGACGCAGCTAGGCTTCTCGCCTTGTACACCGTAATCCGGCGGATATCCTTGCCTTGCAGCTGAGCGTTCTCCGAGGAGAAAATAAAGCCGAAGTTCTTCCGGTTAATCGAATCCTTGATCGTATTCGTAAATCCGGTAATTTCCTTCGCCATCGTCGTGACCGCCCGCAGGCTGTTCTCGCCAGCTTCAATGTCAAAACGAACGCCAGGGAACTCTTTGCTCGTGTTCTTGAAGGATTCCTTCAAGTACTCCGGACACTGATAGGCTGAGACGATACCCGCAGCCACATACGAGGCCCCAACATAAACACCCTCGATCCAGAGCTTGAGAATGTCTTCCTTTTCCTTGGAGAGCTGGGCTCCGTTCTCGGTCTGAACCATGCGGCTATCGATGATTACGCCCGACTTTTCCTTCGGAATGACCGTAAAGTTCGGAATACATGGAATTGCATATTCACTGTACTCTTTACGGAGGAGCGGCGTGCATTTATCGATGTATTTATCGATTCCTGCAGTAGCCATATTGTTGAACGTCGTCTCTTCTCCCGATTCGAAGCTGAAGAAGATTTGCACCTTGAAGTCTTTGACAACCTGCATGAGCATCGACAAGGATTCCATGGTGTTGCCATCCTGCTTGGCAATTTTCTCGTTGCCCTTGAAGCGCTCGCGGGTTACCTTCACCTTGCCGGCACTCTCCAGCTCTACGGAAGGAACGATGCCGAACCAGATCGTATCCGAGAAATCATTCTTGGAGTTGACCGTGTTCAAATAAGTCTCCAAACGAGGGATATTGGCGCTTTTCACGATCATGTCCAGCTTCGTATTCGTCACGAGCAGCGAAGGTGCCATCCCTTTGTTCTTGACGGCATATTGATCAAAAAACATTTTGACGCCGAGAATTTTCTCCACCAGCGGCTTCACGGTTTTGACAAAATCATCCTTGGCCGTTTTGTAGAATTCCAAATACGTGTTGTAGTTCTGTACCTCTGTCTCAAGATTCACTTCCGTGCTTACCGCCGGCAGCGGACTAAAGGTTCGTACAACCAAATCCTTAACATAACCGGATGGAGTTTCCGTGATGGAGTTGTAATCGTCTTCGAAGACAACCGCCAAACCATTGGAGCTGTTCTCGTCCAGCAGCACAAGTTCCGTGCTGTCCCCCTTCGGAGCCTCGATGATTTTTAACTCCCCGCTCTCCCCGATCGTCAGCATCCCGATTTGCACCGCTTCGGAATCGCTTTCCTCGTTGGAGCTGCCGAGCAGCAGACGCGTCTTAATATCCTCGATCGCCAGTGGAAGCATAGCCATCACGTTGTTGTAATTGGCACTCGCCTCTTCGAACATCGCGTTCAGTTTGTCGCCCATATCCAGCTTTTTCGGATCCTCGTCATCCAGCTTCTCGTATTGTCCGTACATGTAATGGATTTCCTTACGAACCTGACGAATGTCATCCATGACCTTCTTCGGCGAAATCATGTCGAGCAAATGCTCAAACTTGAAATCGACGTTTGTCATTCCTTGGCTGCGTTTCGTGTCGATCAGTGTGAACAGCATTTTCAAGAAATCATTGTGTTGATCAATCCGGATTTCGGAAATCGCCTCCTCGGCGATTCCATCGGGCTTCTTCAGCATGTAGACGACTTTTTGGTTAGCCGCATTGAAAAATGAGTACACCGTCGGCGAGAACTTGTCCAAAAATTCATCGAAACTTCGCACTAAAAGCTGGCTATTGATCTCCTTGATTTTGTCGTCGCTCAGACTATCAATGCCTTTAACATCGCCCACAATGGTGATCAGGTCCAGCTTCTCGGGATTGATCTCTTCGAACAGCATCGTTCGATTGGTCTGATTGATAATATCCATTGTCGTTATTCCTCCTCCCGTTTCTAAAAAGCGCAGCCGGCCTGATGAAGACCCCGGATTCTTTCCCATGCCGGACGCTTGCACTACTTATTTTTTCGACGGTATCCGACTATTGTACGGGATACCTGGGTCGTATGACCGGGACGAGTTTCACTGTACCCGGGTCTCGAGGGTAATATTAAACATCGCTCATATCAATTGTCAATATCTTGAATTGATGATGAATATAGGGACTTAAGAACCTTTCATTCATTCACATGAGGAAAATATATCCAATTAAAGACCTATTTTTTGGAATAATATACAATAAACAAGGCCCAATTCCGATATAAGTTTGAATATACATATTTGAGCGACTATTTCCGCTCTATTCCAATACTATATAGTACATAAGGCGGGTATCGGTAAATGAAGAAAAAAAGGCAAAAACAGACTCCAGGCACTTTTTTATTCACTAGGACTTTTATCCTGATTTTTGTTTTCATGTTTTTTACGACAAATTTTCACAATCCATTCCCTGTTTCTGCAAATTCCTTACAAAAAAATCACACCGATGCTTTTGATGCGGTCTTTGTTCTGGATACAAGCTATTCTATGAATCATGCTGACCCTAACAAAATGGCGAACGAAGTGATTCATATGTTCATGGACATGAGCGAAGCGAGCCGGACGAGAATCGGCTTTGTAGCCTACAATCATCAAATTGTGGATTCCAAACCGCTGACCTCCATTTCGGTAGCGGCTAATAAGACAGAGCTCAAACAAAAAATAGCCGGACTCCGCAGAAGCGGATATACCGATTTAGGATTAGGACTAAACACAGGCGGGAACTTGATTTCATCCAAGTCGTCTGAAGGAGAGGGCAGCGGACGTAAGCCGTTCGTCATTCTTCTTTCTGACGGAGAAACAGATTTTGGGCCAGCTTCCCGGTCTCAACGAACTGCTGCCGATTCGGCTAAGGACGTAGACAAAGCTATTTCAAAAGCGCAGAAGGATGGATACCCGATCTACACGATCGGACTGAACCACGACGGCACCGTCAATCCTGAGGAATTGGAGCGCATCGCGAATGAAACTGGCGGCGCCTCTTATATGACCAGCAGTGCTGACGATTTGCCTGAAATTTTCAACCGGATATTCGCGGCGCAAATGAGATCCGTGCTGCTTCCGGTAGCTGGCGTTACGGCGACGGGGCAGCTGCAAGAGGTACAAGTCGACATTCCCAATTCAAGTATGGGAGAAGCCAACATTATTTTGCTTTCCGAGCATCCACTCAAGGAGACGCAGCTTTTCTACAGCTCAGAGAATATACGTATGTTCAAGTCAGGGAGCTACACGCTGATCAAGGTATCTCAGCCCAAGAAAGGTACGGCCAAGCTTAAATTTAGGGGCACATCAGGGGATCTTGTAAAAATAAATTTGCTCGGAAGCTATGAGCTGGAAGCCAAAGCGGCAATCACGAGCAAAGCCGCCATCAAGGGTCAGCCTACGGGTATGGAGGCTTATCTCATCCATCCGGCTACAAATGAGCAATTAATGGAGCAGGAAGTGTATCAGTCTCTGCAAGGACAGCTTGTCGTGACGAATCTGGAGACGAATAAGGAAGTTGTTGTAGATATGAAGAACGAGGGCACACGCTTTTATGCCGAATACATCTTTTCCACCTCAGGAAAATACAAATGGCAGGTAAAAATGGATGGTCCGAGCTTCTATCGGCACAGTATCGTCCAAGATCAGAATATTGTGAATATAGCGCCCTCCGTCCATGGCAGAGAACAACTAGAGGTCATCAAAGAAGATGGTCAAGTCGTTCTGGACATGAACGATTTATTCCTTGATGAGAACGGGGATGATTTAACTTACACCATGAACAGCGGCCACAAGCCAAATAAAATGCTGACCCCTGAGCTTAAGAACGGGGAACTGCTTTTGTCTCCGCTTCAAACGGGACAGACCCAAATTACGGTAACTGCTGCCGATTCGGAAGGAGGCTCGGCTACGGCGATATTAACCGTTAACGTCAAATCGAAATACACCGTGCTTAAATGGTCTATCGCCGGAGGAATTGTTCTTCTTGCCATTGCCGTCGGTTTATTTATGTGGCTGCGTCCGAAGCCGGGCTTTGCCGGCAAGCTGGAAGGATATTTTCTGGCAACGGCCAGCGGCAGTGAAGTGCCGGTCAAATCATGGCCGCTCACCTCTTTTGGGGGACGTAAGGTAAGTCTGCTGGAGCTGTTCGTGAGCCTTGATGTACATGAGCCGCTTCCTGAAGCGCAACAAATTGTCTTTACCCCAGGTAAAGACGGCAAGCTGATCATAAAGAACACATCACGTTGTTCACTTGTTCGCAACCGTACGCCGCTGCCGATGAATAAAAAAGAAATCCTCGAATATAATGACAAATTGTACATTACATTCGAGGACGGTATAACTGAAATCGAGCTGCGTTACAAGGCCATTAAGCCGGCTACAAATATTTTTATCCGGAACGAATCCACCGGCGAGCAGACGGGCTAGTCACATATTCCATCGTAATCGCAGCCTTGAACCATTTAAGAGAAGAACAGCGTTTGTCCGGCTCAACGATCAAGCCGCGTCGGATGGCTCGGGACAGAAACGGCCAACGGCGCTTCAACCCCGTGCCCATCGGCTCCAGCCGATCATCGAACAATCGCTTGCGAACATCTGTGGGCGCCGTGCCGCGGCAGCAATAATACAACAATGCAGCCAAGCTGTATATATCGCTTACCGGCCCTTGACGAGATTGTTCGGAATAAAGCTCGAGTGGCGAATACCCGGCTGTTGTCAGAATCGGGTAGCCGCCGCTGCCGTCAAAACGAATGGCTGAACCGAAATCGAGCAGCTTCGCGCGCCTCTGGTGATCAATGATAATATTGCCCGGCTTTAAGTCACGATGAATGATTCCTTGCTTATGCAGATGTTCCAGCGTCTCAATCAAGGGAAGCATCGTCTTGTACAGAAAGCCGGGCTCAACTCTATCTGGACGTCCCTCAATCATTTCTGCCAATGTAACCCCTTCTATAAACTCCATAACAATATAGACGGTCTCATTTTGTTCAAATTGACCCATAAAGCGGACAATACCGGGATGCTCACAGTCCTTCAAAATCTTTCCTTCATTAATAAATGCATTCCTTAAAGCTTCATACTTATCATCCGGCACTCCCGATAACCGGCGTACAGAGCTGCCATCTTTCCCTCTACGTACTAACGATTTAGGGAAGAACTCCTTGATCACGAACTTCATATCCTTCTCTTCGCATCTGACCGCGTATACGATGGCCAGTTCGCTTGCAGAAATCTTACTGCGAACCCGGTAAGTCAGTGACGATCCTGACTCCCTGCTGTACAATCTATAATTGCGGCGCAGTCCATTCCCCTCGTTTTCCATCATTGCTTTACTCACTGTCAACCTCCACGAACGTTTTAAAGAAGAACCTGGTTGTTATGTTTTTTGCGATTAATATCAAACAACCTATATATGTAATATCCTCATCTTACCAATTTCTCATCAAATTGACCATGCATGATCTGATATATGTTCTCTCAAAATATCCCCCTCACCGGCGAGTAAATATATTGAATTCTTCTTGCGCCCTCAAGGATTTGAGTCAATATTCCGGGTGCGAAAGTTGAATAACAATATACTCGTTATTTTTTCCCTTGAAAAACTCATAATTCCAAGTATAATACTTGGTATAAAGATAATTAGGAGTTTGCTAAGGGGGCTTTCAACTTGGATCCATGCGATAAAGAACCGACATCTCTGACCCTCGATGATTATCTGGATCTTCTCAGTTTGGCTATACGCTTGGAAGATCGGAAGTGGCAAGCGGACATTGTTCGTACACTTCGCCACATGCAGGAACCTCAGGGCGAGAAACAAGCGAAGTCGGTGGAATGCACGGAACATGAGCTGTGGCAATGCATGAACCAAATCAATGACCGCATGTTTGCCCTGTACAATGAACTGAAAGCAACGGATGATAAAGATAAACAGCGGAAGCTGCTCGACCAGATGTGGGAACTTAAAATTGCCCGGGTTGAGGTTTTCCGCAAAATACGCTCGATATATTAATAACAAACAAAGACGATAGCTCCTTCTGGAGTATCGTCTTTGTTTGTTATTGATGAACTTTCGCTATGATAAATCCAAATAATAATACGCAAATTCTTCATCCTGCACATACCCTGCGGATGCATACAATTGCTGAGCAGTCACGTTATGAAGCTGCGTGGACAGGGTCAGCCCCTTAGCTCCGGTCTGAAGGGCGTGCGCTTGGGCTTGATGGAGCAGTTTCCTTCCGATACCAAGTCCGCGATATTCGGAATCCACGTATAGATCATTCAAGATCCACAACCTGGACATCGATAGCGATGAGAAGGACGGATATAACTGCAGAAAGCCAGCCGTGACCAGGGTTCCCCCACTATTGTAATCCGCTAAATACATAACGGAATCACCTCGGGTCAGTCTATCCCTGATATATTCCTCAGCCCCGTTTAAATCATCTTCTCGCTTATAGAATTGACGATACTGATTAAACAGAGCGGCTGCCTTATCCAAATCCTTCAGCTCCGCTTGATATATATGAATCTCTGCTTTCAAATCACGCACATCCTTTACATCCAACGTTATTCCAAGTTTACTGGATGCCGGTCAAGGTTTGGAATGCAGAAAACCACGAATGGTTTGCACGCAACTTCATTCTCAAGCAGCCAGGATGCTATTGCCCTTGGTGATACAGCGCCCTGTATTCCTCCTCCAGCATGCTCATTATTATAGAGTCATGGTAACGATGCTGGTAGTACAATGCGTCTCGCTGAACCCCTTCACGCTTGAAGCCCACTTTCTCATAAGCCTTGATGGCACGCTCGTTATAATCAAACACCTGCAGCTCGATCCGGTGAAGATGAAGGATTCCGAAGGCGTATTCAAGCAAGAGCTTGATGGCTTCCGGTCCGTACCCCTTGCCGAGATGCTCGCCCTTATCAAGGGCGATGCGAATATTCGCATTCCGGTTAACGTAATCGATATCCAGCAGCGCGATATCGCCAATAATCTGATCGCTATCCGATAAAGCGATCAGCAGCAGGATGGTGTCGTGATTACCGGATTTCTCCTCGATATACCGACGTACCTCTTCCAGCGTAAAAGCCCGCTTCGTCCCGGTCAGCCTCCGCATTTCCGGATTAAACAGCATTTGAAAATACTCTGCGGTATCCTCTTCTCCAAAGGGACGCAAGTAGATTCGCTCGCCTTCAAGAAACCGTACCGGCTTCGTATTTGTAATAAATGAGTTCATGTCGATTGTAACCTCCCGTTTCCTCTGGAACTAAAAATCCCTTATACTATATCAAGAAATTGACCATATCCAAATATGCAGATTCGAATATTTATAAAGGACAGATGATATGAAACAGGTTCCGGTAAATCAAACAGAAATCACATTATTGCTGGATGATTCCAGCGTTCCCCTGTATGTACAATTGTATCGATACATGAAACAACAGATATCCGCCGGGCATTGGCTTCATGCAAGCCGTCTCCCATCGGTTCGAAGGCTTGCCGAGCTGCTTGGCATTAGCACCACCCCCATTGAAATGGCTTATCAGCAGCTGCTTGCTGAAGGCTTTATTGCGAGCAAGCCACGGAGCGGATATTTTGTGCAATGGCTAGCCGATGTTCCTTTTGCGCTTCCCGTGGAACCAGCTTCTCCCAAGGGACCTATACTCAAACGACACTATTACTTTAAATATGACTTTCATATGTCCAAAAATGAATACGAATATTTCCCGATGACCGAGTGGAGAAAAGCCTATAACCGTTGCTTGCAGGAAAACAGTACGGCCGACATGCTGTTCTACGGGGATCCGCAGGGTGAAGAAGGGCTGCGTTGCCAGATTGCCAACTATGCCAAACATTTTCGCGGGGTAGCCTGTACGCCTGAACAGGTGATTATCGGCTCTGATCCTTTCCCTCTGCTTGATTTGATCAGCAGACTGCTTCTTCCTTACGGAAAGTCCATCGCTGTTGAGAACCCTTGTTATCCACAGCAGCCGGAGGTTTTCCGGCAGAAGGGGTATGATGTCATTCCAATCCCCGTGCTGGAGGATGGGATCAGTCAGCATGAATTGCAGAGCAGCGGGGCAGCATTCGTAACCGTCTCCCCCTCCCACCAGTTCCCCACCGGCGTCATTATGCCTATCTCCCGCAGGTTGGCGCTGCTGCAATGGGCACAAGAAACTGGAGGTTTTATTATTGAAGATGACGCTGACGGTGAGTTCCGATACTATGGAAGACCGATTCCGAGCCTCCAAGGGCTGATGCCCGACAGTCGTGTAATATACCTGGGCGGATTCTCGCAGGTACTGTCCCCTGCGCTTGGAGTCCAATATATGATATTGCCGAAGGTTCTGCTGCCGGATTATCACCGATTAAAGTTCCAGCTCTTTCTCGACTGTACGGCCTCTAAGCTGAATCAGATGACACTGGAGCGCTTTTTGCGGGAGGGCTATGTTGAACGACATTTGCGAAAAATGAGGATGATACTCCGTAGGAAGCATGATCGCCTGATCGGTTCTATTCAACGTCACTTTGGTGAACATGCTCAAATATCGGGTACAGGCTCCGGGTTTCACCTCATGCTTCATCTCAACCATCCGTTATCCGAAGAGGATCTGCAAACGTTAGCCGAAGCAAGGGGAATCCGCGTAAGCTCCGCTGCTTATACGCGAATGCTTCCTGCCAATGAGTCCAACGAATCGGATCGTAGATCATTCATTCTTGGCTTCGGCGGATTAAAAGAAGATGAGATTGAAGCAGGCATAGAGCGGCTTGCTGACTGTTGGCTGGGAGCGGTCTCCCTCTAAATATCATAACAACATGAAAAAAAGCTGTCCTCTCATTTACCAAAAGGGACAGCTTTTTGATATGGTAGTCTGTATGCCCTTAAAGGCAAACTATAAATCATCCATTAACGTATCAGCACTTAAACTGCACGACCGACAATGACCAAGTCCCGCTTGATGCCGTCAAGCTCCGCAACCCCGGGGAGAAGCCCCCATTGATCAAAGCCAAACTTCTTCAACAGCTTAAGGCTTGGTTCATTATGGCCGAATACAAATCCGACCAGATTACTGACGTGAAGGCGCGGACACTCCTCGATTGCCTTCTGAATCAATATACTGCCGGCACCAATGCCGCGATATTTCTCGTTTACGTATATGCTGATCTCAGCTGTGCCGTTATAAGCCGGACGACCATAAAAGGATTGAAAGCTCATCCATGCAACCATCCCGTCTTCGGACCTCATGACCCACAACGGACGAAAATCGTTGCTGTGCTCTTCAAACCACTCTATACGGCTCTCCACCGTAACCGGCTCCAGATCGGCGGTTACTTTTCTGCCTGAGATCGTCGAATTGTAAATGTCCACAATAGCCGGCAAATCCTCTTTGACGGCATAATCGATACGGTATTGTTGCGTCACGATGATCCTACCTCCGAATAGATGCGTAATCTTTTTGTACGAGATCTATTGTACAAGAGGCAGCGGAAAAACGCTTCTTTTTTTTCAAGCGGCATTAATTCACGAAAGTGTTGCGCACTCGCTTGGAACGGATAAAATAAGGGATCCAGATACAGGCGTATAAAATGGACCGGGTAACTTCACGCATGAATGTCCCATTATCCCCCTGAGCCAGGATTTCGATTTGGCTGACTGCGACATAGTCCACTATGCTGGTCAGCAGACTAAATAAAATATAAATGATCATCAATTTGGGAAACGCCCTTTTTTTGCGATACAGCAAAAATAAAGCAAAGACTAATGCAATAACAAACACCACATTAACCACGGTCTCAAAAAGGATTAGCTGGATAAGCGAACGATTATAAGCAGGTGATCCTTTATCGGTAAACATACTCCATATCTCCGGCTCAAACACCGGGAAAATATGATTAATATATAGGAAGATCAAGCCTATAATAAAGGAAAACTTTACTTACGCGATTGAACGCGATACCCTAACATTAATGGTATGACAACCGTCTTCGGGTGAAGAAAGGAATGAACAGGATGAACGAACGATTGCAAAGTTTGCAACAATCCATGAATACACAAGGCTGGGATCATGTTCTTGTGACAGACCCCAAGCATGTTTACTATTTGACGGGATTTGCGAGTGATCCCCATGAGCGTTTTCTGGGCCTGCTCCTCTCCTCAGCGAATGATCCGGTGCTGATTGTGCCCGCATTGGATGCAGACGCAGCCGCGGCCGCTTCAACGGTTAAGCATATTGTCACGCATCAGGATACCGATAATCCGTATCTCTTGCTGAAGCAGCAGTTTCAAGGCGCAGCCGGTACGCTGGCCGTTGAGAAGGATCAGCTCACCGTATCCCGTTATGAACAGCTGCAGCAGCATGTGAACGCGAACCGGATCGAGGATGTTGGAGCTGTACTCCGGGAGCTCCGAATTCGAAAGTCGGCCGATGAAGTGAAGATCATCAAACATGCAGTGAGACTGGTTGAAGATGTGCTGACGCAAGGCCTGGCCCATGTAAAAATCGGCGTCACCGAGATTGAGGTTGTGGCAGAGCTGGAGTACTTAATGAAAAAAATGGGTGCGGATGCTCCGTCCTTCGCCACCATGGTATTATCCGGCCCCAATACCGCCTTGCCTCACGGTGTTCCCGGTACGCGCCGGATTGAAGCAGGAGATCTGCTCATGTTCGATTTGGGAGTGTATGCGGGTGGTTATGCTTCGGATATTACCCGTACCTTTGCCGTAGGCGAGCTGAAGCCTGAAGCCGTCAACATCTATGATACGGTTCTTGCAGCGAACCTGGCCGGTATTCAGGCCGTAAAACCCGGCGTAACCTATGGCTCGATTGACCAAGCGGCTCGCAAAGTGATTGATGACGCAGGATACGGACAGGCATTTGTACATCGCTTGGGTCACGGGCTTGGCATGGATGTCCACGAATATCCATCCATCCACGGTTTGAACCAGGATATTTTGCAGCCTGGGGCGGTATTCACGATCGAGCCCGGCATTTATCTGCAAGGCGTAGGCGGCGTACGAATCGAGGACGATGTGATCGTAACCGAGGATGGCGTCGAGGTGCTCACCTCCTTCCCGAAAGAACTGACCATCATCGGATAAGCAATTTTCAGCATAAGAAAAAAGCCCGGATTACCGTTTCACTTACGGTATTCGGGCTTTCTCTATGTACCAGAAGAGCCATCCTCCGGCAGAAACAATGCCTTGAAGATGGCTACCACAGATATGTTATGCCTGAACCATATCCAGTTCAATATTGTCGTCGTTGTACACGTCTTTGTCCACTTCATTCATGACTTTCCCGGTAATCACACCGGCTGTCATGGAGTCATTCACGTTCAGTGCCGTCCGTCCCATATCGATCAGCGGCTCGACGGAAATTAACAGACCCGCCAAGGCAACCGGGAGGTTCATCGTTGAGAGCACGATGAGCGATGCGAAGGTAGCTCCGCCTCCGACACCCGCCACGCCGAAGGAACTGATCATAACGACCACGATCAGGGTAAGGATGAACGACCATGAGGTCGGGTCCACGCCGGCTGTCGGCGCAATCATGACGGCCAGCATGGCAGGATAAATGCCCGCGCAGCCGTTCTGCCCAATCGTGGCGCCAAACGATGCCGAGAGGTTCGCGATGCCTTCCGAAACGCCCAGCTTTTTGTTCTGGGTCTGCACGTTAAGCGGGATCGTGGCCGCGCTGGAGCGCGAGGTGAAGGCAAAGGTCAGCGTCGGGAACACCTTCTTCACATATTTGAGCGGGTTAAACCCGAATATCGCCAGCAGCACCAGATGGATAATGAACATGACGATCAAGGCCACGTACGAAGCAAGGACGAAATCGATCAAATTCATGATCACCGCAAGATCGGTCGTGGCGATCGTTTTGGCCATGAGTGCCAGAATCCCATAAGGCGTCAGACGAAGCACCAGCGTCACGATGCGCATAACCACGCCGTAGACCGCAGAGATCATGTTGCGGAACGTTTCCGCCTGCTCTTTGTTTTTTCGGTCCAACCCGAGAACGGCGATCCCGACGAATGCCGAGAAAATGACGACCGCAATCGTCGAAGTTCTTCGTGCTCCCGTCATGTCGGCAAACGGATTGCTCGGAATGAAATCCAGGATCTGCTGCGGCAGCGTACGGCCCTCAACATCCCCGAGCCGTTCTTGCAGCAGTGCACCCTGCTGCTCCTCCGCGGCACCGCCTTGGATATTGACGGCGGACAAATCGAAGGCCAACGCGGTCGTAATTCCGACAGCAGCGGCTACGGCTGTCGTCAGAAGCAGCACCGTAATGATAAGCCCGCTCATTTTGCCCAGATTCTTTCCGCCCTTCAGCTTCATGATGGCCGATATGATCGACACCATGATCAGCGGAATGACCATCATTTGCAGCAGCCTAACGTAGCCGTAGCCTATCAGATTAAACCAATCGGTGGATTTCACCACCACATCGGAGGTCGAAGTATAGATGAGCTGCAGTGCCACTCCGAACAACACACCCAGTCCGAGTCCAGCAAACACGCGCTTGGTAAACGAGTAATGCTTTCTTTGCATCCAGTACAAAATACCGACCAGCAGAATCAGAACAAGGACATTGATGATAACCCAAAGCGTTTCCATCCTAATGATTCCTCCCATTCTTTAGATAAGGATATAGGTGCTCCATCCTCATGTCATAAGTGCGCTAGTATGTATTCATATCCATTACAGCCCACTCTAAACATATCATTACCCGATTGAGAAAATTCCTGCCCAAAATCGTTGTGTTCTCATCGATGCGGATTATGTCGACTATGTTGATCGGATTACCACTGATATCGCTCTACTATCATATCATGTAAACTTCAAAAGGAGAACCACAAATATTAACACAACCGTTTCAATCAGTTCATTGAGGGCTCCGTAAGTATCCCCCGTCAGTCCTCCAAGTCTTCGGGTCATCCGTTCTGCCGTTAAACTGCCAGCGGCCCAGGCTATGAATGGTATGACAAGGATTCCTCCGATTCCAATCATCCCAAGATTAGTCTCGCCTGCCGTGATCCATAGCAAACCTACAATAATTAGCGTTAACAGGACAGCCATTACGCCTGCCAGCGATCTCCTGCCGGCGGTCAATCCATGAAATAGAGCGGCAAGCCCCTCACTTCCCCGTGCCATCGGCCAGCGATACATCGCATGGACCATAAACCAGCGGCTCCAAACCGGAGCGAGCACCAGCAGCCATGCCTCTTGTTTCCATGCCCCGGCTGACAAATCCCATATAGACATGATCAAGGAAGCTTTCAAAAGGAGCAGCAGCATACACGCCATGACCCCCATTGCACCTACACGGCTATCCTTCATGATTTCCAGCATCTTCTCACGCGACCGATGGCTAAGCAGCGCATCAGCACTATCCATCCAACCATCGAGGTGCAGCCCTCCCGTCAGCGCAACCCATACAACCAGCAGGATGACGGCAGCGGGAAAGGAAGGCAGCACAAAGCTTACGCCCAGTCCCAATCCGGCAACGATCATACCAATAACCGCACCCACCAATGGATAAAAAACGACGCTCCGTTGTTGCACTTCCGGCGTAAAAGGAATTTCCCTCCGCACCGGCAGCCTCGATAGAAATTGAAAAGCGGCCGCAGCCGCTTCGATTATCTTGCTCATATGAGATACTCCTTGCTCTTGATTTCCATCGGAATTCCCGCAGTCACCAAAAATACTTCATCACATATCTGAGCCAGTCTCTGATTCATGATCCCTGCCCAGTCGCGATATATTCGGCCTAGCGGATACTCCGGAACAATCCCCGACCCCACTTCATTTGTTACCAGAATGACCGTTCCCGGATAACCCTGTACCGCTCTTGCGAGCCTGCCGATTTGAAGTCCCAGCTGTTCTTCCATTGCAGCACTTCCTTCAGGCTCAGCTTGCAGCAGCACATTCGTAAGCCACAGTGTCAGGCAGTCCACTACCACCGCAGGAGCATTAGGTTGCGATTGGCCCAGCGTATCCAGCAGTTCCGGGAGGGCGACAGGCTCC
The DNA here is from genome assembly GCF_049316025.1 of Paenibacillus sp. NPDC058898. Lineage (NCBI taxonomy): Bacteria > Bacillati > Bacillota > Bacilli > Caryophanales > Paenibacillaceae > Paenibacillus > Paenibacillus sp. NPDC058898. The sequence goes on along the minus strand of NZ_JBMOSM010000023.1, from coordinate 31,560 downwards.
TCGACTGTCTCCCAACCGTAGGCCGAATCATGCCGACGGTCTTGATGAATTCGGATCCGTTCCCTCATCTCATCGTCATAGGCTTGCGCAGTCGCCACATACGTTCCGGACTCCGAGCGCTTCATGCACAACTTCTCCGCGAATGAGCTCTTTCCGCTTCTGGCCCCACCCGTGACCAACACGCTTCCACGATGGTTCATACGGCCCCTCCGCTGATTCCGGCGCTCTCAAACGTCGCCATCTCATGCATGATCCGGCACGCCGCCTCGACCAGATGCAGGCACAGTACTCCGCCTGTACCCTCGCCAAGACGCATGTCCATTTGCAGCATCGGATGCAGCCCCAGCTCTTTCAACAGAAGCACATGCGCCTGTTCATGCGAAACATGAGAGGCAATCATATAGGAGAGGGCGTCCGGGCAGATGCATTTGGCAACCAGCGCCGCCGCACTGGATATGAAGCCGTCAATGATAACGGGACAACCGTGGGCAGCCGCACCCAGGATAAGTCCAGCCAACCCGCCGATCTCATATCCTCCAACTTTGGCGAGCACGTCGATGGGATCATCGGCATGAGGTCTATTAACTTGTATAGCCTGTTCCACAACTCGAATCTTATGTAGCAGCCGTTCATCGGTTACGCCCGTTCCCCTTCCCACGACTTCAGATGGCTGATTGCCGGACAGAACGGAGAAGATCGCTGCACTCGGTGTCGTGTTCCCAATGCCCATCTCCCCGGTCACGAACATTTGCGTTCCTTGCGACACCAACTCGGCTGCTACCTCTGCACCGGTTACAATGGACTGCAGTGCCGCTGTCTTTGTCATCGCGGGCCCTTGGGCCATATTGGCAGTTCCTCTGCCAACGTTCCGCGACTTCAGCTTCTCATCCTTCAGCTCGATCGCGACACCGATATCCACACAATGCACGTCCGCCCCCGCCTGACGCGCCAGCACATTCACAGCCGCCCCTCCATTCAGGAAGTTCATGACCATCTGGGGCGTTACCTCAGCTGGAAATGCACTGACTCCTTCTTCACAGACTCCATGATCACCAGCCATGACAACGACGGATTTTTTGGTGAACGACGGCTTCACATTCCCTGTAATTCCCGCTAATTGAATCGCTAGCGCCTCCAGCTTACCCAGACTGCCCGGAGGCTTCGTCAGCGTGTCCAAATAAGCGGCTGTTTCGTTCTGAACCTCGACATTCAGCGGTTTAATGTTAGCAATGATGTGATTTAAACGATTAACGATTGTATCCGTCAATGAAACGACCTCCTTGTATCTTGTTCCTAAATCTTACATCCTAAAGCGGAATATGCGGCAACATCGGTCAGGACCACGTGCTATTCGCCGTTAACAGCACCTGCGGAGCACCATTCTCGGGGTGGGCCACAATCGAGGGCTCCACCCGGAAAATTTGACGTATATACGCCGCTGTCAAAACTTCTTCCGGCTTGCCAACCCCAGCGATCTTTCCCTGATCAAGCACCAGCAGTTTATCGCAAAATTGGGCCGCCAGATTCAAATCATGCAGTACGCTGATCACCGTAATCCCGGACGAGTTCCGCCACTCCGCCACCATATCCATGAACTGAAGCTGATAGTGGATATCCAGATAGGTCGTCGGTTCATCCAGCATCAGCAGCGAAGGCTCCTGGACCATTACCTTGCCGAGCGCGACACGCTGGCGTTGACCGCCGCTTAACTCGGTAAGCCGCCGTTCTTCCAGACCATTCAGATCCAGCTTTCGGATAATGGCCTCAATGAGCGGGGCTGCATCCTTATCTTCACGGCCAAGCCAGTTCAGGAAGGGGAACCTTCCCATCTCCAACACTTCCCGGACGGTAAAATCGGTAGGATCAAGCCCTTCCTGCTGAAGCACCGCCACGATCCGGGCCAGCGTCTTACGAGTATAGTGTGCAAGCGCCTTGCCCCGAAGCGTCACACTTCCTTGCGTAGGATTCTCCACACCGGATAACAGCTGCATGAGGGTGGATTTACCGCTTCCGTTCGGACCGATGATCCCCCACCATTCCCCTTCGGCAATGTGAAGGTCCACGCCTTCAAGAATCGGCACCTTGCCATATGCTTTGCCAAGTCCTTGAGCTGTAATCATGATAGACCCTCCCTGCGCCGTTTTTTGTTCCGGTATAGCAAATACGCAAAGAATGGAGCGCCTATGAATGCCGTAACCACACCAAGCGGTATTTCCGTTGGTGCCAGCACGGACCGTGCCGCCGTATCGCACCAGACCATGAATATCGCGCCGCCCAGAGCCGACAGTGGGACAATGACGCGGTAATCGGAGCCGGTGATCAGCCGGATCATATGCGGTACCACAAGTCCCACGAATCCAATCACGCCGGATACCGACACGGCTGCGGCGGCGAGCAGGGTAGCAACGATGAGCACGCTGGTCTTCAACCGATCCACATTCAAGCCCATATGGGCGGCCTGCCGTTCCCCCAGCGACAAAATATTAAGCGCCCGCGACCTGCTCCATAAGTAGATAAAACCTGCGATAAAATACGGGAAAAGGATGGCCGTATACGACCATCCACGCATGCTCAGGCTCCCCATCGTCCAGTACAGGATCTGGTTTACCGTATCTTTGGACATGACCGTCAGAAAGGAAACGACGGCGCCCAGAAACGACTGCATCACCACGCCGGACAGAATGAGCCCGTGGATCGGCAGTTTTCCTTGATCCCTCGCCAGCAGCAGAACGGCCCATAAGGTGCCTGCTCCGGTCAGAAACGCTACAAGCGGCAGCGTGTAACCTCCGGCAAAGGAATATTCCATCCCGAAAAAAATCAGGGATGCTGCGCCAAGCGCAGCACCCGAAGATACACCAAGCGTAAACGGATCCGCCAGCGGATTGCGCAATACCCCTTGAAAGGCGGCTCCGGCGACGGCCAGGGAGGCTCCTACGAGCATCCCCAGCAATATGCGCGGCAATCTCACCTTCATTAAGATTTGCTCGGATGAAGCTTCCCAGCCCGGAACGATGGAATCGCCGATTCCCGGCAGCCGGTGCAGCAGCATCGCCCCAATCTCTCTCACAGGCAGGTGCACGGAGCCGATTCCGAGACTGACAACCAAGGTTAACAGTAATAGGATGATACCGGCCACACCGAATCCTGCAAGTTTTTTACTCATGGATTCATCAGTTCCGGATAAACGGCCTTCGCCACTTCCACCAACCCTTGCGTCACACGGGGACCAGGACGGCTGAGCAGGTTCGCATCCACGGATATGACCTGATCGTTCTTGATGGCTTCGATCTGATCCCAGCCGCCGCGCTCCTTAATCAGCTGATCCAATGTTTTCTTGGTTGCTTCATCAACCACATCGTCCGTGTACAGAATGACGTCGGGGTTCGCAGCAATAATATTTTCCTCACTGATTTCGAACCAGCCTTCCGCATCGCCGGCTGCGTTGACGCCGCCAGCTAAGGTGATGATCTCATCCATAAACTCGCCCTTGCCGACGGTCCATCCCGGAGAGAATTCCACATACACTTTCTTCTTGTCTTCATCCTTCACGGCTTTCACGGCTTCCGTAACGGTAGCCAATTCCTGCTTCATCTGATCCACGACCGCTTTCGCCTCCGCTTGACGGTCCGTAATTTGTCCGATCAGTTCGATGTTCTCCATCACGGCATCAATGGTTTTCGGATCATTGACGAACAGGGTAACGCCAAGCTCACGCAATTTCTCGGCATTCTGAGCATTCATCGAAGCCGCAAATACCACATCGGCATCGGCTGCAATAATAGCCTCTTCATTCACTTGGAACCCGCCCAATTTAGGCTTGGATTTGGCCGCTTCCGGATAATCGTCATTATCGGACACGCCAACGATTTCCTCATCCAGGCCCAAAGCGAACAGTTTTTCCGTCTCGGACGGTGTCAGGGATGCGATTTTGGCCGGAGCTTTCTCAAACGTCATTTCAACCCCGGTTGAATCCTTAACGGTCAGCGGATACGTCGTTTTAAGCTCTTCGCCGGAATCCGCCGGCGCTTCGTTATTCTGCTCTTCCTGCTGTGCAGGCTGCGTTGTATCCTTCGGCGCCGCTTCTTTGTCTCCACAGCCAATCAAGGCCAGAGCCATCAGTATGGCTACTAGAAGTACGGACCATGTTTTGTTTAATGCTTTCATCTCTTGAAATCCCCCTATGCATAATTGAGAACCTGGCGCTTTCGCGTTTACATTCCTTCGACCGATCCTTACCGGGAGAAAAACATCAATCGTCATACTCCAAAGAAAAGCAAAAATCCCTGACTCCTCGTAAACAAGGACTCAGGGATTACGTTTTAACATAAGGACATCTGGATAACCGTTCACAGATAGCGCCTTAAACTTCCGCCCACACATGCTGCATGGGTCCGGCAAACGTAATCCTCTCCTCGAAGGACCGTCATTCATTCGCCGAGGGCAGGTCTCCTGACTTGCAGGCTGTAACGACTTCTCCGCCTTCCCAAGCGCTATGGCTCAGTGGCATATGAAGAAGTCCCTGCTTCACAGTGGCGGGACCGTGCCGGACTTGCACCGGCTTCCCTATTAACCCGGCAGAAGGCAACAACGCCTTCTGTCCGGGACCCTCGCAAATAATATGAATTTATGTATGTTAGGCCAAGCATGGTTTCTCTGCCCAAAATTATAGGCGATAAACCTTCCTCTTACAACCGAAAGAATCGGTCATTTCAAATGCCTTATGATACGGATTTATCCCGTTATCGCCCATTCCGCACCGATATCATACGATTTCATTTATTAGCTTAACCGCACGCCTTGCCAGCGTTCTCCATCCCATATCAATTGCAGCTTGAGCTCCTCGCCCGGTGACACCTGCGTTTCCCAGAATTCCGTATGCGGAAGGGTAGCTGCCGTGATCTGCCGGATGACGCCCCCATGGGTGACCACAAGCACATCCAACTCGGCCCTCTGTGTCCCACAACCATAACCGGCTGCCTCTGCCTCTGCCTCTGCCTCTGCCTCTGCCTCTGCCTCTGCCTCTGCCTCTGCCTCTGCCTCTGCCTGCACAAGGGTATCCGGATCTTCCTCCACATGCAACAGTTCCTTCAAATCCAAATACAATCCGGTCAAGAATGCCTGAATCCGGGAACAGAACGCTTCCCAGCTCTCCCCATTTGGCGGCGTAACTTCTGCGGGGTTATCAATCCAGCGCCGATAGGAGATATCCGACTTCAAGTCCTCGTAGGTGTTCCCCTCCCAATCCCCGAAATCGAGCTCACGCAGCCGCGGATCATACTCGACCCCTGGAATAAACCTGCCCGGATCTTCATCATCAGGAATAGCGGACATTGTTGAATCCGGTAAGATAACATTCAGCGTCTGCCTGCATCGAAGAAGATCACTGCAATAGATCCGGACGAACTGCTTGGTACAAAACCTTTCCCGCAGCGGGAGGAGCTGCTGTCTTCCTTCCACCAGAATCCCCTGATCCTCGTGACCGAGATAACGGCGCTCCTCGTTCCACAACGTGCGGCCATGACGGACCAAATGCAGGGTAATCCTCATATCCATAAGCTTCCTCCTGCTGCGGCCACAAGTCCGAGCACCACGGTACCCAGTAACGTAAACAATACCGATACGCCCAGCAGCAGACGATTTGTCACCTGAATATCCTCCGCTTCAAGCGGTCGTTCGGGATCCCCCATGTAAGCCCGGAACGAGATCACGCCTTGATAGGAATTCTCGCCTCCCAGACGAATGCCCAGCGCACCAGCTACGGCCGATTCCGGGAAGCCGCTATTCGGACTGGGGTGCTTTCGCGCATCCCTTCTGACCATCTTGATCGCTTTTTTCCATTGCAGCGAAAACATCGCAGCCACTATGGTCAACAGTCCTGCGGTCAGGCGTGCCGGTATCCAATTGGCGATATCGTCCAGCCTTGCGGATGCCCAGCCGATATGCTGGTATTTGTCGTTTTTATAACCGACCATGGAGTCGAGCGTGTTCACGGCCCGGTAGGCCATCGCCAGCGGCGCTCCCCCGATCAGGGCAAAAAACAGCGGAGCGATGACCGCATCCACGATATTCTCCGCAACCGTCTCCACCGTTCCCCGTACGATCTCCGGCTCATCCAGATGGCCGGTGTCTCGCCCGACAACCATGCTGAGCGCGCGCCTGGCCTCCGTGATATGGCCGGAGCGAAGATGGCCGTAGACCTCCAATCCTGCTTCACGCAGTCCCTTGATGGCAATCGTAGTCGCAATAAGCACGATCTCCACTCCCCACGCAAGCCAAGGATGAATCGCTGCACATAACAAGAGGAGCAGCCACGCCAGCACGAAGGAGCCACCGGCCACGATCACCGGCAGCAGAATGCCCGCCCACTTCAGGCTCTGAGCGGAAGTCGCCCAATGGCGTATCCAGCCTTCAACCCGGCGGATGGCTTTCCCCATGCCAATGACAGGATGGGGGAGCCATCTCGGATCTCCAATCAGCAGGTCCAGTACGACCGCTGCCCAAATGACCCACACGACGGTCATATCCGGTGCTCTCTTTCGGAGACAATGCTTTCCGTAACACTCTCGTAGACAAGGCGGCTGATCATGCCGCCCAGATCGGTTGCGGTTCCGGCATAATGGTGGTTCACGCTATACGCTGCATTGCCGCTGACCCCAAGGACCATCGCGTCCGTCGTCGTTCCGGTCGCGACGGCTCCGGTTTCATGATCCTTCACGCCCAGATCATGTAGCGCCGCGGCTTTCGCTTCCGTCGCCGTCAGCATGGCGTTCACCATACAAGCCGGCGTCATCATCCCGTCCACCATCAGCATGATATTAATCGTGCCCGGCTGGTAAGCGGCAAAGGTCGTACGGCTCGACCCAGCGCGGGCTGCATTGCCCACGCCGGCGGTGGTGCAGCACAGGATGGAAGCCTGTTCACTCCGCTCTTCCCGGATGGAAGCATATTTCAGTTTTACAGCCGTCATCAATCCAGCTGTAGATTCAGCCGGATAACCGTGAGCAGCTATAAAGTTAGACATATCGTTCACGGGGTCGCTGCAATCATAATGCTTGTCCACATAACGATTCACGATATGATCCAAGGTTACGAATCCGCCGCCGTATATGGCGCTGCTAATGGACTCAGCTGGCTCCGGAAGCGATATCCGGATATGAGGCTGTTCCAGCTTCAATTCGAGGGACACCACCGCTCCCGGCCACGCATTCGAACGATGTAGGTGATTCTTGCCTTTCAGAAAAGGTACTGCCATGTTTCTCTCTCCCTGCTCTCTATGATCTAAATCTGCTTGATCCCGAGCTTCATTGGTATGTGCCGTTTAATACCCTTAAGTTGCGTCTTCAGAAGAAATGCCAAGAACCTCCGCCATAATGGCAAGCAGCCTGTCGTTATCCGCGGCATGTTTAACGGCTAGCCGGATATGACGCTCACCAAGGCCCGGGTACATGGCGCAGCTGCGGACAAGCACGCCGCGTCTTCCCATCTCCGACTGAAACATCTCGGCACGCCATGGCCGCGGAAGCTCCATGAGTAGAAAATTAGCCTCGCCCGGCGTAACGTCCAGCCCCAATGCTCGTAAACCATGTATGAGCTTCTGACGCTCTGCGCGAATCAATTGCAGCGTATTCTGCTCGTAGTCCCTGCCGCTGCCAAGACAAGCCTCGCCCGCAAGCAGCGCCAGTCCATTGACACTCCACGTCACCTGCTTGCCTGCCATCTTGCGTATCACATCGGGATGCGCGGCCGTATACCCGAGCCGCAGGCCCGGAATCGCATAAAACTTGGTCATCGATCTGACAATCACGGTTCGAGGATAGTCATGAAGCTCTGGCATCAGGGTCTGTCTGTCTCCCAGCGGAATAAAGTCGATAAAGGCTTCATCCAGCACCAGCCAGGTCCCTTCTTGCTCTGCGCATGCCGCTATTTCGCGGATATCCTCAAGGCTGTACTGAACCCCATTTGGATTGTTGGGCTGTCCCAAAAACACGAGATCCGTGCAAGCTATCAGCTCCATCACATCCGCCTTGTCTGCTCGCCAGTCCCTCTCCGGATGTCCACACACGGAGCGGATGTCCGAACCAAATTTTAAGGACAACTCCCGGTATTCGGAAAAACACGGGTCAACCACGCCCACAGTCCCTGGCGATAGCCCCATCAACAACAGCGCCATGCACTCTGCCGCTCCGTTGCCGACAAGGATTCGCCGGGGATCGGTGCCTAGCTCTGCTGCGAGCAGCTCCTTAAACTTGCGGTGTCCCGGATCCGGATAACGAATGACCGCACTCATTCCCTCTTGTAAGGCCGTAATAACTCCTTGCGGCGGTCCAAGCGGATTAATATTGGCGCTGTAATCCAGGAAAGCCGAGGCTTGCCTTCCGAATGCGGCAGCGGCCGTCTCCACGTCCCCTCCATGGCCGTACACCTCGATCAAGGGTTGTTTTTTGTCGTTCATAAGGGCTCCTCCTGTTCCATGCCCTGGACTCTTGCAAGTCCTGCCGTTATGTAATGCCATCATTATGTCGCTACTGTCCCTGACTCGTCAACACGGAATCCTTTGTCTCTGTCTTAAAATTGGTTTACAATAGTCTGGAAGCACCACATTTTGAATTGTGACGACGGAGGATACTATGCTATTTATCGATAATCAGGGGATCCACGATCCATCCATTAATCTAGCAATTGAAGAATATGCCTTGAAGCACTTGTCCATGGACGAGAGCTACCTTCTCTTTTATATCAACAAGCCTTCCATTATTATCGGAAAGCATCAGAATACGATCGAAGAGATCAACCAGGAATACGTTCGTGACAACAACATTCAGGTTGTACGCCGGTTGTCCGGGGGCGGAGCCGTATACCATGATCTCGGCAACCTGAATTTCAGCTTCATTACGAAGGATGACGGCCAGTCCTTCCACAACTTCCTGAAGTTCACGCAGCCGGTCATCGACTTCCTGCAAAAGATGGGCGTGCCCGCCGAGCTCAGCGGCCGGAATGACCTGCAGGTCGGCGAGAAGAAAATTTCGGGGAACGCGCAGTTCTCGACGCGGGGACGCATGTTCAGCCACGGCACACTCATGTTCGATCTGAACCTGGATGATGTACAAGCCTCGCTGAATGCCAATCCGGAAAAATTCAAATCCAAGAGCACCAAATCCGTCCGCAGCCGCGTGGCGAATATTAAGGAGCTGCTTGGTACGGATATGACCATTGAACAGTTCCGTGCCGAGCTGCTTCGCTCGATTTTCGGTATGGAGCCGGATCAAGTACCGCAATATGTCCTTCAGGAGAAGGACTGGGAGATCATCAACCAGATTTCAAAGGAACGCTATCAGAATTGGGATTGGAACTATGGACTCTCCCCTGAAAGCAATGTGAAGCATGCCAAGAAGTTCCCGGTGGGCATTATTGATATCCGCATGGACATCCGTGAAGGACATATCGGAGAGATCAAGATTTACGGCGACTTCTTCGGCGTCGGCGATGTCGCTGATATCGAGAACCTGCTTCGCGGCAAACGATATGAAGAAACAGCGGTGCGCACGGCACTATCCGGCATCAACGTCAAGCATTACTTCGGCAACCTTGAGCTCGACGATTTGATCGGCTTGATTTTTCTTGAGGAATAGAGCCAGCTCGTATTAAATAAGCCTCCCGCCCGTATGCTGCATGCATAAGGGTGAGAGGCTTTTCATTTCAAACAGGTATACCTCGGATCAAGATGAGGCCATAAACACATACCAAACAAGGACCAGTGTTAACACGATACATACATTCTCTACCGTGCGTCCCCATTTGCTTCCGGTGCTCATGATTTTCAGTTTAATTCTCCATTTGAACGGAGGAAGCGGACGGATTCCGCGATTGGTCAATGCATCTGCAAGCAAATGGATGGAGTAGGATAAACCGCCAGCAAACCATAAGCTTTCCCCGCCGATCTTGCCCTGCGATGCAAAATACAGCAGGCCCGTCCATCCGGCAGCGGCATAGACGGTATGGGTTAACCCCCGGTGGGTCACCAAGGAGCCTGCAATGAGCACGCTGCCTGCGATTGTGTTCCATGGGCTGAAGCCCTGCCCGAAGGAGATCAGTCCGAGACCGATCAGGAACATGACGATATGGCGCAGGGTCCGGCTTGGCAGGTACGAAACAACCCCGATCAGCCCGGCCAGGGCGATGTTCCATGGGGCATACTCCTTGCCGTAGAAGACAACGAAGATGGCTGCGCCAATCATCGCTAGCTGGAGGATTCGCAGCAGCCCGGAAGGAATGGCTTTGCGGACCAGCAGGGAGTTGGGCTCGTCGATGTCGGGAAGCAGTGCGCTAACCAAAGCCACTGCGGCAGCCGGCAACGTGACAGGCACTTCGCTCATGCCCATGACGGATAACGTAACCCCTGTGCTAATAATCAAATGAGCTCTGCCCATCATGATGACAATCTTCCTTTCTAAGCTCAATGCTGACTATGGGATCGATGGAGTTGCCGGTCTTCACGTCCGATAACCCAGGGTCATGAGAATATACGTTCGGTTCATTAGTATAGCAAAATCATCCTCTTTTTGTCTACCCCTTCCACTTTGGTTAGACTTAAAAATGGTTGTCCGATTCTCTGATATGGGATACAATTTGATCACTTGCCCCAAGGTTACGACCGGGGACGAATGTACGGGAATCTCATCAGGAGTTTCACATCTTCAAGAAAGGATGACTTCCGAGTGAATCGCTCACGAATTGCCGATCTCAGCCTGCTTCTGGTGGCCATGATGTGGGGATCTACGTTCCTCATCGTTCAGCATGCGGTCCGCGTGCTCCCGCCGATGGCCTTCAATTCGGTCCGCTTTTTGGGAGCAGCCCTGCTCCTTGTATTGATCATTACCCTCTTTTACAGGAGCCAGTGGAAGCTAATATCCGGCAAAATGCTGCTGCATGCTTGCCTGCTAGGTCTTTTTTTATTTATAGGGTATGCCTTTCAAACCGCGGGCCTTCTGTACACAACCACGTCCAATACAGGCTTTATTACCGGCTTGTCCGTCGTGCTGGTCCCTTTCATATCCTATGCCCTGTTAAAGCACTCCATCTCCAGATTCACCTGGATCAGTGCCTTGCTTGCGGCAGCGGGTCTGTATCTGCTTACCTTCACCGGTTCCGGCATGAGCTTGAATAAGGGGGATTTGCTCGTATTCGTTTGCGCCATCGGTTTTGCGCTCCATATTGGTTATACGGGCGTTTATGCCGGTCGATACCCTGCTTTGCTGCTGGCGGCGCTCCAGATGGCTGTCGTGGGAGTATGCAGCTTAGCGGCATCTGCACTAACCGAACATGTCGGCAATGTGACCGACCTGATGGAGAAGCTGACCCAGCCGAACGTGCTGTTGGCACTGGTTGTATCCATCGGACCCACCAGCGCATTCGCCTTCTGGATCCAAACCGTCTGTCAAAAATATACGACGCCATCCAGGGTGGCCATCATCTATGCAACGGAGCCAGTATTCGCCGCGCTGACCGGAATCCTGTTCGCGGGAGAGCGGCTTACGCTCATCGGCGGCATCGGTTGTCTGTGCATTTTGGCGGGAATGGTGATTGCGGAATTGAAGTCTGCGCCACAGAAGGTACAATAGAGTTAAAGACAGAGACAGAAACAAAAGGAGAGATACCTATGACAACTTACAAATTGATGGCCATCGACATTGACGACACCTTGATCAATGACGATAAAGAAGTAACCCCCGGCGTCCAGCAGGCGCTTGAGCAAGCCGTAGCCCACGGTGTCGTCGTGACACTGGCAACCGGACGTGCCTATGCGTCTGCTCAAGCAATTGCGCGTCAAACCGGACTCAATGTTCCCATTATCACCTACCAGGGTGCCTTAATTAAAAATCTGCTCGACGAGAAGGTTCTCTACGAACGCTTCGTACCCGTCGATGCAGCCGTGAAGCTGTATGAATACTGCGTAGAGCACAATCTCCATCTGCAAACCTACATCGATGACAAGCTGTATGCCCGTGAAGAGAATCAGAAGCTGATCGATTACTGCGCCCTGAACCGGACGCCGTATTATATCGAGCCTGATTTTATGAAGATGGTTCAGAAACAGACCCCGAAAATGCTCATCATTGACGATCCCGACTATCTGGATGAACTGATCCCTGTATTCCGTGAGCTGCTGGGCGATGACATGCATATTACCAAATCCAAACCGCATTTTCTGGAATTCATGCATAAGGAAGGCACTAAGGGACATGCCCTCACCTTCCTTGCGGATCATTTCGGCTGCGATCTCAAGGAAACCATCGCTGTCGGTGATTCCTGGAACGATCACGAGATGCTGGAAGCCGCCGGTCTTGGCGTCGCCATGGGCAATGCGATCGAGCCGCTTAAAGCGATTGCCGATTACGTTACACTCGGGAATAATGAGGACGGCGTGAAGCATGTCATTGATAAATTCGTGCTCAACCAAGGTTAATATACGGGACAAATAGATCTACACAAACAAGCCTCCATGATATCCATGGGGGCTTGTTTGTGTCCATAAAAAACGCAGCCAGTGCGTTCCCTAACCGATCATCTGCGGGCAAAAGTTCCGCTCCCTATCCGTTATTCCCGGTCCGGGTTAAACGTCAGAATCGGCTTCAGAAGTGCCGCATCGTTGAACTCCAGCAGGCCTACCTCCATGCACAGCTCCATCAATTTATGAATGCCGTTGAATTGCTGCAGATTCCGCTTATGAATGACGGATAACGCTTCACGAACCATTTTTTGTGCCTGCTCAATGCTCTGATGCTCCACGGCCTGAATAATCTCCTTGATACTCTCCAAGTAATATACAGTCCGCCTGAGCGAGCGAATCAGCAAAATCTGCCTGACTTGCGACGGGGTGTACAGCCGATATCCATTCTCGGGGTTTCGATCCGGGGTGATCAAACCTTCCTTCTCCCAGTGACGGATGGCGGACGACTCCACGTTGGTCAGCTCGGCGACCTCGCCGATTGTCATATGGGCTTTGAGTTTTTTGTCCTTGATGATGTTAAGCTCGGGATTCTCAAGCAACGCAAGCGTTTCATCCGCAATGTTTTTTTCCTGCAAAAGTTTGACTTGCTCCCCATTCACGACCCAGAGGGCTTCATCCATCTCCCTCTTCTGAATGTGGCGAATCACATCGTAAGTCACCGCGTAACCAAAGCCCGGAAACATGGCGCGCAGACAACGGAAGTAGGCCATATGCATTTGCGTGTATAAACGGTAGCCTTTCTCGTTCCGGGCAGGAGGAGGTACCACTCCCCAAGCTTCATAATGCCTTAAAGCACTCGTGCTGATGTGCAGCTCTTTGGCGATATCTTTCGGCTTGTAGTAATGCATGCCGTTCCCTCCCCAATCACGATTGAGAACCTACTTTACCAGAATCGCAAGCCATTGGCAAACCTTAAATTAAAACATTAAAGTGCTATGAGAAGGCCTGCGGGATAACACCGTTGACTTGGTTAGATTCGCTACAAGACATCTTCTCACTTGCATCAATGTTGTATATTGAGTGGTGTAGAGACGAGTTGAACTTATTCTTAACAGCGGGAGGCTGATTATGATGAACGTGCACATAACCGAGGATGTTCCACAGAATAAAGAATACATGGATCTAAGAGTAGATACAGGACTGCCTGAGGTTGAGATTGCGGCCATAGAGACAGCGCTAAACCGCAGCGTGCTGTCCCTTCTGGCCAGAGACGGCCATGACCGGCTGATCGGGATGGGAAGGGTCGTAGGTGACGGCACTTTCTATTTTCAACTGGTGGATATTATGGTTGCGGCCTCTCACCTTGATCAGGGGGTTGAAGAGATGATTGTGTCCGAGCTGCTCTCCCGCCTGGAAAAAATAGCGCCAAGCGGAGCCGAGGTCACTGTCATCACGGACGTGCCCGGAATCAAGCTGTACCAACAGGCCGGCTTCAAGCTGCTGTACCCTGATCGATACGGCATGGCCAGGTCTGTGTAAGAGAGCGGTGCCTTCAAACCTGTGTAAGGCATCCCACTGGGCTGCGTAATCGCTTCCGCTACATTTTCACGCTCCTAGTCACAAGAACTCATAATTTTCTTCACTTGCTCAGCTTTACTGTCATCCCCGCCATCGCCACACGGACTCCCTCTGGAAGAGGCATCTCATTCCGAACGTCGACGTCATGCGACATATGGGTATACACCGTTTGGCGAGGCTTCACCTCGGCGAGCAGCTCTGCCGCTTCCTTCATATCATAAACGGAGCGCGTCTCGAATTTGGCGGTTTCATGAACAAAGCTGGTTCCCAGCACCAGGAGATCCACGCCCTTCAGCGGTTCCTTTTCGGCAGGGCTCAGATTAATCGAGTCTGAATTGTATACCCATGTGTACCCTTCCTTCTGGAACCGGTACGCGTAGGAGTACCCGTTCTGTCCATGGTTTACCTTCCAGCAGGAAATCTCCCAGCCGCCAAGCGTCATCCCATCGTCCACAGCCGTCATCTCCATCTGGCGCGGAAGCCATGGATACTGGCGTACAATCTGCTCCAGCACCTCGGCAGGGGCGTATAACCGACCTTTTTCCCTCTGCCATCTGCAGGCATCACTCCATTCCGGAAGACCGCCGATATGATCAAAATGGGCGTGCGTAATCAGCATATCGCTCATCTTCCGCTTTCCCAGCCCCTCCATCATAGAGCGCCAATCCGGGCCGCAGTCGATCATGAAAGTCGTTTCTTCGCACCCCACCATCACGGCAGAGCGCAAACGCCGATTGATTCCCGTATTCCGAGCTTCCGTGCATACCTCACAATCGCAATATACTCGCGGAACGCCCATGGCATCTCCCGTTCCCAAAAAAGTCAATGTATCCCCGCGCACATGACATCCCCCATTTGTGTTATCGATTCGTTCTTGGTTACGCAAACCTTGTCCCTATATTGTATAAGCGCACAAAGAAAAAACAAAAACCGCCCGGATCATCCCGAACGGTCTTTCGTCATTCCTGCCTAAAGATACGGTATCATAGCCATTCACTAAGCAAAAGAGGGCTTATTATCGTCAACAGCTCCGCTGATGACCTTGACGTATTTCTTATCTACACCTTCCACGGAAGGACCAACATATACACTATTCTTGCTTGGGCGTCTAACCGAGCGCTTCCGGGATTTCAGCGTACTCATCATCGGTACGGGTCCCCGAACCACCCAGCTGCTGCTATTGGCGGACCCCTGCGGATGACCTGACGTTCTCTTCTTCTCATTCCTGCTCACGACGAATCCCCTCCAACTAAATGCCTGATGGTACGAAGCAGCTCACGATTCTGTTCTACAACCTCCGCGAGATCTTCATCCGTAAGAATCTCATGTCCCGTAAAATGCACGGACAATACATGATTTACACCTAAAGGATAGCAGAACACATACACCTGCGCAACTTCCTCTTCGTGATAAAATGCCCATTTTCCACTATTATAGACATCTATCACGTAAATCGACTGGTTACTTGGCGAATGTTCCGTATTCCCATCGAACGGGAAATACCGTCCTCTACCTACATTACCCCCGATTTGGGCAATGCCTTCATCTCTACGGCCCCAGAAGGCGGCGCCGGTCACCCTGAAATCCCCTGCAGCCGGTGGGAGCAAGGAATTTCGGACAGCTTCACTCAGTGCATGATATTTTTCAGCTTCATCATTCACATGCACATTTCGGTTATATTCCCAGAAAAAATGCAGCACGCTTTGCTTGCGCCTCAGCTCCGCATCCTTCTGCTCAATCACGGTGCTCGGGTTGTTGTAGAACCCTTCGGTTTCGATCGCACTCAGAATATGCCCGCAAGCGACATCGACCGCTGATTTGTAATCATCATCGCTTCGCAGTTCGTATTCGAGCAGCGTTAAGCCCTGCAGGTCGGAGAGTAGATGGTAATCCTTAACGATAACGTCTTGAACGGAACTGCTGTCTGCCTCCACTTGATCCGGGATGATGCAGTACACCCTTCGCCGCCCGAGCTTTCCCCAATACAGCCCCATCTCGAACAACGTGTTGTCGCGAGTAACAAATACATGTTTGCCTCGAATGAGGGCCACATCATCCGGAGAAAAGACGAACACACCAAAATCACTGGACGCCAGCTGCTTCTCCAAAGCTTCCATCGTATACATGTTCGCCCCGAACGTCCCGCCGTACCAAGGTGTCACTTGAGCGGATCGTTTGATCTGTTCGTGGATCGCCCGTGCATACTTGATGGCCTCTCTGGAAGAACCTATGAATAAATTCGGCTTCGGTATGGTCATAGGCACATCCTATTCTCCCTTTGTTATACATTTTAGTCTTATTCGACCATTATAACAAAGTTGCCTATTTTTGGGTGAAAATTATGGCAGGCGCATGTTGGTATAGTATATGCTAAGGTCTCAAAACAGACCCCATAAATAACCATGTGCCTGTGTCCCGATCTTCAATGGCAAAGAAAAAAGGGCGGTCAACATTCATGACGATCGGCTCGGTAGGCTGAACGGCTGCTGTCTCGACCCCAACCGCTGTAATCGCTGCGGCCACCGTGCCCTTTTCACTGACATCCACCACCGTTTTGTGTTTTACCTTTTCAATCCAAAATTTCTCTCCATCGTGTGCCATGGCGCTAAAATCAGCTGCATCCCTGTCGAATGCCTGAATCATTCCCAGGCTTTGAAGCGCATCCGGCAGCTCGAAGGTCTGTTCCACCTTAAATTTGGGCAGCCCAAGCTGGATGGTCTCATGCGAGAAATCGTCTTTCCAGGCGGACGTATCCTTCCACAACTGCTGCTGCAGCTCATCCATAGATGAGGTTTCCTTTGGCAAGATGACCAGCATATGCATTCGGCCATCTCCATAAGGAATGCGGATGGCCTGCCAGGACGCCCCTTCTTTGTAACTGTATCGTGCTTCCCGCTTCATCATCGGAATTTTTTGCGTGGTGCCGTCAGAAAGCGTGAATTCTTCCTCTACGGTATTCGCCGGATCAAATTCATCCATCCACCCGCCGTTAAAATAAATGGCATTGATCAGGACCGCAACACCGCCTGGCGGCTCATCATAAATCGTAGGGATCATGCCGCTCGTCTTGTCGTTTACCCACTGGTTTATCGCATTCATGGCATCGGCATGCATCAAGTTGGCCTCCTTAACTTCAGCACGATAGCTATCCTTAACGGTCTGCAAATACGGCTTCTTCATCTCAAGTCCTTGCTGGTGCCACACGGAATTGGCCACGTTCAGCACGACCCCGCCCCCGTTCTCCAGCAATGATCGCAGCTGGCGGTTCCCATCGTTGATATCCGCATCATTCATGCCCTTCCAGCCAAGCATATCGGACATCTCGGCCGCCGTATCGCCGGCTGTGCCGTTATAAGCAAGTGCCAATGCTTGCGTAATGCTGTATGGAGAAATAATCAGATTGCCGTTCTTGTACTCAGGGCTATTCGATAACGCTTGATGCAAGCGTAAGCCAAAATCATTCTGCGCTTTCACCATGCCGGTATTTACCTTGCCCAATACCTCTTTGCGTTCCTGAGCCGACAATTCCTTCACTTTGGGCTGCTTATGCACAATTCCTTGCGGTTCCCCTGACTGGATCTCGCTGCCCTGAGCGCAAGCGGTAAGCCCAATAAGCAAGCACAGGCCTGTGAGTACCTTTCTTTTTCGCATAACCTTGTCCCCCTTCAATGTCAGATTCTTTGTCTATCTGCTATTGACGGAATGACACCACCTAATGTTTCATATAAAGGATCATTTATCCAAATTCAGTTGGCAATCAACTTCATCACCGTTACAATGTAGAGAACTCGCACCGTACTTAAGGCATATACAGAATACAGAGCGAAAGGAGTTTCTACATATGCAAAAAATTCGTCTTGAAGGCAGCAAAGTTACGCTAAGATCCAGAAAACCCGAGGATACCCCAGTTTTATATAATTTGATCTATGGCAATGAGAATCCGGAATGGAAAAAATACGACGCTCCTTATTTCCCGCTCAAGCAGATTTCCTATGAAATTTTTGAAACACAGTGGAACGCCGACTTCGAAACCGATCAATTTCCGAATGACCTGCTCATCGAAGCCGAGGGAAAGACGATTGGCATCGTCACGTTTTATTGGGAGCATGAAGCCTCACGCTGGCTGGAAGCCGGAATCCTGATTTACGATCCGAGCCATTGGAGCGGTGGCTACGGTACGGAAGCACTGTCGCTCTGGATTGAATGCCTGTTTCAAAATCTCACCATCGCCCGTGTCGGCATCACCACCTGGTCCGGCAATCCGAGAATGATGCGCTGCGCGGAGAAGGTTGGCATGTTGCTTGAAGGCCGCATGCGGAAGTGCCGGTATTACGAGGGCGTCTACTACGATTCCATTCGTATGGGCATTCTGCGAGAAGAATGGGAAGCGCAGAAAGCGCGCGTGTAGGGCAAGATGTACTGCGCAATTCGTATACGTGGAATATTTGCAGCGCATGAGGCGTTATTCAGACGATTGCTAATGTTCTATAAATACCAAGAAAGCGAGCCGGCCAGGAGATCCTGGACGGCTCGCTTTCTCTCTTTTTGATTGACGGGTCATTACGAAACGCAACCCATACACAACTATCCCTCATGAACCCATCCAATCGCTCCGTTTGCCATCAAGCATCATAGCCCGGCCAGTACCTGATACCAGACTCCACGCTTGGAATACAGCGTCTCGCGCACCTCATCCCATCCACCCAGATACTCGATATCAAATAGCCCCGGCGGGTTGAAAAACCGATCCTTCGTCTGTTCAAACACCGATTCTTCAACCGGACGGAACCCATATTTCACGAAGATGTTCTGCGCCTCCGGTGTGCGCAAGTACTCCACAAAAGCGGTCGATACATCCTGAGTGCCGTGCTTTTCAGCAAAACGTTGGACGACTGCAGCCGGATTCTCGATCAGCATCGTATGCTGCGGCACAACGATATCATACTGGACGCCTTGGGCAATCCGGGCAAGCAGCTCGTTCTCATACGTTACGATCACATCTCCGACCCCGTATTCAAAAGCCGCCATGGAAGCCCGCCCGCTTTTATCGAGCGACTCCACATTGCGGTGAACCGCTTCAAGAAAAGCTTTCGCTTCGGCAGGATCACGCTTTCCGTTCTCTTCCGATTGTTTCAGCCCCGCGCCGTAGATCGCGTTAATATCCCACTGGGCGCCGCCCGAGGTCTTCGGATTCGGATACAGCACCTTGACGTCCGATCGGGTCAGATCGTCGAAATCCCGTATCCCTTTCGGATTTCCCTCGCGCGTGCCGAGAACGACAATGGATCGTGTCACCATGCCGTTATACGGCTGGGATTTCCATTCCGAGTCCACAAGCCCTTCCCTGACCAGCTTGTCGACATCCCCTTCCATGGCAAGCAGCGTGACGTCGGCCTCAAATCCGCCCGTGATGGCACGAGCTTGTGTTCCGGAAGCCTCGTAGGATTCCTGAAACCGAATCGTTTCTCCCGTCTGTTCCTTCCACTGCGCTTGAAAAGCAGGGATGATCTCGGACAGGGCATCTCTGGCCACGCTATACGCGCCCAGAACGATCGTTCTCTCTCCGGTTGGGGTTATCACTTCTTCGCTATCGGGCGGGTCACTCGCGCATCCTGCCATAACAAAACTGAAGAGAAGGGCCATGCCAACCAGCAGGAATGAGGTATGTTTCATATTCAAGATCCGCATGAATGAATCCACTTCCCTTCGGATATTTAGAATCATCAGATCATAATTGGCATCGGGTCGACCTTCAGTCGATTCTCCTCGATCCAGCTGTGCTCCTCATTAAAGAGGTAAGCTCGGTGAACGAGGACGCGGACCTCTTGACCCGGATACAGCGTTTCCTTCTCCAGTGAACGGTAGGTGATCAGCTTATGTCCCTTAACCTCCACCTCCACCAGCCATTCGCTGCCGCGAAAATGCAGATGACGAACGATCCCCGTCTCCGTTGCAGACAGCACGCTGAAATCATGCTTGCTTCCAATCTCGATATATTCCGGGCGAATCAGCGCACGCGTCGCATTCTTGTTAGCCGCTGCCTCAAATCCCTTCAGCTCGGCCGCGCTCGAAATCACGGTGGATTCCCCTATGAATGAAGCGACAAACGGCGTCTTCGGCTCCTTGTAAATATCCCAAGGCGTTCCCTTCTGCTCAACACGCCCCTGATTAATAATCATAATTTCGTCCGCGACTTCAATTGCTTCATCCTGGTCATGCGTAACAAAAATCGACGTAATGCCGACCCGCTCGATCAGCTCGCGAAGCCAGGAGCGCAGCTCCTGACGGATCTTCGCATCGATGGCTGCGAACGGTTCATCCAATAACAGCAGCTGCGGTTCAGGCGCGAGCGCTCTGGCAAAGGCTACACGCTGACGCTGTCCACCGGATAACTGGTGCGGATAGCGGCTCTCGAAACCTGTTAAACCGGTCAGCTCCACCAATTCCATGACCCGGTCCTTGATTATGGCCTTGGGAGTCTTCTTCACCTTCAAGCCGAAAGCGATGTTATCAAATACGGTCATATGCTTAAACAAGGCATAATTCTGGAACACAAAGCCGATTCCGCGCTCCTGCGGCGGAAGATCATTGACCACTTTACCATGAAAGGAGATTTGCCCGGAGTCCGGATTCTCGAGCCCCGCCAGCATGCGCAGGATGGAGGTTTTACCGCCTCCGCTGGGCCCCAGAAGTCCAATCAGATGTCCCTTCTCAATCTCGAAGCTGACATCCTTGACGGCATGAAACGTACCGAAATGCTTGTTCAGATCGCGAACTTCCACATGCATATCAATGCACATCCTTTCTTTTTTTGGCCCATTCCATCAGCAGCAAGAGTCCCACCGAGAAGGCAGCCAGTACCAATGCGACGCCATTCGCCGCAGCCACGTTAAAATTCTCCACATCCTGATATACAAGCGTTGTCGCCGTCTGAGTTTTGTTCATGATATTACCGGACACTACCAGCACTGCACCAAACTCGCCCAATGAACGGGCTACCGTGAGCACCAGGCCATATACGACAGCCCATCGGATGGAAGGCCACGTTACTTTCCGGAACGTTGTCCATCCGTAAGCCCCTAGCGTCGCTGCCGCTTGTTCCTGATCATTCCCAATTTCCTGCAGGACAGGCATGACCTCGCGAACCATGAGCGGAAACGTGACAAAGAGTGTCGCGATCACCATGCCCGGGAAAGCATACACCACCTTAAACCCGATCCCTTCAAAAAAACCGCCCATGATGCTGTCGGGTCCGAGCAGCAGTACAATCATCAAACCGCCAATGACCGGCGATACCGCATAAGGCAGATCGACAATGCTGTTCAGAATGCCTTTGATCTTGCGGCTGAGCCAATTCGCCCGTACCAGGTACAACGCCATCATGATGCCAAATAACGTATTAAAGAACGTAACGAATACCACGATAAGACCCGTCATCATCAGGGCATGCAAGGCTTCTGGCCTGAACAGACCTTCGGCAAACCCATTCAGACCTTTATCAAACGCACCGAATGCAATTCGAGACAGGGGGATGATTAGCAGAATGATAAATACGGCGTACGTAAGTCCGATCCACAGACGTCTCAAGCTCGTTTCCCCCTCTGCTGTACGGCATTAATCACCCAGAGGATGATGAAAGAGAGGGTAAGGAGCAGAATAGATACGGCAGCTGCTCCTGCAGGATTATCGCTCTCGACCTCACCGAAAATAAAAACCGATGCAATCAGCGTTCTTCCCGGAATGTTGCCGGCCACCAAGACAACGGCCCCGAATTCGGCCAATGCTCTTGAGAATGCCAGCATGCCTCCGCTTATAATCCCTGGGAGCATCGACGGCAGGATGACTTTAAAAAAGGTTCTCGTCCTGGAAGCTCCCATCGTATATGCCGCTTCTTCCTCCAGCGGGTCGAGTTCCTCCAGCAGCGGCTGAACCGCCCGGATGACAAACGGAAACGTGACAAACATCATCGCTATCACAATCGCGGGCTGGTGGAACACAATTTCAAAACCCAATTTCTCTGCCATGCCACCGAGAAAGCTCCCGGGGCCCAGCAGCAGCAATATCATCAGACCGCCTACGGCTGTCGGAAGCGCAAAGGGCAGGTCGACCAGACTGTTCAGCAGCGTCCTTCCCGGAAACTTATAACGTATGAGCACCCATGCAATCATCGTTCCGATAAGCACGTTGATGAAAGTAGAGATGACGCCCAGCTTGATGGTAAGCAGCACAGCCTTCCACGCTATCGGATCCATAATGCTCTCCGTAAAATGACTCCATCCTGCAGAGAATGATTGCACATATACCCCAAAGATCGGCAGTACGATCAAGGCAAGAAAATAAAGCAGCACGGTACTTCGAAAACCCCAAGTCCAACCTTTATGACGAATCCATGTTGTCATATCGTATCCCTCCCGCCTCCGGATGGCATCCCGGTCGACACTTTCACAAACCATCTTTATATTTCCTATTTGTATACTTGGTTTTCTTTACACATACTTTACCAAAAGCTGAATCCCATCGTCAATCCATCTTTTGCACTTTATCGGGTAAAATAATAGAAATGGTAAGAAAAACGTCTATCGACGTACTTTCTAAGTAGACAGACCGCATTTAGTGGAAGTTTTTCTTGCGAGATAAGGATGCTAAGCCTCGGATGTTTATGCTTTCTTATCTCTTAAAAAATGAGGAGGTATTCTACATGCTGTATACCGGTGAATTAGATACGCAAGACCGCGATGAGATGAGGGATATTACAAGGGAGATCCACTCCTACGTGAAACAGAGCGGGGTCCAGCAGGGAACGGTGCTGATCTATTGTCCGCATACGACGGCGGGGATTGCCATCAATGAGAATGCGGATCCTGATGTGAAACGGGACGTCCTGATGTCGCTGGATGAAGTATATCCATGGAATCATCCCAAGTATCGCCATGCGGAGGGCAACACCGCTTCCCACCTCAAATCGATCACCTGCGGCCCTTCCCAGACCGTGATCATTCAGAACGGACACCTGCTTCTCGGACGTTGGCAGGGCATTTATTTCTGTGAATTTGATGGTCCGAGGCAGCGCCAATATCATGTGAAGATCATGGAAGGATGATCCCTTAAATAAGATTTTATGTTGACGCCAGCACATGTATAACAACACAAAAAGAAGACAGGCACATGCTAGGGGGCGTGGACCTGTCTGTATTTTATTCATTAGGTGATTGACGTTTCAACGCTAGATCGTTGTAACGGATTGAAGTATCAAACTATACGTCTTGGCAACATTTCAAAATCAGACCCTGCTGTACAGACTCCGGCATAACACTTTGATATGGGTAAGAGCGGCTGGTTTAATCTCATCAAAACCAATTCTGTCCTGAATATAATACGATATAAATCCATGCAGCGACAAAAACAAAGTCAGCGGAACGGTTCGCCGTTCTTCCTCACTGTAATTCTCCTCAAGCAAATACTGACGGACCAGCATAGCAAACATTTCAAAACAGCGTCCCTGCTCAGAGCGACAGTAGGACAGCAGTTCTTCGTCCCGAATCATGAACATGATTTCGTATTGGTAAGGATTATCCAGACCGAAACGAACGAATTCCAGCATCAGCTGCTCCAGCTTCGATACCCCGTCACAGGGAGGCTTTCCCGAGATTTCCAACAGCAAATCATTTAGATCATTAAAGTCCTTCATGACAATGGCGTAGAAAAGCTCCGCCTTTTCCTTAAAATGATAATACAAGGAGCCATGGCTGTAACCCAGATGCTGCCCGATGCTTCGCATCGATATGGCCCTGTATCCTTTGGTTATGAACAAATGCCTGGCTGCTTCCAGTATCCGCTCTCTCGACAACTCGCGTTCTACTGCTCTTCTTGCCATATTATTTTATTCCCCTTCAATAAAATAAAGCCGCTCTCCCTCTGTGATCAAGGACTGCCCCTGTGTCAAATCCACCATCCAAGTCATAAAGCTCTCCGCATCACCATCGAGCGGCAAGCAGGTCAAGGTCACCGTGTCGGCAAAGTTTGTCTCTCCCATACGAACGCCCCGGTTACGAAGCTCGTTCTCCACCTTACCCAGCCAGGTATAATCCAGCTCCACGAAAATCTCCCGGTGCAGAACCCTTGTAATCGGTTCGCCTGACTCAATCGCAGCCACGGCTCCGTCGGTGTACGCCCGGATCAATCCGCCCGCACCCAGCATTATGCCGCCAAAATAACGCGTGACCACAATGGCTACATTCTTCCGCCCCTGATTGCGGATCACCTCGAGAATCGGCTTACCCGCCGTTCCGCTCGGTTCCCCGTCATCCGATTGCTTCTGAATCTCATCCCGCTCTCCGATCATATAAGCAGAACAATTATGGGTAGCATTCCAATGTTTTTTCTTGATCTCTTCAATAAAAGCGACGGCTTCCTCTTCGGTTTCAACTGGCATTACGTGCCCGATGAAACGCGATTTCTTGATGACAATCTCTTTGGAGCCCGTCTGACGTACCGTTTTGTAACGATCCAGCATGATACTACAACCACCTCTATATTGCCAAGAAAGCAGTCCACGGCAATGATATGCCAGCGGACTGCTTCCTTCAGCGTCTTACGTCTAATCTAATGAAAGTGTCAGGTTAATCGGAAAGTCTAGCTTCCAATTCGGCCTTCTCTTTCTCATACCCAGGTTTGCCGAGCAATGCGAACATATTTTTCTTGTACGCCTCTACGCCCGGTTGGTCAAACGGGTTGACACCCAACAGATAGCCGCTGATACCGCAGGCCTTTTCGAAAAAGTATACCAGATATCCGAACGAATAGGGAGTGAAATCTGGAATTGTCACAATCAAATTCGGAACTTGTCCGTCTGTATGGGCCAGCATGGTGCCTTGGAAGGCCTTTTTGTTGACAAAATCCAATGTTTTCCCGGTCAGGAAGTTCAATCCGTCCAGATCATCCGGGTCCGATTCAATCGTAATATGCTCGGATACGTTCTCAACCTGAATGACCGTCTCGAAGATGTTGCGGCTGCCTTCCTGGATGAATTGACCCATGGAGTGCAGATCGGTAGAGAAATCGACGGATGCCGGGTAGATCCCCTTGTAATCCTTGCCTTCGCTCTCGCCGTAAAGCTGCTTCCACCACTCGGATACAAAATGCAGGGAAGGCTCGTAGTTCACGAGGATCTCGATGCCTTTGCCTTTACGGTAAAGCGCGTTACGAACCGCCGCATATTGGTATGCCTCATTCTCGGCTACGTTCGGGCTGCTGTATTCCTTGGATGCGTCAGCCGCGCCTTGCATCATTTCTTCAATGTTAATGCCTGCCGTAGCAATCGGAAGCAGACCCACCGCTGTCAGCACGGAATAACGTCCGCCCACATCGTCAGGGATGATAAAGGACTCGTAGCCTTCCTCGGAAGCCAGCTTCTTGAGGGCGCCCTTCGCTTGATCTGTCGTAGCGTAAATACGTTTGCGAGCTTCTTCCTTGCCGTATTTCTTCTCCAGTTCCGCACGGAAAATACGGAATGCGATAGCCGGCTCCGTCGTTGTGCCGGATTTGGAAATGACGTTGACGGAGAAGTCTTTGCCTTCAATCAATTGAAGCAGGTGGGTCACATAAGTGGAGCTGATGTTGTTACCCGCAAAATAGATTTCCGGTGTCTTGCGCTGGTCCTTCGACAGCTCATTATAGAACGAATGCGACAGCATTTCGATGGCCGCGCGTGCCCCGAGGTAGGAGCCACCGATTCCGATAACGATCAGAACGTCCGAATCGCTTTGGATTTTGGCAGCCGCTTTCTGGATGCGCGAGAATTCTTCTTTATCATACTGCGTCGGCAGGTCGATCCAGCCCAGATAATCGGAGCCGGCACCCGTACCGTTATGTAACTGTTCATGAGCTGTGCGGATCGGCTCAGCGAAATAATCAACTTCGTGCTGATTAACAAAAGTCAGTGCTTTACTGTAATCAAACTTGATTTTTTTAGACATGCCTTAAAACCTCCTGTGAATTTAGAAATAGGATACTTTAATTTAATAACGACCGCAAGTTTCACGGGCCAACTGTCATCTATTCTTCATGCGCGGATCTCCTTACCGCTTCCATTCCTCACAAACGCTGGCTTCGTTTCGGGAACCCATGCTAAGATAGAGTGGATCAGGAATCCATAATCGAAGGTGATATAGCTATGAAAAAAATCGGGTTTATCGGACTGGGCACCATGGGCGCTCCCATG
Organism: Paenibacillus sp. NPDC058898; assembly: GCF_049316025.1. Lineage (NCBI taxonomy): Bacteria > Bacillati > Bacillota > Bacilli > Caryophanales > Paenibacillaceae > Paenibacillus > Paenibacillus sp. NPDC058898. The sequence goes on along the minus strand of NZ_JBMOSM010000023.1, from coordinate 5,314 downwards.
GCCTCCAATCTGCTGAAGCAGGATTACGATGTGACCGTGTATAACCGCACCCATGAAAAATGCCGTCCGCTCGCCGAACAGGGAGCCTCCATTGCGGAGACGCCTCGTGAAGCGGCTGAAGGACAAGATCTTGTTATTACGATGGTAAGCAACGACCAATCCATCCGCAATGTATTCTACGGAGAGAACGGTCTGCTTGGCTCCCTGAAGAGCGGGATGACCGTCATTGACTGCAGTACGATCTCCGAGAGCCTTGTCAAGGAGATTGCTTCCGCCGTATCCGGTCTCGGCGCTTCCTTCCTGGATGCCCCGGTAACCGGCAGCAAGCCTGCAGCGATTGATGGAACCTTGGTCTTCATGGTTGGCGGCGATGCCGCGGTCATCGAAGCCCATGCAGACGTATTTGACACCCTGGGCAAAAAAGTCATCCACATGGGACCTAACGGAAGCGGCGCTGTCGCGAAGCTTGCGCATAATACCATTGTGGGCATTAACAATCTGGCGCTTGCCGAAGGCTTCGCCATCGCCGCGAAGTCAGGCATTCCCGCTGACAACTTCCTGGAGCTCGTGCAGTTGGGATCAGCTGGCAGCAAAGCGGCAGAGCTGAAGGGACGCAAAATTATCGAGGGCGATTTCAGCAACCAGTTCTCGCTTGCGCTCATGCTCAAGGACCTTAAGCTGGCCTCTTCACTCACCGATGGCATTGGAATGCCTTCCCCTATGCTGAATCTGGCAAAGAGCCTGTTTCAAGCCGGTGCTAGCGAAGGCTATGGCGAAGAGGATCTTTCCGCTGTCGTGAAATGCTATGAAGCCTGGATCGGCCAGAAAATCGGCGAACAGCAGCCATAATACCAGCTAAGCCATGCTTTACCTTACACTGGCCTCCTTTATACTGGTTCCGGATTATCCGGACCAGGAGAAGGAGCCAGTTTTTTTGGTCTTTTTCATGATTTTACTTCCAGAAGAAACTTTTTGCATTTTATTTCGTCTACTATGCGAAGGGAGGAAATACAACATGAAATGGACCAAAGGTTTAAAAGCAGTGACAGCCGCTGCCCTATTAACCACTGTACTATCTTCGGTAACAGCTGTATCACCGGCTTCTGCTGCAGCCAAACCAACCGCTTCGATTAACAATGTGACCGCTAGCGGTGAAGTGCTGATTAAGCAGGGCTCCACCTTTGTTACCCTAACCGATCTCAAGCCTCTGGGTAACTATGTCATGAAGTACGACAACAGCAAGAAACAGGTGACAATTCAGGGTGACCACCGAACGGTGATTCTCACGGCGGGTAGCACCCGCATGGTAGTGAACGGAGTTCAGAAGACGCTGCCTGCAGCCCCGCTGCTCCATAAAGGCAAGACCATGATTCCCCTGAGGGCCGTAGCCCAAGCTTTTGATGCCGACATCGACTGGAATGGTTCTCTAAAGACGGCTTATATCAATAAAGCAGATGCCGTTATGCTTGCTGACTTAAAGAGCTCCGATCTGGCCACTGCCCGGAATGCTGCAGCCAAGCTGCCTTATTCATCCCAACTGCAGAAACCTGAGCTGGAAATGCTCCCTGTGGAAATGCAAGGCGTGAATTATTATTTTCCAAAAGGCAACTCCAATCGCTTCTTCCTGGTCGATAACGACATCGCTGAATATTACGAGATCCAGGGTGGCGTCAAATACTTGAAATGGCAAGGCAAGCTGGACTACTCCGCCAAAGCGGCTGCGAATCAGAACCTGTTCTTCCTGCCCCCGATTCAAGCAGAGATCGGTAAGCAGCCGGATGCCAGGAACTGGACTGTAGCCGAATTCGCATTCCGTTATCCTTCCGGCGTCACCAGCTACAAACTGCTCGACCGCGGCAAGGAATGGGGCGAAGGATACGTAGAGCTTGATAACCACTTACCAGGCTACAAAGGCGAGATCGTGCCGATTCCGGAAGAATGAATCCATTATAACAACCACCGTTAACGGCATGCGTTGATATCCGGCATTGACAATAAGGGTTCAAAGCCAACGGCTTTGAGCCTTTTTGTTGTGCATTTACGGACACGAAATCACATGCAGCATTTAATTTATTACATGGTCGGATAAGAGCAGCAATAATCCGTAACGGTGCGGATTTCCAGCTTAAAGCTTGAATTGCCCGGAACGTTAAAGGTCGCGGCCCCTTGAATCTCTAACCACTCCTGCTCACCGGGCAGCAGGACACGCAAATCGCCCGACAAAATTTCCATAATCTCAGGGCCATCCGTGCCGAATTCATAGCTTCCCGGAAGCATGATGCCGAGCGTTACCTTCTCGCCACTGTCCAGCAGCACCGTACGGCTGGTTACCTTCCCCTCATAGTAAACGTTGGCTGCCTTTGTAACGGTAGCATTCTTAAATTGTGTCATCGACAAACTCTCCTCCTCCAACATCGTTATGGCTTGATATATGGACGGCACCCGCATGATGCGGGTGCCGGAAAATCAATATGGAGTTAGATCCGCCTGGATTACAGCAAGCCTTTTACGCGGCTAACCACATTCTCAACGGTAAATCCGTACTCGGCAATGACACGGTCGCCAGGAGCCGAAGCGCCAAATGTGTTGATGCCCAGGATGTCGCCTTTGTCTCCGACATAACGCTCCCATCCGAACGGATGAGCCATTTCAATAGCCAGACGGGCTTTTACGTCAGGAAGCAGCACGGAATCTTTGTATGCCTGATCCTGGCTGTCAAACAGATCCCAGCTCGGCATGCTGATGACGCGTACATCGATGCCTTCTTCAGCCAATGCTGCTTGCGCTTTAACGGCAAGCTGAACCTCAGAACCCGTTGCAATGATTTGAGCTTGCACGTTGCCATCCTTCGCATCGGCAACAACATAAGCGCCGCGTTTGATGCCTTCACGTGCATGATCCACCGTACCTGGAAGAATCGGCAGATTCTGACGTGTCAGCACCAAAGCTACCGGACGGTCGGTGTTCTCAACCGCATAGGCCCATGCCGCGGAAGTTTCGTTGGCATCCGCAGGACGGATCACCGTCAGGCCTGGAATAATACGCAGGGAGGCCAATTGTTCAATCGGTTCATGCGTAGGGCCGTCTTCACCGACAGCGATGCTGTCATGAGTCAGCACATACGTAACCGGCAGCTTCATGATCGCAGCCAAACGTACAGCCGGACGCAGATAATCCGTAAATACGAAGAACGTACCGCCGAAAATCTTCAGTCCGCCATGGAGGGCGATACCGTTCATGGCACCGGCCATTGCGAATTCACGAACACCATAGTACACGTTACGGCCTTCGTAGCTGTTCGCTGTGAAAGAGGCCAGGTCGTTCAAGTGAGTCATCGTGGAGCTTTCCAGGTCAGCCGATCCGCCGAGCAGCTGCGGTACGCCTGCAGTCAACCCGTTCAGCGCTTTACCGGAAGCTACGCGAGTGGAAACCGCTTTGTCATCCGCGCTGTATTTCGGAAGGTCTTTGTCCCATCCTGAAGCCAGTTCACCGGATTCGCCGCGCTCGAATTGCGCTGCCAGTTCCGGGTAAGCCTCTTTGTATTTCGCAAACTGATCAACCCAAGCTTGATAAGCCGCAATACCGCGCTCTTTCACTTTGCCAAAATGCTCGCGCACTTCCTCAGGCACATAGAAGTCCTCTTCATATACCCAATTATAGAAATCCTTGGTCAGCTTCGCTTCATCAGCTCCAAGCGGAGAACCGTGCGTACCGCCATGACCGCCTTTACCTTGTTTGTTCGGGCTGCCATAACCAATGACGGTCTTCACTTCGATCAGCGTCGGACGGTTCGTATCGGCTTTCGCTTCCTCGATCGCTTTCTCGATCGCAGGCAAATCGTTGCCGTCTTCTACGCGCAGCACTTGCCAGCCATAAGCATCAAAGCGCTTCGCTACGTTCTCGGAGAATGCCAGGTTAAGCTCGCCGTCAAGGGAGATATCGTTGGAATCGTACAACATGATCAATTTGCCAAGCTTCAAATGACCTGCCAGGGAAGCTGCCTCGGAAGCCACGCCCTCCATCATGTCACCGTCGCCGCAAATCGCATACGTATAGTGATCAACCACATTGAAGCTGTCTTTATTGTAAGTCGCGCCCAAATGAGCTTCAGCCATTGCCATACCTACAGCCATAGCCACGCCTTGTCCAAGCGGACCTGTCGTTGCATCAACGCCGGCCGTGTGGCCGAATTCCGGGTGACCCGGGGTTTTGCTTCCCCATTGACGGAACTGCTTCAGATCCTCAATGGACAAGTCATAACCGCTCAGGTGAAGCAGACTGTAGAGCAGCATGGAGCCATGGCCTGCAGACAAGACAAAACGGTCGCGGTTAATCCACGCCGGCTGGTCCGGGTTATGGTTCATCGTCTTCGCGAACAGTTGGTAGCCCATAGGTGCAGACCCCATCGGCATGCCCGGATGACCGGAGTTTGCTTTTTCGATCGCGTCGATCGCCAATGTCCGGATCGTTGCGATGGACAGGTTGTCGATCGTTTGGTTATGTTCAGTTGTCATGATTCGTCCTCCTCAAATCTTTTCCATAGTAAGCTTCGAAAATGAAGGCTTCTTACGTCCCGCCAGCCCCAATCCACATGGTATCAGAGCAGTTAGGAATGTTGAGAATATCATTTTGACTCTTATTGTATCACCACACGTCTTTCATTTCCATAACGTAATTGTCAAAGTTGTGTAAAGGCCGTCAGGGAGAGCGACATCCCCCTTGCATTATTTCCCTTAATAGTCCGGTTATAACCGGATTCGACATCCGTTAAACGATTTTATGGACTTCGGCGGTATGGAAAAAGTTACTTCACTCGACAAATGAAAAAGCTTCGGCCTAAGCTGTACATTAGACAGCTTAGGCCGAAGCTTGAGGCGGCACATCAGCGCGTGCCGCGTTTTTTGGCTTTGAGGAGGCGATCCATGGAGGAGCCTCCTTCCGGAGCCGGCCCGTTCTCCCCGGGCCGGCCTTGGCCGTCCCCCTGCGCCTGCGGCGGCGGGGGAGGCGGCATGGGCGCGCTTCCCTTGCGCGCGCCCTGGCTTGCGGCCGGCTTCGCCTGGGACGGCCGCTCTTCCCGCAGCGGGGCATCCGCCCGCTGCGAATCGCGCGCCTCCGGCGGGGCCTTGCGGCCCCCTGCCGGAGCTGCGCCGGGTGCCGGGGCGGGGTTCCCGCCCCCGGCACCGTGGCCCGCGCCGCTGCGCTCGCGCGCGGGCGGGGCCTGCGGCGGCGGCTTCGCGGAGCTGCCGCCGTAGAAATCGGCGGCGCGGGCTTTGCGCGCCGCCAGCCGCTCGAGGCCGGCGTCACGCGCGGCCTC
>NZ_JBMOSM010000022.1:0-63305 GCF_049316025.1 Paenibacillus sp. NPDC058898 | reverse complement strand
GACGAGAATTTGTTCAATTCTCTATTTCAACGTCCCACCTAAGTGGTTCGTTTTACTCACTCGTTGTTCAGTTTTCAAAGATCAACTTCTTCGTTTGCCGCCAACATTTTATCCCGTTAGCAACTCTTATATCTTATCACATCCGCTCGTTCGTTGCAAGCTTTTTTTGAATTTATTTTTCAAATTCATTTTGGCTTGTTGTCTCAAGCGATTGTTTCGACCGTATTTCTTGGCCGGGAATATAATATACCATGGCATTCGCCAATATGCAACCCTTTTGACAAATTAATAATAAGGTAAAATCATACATTCATTTACTTACTTACTATATACTAGGTATTCAGTATCTCCATTTACCCTGCCTGCTTCTTAGGCCAGAAGGTATAGCTGAAGCTATATATGAAGTCAATTCCCAGGATCACGGCCCATTGCAAGATCAACGCCTTTAGCTGCTCCGTTCGTTCTGGTTCCCCAACCACAACAATCATAACGCCAAGCAATATAACTCCTATCATCCACGCCAACACATGGCGATACCACCCCTGGCGTTCACGCTTGGCGCGAGCCGCTCCATGTTTCGGGGCTGGCTCCGGTTTCTTACCACCTGCAAATCGGTGAGCAAACCGGGCGTCCGCCCATTGGATCATCCGATGCCCAAAAGCAATCGTCACCCCGATGTATACAGCTGCCAGCCCATGCATGAATCCGGCCTCTGCCCCGCCACGCAGATCTATCATGGTTACGGCTATCAATAATAAGTCGATGATCGGCGTACACAGCAGCAGTATTCCGCCCGTTCTTTTCATTCCAAGCAAATATCTTGCACTTAATCCAGCGAGAACAAATACCCAGAATAAAATTTCACATCCAATAATAAAAGCTCCAATCATTCGCCGGCCTCCTTATTTAATACATACGTGCTAAATAAATGTAGCACAGCTTTATTCTCAGAACAAGAGAGAATCGGGATCACCATACAAAAAAAGGCAGCCGACTATAGAGATCTATAGCCGACTGCCTCTTCCACAATCTATTAATGGAGCAAACGCTGCTACTCCTTATTACGCATGTGCGGGAACAGTAAGACATCACGAATGGATGGGGAATTCGTAAGAAGCATGATCAAACGATCGATCCCGATACCAAGTCCGCCTGTTGGCGGCATGCCATACTCCAGTGCACGCAAGAAATCTTCATCCATCTCGTGCGCTTCGTCATTGCCCTGTTCTTTTTCCTTCATCTGCGCTTCAAAACGCTGACGCTGGTCGATCGGATCATTGAGCTCCGAGAAGGCGTTCGCGTGCTCACGTGCCACGATAAACAGCTCAAAGCGATCCGTGAACCGCGGATCCACGTCGTTCTTCTTCGCCAGCGGCGAAATCTCAACCGGATGACCGGTTACGAACGTCGGCTGAATCAGTGTCTCTTCAACGAATTGCTCAAAGAACGCGTTCAAGATGTGGCCGAATGTCATATGCGGCTCTACCGGAACTTTATGTTCTTTTGCAAGACGATGCGCTTCCTCATTGGACATGTCAACACTAAAGTCAACGCCGACTACTTCTTTTACGGCATCAACCATGGATACACGACGCCATTGTGGCGTCAGGTCAACTTCGTGCCCTTGATAGGAAATCACTTGTGTACCCAGCACCTCTTGGGCAATATGGGCAATCATATTCTCGGTCAGTGCCATAATATCTTTATAATCCGCATAGGCTTCATAGAGCTCAATCATCGTGAACTCCGGATTATGACGGGTAGAGATCCCTTCATTCCGGTATACGCGGCCAATCTCATACACTTTTTCCAATCCGCCCACGATCAGACGCTTCAGGTGAAGCTCAATCGCGATCCGCATATACAGCTCCATATCCAGCGCATTATGATGCGTAATGAATGGGCGTGCCGCCGCACCACCAGCGATCGAATGCAAAGTCGGGGTTTCCACTTCAAGATAGCCTTGGGAATCCAGGTAACGGCGCATCGATTGAATAATACGGGAACGGGCAATGAAGGTCTTCTGTACATCTGGGTTGATAATCAGGTCGACATAACGCTGACGGTAACGGAGTTCCACATCCTTCAAACCATGGAATTTCTCAGGGAGCGGATAAAGCGACTTCGAAAGAACCTCCAGTTCCTTCACTTTAATGGTGGTTTCACCGGTTTTGGTCTTGAACAAGACCCCTTTGACCCCGATGATGTCACCCAGATCAAGGATGCTGAATGCTTCATATTGCGCTTCTGCAATCGAATCCTGGCGAACATAGATCTGAATCCGGCCGCTCAAATCTTGAATATGAGCAAAAGAAGCCTTGCCCATGCCACGCTTCGCCATAATCCGGCCAGCCAGGTTCACTTCCACCTGCTTCTCTTCCAGTTCTTCCTTGGAGAGCTCGTCATACTGTTTCAGAATATCACCTGCGTGATGTTCTCTTTCATATTTTCCGCCAAACGGATCGATGCCCAGCTTGCGAAGCTCGTCCAATTTGTTGCGGCGGATTTGCAAAAGCTCACTTAACTCCTGTTCTTGTTCCTGGTTATTCATTTCTTCCGTCATCGTCATTCATCTCCTTCATTTCACTTCCATCGTAATCCCCAACAGCATTAAACGCCGCCACCCATAGATGATCCGGACAGCCCTTGAACACTTGTACACATTCGGTTAGGACTTAACGGTAGGGCAGCCATTCAAGACATGCCATTAACCCATTAAGCCCTCAACACAGCCTTGCCTATTTAAAAAAGCCCCCCGAAGGAAGCTTTCTACACCACATTCCGACTTACTTCTTAATGTCTACAATTTTATATTGAATAACGCCCGCAGGAACGTTAACATCTACAACCGATCCTTTTTGCTTGCCAATAATCGCTTTGCCGACAGGACTCTCGTTAGAGATCTTGTTGTTAAGCGGATCCGATTCAGCCGTACCTACAATGGTATATTGCATCGTGTCGCCGAATTCCAAATCCTCTACGATCACCGTGTTGCCCACGCCGACGACATCGGTATTGATATCATCATTGTTGATGATGCGCGCATTGCGGAGCATTTTCTCCAGCGTTATAATCCGGCCTTCGATAAAGGCTTGCTCGTTCTTGGCGTCTTCATATTCGGAGTTTTCACTAATATCACCATATCCGATGGCAACTTTAATCCGCTCAGCCACTTCGCGGCGTTTTACAGACTTTAGATTCTCAAGTTCGTCCTCCAGTTTCTTCAGACCGTCCTGGGTAAGAATGACTTCTTTATCGCTCATTAACCGATTCTCCTGTCATGTAAATAATTTAAACCACGGTATCAACATACTATATGCGAATTCTTGGGGATCAGAACTTCCCTCTGATGCCTGCTCAATTTCTTGAATTTATACTGAAAGATTATATGGGAACCATTTCAAAAAGTCAATGCGCGCAAAGGCTGTTACGAATGTCGCATACACGCACCCATTAACAGCCTGCACCCCTAATTATCCCATCGCCGCAACGGCTTGAGGGTATACACTTTTTGTCGATTCTTCTTGGGCCTCCAGATTGTTCACAAAGTTGTTCAGAAGGTTCACCATTTCGTCGCGCTTCGTTTCTTCCATAATCATATCTTTAATGCGAGCGGATCCCTTCAGCCCTTTCAAATACCAGGAAAGATGCTTGCGCATTTCCCGTACCGCAACCGCTTCGCCGCGCAGAGCGATCAACCGGTCCATATGCAGAATGGCAATCCGGATTTTCTCCTGCGGAGCCGGATCTGGCAGCAGCTGGCCTGTCTTCAGGTACTCAACGGTACGATACAGCATCCATGGGTTCCCCAGCGCTCCGCGGCCGATCATGACACCATCGCAGCCTGTCGTATCCAGCATTCGGCGAGCATCCTCCGGCGTCACCACATCGCCGTTACCGATAACCGGAATGGCGACGGCTTCTTTCACTTGGCGAATGATGTCCCAATCCGCGTGCCCGGTGTAGAGCTGCTCGCGCGTACGTCCGTGAACGCTGACCGCCTGACCGCCCGCGCGTTCGACAGCTTGTGCATTTTCGACAGCATAGATGTGATCGCTATCCCAGCCTGTGCGCATCTTCACCGTGACCGGTTTGTTCACGGCATCAACAACGGCCGCTACCATTTCATAGATTTTGTTCGAATCCAGAAGCCAGCGCGCACCCGCATCAACCTTCGTTACCTTCGGTGCAGGACAGCCCATGTTAATGTCGATGATGTCGGCATTGGTTTGCTGATCGACAACTTTGGCCGCTTCCACCAAGGATTGACGGTCACCGCCAAAAATTTGCAGGCTCAGCGGCTTCTCCCGCTCGTCGACGAACAGCATCTCCTGGGTGCGCTTGTTCCCGTGAACAATGGCCTTGCCGCTCACCATTTCGGCGCAAACCAAACCGGTACCAAATTCCTTAGCAATCAAGCGGAACGCTGGGTTGCACACGCCTGCCATGGGCGCCAGAACCACTTGGTTCTTCATCTCGATGTTTCCGATTTGCAACTTGTCCATTTTATGTGTCACCCCTTTATATTCAGATATTTATAGTTGAAAGATCCCGGTTATCGTGCAAGTGATCCATAAGTTTCAAACCAACCCATCATACTCATGAATCGCACCCTCGTCCAGTCCGCAAAAATTACATGTCTTGTAGATCGCATCCAGAAGCATCATCCTATATTAATGGCCGGGTTTAATGAAAATAAACCTGCACCGGCTTTTCTATTCAAATGTTCTAGCTCCGTTCCTTAAGCTCCTGCAATGTAATCTCCAGCACGTCCGCAATCTGAGCCAGCATCTGCTCCTCGGCACGGCGGTTCCCCCGCTCAATCGCACCAAGGACGGCCAGTGAAATACCGGTTCGCTCGGCGAGCTCTTGCTGGGTTAAACCCTTCAATTTTCGGAAAGCGCGGATACGCTGCGCCAGCTGCTTGTTTTCCAAAGCTGTATTCCTTCCTTTCCTTCCAGGTTCTCAAGTGCTGTCTTCACTACAGGGTACAGACCTGAAGGTTCGAGCTCAAATACGATATCGGCCAGCGGTCTGAGCACAAAAGCCCGTTCCTGCATACGGGGGTGCGGCAGAACAAGGTCCGGCGTATCCAGACGGCGTCCTTCCATCCATAACAGGTCCAAGTCCACCGTCCGCGGCCCCCAATGAATATGACGGACCCGTCCGAGCTGTTTTTCAATTCGCTGCATTTCGGCTAGCAGCTCATGCGGACTCAGCGATGTCGACACGGCTGTGGCCATATTAAGAAACATCGGTTGATCCACATAGCCGACCGGCTCGGTTTCATACAAGTTGGATACGCGCTCTACCGATATGCCAGGTACTTCGTCCAACCGTTCTAAAGCCTCCATCAGGTTGCCCTCGCGGTCTCCCAAATTGGCCCCTAAAGCAATATAAGCCTCTGAACACTCAGAGGTGGCGTGTGAATTCATGATCGTCTCACTTCCTGGTCCGGTGCAGCTCAATGGTCACACCTTCAAAATGAATGTCAAAAGGCGGGTGCGGCTTCGTCAATCGGACCGTTAAAGCATCGATAATAGTATAAGTGTCCAATACCTTAGATGCAATATGCTCCGCTAAAGCTTCAATCAGGCGGAACGACTCCGTCCGCATAATATCCAGCAAGAGATCATGAATCTCGGCATAATTTACCGTTAACGTCAGGTCATCCGTCTTCGCAGCTTTGCTCAAATCCATCTCCAGCTCCAGATCCACATAGAATCGTTGACCCAGCTTGCGCTCTTCCTCAAACACACCGTGGTAGCCGTAGTATTCCATGCGGCTCAGTATCATTTTATCCATCTCGTACTCCGCCCTTCCATCCTTTGTCCCGAAAAAATTATATACGTGTAAGCTCCGTTGAAGCGTAAGTCATGGCATCACACATCTTCGCTGTCCGTTTCATATGCAACACGTCATGCACACGAACGATCTGGCAGCCTTGCGCAATCCCGTAAGCCACCGTAGCGGCCGTTCCTTCGAGTACATCTTGCGCCGGGGCGCCAAGTGTGGTCTGGATAAACCTTTTGCGGGAGGTAGCCAGCAGCACCGGAAACCCAAGCCCTACAAGCTGATCGAGGGAGGCCATCACTTTCATGTTCTCGTCATAGTCCTTGGCAAACCCGATACCCGGATCGAGCAAAATATGCTGATCCTGCACACCTGCAGCCCTCGCAATTTCGACACTTTCCAGTAAATCGCGCTTTACGTCCTCGATAAGATTGATGTAATTCCGATCGCGGCGATTGTGCATCAAAATCACGGGACATCCGAGTTCTGCCGCTGTCTTGGGCATATCCGCGTCGTCTTTAAAGCCCCAAATATCATTTATGATATGAGCGCCCGCTCCAATAGCCTGACGCGCAACTTCCGCTTTATACGTGTCAATTGATAATGGAATATGCGGCGCATGCCGATGGATGGCTTCTATAACCGGGATAACGCGGGCGAGCTCCTCTTCAGTTCCAACCGGCTCATGGCCTGGACGCGTCGATTCTCCGCCGATATCGATGATGTCAGCTCCCTCTTCCACCAGTTGAAGCGCGTGCTCGACCGCCCGCTCCGTGTCGTGATAACGACCTCCGTCGGAGAACGAATCCGGTGTCACATTCAATATGCCCATAATGAGCGTGGATTGACCGAGCTTTAACACAGCATCCTTGCTCAGCCGATATTCACGTTCGTAAATCGTTGTTTTCATGCCTTTTGCCCTGCTTTCCTTCTATATGCGCTCAGAAATGTACGGGTTATCGGACCGGCCAATCCTTGTCCAATAACTAGAGTCTCGCCTTCAGCTCCAATCAACGTCGTAACCGGAACAATCTCCTGCACAGAACCGGTCGTAAATATTTCATCCGCTCCAGTGAAAAACTCCCAGCTGTAACGGCCTTCTTCGACTTCCATCCCAAGATCGGCAGCCAATTCCATCACCACCGCCCGGGTAATCCCCGGCAAAATGCCCGTACTTACGTCAGGCGTATATACACGACCCGCTTTGACAAAAAAGACATTGCTGACAATGCCCTCCGCCACTTCCCCGGCCGCCGTTAGCATCAGCCCCTCTGTCGGACCATCCGAGTGGCTGGGGTATTCGGCCGATTCCCGCTTTGCGAGTATATTGTTCATATAATGCAGAGATTTCAGCCGAACCGAGGATTCCGGTGTGTTTCGCGGAAGGGACAGCCTCCGCATGGCTCTGCCTTTCTCGTAAAGCATTTCGTTTGCGGCCGGCAGCTCTTTGGCGAATAAAATCTCGGAAGGCTTCAAATAATCGCCAGCAGGCAAACCGAGCAATCCCTCTCCTGCCGTTACAGTATACCGGATATAAGCATCCTGGAGACCATTGGCCTCCATCAGTTCCGATATCCAGCGGCTGATCCTCTCAGCATCCGCCCTGTGGACGATCCCGAGCTCCCGGCAGCTGTTCATGAGCCGGCTCAAGTGCCGCTCTATTAAAAAAGGCTTCCCCTCGTAAGTGCGAAAGGTCTCGAATAACCCCATTCCGTACAGAAGACCGTGATCCATTACAGGTATGACAGCTTCGGCAGCTTCAACGATGCCGCCGTTCATGCCAATATACTTCATGCTTTGGTGCCAGCTGTACGCTTCAAGAAATTGCGCAGCATTTGATGGCCATGGTCCGTAATGATGGATTCCGGATGGAACTGCACCCCTTCTATGGGATATTGTTTATGCCGAAGCCCCATGATTTCGCCCTCTTCGGTCCAGGCGGTAATCTCCAGCTCATCCGGCAAAGTTTCCTTCTCAACGATCAGCGAGTGATAGCGCGTTGCGGTGAACGGAACCGGTAAGCCTTCGAAGACCGAGCCGCCCGTATGCTGGATCGCGGATGTTTTCCCGTGCATCAGGCGCTCCGCACGAATCACGTTGCCGCCAAAGGCTTGCCCGATCGCCTGATGGCCGAGGCAGACGCCGAAGATCGGAATCACACCCTTGAAATGCGAAATAACATCCAGACTGATGCCGGCTTCATTCGGCGTGCACGGTCCCGGAGATATCAGGATATGGTCCGGGGCCAATGCCTCGATGCCAGCGATGTCGATCTCATCATTCCGGTAAACCTTCACTTCCTCGCCGAGCTCACCCAAATATTGAACCAGGTTATACGTAAACGAATCATAATTGTCGATGACAAGTATCATATTAGTTCCCCCCTATATTCGCGGACAACACTGCCGCTTCTTCTTCACTGCATATCAGTGCAGCAATCAAAGCCTTTGCCTTGTTATGACACTCCCTGTATTCCCGGTACGGATCGGAGTCAATGACAATCCCCGCACCCGTCTGAATATAGCCGACCCCATCCTTTACGGCGAGGGTCCGAATAATAATGTTGAGCTCCATATCACCATTATAATCGATCCAGCCCATGGAGCCGGTATAGGGCCCCCGCGTCACGGGCTCCAGCTCTTCGATGATCTCCATGGTCCGGATTTTGGGTGCGCCTGTAATGGTGCCGCCGGGGAACGCTGCCGCAATGACATCATGTGCATGGTTGCCCTCTGCAATCCGCCCTTCTACTTGTGACACCAGATGCATCACGTGAGAGTACCTCTCGACAGTCATCAGCTCCGGAACATGCACGGATCCGTATGCGGCAATGCGGCCAATGTCATTACGCTCCAAATCGACCAGCATAATATGCTCCGCCCGTTCTTTCTCGCTGCCAAGCAGTTCCGCTTCCATTGCCGCATCCTCTTCCGGATTGCTTCCCCGGCGCCGAGTTCCCGCAATCGGTCGTGCAGATACGACATCGCCATCCAGCTTCACCAGCAATTCCGGTGAGCCGCTAGCCAAGCTGAAGCCCGGCGAGGATAAATACCCCATATACGGCGACGGATTCAGGATACGCAGCCACTCATAAATATCCGCGGGGTCCGCATGCAGTTGCAAATGACGGCGCAGAGACAAATTGACCTGAAATACATCACCCTGCCGAATATATTCTTGAATCGAGCGTACCGCCTGCTCGAACGCTTCCTGCGTAAAATCAATCTCCAGCCGATCCCAAATCTCGACATTCGGCCCTGACAGCTCTTGCGCTTTCTTCCATCGTTCCTGCCGTACGTGCTCATCTTCGGACTCCGAGCCGTTCCCTACGACTGTTCCAAACATTTGATTCCATTGGAACAGCATCGATTCAGCCCTTACGACAGCCCGATCATATAACTCCTGCAATAGCTTCTCTTGATCGGTTGAAAGCACCGAACCTCTGGATGCATCAACAGAAGCACCGGATGCCGCCTTTTCCTCCGAAACTTCCCCGGTCCCGAATGCCCAAGGCAGAGGGACATGTACCGAACAGTAGATGCTGTCATCTGTATGATCATAGATCCAGATCTCTTCCATGCGCATCCACATATAATCCAGGAACCCCGGCTCATCTTTGGCTATCTTGGGGAGCTGCTCAATCGATCGGATTACATCGTAGCTTAGAAAACCGGCGCAGCCTCCGCGAAAGTCCGGCCAGCCCGGAACACGGGGAGCCCGCCATTCTTTCATCCACTGCTCTAACAGATGCAGCGGCTTTCCCGTTACCTGCGTTCGCGAATCCCCCGACAGCTCTATGATCTCTCCATAGCTTCCCTTCCCCTGCAGAATGGACACTGGCCGCAATCCAAGATACGTATAGCGTCCGCCCTTACCGCTCTCCAGCACAAAGGCATACGGCGATGCCGCTTTCCATGCATGTCTCCATGACAGGGGTAACCCTCTTGTTGCTCCTTTATATTGAACCAGATAGGGAACGACGGACCAGCCCTCTTTAGCCCATACCTGCCACTGGGCCAGCTCCACTCTTCTCTCCATGCCGATCCTCCCTTAGTCATCAAAAGCCTTACTGTTGCCTGTCAGTATACTGTATCCCGCTTCTCTTGAAAACCCTAAATAGAAGCTCGTCCAACAATAATTTTTGGAGCGGTCATCCCGTGGATTCCAATAAAGCGTTATCTTAGGGAATAGTATACGCAAAAAGCCCTCAATGCTATAAAAACACATTGAAGGCTCCTTCCTTGTCACGCATTATTTCACACAGATGAGGTGAGGCCATGCGCGCATATTACAATATCATCTTACTCGTTACTCGAAGTTATAGAGCGGCGTGCTCAGGTAACGTTCTCCATTACTTGGGATCACGGCTACCACCCGCTTGCCTTTACCAAGCTCTTTGGCAACCTTCAATGCCGCATATACAGCCGCACCAGAGGAAATACCGCCAAGAACGCCTTCTTCCTTCGCCACACGGCGGGAGGTTTCAAAGGCATCGTCATTCTCGACATGAACGATTTCATCGTAGACTTCTTGGTTCAAAATTTCAGGAATGAAGTTTGCGCCAATGCCCTGGATTTTGTGAGGACCTGGTTTGCCTCCGGCAAGGATTGGCGATGCAGCAGGCTCAACTGCAATGACCTTAATATCAGGGAATTGCTCTTTCAGCACTTCGCCCGCCCCTGTAATCGTTCCGCCTGTTCCGATACCTGCCACGAACGCATCTAAGGAACCGCCGATGGATTGGATCGCTTCAACGATTTCCGGACCTGTTGTTTCACGGTGGATTTTCACGTTGGCTTGGTTATTAAATTGATCGGCCATAAAGAATCCGGCATTTTCCTTCAGAATTTCTTCCGCCTTCTTAACCGCACCGTTCATTCCTTCCGATCCCGGTGTCAGTACCAGTTCCGCGCCATAGGCACGCAGCAGGTTGCGGCGCTCCAAGCTCATGGTTTCAGGCATAACGATAACCGCTTTGTAGCCTTTGGCAGCTGCCACCATAGCTAGACCAATACCTGTATTACCACTTGTTGCTTCAATAATGGTATCGCCCGGCTTCAAACGCCCGTCCTTCTCCGCTTCTTCCACAATGCTGATCGCGATCCGGTCTTTAACGCTTGCACCCGGGTTCTGGTATTCCAGCTTCAGATAAATCTCTGCGCTATCCTCCGGTACGATCCGGTTCAAACGGACGAGTGGAGTTCCACCGATTAATTCTGTCACATTGTTTACGACTTTTGCCATGAATGAAGCCCTCCTCTAAATATGAATCTGAATAAACTAGTAAATCCATAATGGTGTTATACATTCTAATGTCGAATCATTAAATTTGTGGTGTCTGGATGTTGAAAGAAAAGCAGAGCCAGCATATAGACTCTAATTCTTGATTATTGAGGTTGTTGATATCCGAGTAAAAAGGTAGGTTTTTATACCTTCATCTTAACAACGTTACGTGTCATTGTCAATATCCCACACCTCGAAAATCAACATTTCTAGGTGGATTTTCCTCCGCCTCCCGAACGAGGAAACGCGAATTCGTCTCTAGCCATGCACGCTCAGAAAGCCACCATTCCTCAGTGAATAAAACCTTTTGCAACCTTCAACGCAAAAAAAGCTCCTGCAGCCACATCTTACTCCGCCACAGCGAGCTTTCTCCATGTTCTTCTTCTATTTACAACGTGACCGTACCAGCGCTAATCCGGGCCTCGTATTTCTCGCGAAGCTGACGCTCCAGTTCGGATAAAGACACCGACTGCTCTAGGGCCAGCTGCTTACGAACCGCCTCGCGGACACTTTCCTCGCTCGGGGCCTTAGGCTCGATAATTTCCTTCACATAAACAATGGCATAGGTGTCTGTGAGTGAGATCGGTCCCGCAATATCCCCGGGCTCAAGCGTTGAAGCTGCATCCAGCAGTGCCGGCGGCAAGAAGGGATCATCCTCCTCGACCAAGCCGATCTGCCCGCCGTCTTCGCGAGTATACTCATCGAGAGATACCTGAGCCGCGAGATCCGCAAAAGCTTCTCCATTCTCCAGCCGATCCATGACCCGTTCTGCCTCATCTTCCGAAGCGACCTCGATCATGGATAAATTCAACTGCTTCTTGGGGCGAAATTGGTCAGGGTACTGTTCCAGATACGAATCGATTTGCTGCTCTTCGATGTGTACGTCGGAAGTCGCAATTTTCTCAAGCAGCAGCCGATACATCGTCTCTGTCTTTAATTCACTCTCCGTAATGCCAAGCTGATCTTCCATTTCCGATAAGAAACGTTCCTTAGAACCGTAGCTGTGGCTCATGACTTCGATTTCTGCATCGACTTCCGCCGGCATAACATCAATATCCTTCGCTTTGGCCTCCAGAGCCACGGCGTGCCGATTCAGCATGGTCATCAGCATTTCGCGGCCATAACGCTTCTTTAGCTCGTCAACCCACTCGTCTTCGGTAATCGCCCTGTCCTGGATGGATGCAACTGGTTGGGAGCCATCTTTCCAAGGTGGTGAAGCCTCTTGCGATAAATTCCCGGAAAACAGCATCCAGGCGCCCATACCCAATACGCATGCTGTCAAGACAATGACGGTCGCCCACAATCCCTTCTCTTGTCTCGTCATCACGGTCGCTCATCCCAACGTTAAGATTTGGCCCGCTCTAGCACGGATTTTAGCTGTTCTCTATCGAACGTATATTTTTCATTGCAAAAATGACAAGAAACTTCGGCCTTGCCATCCTCTTCGATCATCTGCTCAAGCTCTTCCTGCCCCAAGCTGATCAAAGCGCGCTCCACTCGCTCATGCGAGCAGTCACAGCTGAAGTACACGTCCATTTCCTCCAAAATGGTCACATCCGGAACTACTCGTTTCAGGATGTCTTCCAGTTCCAGTCCTTCTTCCAGCATCTCGGTGATCGGTGGAATCTTGCTCAGCGCAAGCTCAAGCTCCGCAATCTCATCCTCGGTAACGCCGGGGAGAAGCTGAATGATGAAGCCGCCCGCATTCGACACGGAATAATCCGGTGAAACCAGCACGCCTAGGCTTACCGCCGAGTTGGTCTGTTCGGATACGGCAAAATAGTATGTGAAGTCTTCAGCGAGCTCGCCCGAAATAATCGGTACGCTGCCACGGTAAGGCTCCTTCAACCCGAAATCCTTGATCACATCAATATGGCCGGTGGTCCCTACAGCAGCGGCAACATCCATCTTACCCGGACGGATATTCGTCAGCTCCACATGCGGATTTTTGACATATCCGCGGACCTCGCCGTTGGCATTACTCTCCGCCGCAATCAAACCGATCGGTCCGTCGCCTCGCACTTGAATGCTAAGACGCTCGTCTCCTTTTAGCATAGCTCCCATCATCGCTGCTGCTGACACGGTGCGGCCCAAAGCGGCTGTGACGACAGGAAACGTATCATGTCTTTGGCGAAGCTCTTCAACCAAATCGGTTGTCCGAACGGCAAATGTCCGCACTTTCCCGTTTAATGCTGTTCCCCGCAGCAAACGGTCTTTTTGATTACCCATCTTGAGGCCTCCTTGTCTTTCTAGTTGTTTGTAATATCTAACGGTTTTATAGCGGTTCTAGTTACGCTCATAAATAATACGCAAGCCTTCTAATGTCAGAAGGGGAGAAATCTCTTCAATGGACTCCGTTTCGCTGGCAATCAGCTCGGCCATTCCCCCGGTAGCGATAACCTTAACATTGTCCGTACCCATCTCGGCTTTTATACGCTTGACCAGGCCATCAACCTGTCCCGCATAACCAAAAACGATGCCTGCCTGCATGGCATGTACGGTATTGCGCCCAATTACTTTTTTCGGCTTTTCGAGCTCTACGCGAGGAAGCTTGGAAGCACGCTGTACCAGAGCCTCAGTAGCAATGCCAATACCAGGCACAATCACTCCGCCAAGATAATTGCCTGCCTCATCAATGCAATCAAACGTCGTCGCCGTACCGAAATCCACCACAATCAGCGGCCCCCCGTACTGCTCGACGGCTGCTACTGCATTCACGATCCGGTCAGCGCCAACCTCGCGCGGATTCTCATACCGCAGATTCAGTCCTGTTTTGATCCCCGGTCCTACAATCAGGGGCGTCTTGCCAATATATTTATTGCACATCTCCTCGACCACACGTACAAGAGGAGGAACTACGGAAGAAACAATTACGCCTTCTATTTGGCTTACCAATATATTGGACATTTGAAACAAATTGTGAATCAGTACACCGTATTCATCCACGGTGGACTGACGCGATGTACTGATTCGAAAATCATGCAGCAGCTTCTTCCCCTGATACACACCCAGTACAATATTGGTATTCCCTACATCCACAACTAGAATCAACCTTCTGTCCCTCCTTTCTTCGCATTCAGATCCAGACTGATATCGAGACTATGGAAAGAATAAGTAAGCCGACCAACGGATATCACGTCGACCCCGGTCTCGGCAATCCCGCGTACGGTCTCCAGCGTCACGTTCCCTGATGCTTCGACCCGCACATGAGGCGCCTTGGCCTTGATTCTTCGAACAGACTCCGCCATCATGTCATGACTCATGTTATCCAGCATAATAATATCTGCGCCTGCAGCCAGTGCCTCCTCCACCTGCGCCAAGCTCTCGGTTTCAACTTCTATCGTCATGGTATGTGGAATATGGGCTCTTGCCCGGCTGACCGCTTGCGCGATTCCTCCTGCACCCTTAATGTGATTATCCTTAATCATAACGGCATCGTACAGACCGAAACGATGGTTCGCGCCGCCGCCAACCCGAACAGCATACTTCTCGAGCATTCGGTGGCCTGGTGTCGTTTTGCGGGTATCCACCAATCTTGTCGGCAATCCCTCGAGTACATCTACAAATGAACGTGTTCTTGTTGCAATACCCGACATACGCTGAAGCAAATTCAAAGCGAGACGCTCGCCTGTCAAAATACGATGAGTGCTTCCTTCCACCTCAGCGAGAACCGTTCCTTTTTCAACCTCGTCCCCATCCCGAACCAATGCCGTAAACGTCAGCGACGGATCAACCGTTTCGAATACCAGCTCTGCTACCGGCATCCCTGCCACGATTCCAGCCTCCTTGGCATGGATAACGCCCTTGGATTCATGACCCGGCTCAATGGTGGTAAGAGTCGTAATGTCCCCCGACCCAATATCCTCCTGCAGCCAAGTCCGTATACTCTGGAGAAGGCCATCGTTGTATCCGTTAAACATCATCGCTTAATTCCTCCGTCATTTCTTGATCCCGTGTATGGACAATATGTTTCTGCCATACGCTGTCATTCCGCTCCGGGAAATCCTCACGGTAGTGGGCTCCCCGGCTTTCTTCACGACCCAGCGCACCCTGCACCACGAGTAAGGATGCTGTGAGCATGTTGGCAAACTCGTATTCCTCACGCTTGGAAAGCATCGAATGGAACAATGGCAGCTGACGGCCGAGCTCTTCTGCTGCTCTTAATAGAGTATCCCGATTTCTCCGAAGTCCTGCATAACGTACCATCACCTTCTGAAGCTTCAAGCGCTTTTCCACCATTGCCTGGGACGGGGTGTCCTTGCGACCGAGATGGAATGATACATGAAGTGGATCTCCTGAGGGTTCCGGCAGACTCTTAATGCGCTCGACAATACGACTGCCGTACACAATCGCCTCCGACAGCGAATTGCTGGCCAAACGGTTCGCCCCGTGAACACCAGTAGACGATACCTCCCCGCAAGCAAATAAACGCTTCACGCTGCTCTCGCCATGCAGATTGGTTTTGATGCCCCCCATCATATAATGCGCAGCCGGGGAGACCGGAATCCAATCTGACGATAAATCGAGTCCATATTGCATGCAGGTTTCATAAATCGTTGGGAATCGATGTTTGACCATCTCCGGCGACTCATGGGTAATATCCAGATAAACAAAGGTAGACCCCGTTGCTTCCATCTCACTGACAATGGCCCGTGCTACAATATCCCGTGGCGCCAGCTCCAGCAATTCATGGTATTTGGGCATGAACCGTTCCCCTCGTATATTCCGAAGAACGGCACCTTCACCCCGAACCGCCTCTGATATAAGGAATCGGGGCGCCCCCGGATAACTAAGCGCCGTCGGGTGGAACTGTATAAATTCCATATCCCGAATTTCTGCGCCTGCCCGATAAGCCATGGCAACGCCATCCGCTGTGGCAACCTCCGGATTGGTCGTATACCGGTACAATTGACCGGCGCCGCCGGAACACATCACCGTCGCCCGTCCACGTACGAATACCCGTTTGCCGTCCGGCATCTGTACTAAAACGCCATGACACTCTCCCTGCTCGGTAATCAGGTCAATGACAAAATGATCGTCCCACACCTCTACATTGTGAAGCATTTCAACCTGAATGGAAAGGGCACGCACGATTTCATATCCGGTTGCATCCCCGTTGGCATGAAGGATCCGGCGATGACTGTGCGCGCCTTCTTGGGTGAGTGCGAGCTCGCCATTCTCCACATCAAACATCGTACCGAGCCGAATCAGCTCTTGAACACCAACCGGACCCTCGTTGACAAGCACATCCACCGCGGTAGAAGAACATAGGCCCGCCCCTGCCAGGAGGGTGTCCTGCCGGTGGTAGGCCGGAGAGTCATCCTCGGCTGTTACGGCTGCAATCCCTCCCTGTGCATAACGCGTGTTGCTTTCAAGCAGCGATTTCTTCGTAATCAATAGCACATTCTGAGTCGCGCTTGCCATGATCGCCGTATATAAACCCGCAATGCCTGAACCGATCACGATGACATCCGTCTCAATGACCGGAAGATCGTTCAGCTCAAAATCAATTAAATACTGCGGTATCACGATGCCTCACCTGTCTTTTCACGAAAGAGTAGCGCATGCTACTTAACTTGTAACATGCGCTCTAATGAAGTTCTGGCTTTCTCTGCAACGACCGGCGGCACATAAATTTGCGGCTTCATCGTTTCCAACGCTTTAACCAGCTTTTTGAGGTTATTCACTTTCATATTCGGACACACCAGGAACTTCGTAGCGAAGTGGAACGATTTATCCGGGCTATCCAATCGAAGCTGATATCCGGTTCCATCCTCTGTGCCTACAATAAACTCCTTGGCAGATGAATTTTTACAATATTCCAGGATAGCGGTGGTACTCCCTACAAAATCGCCCATCGCTACAACCTCAGGACGGCATTCCGGGTGCACCACAAATTCCGCATGAGGATATTTGGCCTTCATCTCGACAACATCCTTAACCGTCAGCATGTCATGCGTGTTGCAATACCCTTCCCAGATAATAAGCTTCTTGTCGGTATGCTGCTGAACATAATGTCCCAGGTTTTTATCAGGCACCCATATAATTTCATCCGAATCCACCGACTGAATCACTTTAACGGCATTGGATGACGTACAGCAGATATCCGTTTCGGCTTTGATCTCAGCCGATGAATTGATGTATGTGACCACTTTCGCATTCGGATGCTGCGCTTTCAGCTTCCGAAGTCCGTCCACGTTCACCATATCCGCCATAGGGCAGCCAGCCCGCTCATCCGGTATAAGAACCGTCTTGCCCGGTGCCAGAATTTTAGCGCTCTCGCCCATAAAATGCACACCGCAAAATACGATGACCTCAGCATCGGTTTGTGCTGCCTTCTGCGCGAGCAGGAAGGAATCCCCCCGGAAATCAGCGACCTCTTGTATTTCGTCCCGTTGATAATAATGAGCCAAAATGATTGCATTACGTTCCTTCTTCAATTGCATTAACCGCTCACGCAGTTCACGGTTCTGTTCTGCTTTACGCTCCAGTGCCAAAGCTTCCATGATCGACCCTCTCCCTTTATGTAGTCCGGCGGTTCGCCGCTGATGACCATGTGACTTTCAGGATGGTTTCCACCTTTGTGAAAGGATGCGCATCCTTATTTAACAACTAATGTACACGTTCGTTCTGCCCCCTGTCAATGTGATAGAAAGCACAAAAAGAACCGGAAAACGAATTATCGTTCTCCGGTTCTTCAATTTTATTCGGTATTCGATGTTTTATCAGCGAATATTACGTTAAGCTGCTGTTACCGTTGTCCGATCCGCCTGGAGGATCCTTGCGCTCGGAATCTTTTCGCTCCGGCCCTGGATCATTCGAATCCATCGGGTTGTTCGGAATTTCTTCCGTGGAAGTCGGCTGCTCGCCGTCTTCTTTCCCTTGGATACGAACTTTCACGTCGCCAATGTTGTCGATGATCGGTTCACCATTCTCGGTAGAACCTTCTCCTTCACCGTCGCCACTGCCGTTGCCTTCAGCTGATCCGGTCTCAATGAGATTCTTGATTTGCTCAAGCTCCAGCGTTTCCATCTCGAGGAGCGTGTTCGCAATCAGGTGAACCTCTTTAGCATGCTTATTCAGGATCTCTTTACATTTCTCATAGCAATCATTAATGAATCGCTGCATTTCCTGATCGATCTCATAAGCGATTCGATCACTATAGTTCTGCTCATGTCCGATATCACGTCCAAGGAACACTTGTCCTTGGGATGTACCGAACTGCATCGGTCCGAGCTTCTCACTCATACCGTATTCCACAACCATGCTGCGGATAATGCCCGTCGCTTGTTGGAAGTCACTATATGCTCCGGTTCCGATTTCACCGATGAACAGTTCCTCAGCAACACGGCCGCCAAGCAAACCGGTTACGCGATCCAGCAATTCCTGCTTCGTCACGAGCATCCGATCTTCCTTCGGCATCATGATGACATATCCACCGGCACGGCCACGAGGAATAATCGTTACCTTGTGCACCGTATCCGCATGCTCAAGGAAGTAACCCACAATGGTGTGACCTGCTTCATGGTAAGCTACGATACGTTTCTCGCGATCACTGATCACGCGGCTGCGTTTCTCCGTACCGACGATAACACGGTCAATCGCCTCATCCACTTCTCGCATGGAGATATCTTTACGGTTGCGGCGAGCCGCAAGTAAGGCGGCCTCGTTCAGGAGATTCTCCAGATCGGCGCCTGTAAAACCGGTTGTACGTTTGGCGATGATGTCAAGTTTAACATCCTTCGTCAATGGTTTGTTGCGTGCATGAACCTTCAGTACGGCTTCACGGCCCTTCACATCCGGGCGATCTACGGTAATCTGACGGTCAAAACGTCCCGGACGAAGAAGCGCCGGGTCCAAAATGTCCGGGCGGTTGGTCGCAGCAACGATGATAATGCCTTCGTTCGCTCCGAAACCGTCCATTTCAACCAGCAACTGGTTGAGTGTCTGCTCACGCTCGTCATGACCGCCGCCAAGTCCGGCGCCACGCTGACGACCCACAGCATCAATCTCATCAATAAAGATGATACATGGTGCATTCTTCTTCGCGTTCTCGAACAAGTCACGTACACGAGAAGCACCGACACCGACAAACATCTCAACAAAGTCGGAACCGGAAATACTAAAGAATGGCACTCCTGCTTCACCAGCAACGGCACGAGCTAGGAGCGTCTTACCTGTTCCCGGAGGACCGACAAGCAGAACGCCCTTCGGAATGCGAGCGCCAACCGTGTTAAACTTGCGCGGATCTTTCAAGAAGTCAACAACTTCAACAAGTTCCTGCTTCTCTTCATCTGCTCCGGCTACATCCTCAAATGTAATCCGTTTCTTCTCTTCATTATATAAGCGGGCTTTGCTCTTACCAAAGTTCATCACTTTGCCGCCGCCGCCTTGGGCCTGATTAAACAGGAAGAAGAACAGAACAAACATAATGATGAGCGGAATAAAGGATGAAAGCAATGTCAGCCAAATGCTTTGGCCTTCCATTGGCTGCACGGACAGTTTGACGTTGTTGCTATCACTGGCTGCAGTCAGCTCTTGCATCGCTGCATCCGTGGCAGGAATATAGGTTGAGAAATTCTCCGATTTTTTCTCTTCGGAAATCTCCCTATACTTACCGGTCACCAGATAAGCGTAACCGTCAAATTGTACCGTCATTTCCTCTATGTTGTTAGCTTTGACTTCCTGCCGCAGTTGATTATAACTAGGGGCATCGGCTTGCTCGCCGCCATTAGTAACGAATTGTACTATGCCCACCACGACTAAAAATAGAATCAAATAAAAACCAGAATTCCGGATGAACCGACTCATCCCCTACCTCCTCTCAAGACACATAAGATATTTTACCACAGCCTGTCTGGCCATCTCAACAAAGGGCCCTGAACTCTGATAGCAGCCCATTGCCGCGGTTTAACTGCTGTAGATTTCCGGCTTCAAAATCCCGATGTAGGGGAGGTTCCGGTAATGCTCGGCATAATCGAGCCCGTATCCGACAACAAAAGCATCCGGCAGCACGAATCCGGTGTAATCGGCCTGCAAATCCACCGTACGGCGTGCCGGCTTGTCAAACAGCGTGACAACGCGCACCGAGTTTGCCTTACGGCTCTTCAAAAGCTCAATCAAATGGCTCAGCGTAAGACCGCTGTCGATAATATCCTCCACAATCAGCACATCCCTGCCTTCAACGGATGCGTCCAGATCTTTAATGATCTTCACCACGCCGGAGGATTTGGTTGATGCCCCATAACTGGATACAGCCATGAAATCCAACTCAAGAGGTACTGTTATGGATTTGACCAAGTCGGCCATAAAAATAAATGCACCTTTAAGAACGCAAATAACGAGTGGATTGCGTCCCACATATTCGGCGCTGAGTTTGGAACCAAGTTCCTTAATCTTTGCGTGAATCTCTTCTTCACTGATGAGTATTTCCTGAATGTCATTCTGCAACTTAAGTGGACCTCCTACGTTTATACTATGAAAGCGTGAAACGGGCCATTCTTCGTTTTACACTTGCCTTAAGCATCCGATAGCTCCATCCGGAGAACTCGTGATGTGTGCCGCCCGCAAGCGGCGTGAACGGAACGTCGTACACCTGGAATCCACACGATGCTGCCGGAACCGTCACAAAGAATAGGAATCCGGGCACGGACAGACGGTGGGATTTTCTCATCAATGAGAATATCTTTCACCTTTTTGCTTCCGTTTAATCCCATGATCTTCATCTTGTCCCCCGGCTGTCTGTTACGCAAGGTTAAGGGAAACCTCAGCTCATCCGCATCAAAATCCGCCACAAAGGCTGATGGTCTGGAGCCGTTCCGGCTTTCGCTTCCTGTCATTGACGACAATTTCAGCATTTTTCCGATTTCCTTAACATACTGCTGCGAAACATCAGGAGAATCAAGAATGTATATGTACTGTCCCTGTTCATTCGGAGGCTTAGGCCCAAACTGGATCACTCCATACTCACGAACACAGGTAATGCCGTCACCCAGATCCAGACGCCAGTTGCTTCGCTGATCGTTAAGAATGCCATGGCGCACCATTTCAATCTTGACAAAATCGGTGTTTTCCTGGTCTGAGGGCAGGTAATTTAATATTAGTTTAATCAAACGCCGTTGTAAAGCGACATGTAAGCCCAAAAAGGAAGGCGCGTCGAAAGCGAGCCTCCCATCGTTCTCCTGTACCATACTCCGAAATTGCTTCGCAGCTTCAAGCTCCACAAAATCATCCTCCTGCTGGACTATTTCGGCCAGCTGATTGAGTGAGGAGGAGAACTGCCCATTATATCGTTCCAGAAAAGGCAATACTTCCAGGCGAATCGCATTACGGCGGTACTTCGTCTGTAGATTGCTGTGATCCACCGCATACTGGAATCCGCATACGCGGCACAGCTCTACGATATCCGCCTTGTACATACGAAGGAACGGGCGGATAAGTTCCACTTTTTTTTCCGTGCGCTTAAATTTTATTCCGGCAAGTCCGGACACGCCGCTCCCGCGCAGAAGCCTCATGAGCACCGTCTCGGCTTGATCGTCAGCATGATGAGCCAGTGCCACGGAGCGCGCGTTGTATTTATGAGCCGTTTGCAGCAAAAATTCATAACGCTTCTCTCTTGCAGCCTCCTGCCCACCCTTACCGCTCTCTTCCATATAAGCAGGAATATCGATGAACGCCGTTTCAAATGGAAGTCCGAGCCGCTCCGCCAGTTCACGCACCATCTCCGCCTCTTGGTCCGACTCTTTCCGAAACCCATGATGCACATGGGCGCAGATCAATCGGAGCGGTGTCCGGTGCAAAGAAATTTCATGCAGCACGTGCAGGAGCGCAACGGAATCAGGCCCGCCGGAAACAGCGACCACGATGCTATCGCCTTCTGACCACAGATCAAACTCTGCGGCTGTACGCTCGACATGTTGGACGAATGTCCGTAAATAATCCTGTTTCACTTCCAGGTCCCCTTTATGAACTCCCAGTAACAAGGTAACAATTCAGCTTCATGAGCGGAAGAAAAAATAAACAGCAAAGGCCATGATGACTAACGATAAACCAAACGCGTTCTTCAGCCAACGTGGAGTTCGTCCTGGATTAGGACGCACGTTCCTGCCCGAACCTTCGTATATTCGTTTTCTCCACTCGTTCAACGCTTCCCGTGAATCCGCGAAGTCCCCCGATAAAGCCTTGTTCAGCCAAACAGCGTATGGTTTGAACACAAGGTTTCTTCGCAGCACCAGCTGCAGATCTGCAACACTACGGGTCTGGGGAAGCTGACAAGACGCCTCCCGTAATGATTTCTCATCCAGCAGGCCGATACACATCACGGCAAACGAGAACAAATCATAGGTTACGTCGCCAGTCCGGCTTCCGGCATTCCAGTATCCCCGATCATACCATTCCGTAAACTGCTTTACGCTGCGTCCGAAAGGGCTGACGCCTCCGTAATCGATCAGTTCCACTCTTCCGTATGCGGAGACCATCACATTATCCGGCTTCAAATCACCGAATGCATAACCGGATGCATGCAGAACGGACAGCTTCTCGAGCAGCTTCAGTCCGATCAATCCGATCCAGTCGGCACCGCGTTTGCGAATAAAATGATGCAGCGGACTCCCCTCAATGTAACGCATAACATAGAAGGACACTTCGCCACTGCCGTCATGATGATCGTCCGCCTCCACGAGATACGGGTCCGGCATCTGTTCTTTCAACGCATTCAGCACATTAATTTCGGATTGAAGATCCAGAGCGTCATACCCTACTTTCAAAGCATAACGCCCGCGTACTCCTGCCCGGTGAACCAGATACACCTTGCCGTTAGCCCCTTTGCCGAGCATACGTTCCACGATGTACCGGCTGTTCCGCCACTTGCCTTTAATTACGGTTCCTGGCGGATAACCCGGGTTAGACAACGTAGTCACCGAGCATCCCTTCCTCTTGGCTGGAATGACCCTGCCATGATTGATTACCTTCTAGTGTACCATATCGGTAAAATTCAATCACCTTTAACAAGGCAGGTCCAGTCGGCGTCGCCCCTCTCATCTGCAGGCGGCTGAACATTCCCCGGGCGCCGTCAAGATCTGAGGTCCAATTCACGTCCATCACGATATCCTCGCCGCTGTGTTTTCCAGGAAAATGGAATACGGACAATTCGCTTGAGCCTGCGCGCGCTTTCAAACTCAGCATCAAATCACGTATCGCTTCCTCAACGGCAGCCAGCTTGGGTTTCATACTTGCACTTGCATCGATTAACAGCGCGACCTGCAGCGATGATGTCTCAGCCAGCTCATCCACCACTTCCACGACCTGCGAACGCTTGTCCGGCGGAAGCTCCTCCAGCGACCCGCCCCCCAGAATATGCTGTATCTCCTTATTTACCGCTTGTTGGATCGTCTGAACCACCGTTTTCCGAGTCATCATCTGTATCGTCTGCGCCAGCTGCGGTGTGCCTACGATCCGGTGTATGCCTCCTCCCGCTTTGGCTATCTCCTGAATTTCCAATCCCCCTAGCTCACCGATCGTCCCGTAATCAAGAACCCCCACCACATTCACAACAATACCATCCTGGAGCGCATGGGCTGCGGCCAGAACTGGACTGGCCCCAACGTTAGAGCACCCGTCCGTAATCAGTAGAATTTGCTTCATAATAAATGATCGCCTCCGTCTCATCCATTCCTATCGATTTGACTTCTATCTCTATCATTTCCACATTCAAGAGAGTTCAAACGATATATAGGAAGAATAGACGTAAAAAGATTTACCATCTCCGGGGGCCTCCATTTCCCGGGTAATCGCTTGATTTATCTAACGCATCAGCTAACCGTTCGCGGCCGCTCCATTCGGGCAAAGCCCGGAACATGCACATTCGACCATTCCGGATGAAAGTGATCCACACGCCCGACCACCACCGTCATATCATCATGAATTTGATTCTGCTGGTAACGAATCACCTTCTCCAACAAACAATCGGCAATTTCCTGCGGATCCTCACTGTTCACTTCCTGAATCATTCGTTTCATCCATAGCTCCTTGTTTACCGCATAACCCGGCGCATCATATATGCCATCCGTCATCATAATGAGAACATCACCGGCCTGCAGCTGTAATGAGACTAGGTCCACTTCGATATCCTGAATGATCCCAATCGGAAGATTGCTGGCCGAGACCGGTATGACATCATTGCCTCGTTTGATAAAGCTTGGCGTCGAACCGATCTTCATAAAGGTGGTCTGAGCCGTATATTGATCGATTAGGGCCATATCGACCGTAGCATAGATTTCATCCGGCGAACGCAGCATTAGAATCGAGTTGACCGATTTGATTGCCAGCTTCTCATCCATCCCGGATTGAAGCAGCTGTTCTAATATATTCAGAGCCGAGCTGCTCTCGAGCCGTGCCCTTTCCCCGTTGCCCATACCATCACTAAGCGCTACCGCAAACGTCCCGTTGCCCAGCTCGACCGTACTGAAGCTGTCACCTGATAAAATATCCCCTCCCTTAGCCGCTGCGGCTACGCCCGTCATAATTTCATATGTTTTCGCTGAGCCGAATCGCACGGTGGCCAATCCATCTCTTGGATGGGTCAAGGTCTCTTCCATTACGGCGATATGCTCCCCGAGAATGTCGGACAGCAGCGGTCCGATAATCTTCCTGCATTCGTCATAACCCCGGGTGTATGCATGAATGATCTCAATCTCGACCTGCCCGGAATCCAAACTGATGATATCGATGCCTTGAACCGATAAGCCCAGCTGCTGAAGCGCTTCCCGAATCTGTTCTTCTTGAATGTGCATGGTCTGGCTTTCCCGCTTAATCTCTCGGGCCAAGTCTTCCATGACCTGCGAAACCCCGGATAATTGTTCCGCTACCAGATGACGGCTATCGTATATTTGGCGTTTCCACTGCATATCATGTTGGTAAAGATGATACTGCTGCTTGAGGATGCCAAGCACCTCCTCCTTCTTGGCACAGATCCGGCTCCATTCCGGCGGCAGATCGTCTGCTTCCATCTCAGGATTCTCCTCGATCGAGGTCATCATATCGGTCATATATTTATAAGTCTGGTAAAACTTCATATCCCAGCACTGATTCCGTTTAAAGCATGTGGCACAGCTTCCCTCCGCCACGGCATTCATGAAATGATTCATCTCCTCCGTTTGTTTGCCCGGAGGCTGTATAACCCCGGACGTCTGTCCGAAGCTTTGCGAGAGCTGCCGGAACACCCGGGAAAATTGGGTCACACGGTCCGCTGTAAGATCCCGGACCCGCTTGGCGTATTCATGCTGTGAACGGGTATGATCCTGCGTGCCAGGCACATATTTGCCTATAGCCTGCATCACACTCTTGGGCGTAATGAGGAATAACACGATAGCCGCGCAGGTTTCCCAAGTGGAGATCATCACTTCTCCAGGATTGCTGAAATAGATGGAGAGAATAGTTGCCCCCAGCAGCATTCCCAGCGAAACACCGCCTTTCTTCCCTTCCTTCAGCATACCTGCGAGCATCCCGGAAAAGGCGAGCAAACTCATCTGGGAGAATGCCGAAATGTTGGCAAGACTGAGGATGAGGCCCGTTACTACGCCAACCGAGGCGCCTAGCGGAGCTCCCCCGACTAGGGCAAACAGCAGAATTAAGTATCGGGATAAGATATGCTCTACCGACAGAGATTGGATCGTCCAGCCAACGGCACCTGTCATGACCGACGCCAGCAAAATGATAATACATAGAATTTCTTCATTTCGAAGAGCATGCGTTTTTTTACGAAGCGTCAGTACGGGAATCGCTTGAATAAAGACCAATGTCAGGACAAAGCTGAGCACGGCATTCAAGGTGAGCATCATCATGGAATACCAGGTAATGCTCGGTCCGATGAGAACACTGAACAGATTCACGAAGAAGGTGGAGACAAATACCATCAGCGGTGCATACGACAATTCTGCCCGATCATAGGTCTCCAATCCCCGCATCATAAAGTAAAAGATCAAGATTTCTGCCGGTACCATCCATGCCACCGGAAAGGACGCAAATAAACTTCCTGCAACGATAGCGGCGCCTACCGGCAGCAAATAATCACGGCGCATAAAGGCAATGACTGCAAAATAAGCGATTGCAAATGGAGACAGCTCTCCCAGAATCATCGCTCGTCCGAGCAGAAAACCCATGAAGGTTAGCAGGATCATCCACTTCTTAGCGGCCAGGAAGTGGATGGGACGCTGTAGAAAAGGCAGCTGCCCTAACCGTTCTGTTACACGGGCACGAATGGAACCCGCTCCCCCTTTAACTGCCTCAGTACCCGGAAACATCACCAGATTTCTTTTATCCATTACGCTGGCACCCCATTCTTCACGAATTTGTTGGTCCCATTATAAAACCCCTGTTCAGGAAAGTTTGTCAGAACACCGGACAAGCCCCAAAGAAATTTCCGACAAAATCAACGGGCCTTGCGAACGTTCGGGAAAAGAGCCTTCATCCCCCACGCCCAGCGGTGTTTACACGCCTCAAACCTGGAGCATTCTTGCAGATCATTTCCCGAATTGAGGCAGACATCCCGTGCTCATTCCACACGGAAGCGCCGTAAATTGCGTAGGAACCTGTCGTACCCTTGGATACAACGACAAAAAAACCGCAGAAGGCGGTTTCCCTCCTGCGGTCAGTTTATATTTTATCGAATTACATACGTTTGGCTCCGCGTCCACCGCGTTTGCCTTCCGTATTCTTCTTAAGCGAAGAGATTCGTTCTTCACTGTCTTTCAGGAAGCGTGACATTTTATCCTCAAATGAAGGCTTGTTGGCCGCAGGCTTAAACGGGCGTCCACCGCGTTCACGGTTGAATCCTCCACCACCGCCACCTCCGAATCGTTCTCCACCGCCTCCACTGCGTTCCGGTCTCGGTGCGCGGGGTGGACGACTTTCGGAAGCCGGCTTGTCGACAGCCTGCTTGATCGAAAGACCGATCTTGCCGTCCTTGTCGACATTAATCACCTTCACGGTAACGACATCGTTGATCTTCAAATGATCGTTGACATCCTTAACGTAGTTGTCGGCGATCTCCGAGATGTGAACGAGACCCGTGACACCTCCTGACAGATCCACAAATGCTCCAAAATGCGTTATGCCTGTCACCTTGCCCTCTAACTTGGTGCCCACTTCAATTGCCATAGAATAAAATGATCCTCCCTTAAAAATATACAGTCCGATTTATAAATCGCGCTGCGGTGATTTGATTATACGATAATGACCTAAACAAGGTCAACAGACGTCTGTCATGCCTAATTACGGCTCTTCGCCCGAATTTTGGGGCTGAATGATCGGCGTCTCATTTGGCAGATACAGTCCAAACTTCTTGCGGGCAATCTGCCCAATATATTCAGGGTCCTTCAATCGCTCCACTTCATGAGTAATCTGGATTAGCGACTGTTCAACGGACTTATAATCCTCTTGCTTTTGAGCTAGCGCTTCGTTCTGATTACGGATGCGGTCATTCTGGGACCAGAGCGTTGAAACTGCCCAGATCAAAAACAGCGCCATCATCGCCACAAACATTCTTTTACGCCGGCGTGCGCCTTTGTTCTTTGTCTTGGTTTGTTGGGGAGCCTGCTTCGATGGATCAGCAAATCTTCCCATGACCATACCTCCTAAAACCAGCGCTTCCACGCCTTGATAACCTTGTCCGCGAATTGCTTGCACCATGCCGGCAGCCTGACTCTGGATGTGATCGGTCTCAGCATCCATTTCAAGAGTCGCCAAAAAGGCATGAGGCATTTAAGGACTAAACGCAACAGCGACAGGAGAAACTTCCATAGAAACCTTAACAATCCTAAGATGAGCATCAGGATTCCTTTGATCGGATTCCACAATAATATACGGAACAGCTTGTACAAAAAGGACAGCAAGCCTTTTGTCACTTGAATTAACATTACCACAAAACGCTGGGTTATGACACTCCATAATAAAAAATAGATCCAAACCCCTATAAACAGGCCCACAAACACATAAAAACGCAGTTGACCGTCATTGGTCACATACAACATGCGAAAAATGAAGAAGGCTGCCGCAATCCAGTAAAGGAAGTCCAGGGTATGCTTGGACCATTGCGGGAAACGGAGCTGCCCTGCCAGCACCCGGTAGCTGTCGAAGGCGACTCCCATCGCTGCTCCGGAGAAGAGCATCCAGAGCAGCGTGATCCATTGTACGCTGGGGTTCATTTAAACAGCTTACCTAGCAGACTCTTGTTCTTGGTCTGCGAACCGGGATTCAAATAAATCAGTGAATGCACCTGACCTTCAATCGACAAAAGCCCCTCTTCCAGGCTGAGATTTTTAATATGTAAATTTTGCCCCCGAATGGTGAGATGCCCAAGCTCGGTTTGAAGCAGAAATTCTTCACTGTCAAAGCTCTCCACATTTTGGACACCCGTAATGTCCAGCAGCTTCCGGTTCTGCATCCGCAGGTCATGAAACTTGCCCTTCCCTTGGTCGATCATGGCATGTACCCCTCCTTTTAACAATAGCTTATGGGAAGGCGCCTGCCTTTAGAACCGGAAGAAGAGCAACCGCTTCAGGAATGAGCGTGATGCTGCAAGGAATGCACGGAGAAAGAACGAGAGCGGGAGGTCCAACGTTTATACACCCATGATAAACATAAAAAACGTCCCCCACACCATATGGTGAGAGGGACGTTTGATGGAACGGCTCGGGCTGATTACCAGTCCAATCCGCGATCTTTAACGATCGGTTCTTCCTTGACCAAGGTATAGAGGCTGGTCGCCTCATCTTTACGGGTTGTCTCGGTAAGACGCTCGACCCGGACGGTCACCAGCTTCTGACCAAATTGGACGGTGATCTCGTCGCCCAATTTAACCGTGCTGCTCGGCTTGGCCTCACGGCCATTGATCAGCACCCGACCTTGATCCGATACATCTTTCGCTACGGTACGCCGCTTGATTAACCTCGATACTTTCAGGAATTTATCGACACGCATTATTTTACGGCTTCTTTAAGCTTGTTACCTGCCTTGAACGCAGGAACGTTGGATTCTGGAATTTCGATTGTGTTACCTGTTTGCGGGTTGCGGCCTGTACGTCCAGCGCGCTTGCGAGTCTCGAATGTACCAAAGCCGATCAATTGAACTTTATCGCCATTAGCCAAAGCTTCAGTAATTTCACCAAGGAAGCCGTTCAAGACGTTCTCTACGTCTTTTTTTGTCAATCCACTTTTACCGGAAATGTTGTTGATCAGATCTGTTTTGTTCATGAATTAAATCCTCCCAATTATCAGAAAAATATAAGATTTTACGGTTATTCGGTTAAACCGCCTTGCAATCTGCAAGATTTCACCATTAATGATTATTCTGGATGCCTTGCGGAATTCCTGCCGCAAATCCCTATTTTTTTATTTTTTACGTGAAAAGTTGCCTTTTTCACACATCGATACCGCCGCTTTGTGTCGATCCCGATTTAGCTGCCTGCCATAGGGCTTCCATCTCGTCCAGGGTACTTTCCTGCAAGGTTTTCCCCTGGGCGGCAAGATGCTCCTCTATGTAGCTGAAGCGACTGACAAACTTCCGGTTCGTTCTCGAAAGCGCCTCTTCCGGGTCCGCCCCAATAAATCTTGCCGCATTGGAGACCGCGAACAGCAGATCGCCGAGCTCAAGCGCCGTATCCTCATCAGACTGGCCCTCGGTCACCGCCTGCCTCAGTTCACCGAGTTCCTCTTCAATCTTCTGAAACACGCCCTCGATATTATCCCAATCGAAACCAACCTTGGATGCCTTCTTCTGGAGCTTGTACGCCTTCATCAAGGCGGGAAGATCCCGCGGAATGCCATCCAGTGCCGAAGCTTTCTCTGGGGAGAGCCCTTTGCGGCGCTTCTCTTCCGCTTTCATCTGCTCCCAGTTCTGCAGGGCAGATTCCGCATCTTTGGCGCTGCTCTCGCCAAAGACATGCGGGTGACGGAAGATCAACTTGTCATTCAACGCTTGAATGACATCATACACCGTAAAGGTACCGAGCTCCTCTTCCATCTGAGAATGCAGCATAATCTGCAGCAGCAGATCGCCGAGTTCTTCCTGCATATGCTCAGGATCATCCTCATCAATCGTCTCTAATACCTCATAGGTTTCTTCGATCAGATTTTTGCGGATGGATTCATGGGTCTGCTCACGGTCCCATGGACAGCCCTCAGGACTGCGCAGAATGCCAACGATCTCATGGAGTCTGGCAAACGTTCGCTGTCGAAGCAGGCTGTCATCGCTTCGGGGTACGTAGACCAGCGAAAGATTCCCATATCCGTCGATGCGATCAAGCTCGTAGAGCGGCACGCGCTGGATCACTTCCTCGCCCTCAACGCCCAGCGCATGGCCGACAATGATCGGATATTCGTCCGGATACAGTTCCATCAGCGCCAGTTTAACTTCCGAAGCGGTAAACATGTCATACACCTGGCCGATCAGGGTATGGAGCTGCGGCTGGATGACACTTGCACGTAGCTCAGCCGCATCGAGAAGCTGGAAGCCCTCAATGGGATCGAAACCAAGGCGAACGAAGGCCTCGTCCAGAAAGCTCTCACCGCCGAGCACCGTAAGCGTCACATGCTCTCCCGGGCAGCGCTCCCGTAATAATCGAACCGTTGCCTCCGCTACCATCGGATGCCCGGGCACCGCGTAGACAAGCTCACGATCATCCTCAGCAGCCTTAGCCAAGTTGATTAGCGCGGATGCAATGGATTCGTACACCTCGGGAAAGGTGTCATGCGCTTCATACACATGGTCAAACGATTCCGGGTGAATCTGGAACTCATTCAACGCAGCGATGACGGGATGAGATAATGTACGCACATACACCTTCGATGCCCGCTGCATGGTTTTTATGATACCTATCGTCAATCGATCTGGGTTGCCAGAACCCAAGCCGACCACCGTAATGGATGCACTCATACGCTACTTCCTTTCGTCTTCGTCCGCCTTGTCGACGTCATTATCGTACACTACTATAACACAGAAGATCAAACATCTCACGTCAGCCCGGGTCAGCGCAGCACTCGCAGGGCCCGCAAGAAGGCCGCCAGCGGTCTTCCGACCTTTGGCAGCATCCGAAGCTCCTCCTCGGTGAGGAGCTTCGTGAGTGCGGCGCCGATAAGGAAGGCGCCGCAGCCAGCCGCGACGCCGCTCAGGCTCGCAGCCGCGTGGGTGAGGCGGCCCGGGGAGAAGCCGGCAGCCGCCAGGATGCTGCCGGCTGCCTCACCTGCGCCCCAGGCAGCCAGTGCCACCGCGGCGAGGACCGGCAGCGTCCTTGCGAACATGCCGCCGACGTCAAGGCGGGCGCCAGCGCTTCGCGAGAGCAGCGCGAGGTTGAGCGCGGCGGCGGTCAGATGCGCAGCCACGCCGGCGATGGCTGCGCCGGTAATGCCGAACTGCGGCACCAACAGCAGGTTGAGCAGCAGCTTGAGCCCAGCCGCAGCCAGCAGATGAACCGCCGGTGCTTTGACCATACCGATCCCTTGAAGCAGCGCAGCCGTAATCGTGCTTAGCGTACCCCCAGCAGCCGTAAAGGCAATCACCTGCATCGTCACCGTCCCAGCAGCATCCTCGTACAGCATGACGTTAATCGGCTCAGCCAGCACTGCCAGGCCTACGGAGGCCGTCATTCCAATCAGCCAAAACCAACGGAGGGCCATGCGGGTTTGGCTTGCAACCCGGGCGGACTCTCCTTTGAACTTGGCCTCCGCCAGCGCAGGGATAAACAGAACCGACAACGAAGCAGCCAGCATCGTAACCAACTGGACAAGCGGCAATCCGCGGTTATAGACCCCAAACTCCGCCATGGCCGTTGCTTCGCCCAGCCCACCGGATGTCAATAACCGGGGCACCGTGAAGGTATCCACCAGTCCAATCAGTGGAACAGCGAGCAGACTAAGACAGACGGGGATTCCATAAGCAAGCAGGCGGCCAAGTAGAACACCTGCTCCCTCTCTAGTTACATCGGCACGCATCCCCGTTTCGTTCATACCCGCCGCTCCGAATCCTTGACTTACTTCTCCTTGTATTTCACCCCGAGTTGACCGGACATGCTTGCGCCAGTATAGTCCCATCACCAATAGACCGGCGGCGCCACCGGCAGCAGATCCAAGCAGCGCTCCGGCGGCAATTACGTCGGGATCGGCACCGGCACGGATCATGTAAAGCAGCAGCACAATCATGACCCCAACACGGACAACCTGCTCCGTAATCTGGGAGATTGCCGTTGGCACCATATTGTGCAGCCCTTGAAAATAACCGCGCAGGACTGACATCCAAGGCACGAATACCAGCGCCAACGCACCTGCGCGGAGGGCGGGCACAACCTGACTGCTTCCGATCCACATCCCGATCCACGGAGCACAGACATACATCAGGAAGCCGAGAAATAGACCGAACAGCACCAACGAGACGGAAGACAGGCGCAGCAGGCGATGGCCGTCCTCAGTGCGCCCTTCGGCCTCATATTCTGCCACATATTTGGAGACCGCCGCGGGGAAGCCAACCGCCGCTATCGTAATGATCATCATATAGAACGGATAAACCGTATTGTAGATGCCAAAGACGGCATCCCCACCCATATTTTGCAGCGGTATTTTTTGCAGTGTGCCAATCAGCTTGGACAGAAGTGCGGCCGCACTGAGAATAAACGCTCCCTGTAGAAGCCTTGCCCCTGTTTGATCTGGTTTCATATCCTCTTCCAATCCCCTAGTTTCTTTTTTTTCGTATCACAGACCAAACATCTGCGTAGATGCTGCCATGTGTACCTCCATTATAACCAAGGGCGGGAGAGGGGTACAAAAAAGAGAAGCCGGACAACAAAAACTCCCAGCTGCCGATTGACCCTGTGATCAACGTTCAGCGGGAGTCTCCATCCAAGGATTCATGTCCTTGTCTTATTGTTCCATTTGCTTGCCCAGGAAGCCTGCGGCGGTTTCAGACATCTTCACTTCCATCTCACCCATGTTCACGGATTCGTCCTTGTTCAGCAGCACAACACTGCCAATCGGGTCTCCTCCAGCAATGATAGGCGCAGCGACAAAAGCGGATAAAGTTTCCGGATTGTCTTTGCTGATCTCATACGTACCACTGTTGCTTTCCAGCACCGTCTTGCGATTTTCCATGCAGTTTTCCAGAAGGTTGCCAATCGGCTTGTCCAAATACTCCTTCTTGGAGCCGCCTGCTACGGCGATAAATGTATCACGGTCCGATATGATCGTGATGTGACCTGTGCTCTCATAAAGGGACTCTGCGTATTCCTTCGCAAAATCGCCCAATTCACCGATCGGTGAATATTTCTTCAGAATGACTTCTCCATCCCGGTCAACGAAAATTTCCAGCGGGTCACCTTCGCGAATCCGCAGTGTGCGTCTAATTTCTTTTGGAATGACCACGCGCCCGAGGTCATCAATACGGCGGACGATACCAGTAGCTTTCATGTCACTTGTTGCCCCACTTTCATAAGAAGATTTTTCAACTACTGTTCCATTCGGGAAGAGGATGTCCCCAGGTATATAAGAGTTAATGTCTGACCATAGTATTCATCCATTCCCAATTCCTTATACATCATCTACCCTCTGTTGGTTGCGAAATCCAAAAATAAATATCATTCGAAAGAGACGGATGTCAGGGGAGAAAAAATCCATAACGCGCGATTTCGCACGTTATGGATTCGAAGATCCCACCATTTCATCATGCGCTAGCCGTAACATCCAGCATTACCCGCAGCGCATTACAATATCAATTGCCGGACCTTGTCTGCGGGCTTATTTACCCGTGTCTTCCTTGCCTGCATCCGGTGTTTGATCACCTTCCGCAGGTTTGTCAGTGGTACCGTCTTTCTTCTGGTCTCCTGTGCCTTCGGCAGGCTTGTCCGCGTTCTCACTCTTCGGAAGATTCATGCTCTCAATCAGGTCGTTGAGCTCATTCTGCATAAAGTTGTCGATCTTCGCCGAGGCAAGTTCATTACGAATGCCTTCCTTCTGATCGGCAGGCAGCTTGTCGTAAGACACTTCCTCGCGCTTCTCTACTTTCATGACATGGTAACCGTAGTCAGTTTCTACCGGATCGCTGATCTTATTAAGCTCGAGCGTTAGC
The DNA here is from genome assembly GCF_049316025.1 of Paenibacillus sp. NPDC058898. NCBI lineage: Bacteria > Bacillati > Bacillota > Bacilli > Caryophanales > Paenibacillaceae > Paenibacillus > Paenibacillus sp. NPDC058898. Next base: position 29,123 of record NZ_JBMOSM010000022.1, on the reverse strand, counting down.
GCCTTTTCCTTGAACTGCGGTACCCAAGTGCCTGCCGGTTTGTTCTCATACAGGCCTCCGCTGTTCTTGGAGCCCGGATCCTCGGAGTATTTCTTAGCGACCGCAGCAAAGTCCTCGCCTTTATTCAGCTTGGACTGTACTTCCTTGGCAATTTTGAGCGCCTCGCCTTCCGCTCTTTCCTTGCCTTCCGCATCCTTAAAACCAATCAGGACATGACGAACGCTAATGTTGGTGTAATCCTTCTTGTTCGCCTCGAATTCCTTCTTGATATTCTCTTCGGTTACCTGACTCTTCTCATATTCCATAACGGTCATGACGCGAAGCATATAATTTTTGAGATCGTCTTCCGTCAATTTCTGCGATTCTAGAGCAGCTTTAAACTGCTCCTCGCCCATTCCGCTCTTCTGCTGCTTTAGCAAATCGTCCGCTTGCTTCCCGGCAGCTTCCTTCGCTTTATCGTCAGCTTTGGCGTACAGGTATTCGTAGGCTACCCCCTGTTTCGCCAAATACTCTTTAAATTCATCCATTTGTAAAAATTGGGCGTATTCTGGGGACATGAACTGAATCATGCGCTGTTCCAGATCAAATTCCTTCTCGGTAATCTCTCCACCCTTATATTTGACAATAACTTTGCTATTATCATTTTCGGTTCCCTTAGTCTTGTCGTTTCCGCACGCAGCGATCATCGACATGGATAGCACTGCTGTGATGGATACCATAAACGTCTTCCATGCCTTGTTATTTCTTGACGGCATTTTGTAGTTCTCCCTTCAGGTTGAATGGCCCTTTTGCGGCCTCCAGGAATTGCTCCAGCAATTCTAACAGTTGTTGATCGGAAAGTCCCTTGCCTTTGATTCGAATGGCCATCGTCGGCCCTTGTTCAAATTGTACACGTCTTTCGAACATATTTCCAATTTGCGCAAGTCCTGCTGTATCAACCGTCTTATCCTGCCCTTCATAAAACTGCAGCAGCACATCGTCGCCGCGCTGGATAATGGAGTCGATCCCGTACGTACGACCATATACCTTCAAGCGGGATACAGCAAGCAGGTTACTTACCGCAAGCGGCAGCTCGCCAAAGCGGTCAAGCAGTTCATCCTCAAGCTCCGCCGATTCGTCGATAGACGAAACGACAGCCACTTTTTTATAAATTTCGATCTTCTGGATGCTGTCATAAATGTAATCTGACGGCAAGTAAGCATCGATCCCAAGATCGATGGAAGTGTTCCAGTCCTTCGATGGCAATGGCGGCTCGCCCAGCATGCTGACTTTGCGTTTTTGTATCTCCTCCGCCAGCATCTGTGAATACAGGTCGAACCCGACGGAAGCAATAAAGCCATGCTGCTCCGCTCCGAGCAGATTGCCCGCGCCGCGAATCGACAGGTCCCGCATCGCAATCTTGAATCCGGAGCCAAGCTCCGTAAATTCTTTAATGGACTGTAGCCGCTTCTCGGCCACTTCGGTCAGCACCTTATCCCGCTGGTACGTGAAATAAGCATAAGCGATCCGGTTGGAACGTCCGACGCGTCCGCGCAGCTGATACAGCTGGGAGAGGCCCATTTTGTCCGCATCATGCACGATAAGCGTATTTACATTCGGGATATCCACACCCGTCTCAATAATGCTCGTACTAACCAATACGTCGTGTTCGCCGTCCAGAAAGTCGAGAATGGTCTTCTCCAGTTCCGTTTCCGACATTTGCCCGTGTCCCACACCCACTCGGGCCTCCGGTACCAGCATGGATATCTGGGCTGCCATCTCTTGAATGCCCTGAACCCGATTGTAGAGATAGTAAACTTGTCCTCCCCGGGCCAGCTCTCGCTCGATGGCTTCCCGCACCAGGGTCTGGCTATGCTCTACGACATAAGTCTGCACTGGAAAACGGTTCTCCGGCGGTGTCTCGATCACGGACAAATCCCGAACGCCGAGCATCGACATATGCAGCGTACGCGGAATCGGCGTTGCCGTCAGCGTCAGTACGTCGACATTGGTCTTCAGCTTCTTCAATTTCTCCTTATGCGTAACGCCAAACCGCTGCTCTTCATCCACAATCAGCAGTCCCAGATCCTTGAACACAATATCCTGCGACAGCAATCGGTGCGTCCCGATCAAAATATCGACAGAGCCCTGCTTTACTTTCTTGATCGTCTCATTCTGCTCCTTACGGCTCCGGAAACGGCTCAGCACCTGAATGTTGATCGGATAATTGGCAAAACGCTCCCGAAACGTCTCGTAATGCTGTTGGGCCAAAATCGTCGTCGGTACCAGCACCGCAACCTGCTTCCCTTCGATCGCTGCTTTAAACGCAGCGCGAACGGCCACTTCCGTTTTCCCGTAACCGACATCACCGCACAGCAGCCGATCCATCGGCCGGTTCTGCTCCATGTCTTTTTTGATTTCGGTAATCGCTCGAAGCTGATCAGGTGTTTCATCATATGGGAACATGTCCTCGAATTCCTGCTGCTCCGACGTATCCTTCTCAAATCCGTACCCAGGCGCAGTCTGACGCTCGGCATACAGCTTGATCAGATCGTCGGCGATATCCTGAACGGAAGAGCGAACCTTGTTCTTAACCCGCGTCCATTCATTTCCGCCCAGCTTGTAAACCTTCGGCTCCTTGTCTTCCGAACCGACATATTTCTGGATGAGATCGATCTGCTCAATCGGAACGGACAGCTTATCGCCCCCGGCATACAGAATATGCATGTAGTCCTTATGGATTCCGTTGATTTCGAGCGTCCCGATCCCCATATATTTCCCGATACCGTGGTTTTGATGCACCACATAATCGCCGACTTTGAGCTCCGTATAGCTCTTGATGCGCTCGGCGTTGTCCATATTCTTTGTGGTTTTGCGTGTTTTGCGCTGCTTCGAGGAGAACATTTCGCTCTCTGTAATAATGGCAGCATGAACCGAAGGCATCTCGAAGCCATTCTGCAGATGCCCCTCAAACATAACCGGTTCTTCGATACCATAGTCCAGCAGTACCCGCCGCATGCGGTCCATCCGCTCCGCATCGCCTGCCAGCATCATGACCTGAACACCCGACTTCTTCCAGCGCTCCATCTCAGCCTTGAGCACATTCATCTGGCCATGGAAATCCTGCATGCCGCGCGTAATCACATTGACGATATTCTGCGGCTGCATTCTTGGCACCTGACGCAGGAAGATCGAGATCAGTAGACTTTGATAGGGGTGCTGATAGATCAGTTCTTCCGTATCCAGTGAAAGCGGCAGATCCGGCAGCGATTTGCCATTCTGCATCAGATGCAAATTCCATTCCGCTTCATCCCGCTCCAGCTGCTTGGCTGTTTCTAACAGACGAGCAGGCTCATCCATAATCAGAATCGTATCCTTCGGCATGTAATCATATAGATTGGTCTTCTCCGGATACAACAGGGAGATATATTTATAGATTTCAGGGAAATATATCCGCTCGCGCAGCATCTCAACTTCCCGGTGTATTTCATCCCGCAGACGGAGCTTGGCCTGACGATCACTCATGCGCTCGAGCTGCGTCTCCAGCAGACGGACCACCGTATCCGCTGTACGGCTTAGCCGCTCTGAATCTGCAATAATTTCCTTGCATGGTGTAATGGTGACTTCCCGGACCTTGTCAATCGAGCGCTGATCTGCCGGGTCGAAGGTACGAATGGAGTCGATATCTTCATCAAACAGTTCGACGCGATACGCCATGGTCGTTGTCATCGGATAAAAATCGATGATACCGCCGCGGACACTCATCTCGCCGCGGCTCTCGACGCGCTCCACCCGTTCATATCCCATCTCGATTATCTGGTTCAGGAAGGAATCCAGCACGAGTGTCCCGCCGTCATGAAGTACAATTCGGGCATCGGACATCACTTCAGGAGCTGGAAGCAGACGACGCACGCCGGAAAATGGCGCAACGACAATACCCCGGAAGCCTCTGGCACAACGGACGAGTACATCAATCCGCTGCGCCAGAGTCTCGGGGCTTGAAACGGCCGATTCGGCCGCTACCAGTTCATTCGCCGGGTATAACAATACTTGGTCCGGTGAGAGCGCTTCCTGTAGATCATCCGCAATTTTCTGGGCTGAAAACATATTATGAGTGACAACGAGCAGCGGTCGCTGCTGGTCCTGGTGCAATGCGGCCATTAAGATCTGCCTGGACGACCCAGAAAGACCGGAGATCAATTGCTCCCTCATGCCGGCTTGGACGCCAGCGGTTATGGATTTGAAGTCCGAATCCTTCGAAAATACATCAATAAGTGCTTGTAACAAAAGGGGCACCTCTCTTATGCAAAAGAAATGAATTTCCTAGACTCTATTTCTCATGGAATTTTAGACGATTGCCAAAAAATTATAACCGAAAAGAAGCCTTGAGCAAAACTGCCAAGGCTAGAGCAGCGGCAAAGCCTGCCGCTGTATGTCTTCTACCAAAAAAACGTCGTGTACCCCATTATACGCTCATTGCAGGGGATTTGCCAAAAGGCTAAGTTCCGGATTGGCTTCGAGGGCTTCTCTGCAATGATCGCAGGTTACCCGGACCATCATTTCTCCGTTAAAATCATAGGCTATTATATCCTTGCGTTCCTCAGGGGTCAAGGAATCAAATCCGAGACGAGCTTCGGATACGTAATTGGAATCGATGCGGCCTTGAAACGCCCGACAATGTCTGCAAACATAGGTTATCGCCATCATATGCCTCCTGAAGGTCGTGTATACCTTCAGTATGCCCGGATTTTCCTCGTTTAAGACTTCGATGTTACGGTTGCCCTATGACTTAGGAATCATCTCTTTGGATACTTCCATTCTATGATGCTTTTCTAAGACTTGTTAAACTTCGCCATCGTCTGTTCAAAGGTATGATCCAGACTGAATTCCAGCGCGTCACAGGTCTCCTCTACCATGCTCTGCAGCTGTTCGCGTTCCTTCTTCGGAAAAGTACCGAGCACATAATCCACAATCGCATAACCCGGCTCAGGCCTCGATATGCCCATACGAACACGGTTGAAGCTCTGAGTCCCGGTATGCTGAATAATGGATTTAATGCCATTATGTCCTCCGGCACTGCCCTGATACCGCAGGCGGATCTTACCGACCACGGTATCCAAATCATCATAGACCACAATCATGTCCTCAAGACTCACTTTATAATAATCCATATAAGCACGCACGGCCTCGCCCGAAAGATTCATGAACGTCATCGGTTTGATCAGGACGGTTTTGGTGCCGCCAATCATCCCTTCGGCGATGACCGATTTGCATTTATTCTGGTTGAACTTCATGCCGTGTCGCTCTGCCAGTGCATCCAGCGCCATGAATCCTACATTATGGCGTGTCTTCTCATAATTTGAACCGGGGTTGCCCAGTCCGACAATCCATTTCATCACAGGTTGATTCCTTTCACGATTTATACTTTCTTCTTTGCGCATTTCTGAGTACAATATGAACAAAACCTATCGGCGTTATGCCTCATAAGAAGGTGAATCGGCATTGAAAGCTTTCGAACAGAAATTAACGCACCACAGCCATTTTCAATACCATATGAAGCATGGCATCCCTGTTCAAGTCTATGAACTGGGTTGTCACATAGACGTGGGTCTGATCACGGCAGTCGACGCCTACTTTGTCGAGCTTGAGGGAACGCTGTACAACCGGAGTACGTTCACTTTTATCTCTAGGCCCGGATATTAACAAGCTTGATCTCTATTAATAGGCTGGACTTATGAAAACGTTTTCTTTCTGACTGTTCCTCTGCTTTTTGCTAACCAAAACGGCAAAGTCGTTATAGCCGACAAGGGTTACATCTCCTCATGAGGAGATGTAACCCTGCCTTTACACGGTTTATTATTCTATTTCAAACAATTTACTAATCGACAATTCCTCATGAACCCGGATGATGGCTTCACCCATCAACGGAGCAACCGACAACACCGTCAGCTTGCTGCTCGGGTTCGGATTGGTGATCGGAATGGTGTCTGTTACAACAACTTCCTTCAGCGGGGAGTTTTCCAGTCGCTCATGGGCAGGGCCCGAGAGAACCGGATGTGTACAGCACGCGTAGACTTCCTTCACGCCGCCTTCCATCAACGCATTGGCACCCAGCACAATCGTACCGGCGGTATCGATAATGTCATCAATCAGAATAGCGGTCTTGCCTTCGATATTCCCGATAATGTTCATGACTTCACTGACGTTCGGCTCCGGTCGGCGTTTGTCGATAATCGCCAGCGGCGCATTCAGGAAATCAGCAAGCTTTCTCGCGCGAACCACACCGCCGTGATCCGGAGATACAACGACCGGGTTCTCGATCTGCTTTGAACGGAAATATTGGGCAAGAATCGGTACGCCGAGCAGATGATCCACCGGAATATCGAAAAATCCCTGAATCTGCATCGCATGCAGGTCCATCGTAATGACGCGATGAGCTCCTGCTTTTTCAATCAGGTTCGCAACCAGCTTAGCGGTGATCGGATCCCGCGAACGCGCTTTGCGGTCTTGACGGGCATATCCGTAATACGGAATAACCACGTTGATGCTCTTCGCGGATGCCCGCTTGAGCGCATCCACCATAACCAGCAGCTCCATCAAGTTATCATTCACCGGCAAACAAGTGGACTGCACAATATAAACATGGCAGCCCCGTACGCTTTCGGAGAGCTTTACTTGAATCTCGCCGTCGCTAAAGCTGGTTGTATGCGATTCCCCCATCGGAATGCCGATATAATCGGCGATCTGATGGGCAAGTTTAGGATTGGAATTACACGTGAATATTTTTAATTTAGAATCAAGATAAGTCATAGAATAAAAACCCTCCGTGCTGGTTCGTTGAATTAGGTATCCGATCACCGCTTCATATCTTGGTTAAGGAAGCAGGGATAATTACGATTTCTTGTTCTTTTTGGCGATGGCGCGTGCCCGGATCTTCTCTGCGTACCCTGGCTTGTTCTCCTGACGCTGTCTGGCGATGGCCAGATCATTGTCCGAAACGGAATGCGTAATGGTAGAGCCTGCAACAACGAATGCGCCCTTGCCCACCTTCACCGGTGCAATCAAATTCACATTACTGCCGATAAATGCATCATCTTCAATTTCGGTAATGGACTTATTATAACCATCATAGTTGACTGTAATCGCACCACAGCCGATATTAACGTTTTTGCCGACTTTGGCATCACCAACATAACTGAGATGGGATACTTTAGAGCCGTTGTCAATCGTGGCGTTCTTCACTTCGACGAAGTCGCCCACCTTTACATCATCCCCCAGCTTGGCGCCTGGACGAAGATAAGCAAACGGTCCTACGGAGGTCCGGGTGCCGACTTCAGCGCTGCTGAGCACCGAATGTTTGACGCTTGCGCCATCCGCGATAACAGAGTCCTCGATATCGGTATCCGGTCCGATCACGCAATCTTCACCGATCACTGTATTCCCTTTCAGGACGGTACCGGGATAAAGCACTGTATCTGAACCAATCTTAACATCAGCTCCGATATAGGTTGAAGCCGGGTCAATGATCGTAACACCGTTCAACATGTGCTTGCGGTTGATGCGCTCTCTCATGAAGCCTTCAGCTTCCGACAGCGCTAGGCGATCGTTAACGCCAATCGATTCCGCGTAATCATCGGTCTGATAAGCAAGCACGGTCTCGCCGGCTTGTTTCAAAATGCCGACGCAATCGGTCAGGTAATATTCCTGCTGCGCATTCTGGTTGGTTACATTATCCAGTGCAGCGAATAGCTTTTTATTGTCAAAACAATAGGTACCGGTGTTAATTTCAGTGACTGCGTCCTCTTCCGGACTGCAATCCTTCTGCTCAACAATCCGAAGTGCGCTGCCATCCTCGCCTCGAATGACCCGGCCGTAGCCTTTCGGGTTATCCATATGCGCGGTAAGCACCGTAGCGGCCGCATTGTTGCTTTCATGAAGCTTCAAAAGATTTTCCAGTGTCTCGGACGTCACCAGCGGAGTATCCCCACAAATGACAATCGTGGACCCTTCTTCGCCACCAAGTAATTCCTTGGCTTGCTTCACAGCGTGACCCGTTCCGAGCTGCTGCTCCTGCAGTACATACTCGGCTGCGTCTTGCAGATAAGCGCGAACCGTTTCCGCACCATGGCCTACGACCACAACACTGCGTTCACAGTTTACCTGCTGTACAGTTTGCAATACATGTCCGACCATCGGCTTGCCACAAACAGGATGCAGCACTTTATATAGTTTGGATTTCATACGTTTGCCCTGCCCAGCGGCGAGCACAATAGCAAATCTTTTCAAGGGCCATGCCTCCTCCTCTTGAACTCACTACTGAATATATATCATTCTACAAAAAAAGAAAAGAGAGCCACAGGTATGGCTCTCTTTTCCTTGAACCCCAATTGTAAATCTTAAGCGCCTTCTTCAATCACTTCTTCTTCAGTAGCCGCTCGCTCATACTCGGCCAATACAGCCGATTGAATTTTCTCGCGAGTACCGGAAGAAATGGGATGGGCAATGTCGCGGAATTCTCCATCAGGAGTGCGTTTGCTCGGCATTGCAACAAACATTCCATTGTTTCCGTCGATGACGCGAATGTCGTGAACGACAAATTCATTATCGATGGTAATGGATGCGATTGCCTTCATTCTCCCCTCAGAGTTAACACGGCGGAGTCTGACATCCGTAATTTGCATATGTGTTCACCACCTTTTTCCATCAGAGACTTGGTGTATAATTCCACACAGCAAACCATAAATCCTTCTTTTTTCTAATACAAAATGTCCTAAAAACAGGAATTTTTTTTAGAATGTGATATTTTCGACAGACTTCGGGCTAATTCGAATGAAAACGCTATTATATCGACAAATATCGCGACTCTATTTTTCGAAGTAATTACCAGGGTTTACGGTAATTCTCTTCGTTTTGGAGTCCACATCGCTTAAGATGGCTAGTGAAATATAGTCCTCCAGAAGTCTTTCCTCGGTTTCCACCGCTCCTGACTCTACCAGCACACCGACACCTGCGACTTCTGCATTAAATTCACCAAGCAGATCGACCATTCCCTGAATGGTCCCGCCTGCCTTCATAAAATCATCCACGATCAGCACGCGAGAGCGTTCCTTGAGCGCCCTGCGGGATAATGACATGGTATGAATGCTCTTATGTGAGCCCGATACATAATTGATGCTTACGGCCGATCCTTCCGTCACTTGATGGTCCCGTCGAACTAGTACGACCGGCAGGTTCAATTGTGCCGCTGTCGCATAGGCCAGCGGAATCCCTTTGGTTTCCACGGTCATGACCACATCGATATCCCGGTCGGCAAACGCCGTGGCAATGATCTTGCCCGCCTCATTCATCAGCGAAGGTTGTCCGAGCAGATCAGACATGTACAAATAACCTCCCGGCAAAATCCGATCCGATTGCTGAAGCTGCTGACACAGCTCCTCCGCAAACCGCAAGGCATGATCTTTGCGCAGCTTCGGAATGTGGCGGACTCCTCCCGCTGCGCCGGCCAGCGTCTGAAGCTCTCCGAGCCCCTCGCTCTCGAACACGTCCTTAATGATTGCCAAATCCTCACTGATGGATGACTTGGCTGCTCCATATCGCTCAGCGAACGTTGTCAGCGGAATCAGCGTATGCGGTTTAGATAGTAAATATTGGGTCATATCGACCAATCGTTCGCTTCGTTTTAATTTTTTCACCTAGGGTTCCTCGCTAAATCCGAATATTATATGTTAAATATAACACCTTTGTACGTATTTATACAACTTTGTTTGAAATTCGACCCCGAATTGTCAAACATAACCGTTTCTAAGTCAGTAGGCGAACGGCATACACTTCCTTACAGAATCCCCGCAGGCCATTGTAAATCCGGGCTACCTTGGATTCCTTGGAGACGAGACCAAAGACCGTTGGACCGCTTCCGGACATGAGCGCACCGTCAGCTCCCAATTTGAGCATTCCTTCCTTCAGCTGCTGAACTTCCGGGTGCATCTTCAAGGTAACCTCCTCCAGCACGTTACCCAGCGATTGGCACATCTGCTGGAAGCTGCCTTGCGTAAGCGCCTCGACCATGCGTTCAGCCGATGGATGGTGCTGAATCTGCTCGCTGCGCAAACGGCCGTACACTTCCGCCGTCGACACATTGATCGGCGGCTTCGCCACGATCACCCAGCACTGCGGCGGGTTTGGGATCGGCGTGAGTACCTCGCCGCGCCCTGTAGCCAGTGCGGTGCCGCCGGTTACACAGAACGGCACATCCGAGCCGAGCTCTGCGCCCAGCGCGAGCAGCTCCTCCTGGGGGATATCCAGTCCCCAGAGGCGGTTCAAGCCGCGCAGTGTTGCCGCTGCATCACTGCTGCCTCCTGCGAGTCCAGCGGCAACGGGAATTTTTTTGTCCAGGTGAATATGCACACCCTTTTTCACGTCATAGCGCTCTTTAATTAGTCTTGCTGCCTGAAAGGCCAAATTCTTCTCGTCCAGCGGTATGTACCCTGCCTGTGAGGTGATGATGATGGTGTCCCGCTTCTGTTCGGACATTTCGAGCCGATCGGCGAGGTCAATCATCGTCATGACCATCTCTACCTCATGGAAGCCGTCAGGACGTTTATGAAGTACATCCAGCATCAAATTGATTTTGGCCGGTGCTTTTTCGTATATTTTCAAGAACGTTCACCTATCCTTAGCTCTTCCCCATATGCTTGAACTTAACATATTCGAGGAAAAACATCTAATGCCTCTATATTAACAAACTCAGGCTTTGAAGTCATGGGACCGTTTGATCGGGTAAACAAACAGGGGCTTCCGCTTAACCGGAAGCCCCTGCCGCATTATGGTCTTTCTCTTACAGATCGGATTTGCTGGCTGCCCGCTCGGCGAGCTCAATCGCCCGCTTTACCATGTTGCCGGCATCCTTGGCCTTAATGCCTCCCCAGCCTTCTTTTTCCACGGTATCGTAGAACCCCAATTCCTTAGCCAATTCGGTCTTCAATTGATCGGACATAATGCTTCGTCTTCTCCTGCTCATCAATCCCGCCTCCTTGGAAAATGTAATTGAGTATGGCATGAACAGCATCCGGCGCGATTGCAGTGGCGTTTTACGAACCCCTGCAAGCTAACCTCCTTCACCGCATATGCGAATGAAGAAGGCCTCGCGCAGCCTTAGTATGTGTTCAACCCCCGCTTGTCATTCCCCGGATCGATGGCAACAAAAAACAGCCTCCCTGTTAGTGGAGACTGCTCTCTCATGACATATCGTTATGACTTGATATAGGTGATTCGCATCTCGTTGTCATCACCGGTTACCATGATTTCCACGGTTTCGGTCAGAATATCGGCATAACTGTAGGACACACGTTTAAAAGTTTGCTGGTCTTGATCCAGCTTCACAATGAAAACAGAAGGGTACGTTTCTTCCAAAACACCAGTACGCTCGACGGTCTTCCGACGGCCACCGTTAGCCCGAAGCGTAATTTTTTGCCCTAAATGGGCATCGAGACTGCGTTTGATTTCCAACAGCGCGTTTTTAGCCATTGTCGACGACCACCTCTTTCCTTGTCCATTATACAAAAGATTCAGTCATTTGTCAATTCAAAAACATTAATTATATCAGCATCAAAAATATATTGTCAACGTATTTTTTTTGACCCTGGATTTCTCGTGTGCATTTGCTTTAATATGCGCTAAATTGACAAGCTTTATGTATTTTTTTGACAACTTTCTTAAAGAATTGAAACAAAAAATAAAAAAACCCCAACTTGTGGGGTTCTTCTCTGTTCTTTCTACAACGACCTATTACACCTCTTTTAGAACGCAATATGAGCTAACTGACCGAAGGCGTAACCTTCAACGTGGACAAATCCTGCAGCTTTGGCAGACCGATCCGGTAACTGCCTCTTGTCTCGATTCCGCCCACGCCCTGACTGCCGCTGATCGTATGATGAACGACATCATGGATGTTGACGGTATCCCTGACTGACGTATAGGCTGCCTTAGCGGCAACGTAGACAGGATCCAGCGCATGGATGAGGATTCGCCCTGGCGAGCTGGCAAAATTGGCTCCCGCCTGCAGCAGAGCTTCAAAATGCGACTGGCACGCCCCAGCCACAATGACCAGGGAATCCAGATTCCGCTCATATTGACGCGCTACCTGAATCGCCGTGACAAAGTTGTGTGAATTCTTATAGCTGTCCAGGCTATATAAATCGTATGGCTGTCGTCTCTTCAGAACTCCATCATGACCTGTAATTACCACGATATCAGGTCTTACCCGCGGAAGAAGACGATATAATGAATCGGCCATCCCCGACTCATTGATATAATGGCCTTCCGCTGGGACCCGAAGCTGATTGTACAAGGCCAAACTCTTCTTCAGGTATTGGGGATCTCCATCCAAATGAAGCACCTTGCCCGGCACGTCAAAATATCCTTTATCCGCAAGCTGTCCGCCTTCAATATTGCGCAGGCTGGCCAGTTGACGCTCACTCTGCTCCTGTCTGTGCTTCTGCAGACGGTCCAGCGACTCATTGGCTTTGATCTGCGCCTGCTTTGTACGTTCGCTTAAGTTGGGATGCGGGACCGTGACCAAATCATCAATGGGAGCATCGGCAAGTAACCGAAATTCTGTCCCTTTGATGACGATATTATTATTTTGCCGCATGCCTTCTACCCGGAACGTTACATCGCCGCCGTAGGATTTACGAACGACCAAGTCTCCCAAGTTCATCACAACATCACCCCTACCCTATGGTATGGGCCACTGTGACTATTGGTTCTTACGAAACATCAATTTATCGCGTTAAGGCCTTCGCGGGCCCTATGGGCTCTCTATTGGCTGTATTAACGAATATCCGCGTTGTACAATATGTTGCTGAGCCGGGCATACTCTTCAATACTAAGGGTCTCACCGCGCCGTGAGGGCTCAATGCCCGCTTCCTGCAGCAGCTGCTCCAGCCGTTCACGGCCTTCTCCCGGAAAGAACCGGCTCTTCAGATTGTTGGCAATCGTCTTCCTCCGCTGTGCGAAAGAAGCCTGAACCACCTCGAAGAAGAATCCTTCGTCTTCTACACTAACAGGAGGCTGTTCCCGGACCGCCAGGCGAATCACGGCCGAAGCGACATTCGGCTGCGGAATAAACACCGTATGCGGCACAATACAGACCAGTTTAGGCTCACTGTAATATTGAACGGCAATGCTAAGGCTGCCATAATCCTTACTTCCCGGCGCCGCTGCCATCCGCTCTGCCACTTCTTTCTGAATCATCACCACGATATTCTCCAGCGGCAGCTTTTCCTCCAGCAGTTTCATGAGAATCGGCGTCGTCACATAATACGGCAGATTCGCAACCACACTTACCTTCGATACGCCCGCAAAATCCTGACGGAACAGCTCATGAAGATCCACCTTCAGTACATCTCCATGGTGCACCTTCACATTCTCATAGGGCTCCAGGACCTCCCTCAGGATGGGAATCAGGCGCTGATCAATTTCGACCGCGGTGACGGTCCCTGCCGTCTGCGCCAGCTTCTCCGTTAATGCACCGATACCAGGGCCGATCTCAAGGGCTCCCTTATCCTCATCCAGTCCTGCAGCTTCCACAATTTTATACAGAATATTCTGATCAATAAGAAAGTTTTGACCCAGACTCTTCTTGAAAGAGAATCCATGCCGTGAGATGATCTCCTTCGTCCGTCTTGGTGTTGATATATCCTCGATCCGATTCATTGGCTTACGCCCCCTTCTTCCAACTGTGCAAGTGCGGCCAGAAATTCTTCACGTGATATTTGAAACATGGCCAGTCGTTTATGGAACTGCTTGCTATTGCAATAACCGATCCCCAGCAGATTACCCATCGTCATACGCCTTGCCGCCGCTTCCGGATGAGCCGATAATCCGGCCTCCAGCATGTCCTCCAGACTAATCAGGCTCTCTCCACCCTCGAAGGAGGTATGGACCCGCTCCAGCGCACGCCGTATCGCCTCTGGCGAGGCATTCTCCACGCCGATATCCCCTTTGCGGGTAGCATCCGCCTCCGGGATAAAGGCATGCTTACAGCCGGGTACGCCCTGATCCACGATTTTGCGGATCCGCTCCCCTGCATGGTCAGGATCCGTAAATATAATGACGCCTCTGCGCTCCTGAGCAAGCGCTATGCGTTTCAGGATTTGCTTGTTGATCGCTGATCCGCCCGTTTCGATCGTATCCGCTTCTACGGCCCGTTTAATGGCAACGGTATCGTCTCTGCCTTCCACAACAATCACTTCTTTAATCATGCGTTTGTTCTCTTCCTTCCCAAGCAAAGCCACGCTTGTACAACTTTAGATTCAACCATCTTAGCTCTGTATACTCCGTTCTTAACAAAACAAAAGAAGAGGAAATACTCCCTCTTCTTCATCATTATATATTATAAGCTAAATAGTATAGCATTAGAATGGCATTGTAAATTGGAATTCATGCGTCTAGTTCAATTCAGGTTTAACCGGACCGATCACATAAACGGTGCGGCCGCTCTTCCGGCCGAAACTCGTGGCCGATTTGAGTGAATCATAATAAACATCGATTTTGTTGCCTTTGATGGCGCCGCCCGTATCTTCTGCACGACGGAAGCCAATGCCTTCGATATAGACCCACCATCCGATCGGGATGATATTAGGGTCAACGGCGATGGTGCGCCCTTCTGTAACGCGTGTGCCGGATGCAGTGCGTGTACCGATTCCTTGTTGCTCAGAAGAATACGCCGTCATCGACACATTGTTCAATACCTTGTTGTATTTAAAATCAACGCCTGCCCGAGAAACCACGTTGTTCTCAACAGCCTTGGCGGTTGTTACTTTCTTCGTGCCGGACAATTTGGCCGGTGTGGCTTTCACATCGGTGGCGGCCGCCTGAACAATGACGGGCTTCTCCACCTTTTTCGTGCCTACGGCAATAATTTTATCCTTCGTTCTGCGCTCGACTTTTTGGGAGACCTTCGTCTTCGAAACCAGCTTGCCATTGTGGTAGACCTTCTCATAATGGTTCACCATGAGACCGGACTCGCCCCGCTGAATCACGCGGTTATCCCCTCTTTCAAGCGATGGGTCGGCTGTTTTGATCACACGGAATTCCCGGTCTTCCGTCTCCTTAACTTTTTGTTTCGTGACGCGGACGACATGGATATTCATATTGCTGGTCAGCTTCGTGTTCTGTGCCGGTTGTACTATATCTTCACCCTGGATCGTAATACCAGCCTCTTTAAGTACATGATCAACCGTATCCTGGGATGTAAATATGGTTTTAGTTGTGCTGCCTACTGTAACTTTAACTGGAATTGCCCGTTCAATGATGATCCGATCTCCATCCTGGATCGCGCCGTTTAAAGGCATCGAAATCTGATCCTGAGGACTCAACGTGATCGCTTGCTCATCCAGCAATTCCTGCAGCAATGATCCACGTGTTTCTACTGTGGTGACACGACCATCGACGACAAGCTGAACCTCCTTGCCTGCCTGATCATGTACGACCAACGATATGAGAAGTGATACCGTAACGGCACCCATGGCACCGAGCAACATCAGTTGACGCAAATTGTCATGCTTCCATCTCAATGCGTAAGACATGCTGGATGATTGTGATTCATGGGTTTCTTCAGGTTGAAAAATGCCCACTATTCCATCCTCCTTCATAGTCCCGCCGTCTAGGTAAACGCATGAATGCATTTGACGTGACTATAGCAATTTTTCTCACAAGGCGCCCTGCTATCTATCTACACCCTGCGTCAATTCCCGTCATTTCGTCCATCTACCACCACCCCTTGTTTACCAAGAGTATGATGATCCCTTCTCCATTATTCAAAAATAAAAGAAAGCCAATGAAAGAGTACTAGAGGCTCTAACGTGGCTTCCTGATGATTAGAATCATGGAAATGGTATGCACGAGATTTCCCCTCTTATTTCGCTTACGGAGTTAGCTGTCGGGTTCGGACGTAAGAGAGACGCCCTAGATCCGGATACCCGCTCATGGCGAGATCCTTCAAATTCACCCCAAAGACCCGAAAAAGAAATCAAATACAGCTGCGTGCATTCAGACCAGTATGCACGGCGGTATCGGTTCCCCCGTTCTCCAGAATTCCGGAGATTAAGCGAGACGGTTCATGAAATATTCGGCTACGATCTGCACATCGCAGCTTCTTATCACTGAAAAGATGATATCCTGTTTACATGCAGGTTGTAAAGCAACATTCAACCACATTTTCTCATGTAAAAGGTTAAAATATTGTAATATTGACGCCTTTTCTGATTAAAAAACTTTAATTAATCGCGATTGCTCCCTTTTTCATCGCTTTTGCTCTCTTTTTCGTTAAATACCAAATCGTTCCAGTGCATTTTTGGTGGTAATTTGGGCCAATTCCTCATAAGACAACCCTCTAATCTCGGCTGCGGTCTCCGCCACCAATTTCACATAAGCGGTCTCATTTCGTTTCCCACGGAAGGGATGAGGCGTCAGGTAAGGGGAGTCCGTTTCGATCAATAATCGATCCAGCGGAACCTGCGCCAATACCTCTTTGGGCTGCTTTGCATTCTTGAAGGTAATCGGCCCGCCAAACGAAATATGGAATCCCATATCGAGACATATTTTGGCGGTTTCCCAGCTTCCGGAGAAGGAATGCATGACACCGCCCACTTCGGAGGCCTTTTCCTCCCGTAAAATTTTGATAATATCTTCATGCGCATCCCGATTATGAATGACAATCGGCATGTTCAGTTCCCGGGCAAGTCCGATCTGACGCCGAAGCACTCGGTGCTGCACTTCTTTTGGAGACGTATCCCAATGATAGTCCAGGCCGATCTCTCCAATAGCCACCACTTTCTCATGACTGCATAAAGAGGCGATCCAATCCAAGTCCTGATCCTCCATGGTAATCGCATCTACAGGATGCCAGCCCACTGCCGCATATATAAAATCATAAGTCTCTGCCAGCTTCATCGTAGTCGGGATCGTCTCCCGGTTAAATCCGATATTGATCATCCGGGTCACGCCGGCTTCAAGCGCCCTCTGAATTGCTTCCTCCCGGTCTTCGTCGAATTGGGGAGCGTCCATATGAGTGTGCGTGTCGAATAACATAAGATCCACACTCTCCTTCCTGTCGTTTCTGTGTCGTATATCTTCCATTAGCTGGGTAAATTGCAAATGTACCAAGCTTTGACTATTCCTCTAGGTTAATGTTGTTGCTTGAAAACATCGGCTATCTTCTCCGGCATCTGAGCCAGCAGCGGAGTCACTTTCTCTTCCGGATAATAAAGATGGTACCGTCCTTTATGAATACCGCTGATCGAGCGTACAATATCGGAAACCTCCGAGATTTCCTTCAGCTCATCATGCCGATCCAGAAGCAGAATCTGTTTCTCATTAAGCGGCATATCGGAATGAACTTTATCATAAGGAAGATCGGTTGGGAAATCAATCTCCAGGTCATATTCCGGATGTAATCCCACGGCACGGAACGCTTGGCGTATCCGGTCGATGGTTTCCAGATCAATATTGTCGATTTCTACATATTTGTAGAGCTTTCGGTGCATGAAACGACCGCATAATTCGCTAAGGAGCTTGTCTTCCTCCTCCGTCCATTGCAGAAAGGCCGTTTGGATCAGGGCTTCATCCAGACGCAGGTATTGACTCACGTCAATATGGCCCGCAAACAACGCAGGAAGCGGTTCGACCATGAACCGAAAGGCATATCCCCTGTCATGCAGTTCCTTTGCCCGGCGAAAGATTTGGCGCAGGATGATTTCGGAGCTTCGAGTGACGGGATGAAAATATACCTGCCAGTACATCTGATACCGTGACATCAGGTAATCCTCCACGGCGTGCATGCCCGATTCCTTCACAACGACCCGATCGCGGTATGGCCGCAGCATCCGCAAGATCCGGTCAATATCAATCGTTCCATAATTAACTCCCGTATAATACGCATCCCTTAGCAAATAATCCATCCGGTCTGCATCCAGCGGACTAGTGACCAGGTTTATCACAATCGGCTTATCGTAGGTTTTGTTAATCACGGAAGCCACTTTCTCGGGGAAATCCGCTCCGAGCTCTCGCAGTACCTGATTGACGCAAGTATCCCCGAGCAGGATCCGGCATGTCCAATCCTCGTGATTCATATGAAAAGCTTCTTCTATAGAATGAGAGAAAGGGCCATGCCCCAAATCATGCAGCAGAGCCGCGCAGAGCGCAACTTGCCTTTCCTCGGCAGGCCAATCGGAATACCCCCTCCGTTCGAATTGAGAGATGATTCTTCTCGTAATTTCATAGACTCCCAGTGAATGGGAGAATCGGCTGTGTTCGGCCCCATGAAAGGTCAGAAAAGAGGTCCCAAGCTGTCTAACCCGGCGGAGTCGCTGGAATTCCGGGGTATCGATTAATCGCCAGATGATGTCGTCTTGCACATGAATATAATTGTGGACGGGATCCTTAAACACTTTTTCTTCCGAAATTGGTGAATACATTCCATCTCAACTCCTTATCGTTTCAATTGGGTTTTAGCCGATAAACACTTCTTTTGACATCTAATGTCGAACCGTGTCGAATAAGGGGAAATTGCGCTTTCCAAATCGACAAATCAAAAATCGCAGCAAAAATTGGTTCGATTATGGTAATTACGTTGCTATACAAGGGTTTTGTTCACTATACTTTCGTAAACAGGTTCCGATTTTTCAAAAATATAGGTTGACTGTTTTGGGAATCGTTGGTACTATAAATAACATAAAAACTAGAACTATGTCGAATTATGACTTTTTTAAATTATGGCGAGAGGGGCATTTATAAGTTATGATGAAATCAACAGGAATTGTAAGGAAAGTCGATGAGCTTGGACGGGTCGTCATTCCGATCGAATTACGCCGTACGCTCGGAATTGGTGAGAAAGATGCATTGGAGATTTATGTAGACGGCGAACGCATCATGCTTAAGAAATATGAGCCTGCCTGCATCTTCTGTGGTAACGCTGAGAATGTCACTTACTTCAAAGGTAAAATTGTTTGCCATGAATGTATCTCGGAAATCCCTACACCTGTGACAAATTAAGATTTTTAGTATATAATAGCATTATTACATTTTGTTAATTCTAACCTTTTTCATATCTCCTTGGTGCCTTCCTCGGCTATGAACCCGGCCGCAGGAGGGTCTTTTTTTGAGCTTAAAGAATTTATAAGTTTTCAGCGAAGCGTAAGCCATTCTTTATTCTCATTTATTGGTTTTGGGGGTCCCCGCAAAGTATTTGGAATAAACATCGAAGCATAGGCTCCACTTTGTGGGGCTATTTTGTTATCCCCCTGCACCAAGTTAAGTATTATCACTATTCCGTCAGGAGCGCATTATAGATATCCCTCTTCGATACACCGCGATCACCCGCGGTTTTTTTCATGGCATCCTTGCGGCTTAGTCCTTCCCGCTCATAATGTTCCACATGCTCCTCCAGCGAAAGCTCCTGCCACCAGGCATTTTTCTCCTTCAGCTCCTCTTCTGCACTACCGGCTTCGACCACCAAACAATATTCCCCCAGCGGCGGATGCTCCGTGAGCCAGTCCAGGCATTCGGAAATGCTCCCGCGCAAGAATTCCTCATAGCGTTTAGTCAGTTCACGAGCCAAGGTCACCTTCCGATTTCCCAGTACCTCCTGCAAGATCTCCAGCGTCTTTTTCACGCGATGCGGAGATTCATAAAATAATAGCGTTCCCTGCGCCGTTTGCAAAGCTTGCAGCTGCTGAATGATATCTTTACGCTCCCGCGGCAAAAAGCCGATAAACGTGAATCGTTCGGTCGGCAAACCCGACACGATTAAGGCGGAAAGGGCGGCATTGGCCCCCGGGATCGGAATGACCGAAATTCCCGCCTCAATCGCAAGTGAAACCAGATCACTGCCAGGGTCCGAAATCGCCGGCAGACCGGCGTCGCTGACGAGTGCCACATTTTTTCCTTCTATTATATAACGTATAATTTCAGGTCCACTAGCCGCCTTATTATGCTCGTGATAACTAAACAGCGGCTTAGCCGGAATTTCGAAATGGGTCAGCAGCTTGCGTGACTGCCGTGTATCCTCTGCCGCGATAATATCGCATTCCTGGAGAATGCGTACAGCGCGATAGGTCATATCCTCCAAATTACCAATCGGTGTTGCCACCAAATACAGAGAACCCGGGCTTCCCTCTCCCTGATCGGCATAACTCTGTTGCACAAGATTTCTCATTCTTTCGTCTCATCCTTATGTGTTCCATAGTAAATTTCCATAAAATCTGGTCCGTAGTTTCCTTGCTCATCATATACGATCAGCGGGGGCTTCAGCCGAACCTCAGGCTTCCCGTCCCGAATACCCTCGATAAGCACCATGTTTGCTTCCATATTCACGCGCGGATGGACAAATCGGATGACTTTGGGCTCAATCCGGTATTTGCTCATCAAGGTGATGATCTCCGCTAGTCGTAGGGGCTTGTGGACCATGCTCATCTTTCCGCCTTGGCGAAGCAGCTTTGCACAGGATTCAATCACTTCCTCAAGCGTACAGTGGATTTCATGTCTGGCAATCGCCTGGTGCTCATTCAGCTTCAAGTCGCTGCCATTCATCGGCATATAAGGCGGGTTGACCGTAATCAGGTCGTACGCTCCATATCCTTGTTCCTTGTATAGTTCCCGCAGATCGCCCTCATGGATCGTGATCTGGTCCTGGAGATTATTCATCTCGACGCTCCGTCTGGCCATGTCCGCAAGTCTGGGCTGAATCTCAATCCCCTCGATCAGCGCACCTGTACGAGTCGACAGCAGAATTGGAACAACCCCGTTTCCCGTGCACATATCCAAAATACGGCCCCTGCGCGGTATGCTGGCAAACCTGGCGAGCAGGACGGCGTCCATGGAAAAGCTGAATACCTCCTCACTCTGGATGATGCCAAGCTCATGGGTGAGCAGATCATCAATCCGCTCGGATGATTGCAATAACACTTCTTTCAATTTCATAGTTTCAACCCTTTATCTCCAAAATTCCAAACACGCGTTTTTGGTGTATCGGCTCTCTACATAGTACCTGATAAAATGAAATACACAAAAGGCTGCTCTTCACATTGCATGACAAGCAGCCGGTATTTGTTCAATCGCGATCCTTACAGTATAACCTTTCCATTCTAGAAAAAAACCGTAGGCAGTTTCTCCTACGGCTTCTTATTTATTCAAAAAAGACAAGCAGAACAGGCAATCCCCTTCCGTCCGCAGATGTCCATAATAGACATTGCAGATGTGGAAGCCTTCATGATACAGCCGAGCCAGGTTATCATACCCCTCGCCGACCACATCTTCATGTGCCTCATCCTTCACATGAGGCTGAGGTTGTAAAGCCACTGGGTTTTCCAATTCTGCCGGATTGACTTCCCGCTTTAAAATTTTCCGGAGCTGTTCATTTTCAAGACTGAGGCGATGGTTCTCTTCCAGCAGTTCCTTGATGACCAGCTTAAGTCCACCCAGTTCACTGTGTATATTTCCCATCTGTGTTTCCAACTCTTGAATGAGCACAAAAATGTTTTTCTTCTCCAAGTCTACACCCCGAAAATAAACATTCTATTGGACTACTTGATGACAACGTCGTCCATTGGAAGTTCCTTAACCTTTCCAATTTCAAACAGTTGAACATGAACCGTCCGCTTATCCGCATTCAGTCCGACTACTTTGCCTTCTCCAAGCGAAGTAATGACCAATTTTCCCGCGGATGGAAGCTCTTCTTTCACGCTTTCATAATTATCATGCTCAAACTTCAGGCAGCACATCAATCTTCCACATAGCCCGGAAATTTTAGTCGGATTGAGCGATAGGCTTTGATCCTTTGCCATCTTGATCGATACCGGCTCAAAATCACCAAGCCATGAGGAACAGCACAGTACGCGTCCGCAAGGTCCAAGACCGCCGAGCATTTTCGCTTCATCACGAACTCCAATCTGGCGAAGTTCGATTCTTGTACGGAATATACTGGCCAGATCCTTGACCAGTTCACGGAAATCCACACGGCCTTCGGCCGTGAAGTAGAAAATGATTTTGTTGCGGTCAAACGTAAATTCCACATCAACCAGCTTCATTTTCAGTTCGTGATCCCGAATTTTATTTAAACAGGTGGTGAATGCATCCTTGGCCGCTTGTTTGTTCTCTTCAACCACACGGGCATCAGAATCACCAGCGATCCGAATGACCTTCTTGAGTGGAAGGACAACGTCCGATTCACCGACCTCCTTCTTTCCTATCACAACTTGACCATACTCAATGCCTCTCGCGGTTTCCACAATGACGGATTGTTCCTTCTCCACGGGCAGGTCGAGCGGATCAAAGTAATATATTTTGCCCGCTTTCTTAAAGCGGACACCTACTACACTGTACAAAAATAAACCCCCTTGTGCCTGTACATAATGGCCATTCTGCGGGCCTGGGGGTGTGCTCACGCCGGAGTGTTACCGCCCAAACCCATCAATAACTGCTCTAAACTGAGCTGTCCATTGACATTATAGCGTAACTTCTTCTGACACTCTGCGGCCAAATCCATGTATGACACCCACTGTGCTGTGCTGCGGGCTGATGCATGACCAGAGATATACTCTGCCTGATCTATGAAAACGAGAGACTCTTTCCTTCCATACTGGACATGGATCATGTCCTTAAACCATAAATGAAACATACTGAACAATAGGTCCAGATGATCAGAGAGCTCGGTTTTGAACACTTTTTGACTCGCTGTGATAATTGCTGAGCCACTGCGGTTCAAAGACTCCTTACCTAATTGTAACACTAGGTTTCTAATTTCTGCAAACCAATTCTCACTCAATATTTTCCTGCACTCATCAAGTCCTGACGAAAGATGAACTGCGCAGCGTACAAGTGCGGCAGGATAACCTTCCCCTACAAGAACCTTCTCCATCATCTGCGGATCCAAAGCCCGGAACGGAACCTGCTGGGATCTCGATTGAATGGTAGGCAGAAGGGCTTGTCCATTCTCGGCAATCAGAATAGCTACAGCCGGCGCCTGGGGTTCCTCCAGAAATTTCAACAGACTGTTGGCTGCCTGCGTGGTCATCTTCTCCGCCCGGTCAATAATATAGACTTTGGGATTTCGATTCTCCGATCGATAGGAGAATATACGCTGAAGATCACGGATCTGATCGATCTTAATGCTGGCTCCATCAGGCTCAACCAACGTCAGATCGGGATGATTGCCATGATCTACCTTGCGGCATTCCAAACACTGCCCGCAGGCATCGTCTTCAAGTTCCGTACAAAACAATGCCTTGGCAAACGTAAGCGCCGTCTGCATCTGTCCGGCACCATGGGGGCCGCTAAACAGATAGGCATGACTGACCGCATTACGGCGCAAGGCATTTTGCAGCAGTTGCTTCGCAGTCTCTTGACCTACGATATCATTAAAAGACATAAGTCCTCACTTTCTATCAATCCTCATGATCCTCCAGACTTAGCAGTCATGAATCACGATCCGCTTCCTTGCTTCTTGCGATTAGAATACAAGATTGATCAGCATGCCTCGAATTTCTCCAACCTTGTTCAATAGATCAATTCTCCCCTGCTCCGTATCCAGCAGTTCATCCGCCATCGCGAGCAGCGCAGAATCGACTTCATCAATTACATTATAACGCTTGCCGCGTCCCCGGCGGTCCCAGCCGCGCGTTTCCTTCATTTTCACACCGCGACGAACCGTTTCCTCCAGGAATCGGCGAACCATCAATTTATACGCTTTTAGCTCCCGAACGGTCATCACTTTTGCCAAACGATCGCCTTGCATTGCAATTTCACGCATTTGACGACTCAACTCTTCATGGGTCGCGCGTTCTCCCTGCTGCTGCATCATATCCGAGAACGATCGCTGCTGAATCGGTCTGGCGTTGCCATCCGGCACCGTGAGTTCACTTTTCATGGGCCGAAAGCCCGGATTGATTTTCATCTGATCCACCGCCTGTTGCGTATTCTTTGCATCTAATAAAACGGAGGCACCTGGTACGTTCATATCGAACAAACCTATGCCTCACGTGAACGTACCTTGAAATGGTTTGCTTGTCAAGCGATTCATCGATAATTATCGATGAATTGGGCGATTTTCCGGAATCCATCGAGATCATCCATCTATTAAAAGCATCTCCCGAGTGCAGCGATCTACGGTAACTATTTTTATTATGATACAGAAGTGCTTCAGAAGACTTGGGTTACAGGAGAACACAGCCGTCAAATATCCCAATAAAAACATCCGTTACGTATCTATCGCAGATCCAGAAAATGAATTTAGAAATGCTCGAATCGTTCTACAGGGAGGACAAACACCGTTGCGCCACCAACCTGTACTTCGACCGGAAGCGGCAAGTAGGAATCGGTTGTACCACTCATTGGGGTTACCGGAGTGACCAGCTGTTCACGAACCTTACAGCTTGTGCGAATGACGCTGAGCACACTTTCAACCTGTGAATCGTCTACCCCGATCATAAAGGTGGTGTTCCCCGCCTTCAAGAAGCCGCCAGTACTTGCAAGCTTTGTTGCCCGAAAATTAGCTTTGACCAATGCGGCGGAGAGACGGTTGCTATCTTTATCCTGGACAATCGCAACAATCAATTTCATGGTAAACCCTCCTTGTTTATTTGGACATCATATGTCCTTAACACTACTTATTTGACAAACAACCTCAAAAATCCTTTAATATCGCGTCTTCCAAGTGACGAATCATTTCTCTTTCCACCTGAGCCGGCGTCTTGGAAGCATCTACAATGCGAATTCGATCCGAATTACGCTCTGCTACCAATAGATAGCCTTCCCTAACCTTCTCGTGAAATGCCATGTTCTCCATATCCAGCCGATTTAATTCCCGTTCTGCATTCGCCGTGATCCGTGCCATGCCAATCTTCGGCTCCACATCGAACAACAGCGTTAGATCCGGCATGCGGGTATCGATCGCAAATTGATTGATGTTCCATACTTCCTCCATGCCCAGTCCGCGTGCATATCCCTGGTAAACCAGACTGCTGTCCACGAATCGGTCACACAGCACAGTCAAGCCCTGACTCAAAGCTGGCTCCACCTTCTCCACAAGATGCTGGCGGCGGGCAGCCGCATACAACAATGCTTCAGTACGTGCATCCATCGCGGTATGCTGCGGATCGAGAATAATAGAGCGGATCTTCTCCGCAATCTCAATGCCGCCGGGCTCGCGTGTAATCAGATACGGGATCGAATGATTCTGCATAAAAGCGGCGAGTCTGCCCATCATAGTCGTTTTACCGGATCCGTCTCCTCCTTCGATGGTAATAAATAGTGGTCTGCGATTAGTCATAGCGTACCCTGCTTTCATCATTTGTTGATCGTGGAGCTCAATATTATACGCTCCGGTATATTTACCAACGTATAGTGGAGTCTCTTCCTTCACGTTTCCTTATAAACGACAATGGTTTCCAGTGCTGGATCGGATATCCCCTGGCATTTCGCCCCTGCATTCCTTAATGCCAGGAGCCTCTGTTTCATTCCCGCTGAGATTTCTTCACCTGGGTATAAGATCGGTATACCTGGCGGATAGGGAATAACCATCTCCGCTGCCTTACGCCCAGCACTCTTCTCTAACGGCACCGATTCTAACCTCTCCCTGTCAATCGGCTTCAGTGAGAAAGGAATTGGGGCCGAATAAGGAATCTCCGAGGGCAAATTGTTCCACGTGGAAACATCGGAGACTGGTCTTGCTTCAGTTAACAATTTAGAATCGACATCGAAATGGATAGAATCCATTTTCTTGTGGTCTACTCGCGGCTCATAATTCACGAAATCCCCCTGATCCCGCAATGTCCGGATCAGTAATTCCGTGCTCTCTGCCGTAGTGCCTGATTCGGTTCCGATCCCTTCTGTCTTCTCCCCCTGCTCTACAATATGCACAAGAGCCCATAAGACGTGATTCGCATCTTCCCGAGTGGATCCCAGCGTAAACAATAAGACGACGTGCAACTCGTCGCTCATCTCCGGCACACAGCCGCGCGCCTCGAGCTCGCGCTGGAGTGCATACCCGCTCAGGGACTTGGTGCGGTCATATATGACCGCCTTGAACGGGTCCTGGCGGGTATACGCCGCTGCGGCTGTGCCCGCGGCGTAGCCCCTGGGCTGCGGCGGCTGCAGCAGCCCGAACCGCGGCAGCTTCGCGAGGCCGCGCCGGAAGGCCTTCACGGCGGCCAGGCCACCCGTGAAGGCGGCTGCGCCCTGTGTGTGCAGCAGGCGCCGCGCCAAGTCCAGCGAAGCCATGAGCGGGTACGAGGGGCTGGAGCTCTGCACCATAGCCAGCCGCTGGCGCAGCAGGCTGCGGTCGAGCAGCCCGCCCTGTACATGCAGCATGGCTCCCATCGTCATGGCGGCTAACATCTTGTGTGTGGATTGAACCACACCATCCGCGCCGCATGACAAAGCGTTCATAGGCAACTGGGGGTGCTGTCCGTAATGAGCTCCATGCGCTTCATCCACGAGTAGTGGAATGCCGAACTCATGGCAAGCTTTCGCTAGCGGCTTTAAGTCGCTCCCCATCCCGTAGTAGTTCGGCATCGTGATGATCGCCCCCCGGGCCTCTGGATAAGCCTCAAGAGCCGCTACAAGTGTAGCTGCAGAGGGAGCAACGGCTAAACCGCTCTGCTTGTCCAGCTCCGGTTGAAGAAACACCGCCCTGGCACCGGCCAGCATCAATCCGTTCAACACGGACTTATGTACGTTCCGCTGTACAAGCACGATATCGCCAGGTTCACGGCAAACCGTCAGAACTAATGCCAAATTGCCGGCTGTACTCCCGCCCACTAGGAAGAAGCTTTCCTCTGCACCAAAACAATCTGCGGCCAGTTCCTGCGCTTCCTGAATAACGCCTTCAGGATGAAATAAATCATCGGTTCCGGTAATTTCCGTCACATCAATGCGCATGGCCTCTCGCAGCATCTCCGTAGTCTTACCTTCTCCCGCATATGCCCTGCCATTTTTATGACCAGGTACATGAAAAGATGAAGCCCCACGTTCTCGATACAACATTATAGCCTCTGCTAGTGGGGCACGCTCTCTATGTGTAGTCATCGATATATCCCTTCGGATTACATTCTCTAACCTATTTTAACGCAATTTGAAACCTACGCCTACGTCTCCAAGCACGGAAAGTCCCCTCTAAACAAAAAAAGGCCTTTTATTCAGGCCCATTTGACGCGTGTACCCGCGCCTATGCATTTTTCGGCATGGCAATTTGTTTTAATTGACGGATGAAAAAATGATATTTGGCATCTTCCGCGCTGGTATGAACGATTTCGGATTCACATTCCTCACATACGAATTGCGAAACAATGGTAATCCCCTCTGTCTTCGTCTGATTGCATATGATACACACGTGTTCGGTCAATTCTTCCATAACCATCCCACCTTGATCCTTTTCCTATTAGTATGACACAGTTTCTATTATTTTAAACCTTTTCATAGGATATCGGTCTACGCTTTATGTATATGTACCCCTTGGTGGCCTTGTGTCTGTACCTTTTTTTCAGCTTAATAAAAATATGATTTTGTCCGATAAAAACATAAAAGACTTAAATTTCCCGTCTATCGTAATTTACTTCTACTTAAAGGGGGACAGTATAGCCCAATGGCAGATCCACATGGTCAAGCCACCTTTTATCACTATCGATTAATTAAGAAAATCCAACTTTCCAAAAGCTTGCTCATCCTCTACTTAACTCTGCCTTGGCTTGCTGCGGCCGCAGGGACATTTTGGGTGTCACCGTATTTCCTGCTCTATCTGCTAATCGCCTTTCCGCTTATGTTATGGATCCAATATGTCGTCGGGCATACCGTGCTCGTCCTATTGGGAACAAGCTACCGGAAACGTTGGCGCTTCCGTCTGAGGTTGCCTTGGCTTGGTTATATACCGGATCAACACGTCAGCCGTCGCGTATTTAATTTAGTGCAGTTCTATACCTGTTGGGTAGGGATTGTCTTAAGCGCTATCATGGCCTTCTGGTCACCGCTGCCTTTTGCCATCGCGCTTCTGGTCTGGCATCTGTGGTTCCTTCTCCCGCGCGGCTATACCATGCTGCGTCTAAGCGGCCAGCGTAAAGATGGCATGTTGAAAATGAATGAGCAGGACATCTCCTACTACCAGCAATAATATTAGAGTTCTGCGTCCATCACTACATGGCGCTATAAACCCTATTTTTCGTTCATCAATGAATAAAGACCTCATTCCGAAGTCGGGAAGAGGTCTTTATTTATTGGCTTTATTGCTTTCCAATCCTTGTATGGCTTGTTTTTTAAGCTGACTCGGAACCGTAATTATAAGAAAATCGTCATGCACCGATAGGTGGACGATACTTTTCCCTTTTTCAAATACTAACGAAGAACCTTCATCTTCAACTTCCTTCTGCTTCCATCCCCAGGACTCAATCTCTTCCAGGTAGGCTTCAGGGATGCTGTCGTCTCCCTTTAAGCCAGGAAGCGCATACCGTACATAATCCAAGTCACTATTGCCTGTTGTTTGCTCCGTTTTATTCGCTTCCTTCGGAACCGGGAATGACTTCACATTCGCCGCGCCGTCAAAGGTTTCCCAGCTTGGTTCTGCGGATGCCCCACATCCGGATCCGATCAACAATATCGTAACCGCACAGATCATCTCTGCCACATGCAGACCACGTTTACACAACATGTAATTGTCCTCCTTCCCCCACAATAACCGGTCTCCAGATGAGTATTCGTAGTTGGTTGGTTAATGGAGAACCTTCCAATCAGGCCTTATTTCCTACAGCCTGCGCAAATCGGTAATCACTACCCGATTTTGCCTAATTCAATTATACTGATTTTTGGCATGGTATCGGTAACAAAATTTTCATCTGTTTACGTCAATTTTATGATTATGTTATATAACAGAGAAGCTGCTGACATCACGCTACAGCATATATCCTTAGTCGGACAATCTCTAAATCTGCATTTCATCTAAATATCCAAAAAAAATTCTCATAAAAAACAAATAAAAACCACCATCGATTACATCGACAGTGGTTTTTCGCTTGGCGACGTCCTACTCTCCCGGGACCCTTCGGTCCAAGTACCATCGGCGCTGGAAGGCTTAACGGTCGTGTTCGGTATGGGAACGCGTG
>NZ_JBMOSM010000021.1:0-74936 GCF_049316025.1 Paenibacillus sp. NPDC058898 | reverse complement strand
AGCGTTCGTCCTGAGCCAGGATCAAACTCTCCAATAAAGTGTTTGACTTGCTCATTTCTTAACTGACGAGAATTTGTTCAATTCTCTATTTCAACATTCCACCTAAGTGGTTCGTTTTACTCACTCGTTGTTCAGTTTTCAAAGATCAATCTGTGTTTCTTGTTCGTCGTTTGCATCTCAGCGGCGACTTTTATAATATATCATACTTCCTATCAACTTTGCAAGCACTTTTTTTAAAAAAGTTTTTTGAAGTTTGTTTTGAAGTTTGATGGCCGCCGGTTGGCGGCATCACCTTCGAAAAGGAAGCGAAAATTAATTTACCATATACTCAGCCGGTTAGTCAACACTTTTTCGCAAAATTAATGTTTAATTTGCGGAAACTTCCCGTTACGCGCATATTTGGAGAGTTCTTTCTGCGGGGCAAACCGGGCATACATGCGAAACACTGTTTTATATCGGTTAGCTATAGCCTGCCTGATGTTTTGGTCCAATCGTTGGTCGCTCAAATCCAGCAGCATCTCATCCAGTTCTTTTCGCAGTACATAATCAAGCTCTTTGCACTCTTTTTCATTGAATAGCATTCCCAGCATGATAGGACCTCCTTATATAGTTAAGCGAACATGTAACGTCACTTCAATCGGATTAAAGCTGCTTTTGCCTATGTAAAGGTGATTAACCGTATTGGCGGGATCTCTAAACCGAATGTATGCTGTCTGCACATTATGATGAACGCCCTGTCCACGCAGCTCTCTCTTTACTCTGCTAAGCTGCTTTATTAGGTATGCACATTTTCAGGGAAAATTATGACATCAGCCACAACGTAATTGTACTTTCGATCATTGCGGCGACGAGCAGCAGCACGACAACCCATACGGAAGCAGTACCCAGCTTGCGCCAAAAGCCGCGCCACTCCGCGCCTATCCCGCTTCTGCTCTCGCCCGTCGCCGTGACACTTCTCAATACCAGCCCGCCAAAAGCAAGACCATATCCGCAAGCAATCACTATGACCGGGATCTCGATGATCCCGTGAGGCAGCAGCCCTTTCACAATCAGATCAAACAGACTCTCTCCGCTCTCCCCCACGACTTTCACTAAGAAACCAATCACCATACCATTGGTAATCAAGAATAAGAACGGTATCACACCAAGCAGCAAACCTGAGAACATGACCAATACACTCTTAATGCTGTTGTTAAGAAAGATAAAGACAAAGAAGCTCCATTCCGGATGATCGGAGGAACTGAGCTGCTGGCTAATCTCCCCTAATCCTTGAAGCTGACCTAGAAGGAATTGCTCGAACCCCTCTGAGCTTGCTCCCGCCACGATTCCGGCTATAAATAAGACCGTTGCCAAGAGCAATGCCTTCGGGATGGATCTTAAATCTCTGAGAAAAATGCTAAAACGTAACATTCGAGAACCTCCTAAATTGGTATAACTCGCAAGTACGAGCATATGTTGAAAGTAAACAAGCTATTGCACACTGAAGGGAGAGGGGCGCACGTATTATGAATTCTTTTTATGTATTCAACGGCAGAAAGATTAAGCGGTTTTTCTTTGTCCTTGCCGCGGCGATCTTTGCAATCGGCGTTATTTATGTGGAGAGTGACAACATCTCGGTCTTCTCCGAGAACAACCCGTCAGCGATTTACAGCGTGTCTACGGACAAGAAACAAATCGCGCTAACGTTTGACATCAGCTGGGGCGAAAAACGCGCAGAGCCTATTTTACAGGCTTTAAAAGACAATGGAGTTCAAAAAGCAACCTTCTTCCTGTCTGCCCCATGGAGCAAAACGCATCCCGATATTGTGAATGCCATTAAAGAAAACGGGTATGAAATCGGGAGCCATGGCTTCAAGCACGATAATTACAGCACACTCACCGATGAGGAAATACGCAAGCAGATTTCTTCGGCACATACTATTTTAACCGCAATGACCGGACAAGAACCCAAATTAATACGGATGCCTAACGGGGATTTTGACAAAAGAGTGCTCGGTATAGCCCAAAGCCTTAACTACACGGTGATCCAGTGGGATACCGACTCCAGGGATTGGAAGAATATCGGCGTCGACAAAATTGTGGACCGCGTCGTCTCCAAAGCGCATCCGGGAGACATCGTGCTAATGCACGCCAGTGACTCTGTGAAACAAACCCATGAAGCACTCCCTCTCATCATCAAGGAACTTCGTAATAAAGGGTATGAATTCGTTACGGTAACCGATCTGCTTCAACAGGGCAGCACCCAAGGCACTGAGGTTCGTGATCACGCATCATTGCAAAAGAGCATCGAGGATGCCGGCGGACTTTAGAGCCCTGTAATTGAATAATGCTTAACAAAAAAAGAGCTAAGGTGTTAGCTCTTTTTTTCGTCTTGTGTAACTTTATGAAGCGTCAGAATTTGGTATGCATTACAGATCAGCAATGGTACCACCATAAAGATTGTGGCATTGCTGACTCCAATTTGCAGTACACCGATAATCTCCACAATGGAAATCGCCATCATAAAGAAGAGGGTTGGAATCCATGCATTAGCATTTGTACTCTTCACTTTGAGATAAGCAACAACAACGGCAATCACCAAAATGGAAATACCCAAAATCAAATCTTGCTGCAAGCTAGTGGATCCGCCCACAAAGGTACGGAAGAACATCAGCTCCAGCAAGGCAAGAACAGCCAACACAATCTGAATGTATTGCCAAGTCTTCCTGCGGAATATGCCTATCCCCATATAATTCAAAGTCAGGTATGCAAAAAAGCCCATCTGGGAATATACGCTCACCAGTGCCCCAGAGCCCAACAAAATCAGCGGGTATATTAATAAATCGGCCATTCCCGTGAATTCGATCGCGCCATTAAACAACTGCAGGATCAGACCTACGATTAATGCCGCCACTGCCCCAACGAGCAGCGTTTTCAAAAACAATTTAGACCACTTTCGTAAGCTCAACTAACTTCCACCCCCACAGATCATTATTTTACCAACGTTCACAATAAAAAACCATTCTGAATCCGACATATTTCTGCAAATCCATCACATACTATGCGAAGAAACGTAAGAAAAACATCTGTCGGCGTACTTTCACATAAGACAAACCCGCATGCAGAGGATGTTTTTCTTACGATTATCGAATTTGTTCGGCTTCGCTGAAAACTTATAAATTCAATGATTTTGAAAAAAGGAGGACAACGGTAATGAAATGGCCGTTATTTCGTTTATGTATTATCGTCTTCGTTGCTGCCGTGATGCTTACCGCTTGTGGTACAGAACAAAGCTCGTCCCCGCAGCTCGGATATAAAGAAATCAAATCCATGGTGGTCGACATTCTGAAAACCGACGAAGGTAAAAAAGCGGTAGAGGAAGCGATTAGCAGCGGATCCGGTTCCTCCGGCGGTGGCGGCTCGATGGGGATGCGGATGATGTCCGCCCAATCAGGGGATCAAATTCGGGTGGCTGTTAAGGATACACTGGTGTCGGAGGAATATAAAAAAGAAATTGAGAAGATTATGACCGATCCGAAATTCGCCGGTGATTTTGCCAAAGCCATCAATTCTGAGAGCAAGCAGCTCCATATGCAGCTCATCAAGGACCCGACATATCAAAAATCGATTCAGGATATGTTAAAATCTCCCGATGTAATGAAATCGTTTCTTGAATTGACCAAAACCCCGGACTATCGCAAACAGTCCATGACCGTGATGCAGGAAGCTATGCAGAACCCGCTGTTCCGCATGGAGGTAATGGAACTGCTCAAAACCGTTGTGAAAGACGAACTTCAGCCTAAAGTGGAGAAGAAAAAACAAGGCAAGGGACAAGGGCAAGAAGAGCAAGGCGGTAGCGGTGGCGGTGACGGTGGCGGCGACGGCGGTGGCGGTGGCGACGGCGGTGGCGGTGGCGGTAGTGAAGAAGGCAGTGGCAGTTAGGCCATTTTTCATAAACAAAACAAGCTCCCTACACAGGGAGCTTGTTTCATAATATGGATATAAGGACCTTGTCTAAACGGATTCCTCAAGCTTGGCTGCAATTCTTGCAACTATCTCATCGTAGATCCCTGCGCTCTCGGTACCTGCCTTATACACAGATGGGGAGAAATCCGGCTCTGAAGGGTGGTTATCCGGCGCTCCTAATGGAAGCTGCGCGAGGAGCTCGGTATGAAGCGTCTCGGCGAGCTTCCCTCCGCCTCCACGACCAAATACATAATCCTTCTCCCCGCCATGGGAGCAGACATAATAGGACATATTCTCCACGACGCCCAAGATTTCATGATCGGTCTGCAAGGCCATCGCACCCGCTCTGGCAGCAACAAAAGCCGCCGTAGCATGCGGGGTGGTTACAATGATCTCTTTACTCTGGGGAATCATCTGATGCACATCAAGAGCTACATCCCCTGTTCCTGGCGGGAGGTCAAGCAGCATGTAGTCCAGATCCCCCCAAGCGACATCCGTGAAGAATTGACGCAGCATTTTGCCAAGCATCGGTCCGCGCCAAATCACCGGACTATTCTCGCGGATGAAGAAGCCCATGGACATTACCTTGACACCAAAACGCTCAACCGGATGGATGACGCCCTCTTCGGTTACGGATGGCCCCTCTTCAATGCCCATCATGTCCGGTACGCTGAAGCCGTAAATATCCGCGTCAATCAAACCGACCTTCTTGCCTTGGCGTGCCAAAGCTGCAGCTAGATTCACTGTAACAGTGGATTTACCGACGCCGCCTTTGCCACTTGCAATCGCAATGAAATGAACGCCGGACTGCTCGCTAAGAAGCGTATTCTGCTCCATGCCGGCAGCATGCCCTTTTGTCAGCTTCTCGCGATCGTTAGCTTCCTCCTGGGCTGCTCCGCTAATAGCATTGTCTAGAGGACGCATGCGGATATGGATATCCTCTGCCCCCATAGCTTCAAGAATTTCTCTGATCTGCGCTTCCAGGGAAGCGCGTACATCTTCACTACTGTACGTCACGGATAATCGGACCGTGCGTTCCTTTACAACAATATCTCTAATACGCTGGAGCTCCATCAGGCTCTTCCCGGTTTCGGGATCGCGTAAAGGCTGGAGTATCTCCTGTACCGTTTCTCTAGTCAGCATATAAGCACCTCTGCTCTATGTAATGGAATAGACAATGTTTCGATATTTCCTGTCCATTATACCATTACTCTGCAGCTTGTGACGACTCGCTGGCGGACTCTCCGGAGGTATACCGCAAAATGCCATTATATACGGAAGCTGCGACCTTTCTTTGATACTTCTCATCACGCAGCAATTCGGATTCCTCGGGATGGGACAAGAAACCGACCTCTACCAGTGCAGATGGCATGCGTAGGGCTTGAAGCAAAAATATTTTGTCATCCGTTTTGGCCAGACGCTGCGTATTCTCCAGGTTATGTCTGATTTCAGCCTGAATCAATTCGGCGAGTTTTTTACTCTCTCCCTTATTCGGAGGAAAAAAGGTCTGCGCCCCTCTCCATCGATTAGATGGAATACTGTTCAGATGCATGCTGATAAACAGATCCGCTTTACTATCCTCGATCATCCGCACACGTTGTTTGAGGTCTTCCGTTTTCCGCTTGGAATACCCCTTTGTGCTTTCTGCAGCCAGGTCGTAGTCTCCTTCTCTTGTCATAATGACGAGCGCACCTGCCTGCTGCAAATAATCACGCAAATACAAGGTGATGGCCAGGTTTACATCCTTCTCTATAACACCTTGTCGGCTTACCGCCCCGCCATCTGGCCCGCCATGTCCTGCATCAAGGGCAATGACTTTACCGGCAAGCGGTAAACTCCAGGTATTCGACGTTTTGGCAGAGGGGATTTCGTATGTCACAACGATAATGAGCAGTGCCAGAAGCACAGCTCCAATCAGGGTCTGCTTAATTCTCTTCAACGATATCCACAACGTAACCTTATCCGTTCTCCGCCTGGACATAACAAAACCACCTCGTCCCATGAGTTGTTCTACTCCATCATATGGGACAAGGTGGCTAATTATGCCTTGGTTATACCGTAATCTGCTCTTTCATCCCTTCGATCAGTACTTGCGCGACTTCCGGGCGCGTAAATTCCGGCGGCGGACACTGCCCTTCGCGAAGCAAGCCACGGACCTTCGTACCGGATAAAGTCAAATGATCTTCCTTAGGATGCGGGCATGTTTTGCTTGAGGCCATGTTTCCACAAGTGGTGCAGAAGAAGCTGTGCTCGAAGAACAGCGGGGTAATACCCAACTCTTCTGCAGTGAAATTTTTAAAAATTTCCTGTGCCTCATAGGTGCCGTAGTAGTCACCGACTCCTGCGTGATCCCGGCCCACGATAAAATGGGTGCATCCATAGTTTTTACGAACCATGGCATGGAATATGGCTTCCCTAGGACCCGCGTAACGCATGGCAGCCGGAAATACGCCCAGGAAGGTGCGATCGGCGGGATAGTAGTTCTCCAACAAGGTCAGATAGCTCTTCATTCGCACATTGGCAGGAACGTCATCCGATTTGGTCTCTCCTACAAGCGGATTGAGGAACAGTGCATCTACGATTTCCATTGCACTCTTCTGAATATATTCATGTGCACGGTGAACCGGATTACGTGTCTGAAAGCCTACAACCGTATTCCAGCCCTTGGCTTTGAACTGTTCGCGGGTCTCTGCCGGATCAAAATAAAACTCGCCAAACCGTTCCGGCTGTGGACGATTCAGTACTTGGATCGGCCCGCCTACATAGGTCGAAGGACGTTCAAAAAGCTTCTTCACGCCTGGATGCTCCGGATCATCCGTCTTAAATACTTGAACAGCCTCGACTTGCTGATCCACCTGGTAGACGCTCTCTACATCGATAACGCCATAGACGATACCATCTTCTTCGCCTACAAGTGCCGCCTTCTCGCCGACGACAAGTTTAGCCGCTGTAAACTCATCAACAGCCAATGTAACCGGTATGCTCCAGACCGTACCGTCCGATAAACGCATAGAGGAAACCACAGACTTGTAATCCTGCTCGTTCAGAAATCCTTGCAATGGCGAAAATGCCCCGACCCCGATCAAATCCAGGTCCGAGATGCTCCAAGCGTTTACAGGGATCTTATGAAGAGTGTCGACCTGTTTCAACAAATCTTCACGCTCTGCTCCTTGGGCTACCCGCTGTACCAGCGTGCCGCCATGAGGGAGTATGGCTGTCATGAATAATTCCTCCTTCTTATGCTGTAACTGTACGATCCTAAGTCAATCATGATTGGTTTATTTATGAAGTCCGCATTCCGTCTTCTCATGGCCTGACCAGCGTCCAGCACGTGGATCTTCTCCTGGCATCACCTGTCGTGTGCAATATTCGCAGCCAATACTCGGATAATTCTGATCATGCAGCGGGTTGTAGATGATATCGTTAGCTCGGATGTAGTTCCACACATCCTCGCTAGTCCAGCCTGCGATCGGATTGAACTTCACCAACCCGAACTTGGTATCGTACTCAATCTTCTTCGAGTTAGCTCGGGTAGGCGCTTGATCTCTTCGTATCCCTGTAATCCAAGCCTCATATTGAGACAGAATCCGAGTCAATGGTTCTACCTTTCGGATGTTGCAGCACTCAGTCGGGTTGACGCTCCATAATGCTTCACCATGCTGAGCCGCTTGCTCTTCCGGCGTAATGAGCGGAGAGACCCGCACAAATTCCAGGCCGTAACGTTCGGCCATACGGTCCCGCGTTTCGTATGTTTCTTTGAAATGAAAATCGGTATCTAGATAAAAAATATCCGTCGACGGGCTAATCTTTTGAATCATATCCACCAATACCACATCTTCTGCTCCAAAGCTGCAAGCAAACGTTATATTGGGAAATGTCTTGATCGCAAATGCGATGACTTCCTCAGCTGATGCATGCTCAAGCTCTTCTGCTTGCACTCCGATCAAATCCTCTTTCTCCAGCAAATTCATGATTGATGCCTCCCCCGATATTAATCCCGATAATCCTACTGAAATAATATGAATTAAATACAGTATAAAACATTCCTAATAAATGTCAACCATCAAATCGATACCATGAAAAACGAAAAAACCCTTCCTGCATAAGCAGAAAGGGTCTTCTGTCTCTTCGATTTCCAAACATTTTGACAAATACCAATCTTAGTCTGTTGTTGCCACCGATACCTCTTTAACTTTAGTAGCAGCTCCGGCACTTTTCCCTTCCGAATCCTCGGGTTTGGGAGCAGGTGTCTGATTCGACGTCCGCAGCGGAATCTCCTTCAAAAAGAATACGAGCAGCAATGCAACGACGAGCACTAACGTGCCTGTGAGAAACACCATCGATAATGTATTTCCAAGTGCATCGCGGATACTGTCGATCATTTGCTCGAATAAAGGCTGTACATCAGCAGGAAGACTTGCCTGCGTCTGCTCGATCAGCGGTTTATTCATCAGTGTCTGTGGATTAGCGAAGGAGAGCATCTTCTGGGCTAGCTGCGGATCCACAGCGCTAAAATCCGGTGCATTAGCCGACTGAAGAGATTCCTTCAGGTTCTTCGTCAGGTTATTCGACATAACCGTACCCATAACCGCGATCCCGATTGTACCGCCAAGATTACGGAACAATTGAGATGATGCCGTTGCTACACCAAGCTCTTTGTGGGGTACCGCATTCTGCGTAGCCAGTGAGAATACCGGCATACCCAAACCAAGACCGATACCGAAAATAATGGTACTAACCACAGTGAGCCAGATGTTGTCCATGAACACCATAATTCCCATGCCGACCATCATAATTGGAACTCCAAGAAGTGCGTAACGTTTATACTTACCACTCTTAGCAATAAGCTGACCTGCTACGGCACTCGTACCCATCATGAAAATCGACATAGGTATGGTTACATATCCCGCATAGGTTGGTGAGATACCAAGTACGCCTTGAACGTAGAAGGAAATATAAATCATGGCGCCCATCAGACCGAAGTTCATAAAAAATCCAATCAGATTGGAAACCGTAACGACACTATTTTTGAACAAACTAAGCGGCAGTACCGGTTCCTTCGCTTTCATCTCAACAAGGATAAAGATGAGGGCTGATACGACCGAAGCCGCTATGAGACCGATAATTTGCGGTGATCCCCAAGGATATTCCGTACCTGCCCAAGAGAAGGCAAGCAGTAAAGGAACGATAGACGTTGTAAGGAACAGGGAACCCAGATAGTCAATAGACTGACCATGTTTGCGCTCGACCTTGGGAAATAACGTCCAGATCATGATAAAGGCTACTACACCCAGCGGCAGGAAGATCCAGAATAACCAACGCCATTCGATGTTATCAACCAAGTATCCGCCTAGCGTAGGACCAAGGACACTGGAGAAACCGAATACCGCTGTCATCAGCCCCATCCACTTGCCACGTTCCCGCGGTGGGAATAAGTCACCGACCGACATAAATGCGGTTGACTGAATAATACCGGCACCTATACCTTGAATACCACGATAAATAATGAATTGGTACACGTCTGTTGATGTACCCGTTAGGAAAGCCCCTAACATGAAAAATAATATACCTATCAAAATAAACGGCTTACGTCCGAACATGTCGGACAGCTTACCTACCAGTATGGTTGCGATCGTTGATGTTAACAAATAAATATTGATGGTCCATGTGTAATAATCCATGCCATCCAGAATGGCGATAATCCGCGGCATTGCGGTGCTCGTTATCGTCTGGTTAATGGCTGCGAAGAACATCGCAGCCATGATTGCTATCATAATTGAAACTTTACGTTTAAGCGTTAAATGCTCCATGCTATATGCTCCACCTCTACCCTTTGTTATGATTGTCTTTATCTAGGTTTGACAGCATCAAGGAGAAGATTCTTCTCAAATGCCGAATGTCTTCCTCAGCGAGGAAATTAAAAAAACCCTGAATCATTTCCTTCTGATCCTTCTTCACTTTCCTAATTACATCCAGACCCGGTTCCAAGAGTGTAATGTTGACAACTCTCCGGTCATCCTCAGCACGCTCTTTCTGTAAGTATCCTTCCGCAACCAATTTGTCTGTTAGGCCGGTTATAGCCGGCGGTGTCAAAGACAAAGCTTCGGCAAGCTCCGATACCTTCAGAGGCCCCCTCAGCTTTAATACATACAGCACCTGAAATTGAGGAAAGCTTAAATTGTATTTCCCGGCACTCGACTTGTTCCACTCTTGAGAAATGTTCTTCAGCAGTGCCCGGAACATCGACGACACCTTGAAAATCTCTTCATTGCGATCCAACCATATCCCCCCTTCTCTGCTTCTGTGCTCCGAAAATTACTTATTTAATTAATGTTTAAATATTAATTATTTAAGTTGTTAATTAATTCGCAATTAATAATATATCTCTATTTACATATGAAGTCAAGTGGTTAACGATGTAAGTTCATCCATATGTTCATCCTTCTATCCGCAGGTTGTGCACATGGTGTGCACAACCTGTTCAATTGTGGCGACCGAATTCCACATGTGTTGTCAATGATGTGCATATCTTTGTGGACAAACTACGTTCAGATAGCATAAAAAAGCCCTTGACCGTAATGGCCAAGGGCTTGGTAAATCGTAAATATTAACGTTTGGAGAACTGAGGAGCGCGACGAGCCGCTTTAAGACCGTATTTTTTACGTTCTTTCATACGTGGGTCACGAGTCAGGAATCCAGCTCTTTTCAGAGAAGGACGGAATTCTGGATCTGCTTTCAGAAGAGCACGGGAGATACCGTGACGGATTGCTCCAGCTTGACCGGAGATACCGCCACCGTGAGCGATGACAAGCACGTCATATTTGCCCAATGTTTCTGTCAGATTCAAAGGTTGTTTAACGATCAGTTTGAGTGTTTCCAAACCGAAATATTCATTAATATCACGTTTATTGATGACAATGCGTCCTTCACCCGGTACGAGGCGTACACGTGCTACCGAGTGTTTACGACGACCTGTCCCATAGTATTGTACTTGTGCCATGAAACTGTCCTCCTTTTTAATTAACCGCGAAGTTCGTAAACTTCTGGTTTTTGTGCTTCATGTGGATGTGCTGTGCCTGCATATGCTTTCAGTCTCAGCTTCATTTTCTCGCCCATGCGAGTTTTAGGAAGCATGCCGTGAACCGCGCTTTCGATTACACGCTCTGGGAATTTCGCAATCAGGTCTTGAGCTGTAGTTACTTTCAATCCACCTGGATGCATGGAGTGACGATAGTATTTTTTGTTCTCCATCTTTTTGCCAGTGAGGTGGATTTTCTCGGAGTTGATAACAACCACGAAATCCCCTGTGTCAACATGTGGAGTGAATTGAGGCTTATGTTTGCCGCGGATCAGAGCCGCAACTTCACTTGCCAAACGGCCAAGCGTCTTGCCTTCGGCATCAACGATGTACCATTTGCGCTCAACTTCATTTGGCTTCGCCATATAGGTGGTACGCATGTATAGTTCCTCCTTGTATTCGTCCGAAAATCATCATTAATTTTCATTATTTATCTTCGTTCATGTTTAAAGCATTGTCATGTTATTGCAGTCTTGCATTCGGCATTTTCTTAACCGGGGCTGTGGGAGAGCCGTTAAGAAAACACAACTTATATAATACAGGATTACGCCCACATCCGCAAGTGTTTTTTGGTTTTCCACCTTACACCATGCGTGTTATTCAAACAAGCCGCCTATCACAGCCATAAGCAATTTCTTCTTTTTGTTGTGATAGCCCTTTCCGTGGTCTGATATCAACGGTCATTGAGATTAATCGTTTCCGGTGATATCATACTCCACTTCCCATAACATCAGGCCCTTGCCCATGGCTGTTGGACCGGCTGCTGCCCGGTTTTTGGCTTCCAGTATGACCAACATGTCATCCGGATAGCGCTTGCCTTCCCCTACCTCAATCAACGTCCCCATAATGATCCGAACCATATGCTGCAGAAATCCGTTCCCTGATACGTACGTATGAATGACTCCTTGATCTCTCGTACCCGGACGGCACATGGACGTGTCCTTCTCGATCCAAGCATCAAAAATAGTACGAACGTGGGACGGCTTCGTCGACTTCCGTGACGCAAACGTTGTATAGTCATGCGTTCCGATCAGATGAGAAAGTCCCTGCTCCATCGCTGCGATATCCAGTTTCCCATGATGGTGGATCTGGTACCGCCGGTTGAATAGATCCGGATATTGGTTTGCATTGATGGTAAAACGATAGGTTTTGCGTTTCGCTGCGTGGCGGGAATGGAATTCCATGGGTACCTCCATCGCATCCGAAACCACGATATCTTCCGGCAGCCAGGTGTTTAATGCCATACACCAACGCTCTACGGGAATTGGAGAAGCAGTGTAGAAATTGAATACTTGGGCACGAGCATGCACCCCAGCATCTGTCCGGCCAGAAGCCGTAATCTTGAGCTGTTCACCAGACAAACGGCGGATCGCTTCCTCCAAATAATCCTGAATCGTGTGGCCACCGGGCTGGGTCTGAAAGCCGTTATAATCGGTACCGTCGTAACTGACCTTCATCAGAAGATTACGCATTGCTGACCTCCTGAGTGCTTTCATCGAAAAACACTGCGCCAACGAAAGCCTGTACACATTATAAGAAAAACTTCTATCGACGTACTTTCACAGATGACAGACCGCATTTAGCGGAAGTTTTTCTTGCGATATCAGGAAGTCACAAGCTTCGAAGTTTATACTTTCTGATATCTTAAGAAAACCTCTATCGGGGATTTTACTGATAACTTATAATTCTATATCCATCAAAAAAGAGCCCCATAGGAGCTCCTTTTCATCATGTTAAGCCAAACCCTTCGAGTCAGCCACATGACTAGAAGGTCCCCGTTATTATTGCCCATGGAGTAGTCGAGACGAGTCGAACCAGATGATCGACTATATCTCGTACCACTTCCCGTTCATGGCTCCAAGAATAAACATCTACAGAGCCGGGCATACATAACTACAGTCACTTCAATGGAACAAAGCTAATTTACGCGCGATCTACCAGTTCCAAGTAAACCATTGGAGCTGCGTCACCACGACGAGGACCCAGTTTCAGGATACGAGTGTATCCGCCTGGACGCTCGGAGTAACGAGGAGCGATTTCGGAGAACAATTTTTGGATTGCATCTTGTTCACCGTCTACTGTTTCACGACGCACGAATGCAGCTACTTGACGACGAGCGTGAAGATCACCTTTTTTTGCTTTTGTGATCAACTTCTCAGCGATCGAACGAACTTCTTTCGCCTTGGCTTCAGTCGTTTGAATGCGCTCATATAAGAAAAGGTCGGTTACCAGGTCACGGAACAACGCTTTACGCGCACTGGAATCGCGGCCCAACTTTTGGTATGCCATGTGTTTTTCCCTCCTTTGCTAAGCTAAGCCGAATCTATGCTATTCTTCCGTACGAAGTCCCAGGCCCAACTCTTCAAGCTTCTCTTGAACTTCCTCCAAGGATTTGCGTCCGAGGTTCCGAACTTTCATCATATCCTCTTCGGTTTTCGTGGTCAGCTCCTGTACCGTATTAATGCCGGCACGTTTCAAGCAGTTGTAGGAACGAACGGAAAGATCCAGCTCTTCGATCGTCATTTCAAGTACTTTTTCTTTCTTGTCTTCTTCTTTCTCAACCATGATCTCTGCATCCTTCGCTTCGTCGGTCAGACCTACGAAGAGGAACAGATGCTCAGTCAAGATTTTCGCGCCGAGACTAACAGCTTCTTCCGGGCGGATGCTGCCATCCGTCCAAATTTCAAGCGTCAGTTTATCGTAGTTGGTTACTTGACCAACACGCGTATTTTCCACGCCGTAGTTAACACGGCTAATCGGAGTATAGATCGAATCGACGGGAATGACGCCGATAGGCTGGTCATCGCGTTTGTTCCGATCCGCCTGGACATAGCCACGACCGCGACTGGCAAAAATACGCATATGAAGTCTTGCACCAGGCCCGAGCGTTGCAATATGAAGATCTGGATTCAGAATCTCCACATCACTATCCGCACGGATGTCACCAGCAGTAACAACCCCTTCACCCTCCGCATCAATCTCGAACACTTTCTCTTCATCGGAATGAATTTTCAGAGACAAAGCTTTCAGGTTCAGGATGACCTCGGTCACGTCTTCCATGACACCCGGAATCGTGGAAAATTCATGCAGTACGCCATCGATTTGAATCGATGTGACTGCTGCGCCCGGCAGTGAGGATAACAAGATGCGGCGAAGCGAGTTCCCCAGCGTCGTGCCATACCCTCTCTCCAGAGGCTCAACTACGAATTTCCCATAGGTTCCATCTTCATTGACATCAACGGTCTCAATTTTCGGCTTTTCGATTTCAATCACGCAAGTACCCCTCCTTCAAACGTCGCTCCTATATGAAACTGTCATCTTATCCAGTAATCCATGTAGTAGTATGCCTAAACAACCATTATTAGCAGATTGCAACGGATTTATACCACATTAACAGGATGACTTCATTATACGCGACGACGTTTTGGTGGGCGGCATCCGTTATGTGGAATTGGTGTAACGTCTTTGATCAGGTTTACTTCGAGACCTGCTGCTTGCAGAGAACGAATTGCTGCTTCACGACCAGCACCAGGACCTTTAACCATTACTTCCACCGCTTTCATACCGTGTTCCATAGCCGCTTTGGCAGCTGATTCAGCAGCCATTTGCGCAGCGAACGGGGTCGACTTACGGGAACCTTTAAATCCAAGGCCGCCGGAGCTTGCCCAAGAAATCGCGTTTCCGTGAGGATCCGTAATCGTTACGATTGTATTGTTGAATGTGGAGCGGATATGAGCCACGCCACTTTCAATATTTTTGCGGTCACGACGTTTAGTACGTACGACTTTTTTTGGTTTAGCCATTGTCTATTATCCCCCTTTCTTATTTCTTCTTGTTCGCTACGGTACGACGAGGACCTTTACGTGTACGAGCATTCGTTTTAGTACGTTGACCACGAACAGGCAATCCACGACGGTGACGAATACCGCGGTAGCAGCCGATCTCCGTGAGACGTTTAATATTTAAGGAAATTTCACGACGCAGGTCACCTTCTACCTTAACCATACC
This sequence comes from Paenibacillus sp. NPDC058898, assembly GCF_049316025.1. Classification (NCBI taxonomy): domain Bacteria; kingdom Bacillati; phylum Bacillota; class Bacilli; order Caryophanales; family Paenibacillaceae; genus Paenibacillus; species Paenibacillus sp. NPDC058898. Next base: position 59,905 of record NZ_JBMOSM010000021.1, on the reverse strand, counting down.
GTCGATCGTTTCGCGCAATTTGCTGACTTCATCTTCTGTCAAATCACGGACACGAGTGTCTGCATTGATTCCAGTTTCTTTCAATACTTTCTGGGAAGTCGTTTTACCGATTCCGAAAATGTAAGTCAAGGCGATCTCAACGCGTTTGTCACGTGGTAAATCCACACCAGCTATACGAGCCATTTTACGCTACACCCCCTTCTTTAACCTTGTTTTTGTTTGTGTTTCGGATTTTCACAGATAACCATTACGTTCCCTTTGCGGCGAATGACTTTGCATTTTTCGCAAATAGGCTTTACAGAAGGTCTTACCTTCATGCTAATTACCTCCTCCAAGTTTTACGTTGTAAAACCAGCTTCGAAACTAAAGTAGTTTGTTACCGCTGCTGAGTTTTACGTCAGTAAAACCGCTTCGCAGCTTTCCTTGATTCCCCAGGGGAACCTTAAATCTATTTACGGTACGTGATACGACCTTTGGTCAAATCATACGGCGAGAGTTGTACAACCACTTTGTCTCCTGTAAGGATACGGATAAAGTGCATCCGCAACTTTCCGGAAACATGAGCGAGAATCTGATGACCATTCTCCAGCTCGACTTTAAAGGTAGCATTCGGCAACGGCTCAATGACCGTTCCTTCGACTTCAATGACATCTTCTTTAGCCACAGTTAGTCTCCTTTCTGATCTGCCTTGGATTTATCGGATACAAACCGGTCCAGTGCGAAACGCAGTTTACCGTTTGTAACCCGACCGCTTTCTTGCAAACTGTTTACCACTTCACTGCTAATGTAGGATTGAGGTTCAAGATGAAGAACGTTCTTCTTCTTGGCCCCGTCAAACTTGCGTTTGTCCCCATCCGCGATCCACACGAACCTGCTGTCCTCAATCGAAACGGTAACGGCATACTGTCCGGCATCTCTGCCTTTCAGTATCTTAACAATCTGACCGGGTTGAAGCGTGAGTTCATTATTCAATTTCATCACCCTATTCCGGCAGCTTCGTCAAAATTTCCATGCCATCCGGCGTGACTGCTACCGTATGCTCGAAGTGAGCACATAGTGAGCCGTCTACCGTTACAACCGTCCAGTTGTCTTCCAGCGTCTTGACATTCCGCTTACCCGCGTTGACCATCGGCTCGATCGCGAGCACCATGCCCGGTTTGAGTCTTGGTCCACGGTCAGGGATGCCATAGTTCGGAATTTGCGGATCCTCATGCAGTTCGGTACCCACACCATGACCAACGTACTCCCGGACGACAGAGAAACCTGCATCCTCGATATGACGCTGTATGGCATGAGAGATTGTAAACAAGCGGACATCGGGTTTGATTAGCGCAAGTCCAGCATAGAGCGATCCTTCCGTTACGTCCAGCAGACGCTGGGCTTCTTCGGAAATCTCTCCTACCGCGTAGGTCCATGCCGAGTCACCATGGTAACCCTGGTACTGTGCACCGATATCAAACGTAACGATATCACCCTCGATTAATTTGCGTTTGCCTGGAAATCCATGCACCAATTCTTCGTTGACTGATGCGCAAATGCTGGAAGGAAATCCGTTGTAGCCTTTAAAAGATGGCACAGCGCCTTGGCTTCGAATGAACTTGTCGGCCATAAGGTCAAGTTCCCCGGTCGTAATGCCCGGTTCTACATGAGCGGCAAGGAGTTTGTGGCATTCTGCCACGATCCTTCCTGCTTCTCTCATCAAGCTCAGTTCCGTTTCGGATTTACAAATGATCATTATACTTAACCTCTCAGTATAGACGCAATTTGTGATGAAACCGCGTCGATTTCCTGATCACCATCGATTTGACGCAAAAGACCTTTGTTCTCATAAAACGTGAGGAGTGGTGCTGTTTTGTTGATATATTCGTCTAAACGAATGCCGACGCTCTCTTCGTTATCATCGGAGCGCTGGTACAATTCGCCGCCGCATTTATCACAAATGCCTTCCTGTTTAGGAGGATTAAAGATCACATGATAAGTCGAACCACAGTTTTTGCAAATCCGGCGGCCAGTAAGGCGAGCCAGAAGCTTTTCCCGATCAACTTTCAGGTTGATGACGTGATCGAGTCCAGTATTCAAGCGGGCGAGAATGTCATCCAGCGCTTCCGCTTGCGAAAGGGTTCTTGGAAAACCGTCCAATAAAAAACCTTTTTCGCAATCGGACTGCTGCAGACGCTCTTCCACAATACCAATCGTTACGTCATCCGGTACCAGCAGACCTTGATCCATGAATTCCTTCGCTTTAATCCCGATGGGAGTTCCTTGTTTGATCGCGAGACGAAATGCATCGCCCGTTGAAATGTGAGGAATACCGAATTCATTCACGATGTTTTCTGCTTGCGTCCCTTTTCCTGCCCCAGGAGGACCCATGAATAAGATGTTCACCTTACGTCACTCCCTCCCCTTGATTGACTAGCAAGAACAACACAATAGGCGCCGGGAAGCGATACAGACCACTCGCCGGAACCTATCGCCTATTTATTGATAAAACCTTTGTAGTGACGTTTGATCAGTTGGCTTTCGATCTGCTTCATCGTATCCAGTGCAACACCGACGACGATCAAGAGTGAAGTACCACCGATCTGAACCGTACGAGGAAGACCTGCAAGTGATCCAAAGAACACCGGAAGTACGGAGATCACGGCCAGGAACAACGCTCCTGTCATGGTCAGACGGGTCATAACCCGAGTCAGATACTTCTCGGTAGCTTTACCAGGACGAATGCCCGGAACATAGCCGCCGTTCTTCTTCATATTATCAGCCATTTGGTTCGGGTTCATCTGCACGAAGGTGTAGAAGAACGTGAAACCAATGATCATGAGTACATACAGTACCATTCCAAGCGGGCTGTCATAAGCCAGGTTCGCCGTAATCCACTTCGCCCAATTCATGTGTGCCCAGAAGCTGGCTAGGATAACCGGGAATTGCAGCAATGACATCGCAAAGATTACCGGGATAACGCCTGCACCGTTAATCTTGAGTGGAATGTGTGTGTTCTGTCCGCCGTACATTTTGTTTCCTACAACACGCTTCGCGTATTGAACCGGAATTTTACGGATACCTTGCTGAATGAATACAACACCGGTAATGATCAAAATCAAAATCAGAAGGATGATAACACCCTTCAGAATGTTCATAAACACTTGACCATCCTGAATGAAATTCGATTCGATCGTTGTCCGAATGTGCATTGGAATACCAGCAGCGATACCACCAAAGATTATGATCGAAATACCGTTACCGATTCCGCGTTCTGTAATCTGTTCGCCGAGCCACATCAAGAATGATGTACCTGCGGTGAGCACTATTGCGATCACGACAAAGTCGATAGTGGTTGCTCCAGGCACCATATCCATGCCATACAGGCGGTTAAACCCGACAGACATACCGAACGCCTGAATCAATCCCAATATTACCGTACCATAACGAGTAATTTGAGCCAACTGCTTCTTCCCGTGTTCCCCTTGTTTGTTCCATTCCGCAAACTTTGGAATGACGTCCATCGACAACAACTGCACGATAATGGACGAAGTAATATATGGAAATATCGAAAGGGCGAAGATCGAAAACTGCGATAGTGCGCCCCCCGAGAACGTGTTAAGAAGACCGAACAACTCATTGCCTGCCTGATTCGTCTGGCTAAAAACATCTTTGTTAACGCCGGGAACTGGAACAAATGATCCAATACGGAAGATGATCAGAACGAATAAGGTGAACAAAATACGCTTGCGAAGGTCATCCACACGCCATATATTTTTCAGGGTCTTAAACATTAGATCACCTCGGTTTTACCGCCGGCAGCCTCGATCTTCTCTACCGCAGATTGAGAAAACTTATTAGCTTTTACAGTCAAAGAAACGGTAACTTCACCGTTGCCAAGAATTTTGATTCCGCTCTTTGTATTGTTAACAATACCGCTCTCAACCAAAACTTCTGGAGTCACTTCAGTACCTGCTGCAAAGCTGTTAAGTTCTTCGATGTTCACAATCGCGTACTCTTTCCGAGTTGGGTTTACGAAACCGCGCTTCGGAAGACGACGGTACAATGGGTTCTGTCCACCTTCGAAGCCTGGACGTACACCACCGCCGGAACGAGAGTTTTGTCCTTTGTGACCGCGACCCGATGTTTTACCCGTACCACTACTAGTACCGCGTCCAACGCGCTTGCGCTCTTTGCGGGATCCAGGTGCTGGGCTCAGCTCATGTAACTTCATCGTTCGTTGCACCTCCTTAATATGTCCGGGAATACGTTGCCCGGGATTAACCTTCGATTTCTTTAACAGAAACCAGGTGATTTACTTTCTTGATCATTCCGCGAATTGCAGCATTGTCGCTTTGAACCACGGAATGGTTGAGTTTACGAAGTCCGAGTGTTTTCACGGTTGCACGCTGATCCTCTGGACGACCAATCACGCTGCGTACGAGGGTGATTTCAAGTTTAGCCATGAGATTCCCTCCTTAACCCAACAGCTCTTCGACGGATTTGCCGCGAAGCTTGGCAACATCTTCAACACGCTTCAGGCGGGACAATCCCTCCAAAGTCGCATTGACCATGTTCATGGAGTTCGAAGAACCTAGAGATTTTGTCAAAATGTCGCCTACGCCAGCCAGTTCAAGTACTGCACGAACCGGTCCGCCAGCGATAACTCCAGTACCTTCAGATGCCGGCTTCAACAATACTCGGCCTGCTCCGAAGTGACCTGTTACGAGGTGAGGAATAGTTGTTCCAACAAGTGGAATGTGAATCAGGTTTTTCTTAGCATCTTCAATACCTTTGCGGATTGCATCCGGTACTTCGCCTGCTTTACCGATACCTGCTCCTACCCAACCTTTGCCATCACCGACAACTACCAGTGCGCTAAAGCTAAAGCGACGTCCGCCTTTTACAACTTTAGCAACGCGGTTAATGTTTACTACTCTTTCAGTCAGTTCTAAAGTGTTAGGATCTACACGCAAGTCGTTTACCTCCTTTTGAAAATATCTTAGAATTCAAGGCCTGCCTCGCGAGCTGCCTCTGCAAGTGCTTGAATACGTCCATGATACAAGTATCCACCGCGATCGAATACGATCACTTTGTAACCTTTGTCTGCAGCACGTTTTGCAACGAGTTCGCCGACTTTACGAGCGGATTCAACGCTTCCGCCGTTCTTGATATCAGTAGCCAATTCTTTATCCAACGTAGAAGCTGATGCCAAAGTCACGCCAGCCACATCGTCGATCAATTGAGCATAGATGTGTTTCGAAGAACGGAACACGTTCAGACGTGGACGTTCTGCTGTGCCTTGGATTTTCTTACGGACACGCAGGTGTCTTTTCAGACGAGCTTTGTTCTTGTCTTGTTTCGTGATCATGTTTCCATTTCCTCCCTTCAGTTTCGCCTTAAGAGCTTCGCTTTTAGACGCATCGGGTAAGTATGGGAGAAGAAGTAAGTTATCCACCAGGTGAGACCCCGGTTAGCTAACTTATTTCTTCTTACCAGCTTTACCTTCCTTACGGATAATGCGTTCACCTTCGTATTTAATACCTTTACCTTTGTATGGCTCAGGCTCACGTACGGAACGGATCTTAGCTGCGTATGCACCTACGCGCTCTTTATCGATACCGCGAACGGTGATTTTTGTGTTTGTTGGTACTTCGAATTCGATACCAGCTTCCGGTGTAATTTCAACTGGGTGGGAGTAACCCACGTTCAGAACGATTTTATCTCCGGTTTTGCTTGCACGGTACCCGACACCTACCAACTCAAGGTTTTTCGAGAATCCTTCAGTTACACCGTTGACCATATTTGAGACAACGCTGCGGGTCGTGCCGTGAAGAGAGCGATGTGTTTTGTTGTCGGAAGGACGAACAACATTGATCTCGTTGTTTTCTACTGTAATTTGCATGTCTTTATGCAGTTCACGAGTCAAGGTACCTTTAGGTCCTTTTACAGTGATTACAGTGTTATCCAGTGTGACTTCCACACCGTTAGGAATAGCAATTGGTTTACGACCAATACGGGACATTCATTACACCTCCTATCTTGTGACGTTGATTACCATACGTAGCAGAGAACTTCTCCGCCAGCTTTGGATTGACGAGCTTCTTTGTCGGTCATAACTCCCTTAGACGTGGAGATGATCGCAATACCCAAACCACCAAGTACGCGAGGTACTTCGTTGCTCTTCGTGTAAACGCGAAGACCTGGTTTGCTGATTCTTTTCAGACCTGTGATTACACGTTCGTTGTTGGAACCATATTTCAGGAATACACGAATGATCCCTTGTTTATTGTCTTCCACAAACTCTGCATCACGGATGAAGCCTTCACGCTTCAAAATGTCAGCGATTTGTTTTTTAATCGTCGAAGCAGGCATTTCTACTGTTTCGTGGCGAACCGTGTTCGCGTTACGAATACGAGTTAGCATATCTGCAATTGGATCGGACATAGTCATGTAGGATAAACCTCCTTCCCGTTTATAAACTTCTTACCAGCTTGCTTTTTTCACGCCAGGAATCTGGCCTTTATAAGCTAATTCACGGAAACAAATTCTGCAAATTTTAAACTTCTGCAGTACCGAATGTGGGCGACCACAACGTTCACAACGGGTATATGCCCGTACTTTATATTTCGGTGTACGTTGTTGTTTAACTTTCATCGAAGTTTTTGCCACTTAGCCTGACACCTCCTAAATAGTTTCGGAGAAAAGGACAACCGTCTTATTTCGCGAAAGGCATGCCCAGTTGAGCAAGCAGTTCACGGGATTCTTCGTCGGTTTTAGCAGTCGTTACGATAACGATGTCCATACCGCGAACTTTATCCACTTTGTCATACTCAATTTCAGGGAAAATGAGTTGCTCTTTCAGACCGAGCGTATAGTTACCGCGTCCGTCAAATGCTTTCGTGGACACGCCTTGAAAGTCACGTACACGTGGAAGTGTAACGTTGAACAGCTTGTCGAGGAAGTAGTACATACGCTCACCGCGCAGTGTTACCTTCACACCGATAGGCATGTTCTCACGCAGTTTGAATCCCGCGATGGATTTCTTCGCACGGGTGATAACCGGTTTTTGACCAGCAATCAGCTGCATGTCGTTCACAGCGGAATCAAGCACCTTCGAGTTAGCTACAGCGTCACCTACACCCATGTTGACGACAACCTTCTCGATTTTTGGTACTTGCATTACTGTCTTATAGCTAAACTTCTGCATCAGAGCAGGAGTTACTTCGTTCAAAAAACGTTCTTTCATTCTTGCTGCCATGATTCAAGGACCTCCTTTCTAAACCGTCTTATTTATCGATAACTTCTCCGGATCTTTTTGCTACGCGAACTTTTTTACCGTTGTCCAGTACTTTGTAACCGATACGGGTTACTTTTCCGCTCTTCGGATCAACGTGCATAACGTTCGATACATGGATCGGAGCTTCCTTCTCGATGATACCGCCTTGTGGGTTCATTTGGTTTGGCTTCTGGTGCTTCTTGATCATGTTCACACCTTCAACCAAAACACGATTTTCACGAGGGTACGCTGCGATGACACGGCCTTTTTTGCCTTTGTCTTTACCGCTGATGACGATAACAGTATCATCCTTTTTCACGTGCAGTTTGTTGCTATGGGATTCCAGATCTTTTTTCACTTTAGGCATTCGTTACACCTCCTATGACTAGCCAGTTCAACTATTTATCGGGTTCCCGAAAAGTTACGTCACTTTTTGGGGTGTTATTTAGATTACTTCCGGAGCCAAGGAAACGATTTTCATGTAGTCTCTTTCGCGAAGTTCGCGAGCAACTGGTCCGAAAATACGAGTTCCGCGTGGGCTTCTGTCGTCTTTAACAACAACAGCTGCATTCTCGTCAAATGAGATGTAGGATCCGTCTTTACGACGTACAGAACGCTTCGTACGAACGACTACCGCTCTTACTACATCACCCTTTTTGACAACGCCGCCTGGTGTTGCTTGTTTGACGGAACATACGATCAAATCACCGATTTGAGCTGTACGACGACCAGTACCACCCAATACGCGGATACACATCAGTTCCTTCGCACCGGAGTTGTCAGCAACAGCTAAACGTGTAAATGGTTGAATCATTTAAATTTCCTCCTTCCATCAAAAACTGATCATATCTTAGATGATAACCGCTTTTTCAACCACTTCTACCAATCTCCAGCGCTTGTCTTTGGAGAGAGGGCGAGTTTCCATGATTTTAACGGTATCTCCGATTTGAGCTTGATTGTTCTCATCATGCGCTTTAAATTTTTTCGTGTATTTAATGCGTTTGTGATACAAGTCATGCTTCTTATAAGTTTCAACAGCTACAACAATGGTTTTATCCATTTTATCGCTGACAACTTTACCAATTTGCACTTTACGAGCATTGCGTTCTTCGCTCATTTGTTAGCCTCCTTCCTGAATTCAGAACAGTGAGTTCCGTTTCATTAACTAATCCCAAGTTCTCTTTCACGGATAACGGTTTTAGCACGAGCTATTTCTTTGCGAACGTCACGGATCCGAGTCGGGTTGTCAAGCTGGCCTGTGGCCAATTGAAAACGGAGGTTAAAGAGTTCCTCTTTAAATCCGGCGATTTTTTGCTCGATTTCTGCAGTGGTTAAGTTGCGCAGTTCATTAGCTTTCATTTGCTTCACCACCCACTTCTTCTCGTTTCACAAACTTCGTTTTAACAGGCAGCTTGTGAGCGGCGAGACGCATCGCTTCGCGGGCGATTTCCTCGGACACGCCTCCAAGTTCAAACATGATCTTGCCTGGTTTTACAACGGCAACCCATTTCTCTACGTTACCTTTACCGCTACCCATCCGCACTTCGAGAGGCTTTTGAGTAATCGGCTTATCTGGGAAAATCTTGATCCATACTTTACCGCCACGACGAATGTAACGAGTCATCGCGATACGAGCAGCTTCGATCTGACGGTTCGTGATCCAGCCTGGTTCTGTAGCTTGCAGACCGAATTCGCCGAAGTTCAGTTCAGTACCGCCTTTAGCTTGACCTCTCATATGGCCGCGCTGTTGTTTGCGGTGTTTTACACGTTTTGGTACCAACATGATTAGTTGCCTCCTTCCTGAGCAGCTTGTTTCTTAGCCGTAGGAAGAACCTCTCCACGATAGATCCATACTTTCACGCCGATACGGCCGTAAGTCGTATGCGCTTCTGCTGTACCATAGTCGATGTCTGCACGAAGCGTATGAAGTGGAACAGTTCCTTCACTGTAGCCTTCCGTACGAGCAATCTCGGCTCCGCCAAGACGTCCGCTGACCGATGTTTTAATCCCTTTAGCTCCAGAGCGCATAGTTCTTTGAATCGCTTGTTTCAGTGCACGACGGAAAGACACACGACGTTCCAACTGTTGTGCAATGCTTTCAGCAACAAGAATAGCGTCCAGCTCAGGGTTTTTAATTTCAGAAATGTTGATGTGAACTTTTTTACCGCCGGCAATTTTAGTCACTTGTCCGCGCAGTACTTCTACTTCGGAACCACCTTTACCGATAACCATACCAGGCTTCGCAGTGTGGATCGTCACGTTCACACGATTAGCCGCTCTCTCGATTTCGATACGAGATACAGCGGAGTCTTTCAATTTATTTTTCAGGTATTCACGGATTTTCACGTCTTCCAGCAAAAGATCACCGAAGTCTTTGCCTGCATACCATTTGGATTCCCAATCACGGATAATACCGATACGGAGTCCTACTGGATTTACCTTTTGGCCCACACGTTTTCCCTCCTTATTTTTCAGCTACCACCAAAGTAATGTGGCTGGTGCGTTTATTGATCCGGCTTGCACGTCCCATCGCACGCGGGCGGAAACGTTTCATAGTCGGTCCCTGGTTGACATAAGCTTGCGTCACAACCAATTTAGTTACATCCAAAGAGTAGTTATGCTCAGCGTTTGCGATAGCCGAGTTCAAAAGCTTCTCAACAACCGGAGATGCAGCTTTCGGAGTGTGACGAAGAATTGCGATCGCTTCGCCCACTTGCTTACCGCGGATCAAGTCAACAACGAGTTGAGCTTTACGAGGAGCAATACGAATCGATCTAGCATGTGCTTTTGCTTCCATATGTTTAACCTCCTCTCAAACAAAGAGCTTCATTAATTATCTTCTTGTTTTCTTATCATCTTCATGACCTTTGTAAGTACGAGTTGGAGCGAACTCACCCAACTTGTGTCCTACCATGTCCTCTGTTACATATACAGGTACATGTTTACGGCCATCGTATACTCCGAACGTGTGACCGATAAATTGCGGGAAAATAGTGGAGCGGCGGGACCAGGTTTTGATCACAGCCTTTTTGCTTGCGCTGTTCATGTCCTCCACTTTTTTGAGCAGATATCCGTCAATAAAAGGTCCTTTTTTCAAACTACGGCTCATATTGAAATCCTCCCTTCACCAAATTGTCTCGTTACCTTCGAGCCTGTCACGAAGTTATGCACAATCGCGCATTACTTCGTGCGGCGGCGAACGATATATTTGTCAGAAGCTTTACCTTTTTTACGTGTTTTGTAACCAAGGGTTGGTTTACCCCATGGAGACATAGGCGATTTACGTCCGATTGGAGCGCGGCCTTCACCACCACCGTGAGGGTGATCGTTAGGGTTCATTACCACACCACGTACTTCAGGACGTTGTCCAAGCCAGCGGCTACGACCAGCTTTACCGATTTTGATCAACTCATGGTCTTGGTTACCCACAGAACCGATGGTTGCACGGCAAACTTTCAGGATGCGGCGAACTTCACCGGAAGAAAGACGAACAGTTACGTACTTATCTTCTTTACCGAGAAGTTGAGCTTCTGTACCAGCAGCACGAACCAATTGTCCGCCTTTACCTGGTTTCAATTCGATGTTGTGGATAACGGTACCTACTGGAATGTTTTCCAGTGGAAGTGAGTTACCAATCTTGATGTCAGCACCTACTCCAGATACTACTTGGTCTCCAACTTTCAGACCTTTAGGAGCGATGATATAACGCTTTTCACCATCTACATAGTGAATCAGAGCGATGTTGGAAGTACGGTTCGGGTCGTATTCGATTGTAGCAACGCGACCTGGAATGCCGTCTTTATTCCGTTTGAAGTCGATGATACGGTATTTACGCTTGTGTCCGCCGCCATGGTGACGAACCGTAATTTTACCTTGGTTGTTACGGCCAGCTGTTTTGCTCAGCGGAGCCAGCAACGATTTTTCCGGCTGATTCGTGGTGATTTCTTCGAAAGTCGACACGGACATGTTGCGTCGAGCCGGGGATGTCGGTTTATACTTTTTAATAGGCACTGAATTTTCCCTCCTTACTTAAGAAATTCTTATTCAACCGATTCAAAGAACTCGAGCGGTTTGCTGTCTGGAGCCAAAGTCACGATCGCCTTTTTCCATTCGGTTGTGTAACCGGAATAACGGCCATAACGCTTTGGTTTAGCAGGGACACGCATCGTATTCACGTTCGATACTTTAACTTTAAAAATAGATTCGACAGCTTGCTTGATCTCGGTCTTGTTAGCGCGGATATCCACTTCAAAAGCATATTTCAGCTCTGCCATGTAGTCAGCCGTACGTTCCGTGATCACCGGGCGCTTGATTATATCGCGTGGGTCTTTCATTACGCGAGCACCTCCTCTACCTTCTGAACTGCTTCCTTCGTAATGATCAGTTGATCGTACGACATTACGTCAAGAACATTAATGCCGTCAGCCGCTACGAATTTCACACCAGGAATATTACGTGCGGAAAGGGCTACATTATCATCATAGCTTGGAGCAACGATCAGAGCTTTACGGCCTATTTTCAGGTTGCTAAGGATGTTAGCAAACTCTTTCGTTTTCGGCGTATTCAGCGTCAATTGATCCAATACGATAATTGCGTTGTCAATCACTTTGGAAGACAATGCGGATTTGATAGCCAAACGACGAACTTTCTTAGGAAGTTTAAACGTGTAGCTGCGCGGAGTTGGTCCAAATACCACACCGCCGCCTTTCCATTGTGGAGAACGGATCGAACCTTGACGAGCACGGCCAGTACCTTTTTGTTTCCAAGGCTTACGTCCGCCGCCGCGTACTTCAGAACGTCCTTTTACTTTGTGGGTACCACGACGAAGGGAAGCGCGCTGCAACAACACTGCACTGTGCAGTACGTGTACGTTCGGCTCGATGCCAAACACAGCTTCATTCAATTCTACTTCGCCAACTTGGCTACCGCTGACATTATAAAGTGCTACTTTAGGCATTCTTTGTTCCTCCTTTCTTTAGGCGATTATTTCTTCACCGTTTCTTTGATTTGAACGAAACCTTTTTTAGGTCCAGGAATGGAGCCTTTAACAAGGATTACGTTACGCTCTGTGTCGACTTTGACAACTTCGAGCTTTTGAATCGTAACTGTCTCATTGCCCATGTGACCTGGCAGGCGTTTTCCTTTAGGAACACGGTTTGCCTGGATCGAACCCATGGAACCTGGTCTACGGTGATAACGGGAACCGTGAGACATTGGTCCGCGGCTTTGGCCCCAACGTTTGATTACACCTTGGAAACCTTTACCTTTGGAAATACCCGTTACGTCAACAAATTCGCCTTCTGCGAAGACATCAGCCTTCAGCTCTTGTCCAACCTCGACACTCGCGAGGTCAACACCGCGAATTTCGCGAACGTAGCGCTTAGGCGCAGTGTTTGCTTTTTTCGCATGGCCTGCTTCTGGTTTGTTAGATCTGTTCTCTTTCTTATCAGAGAAACCGACTTGAATCGCTTCGTATCCGTCGTTTTCCAGATCTTTCTTTTGAAGAACAACACAAGGACCTGCTTCGATAACCGTTACAGGAATTACAACACCCTCAGGGGTAAACACTTGAGTCATTCCGAGCTTTCTACCTAAGATACCTTTCATGTTGACACCTCTTTTCTCTTCTCTAATTCATTATGCAATGCTTACAGTTTGATTTCGATATCTACACCGGACGGCAGGTCCAAGCGCATCAAGGCATCCACAGTTTGTGGAGTCGGGTTCACGATGTCGATCAAGCGTTTATGTGTACGCATTTCGAACTGTTCCCGAGAATCCTTATACTTGTGCACCGCACGGAGAATGGTAATTATTTGTTTCTCAGTTGGAAGCGGGATCGGACCGGATACACCAGCACCCGAACGTTTTGCTGTCTCAACAATTTTCTCAGCGGATTGATCAAGAACTCTGTGGTCGTATGCTTTCAAGCGAATACGAATTTTTTGCTTTGCCATTTTATTCCCTCCTTCTATCGCCCAATTTGGTATCGGACATACTCCGCGAAAATTTTCCAACCACCCACCTCATGGCAAAGGGGCCGGGTGTGTCGGTAACCTCTCACATCATCGCAACGTCGCAGAACAACATTCACTATTATATATAAAAGATAGGCGTATTGCAAGCACTAATTCATAATTAATATGTATTTACATCTTTAACCGAAGGTTGCAGAACTTGGCTAATAGATTTCATCGCTTTTCGCATATCATATTGTAACGCACTCTCTATTCTATATAATAGAAAGTTTCGAATTAAATAACTGATATCCATCAGAGAATGTAATCAGATTATTGGGGCTGATCCCTAAAGAAAAGAGCCTGATCCAAAGGATCAGACTCTTTTATCAGAACATCACATTGTTGCTCGTTACAATACACTGTTGCTATATTCAAGGCTATTCGTAAGCCTTAATTATTTAATGATGGAAGCAACGGAACCAGCACCTACGGTACGGCCGCCTTCACGAATGGAGAACTTAGTTCCTTCTTCAATCGCGATTGGGTTGATCAGGTTAACCGTTACAGTGATGTTATCACCAGGCATAACCATTTCAGAACCCTCTGGCAAGTTGATCACACCAGTTACGTCCGTAGTACGGAAGTAGAACTGTGGACGGTAGCCAGTGAAGAAAGGCTTATGACGTCCGCCTTCTTCTTTGCTCAGTACGTATACTTGAGCTGTGAACTCCGTGTGTGGTTTAACGGAAGCAGGCTTAGCAAGTACTTGACCGCGTTCGATTTGAGTACGCTCAACACCACGAAGCAATGCACCGATGTTGTCACCAGCTTGTGCGGAATCCAGCAATTTACGGAACATCTCAACGCCCGTAACAACGGATTTCTTAGTTTCTTCAGCGATACCAACGATTTCGATCTCGTCACCAACTTTGATCGTACCACGCTCTACACGACCTGTAGCAACGGTACCACGACCAGTGATGGAGAATACGTCCTCGACAGGCATCAAGAAAGGCTTGTCAGTGTCGCGCTCAGGCAATGGGATGTACTCGTCGATTGTTTTGAACATTTCAACGATTTTTTGTGCCCATTCGCCATCTGGGTTTTGCAGAGCTTCACGAGCGGAACCACGAGTGATCGGAGTGTCGTCGCCTGGGAAGTCATACTCGTTCAGAAGGTCGCGAACTTCCATCTCAACCAATTCCAAGAGCTCTTCGTCTTCAACCATGTCGCATTTGTTCAAGAATACAACGATGTAAGGAACGCCTACTTGGCGGGACAACAGGATGTGCTCGCGAGTTTGCGGCATTGGGCCGTCAGCTGCGGATACAACCAGGATTGCTCCGTCCATTTGAGCTGCACCAGTGATCATGTTTTTAACATAGTCAGCGTGACCTGGGCAGTCAACGTGCGCATAGTGACGAGCGTCAGTTTCATACTCTACGTGGGAAGTAGAGATTGTGATACCGCGTTCGCGCTCTTCTGGAGCTTTGTCGATTTGATCGAAAGACATTGCAGCACCACCGTAAGTTTTGGACAATACAGATGTGATTGCAGCTGTCAAAGTTGTTTTACCATGGTCAACGTGACCGATAGTACCGATGTTAACATGGGGTTTCGTACGTTCGTATTTAGCCTTTGCCATTTGAACAATTCCTCCTTAAGGGGATATATATGTTGGGCCGGAAGCGGAGTTAACGGGATGTTGGTCCCGCCTCCTATCCAGCAGGTAAAACGTTATTACTCTCCGCCTTTGATCTTGGACACAATTTCATCGGAGATATTCTTAGGAACTTCTTCGTAGTGGGAGATTTCCATGGAGAACACACCGCGTCCTTGTGTACCGGAGCGAAGGGTAGTGGAGTAACCGAACATTTCGGAAAGAGGTACTTTCGCACGGATAATTTGAGTACCACCACGGGAGTCCATACCTTCGATACGTCCACGGCGGGAGTTCAGCATACCCATTACGTCGCCCATGTATTCCTCAGGCACGGTAACTTCAACTTTCATAATAGGCTCGAGCAGGACAGGCTTACACTTGTCTTTAGCTGCTTTCAAAGCCATGGAACCGGCGATTTTAAACGCCATTTCATTGGAGTCAACATCATGGTATGAACCGTCGACGATGGTTGCTTTAACGTCAACAAGCGGGAAGCCGGCGAGTACACCGTTCTTCATTTGCTCTTCAATACCTTGTTGAGCTGGACCAATGTATTCTCTTGGTACAGAACCACCGACAACCTTGCTCTCGAATTGATTACCGCTACCTGCTTCCAGAGGTTCGAACTCAACCCATACGTGACCGTATTGACCACGACCACCGGACTGACGAACGAATTTACCTTCAACGCGAGCTGGTTGACGGAATGTTTCGCGGTAAGCTACCTGTGGTTTACCCACGTTGGTTTCTACTTTGAACTCACGACGCATACGGTCGATGATAATGTCCAAGTGAAGCTCACCCATACCTGCCAGGATCGTTTGGCCTGTTTCTTCATCAGTATGTGCACGAAGAGTTGGATCCTCTTCAGTCAACTTACCGAGAGCTACACCCAATTTATCTTGGTCAGCTTTTGTTTTAGGCTCAACTGCGATTTCGATAACCGGATCAGGGAAGTTCATGGACTCCAAGATAACCGGGTCCTTCTCATCACATAGTGTATCACCTGTACCCGTATCTTTCAAACCTACGGCAGCTGCGATATCTCCGGCGAATACTTCGGAAATTTCTTGACGGCTGTTCGCATGCATTTGAAGGATACGACCAATGCGCTCACGTTTGCCTTTAGTTGCATTCAGTACGTAAGAGCCGGATTGCAGTACACCCGAATATACGCGGAAGAATGTCAGCTTACCAACATAAGGGTCCGTAGCGATTTTGAATGCCAAAGCCGAGAATGGCTCTTCATCGGAAGAATGCCGGATAGCTTCAGTTCCATCTTCATGGGTACCCTTGATGTCCGGAACATCAGTTGGAGCCGGCAAATAATCGATTACAGCATCAAGCATCAACTGAACGCCTTTGTTACGGTAAGAGGATCCACAGATAACTGGGAAGATCTTAACTTCGACAACACCTTTACGCAGAGCAGCTTTCAACTCAGCTATGGTGATTTCTTCACCTTCAAGATATTTCATTGTCAAGTCTTCGTCAAGTTCTGCTACCTTCTCAACAAGCTCGTTGCGAAGCTCTTCCACTTGATCCTTGAATTCTGCTGGAATTTCGGTTTCTTCGATGTTTTGACCAAGGTCATCCTTATACATAAAGGCTTTTTCCTCGATAACATCGATGATGCCAATGAAATCATTCTCTGCACCAATCGGAAGCTGAATCGCTACCGCGTTCGCTTGCAGACGTTCTCTCATATCTTTAACTACGTTCAAGTAGTCGGCACCGATAATATCCATTTTGTTTACGTATGCGATCCGCGGTACACCGTAACGGTCTGCTTGTCTCCAAACCGTCTCCGACTGAGGTTCTACGCCCTCTTTCGCACTGAATACACCTACTGCCCCATCCAATACACGAAGGGAACGTTCAACTTCTACTGTGAAGTCAACGTGCCCCGGGGTGTCGATAATATTAACGCGGTGACCCTTCCAAGAAGCGGTAGTCGCGGCGGAAGTAATGGTAATTCCGCGCTCCTGCTCTTGCTCCATCCAGTCCATAGTAGCGGAACCCTCATGGGTTTCACCGATTTTATGAGTACGGCCTGTGTAGAACAAAATCCGCTCTGTTGTGGTCGTTTTACCAGCATCAATATGCGCCATGATCCCGATATTACGTGTATTTTTCAAGGAGAACTCTCTTGTCGCCATGCGAATAGTCTCCCTTCAAAATTAAAGTGTAAAATTAGTTGCTGAATCCTACCAACGGTAGTGAGCAAACGCTTTGTTCGCTTCAGCCATTTTGTGTGTATCTTCGCGTTTCTTAACGGAAGCGCCTGTGTTGTTGGAAGCATCGATGATCTCAGCCGCCAAACGCTCTTCCATGGTTTTCTCGCCGCGGTTGCGGGAGTAGTTTACGAGCCAACGTAATCCAAGGGATGTACGTCTCTCTGGTTTAACTTCGATTGGAACCTGGTAGTTAGCACCACCGACACGACGAGCTTTAACTTCCAATACTGGCATGATGTTCTTGATAGCTGCTTCAAACACTTCCATCGGATCATTACCAGTACGTTCCTTGATGATGTTGAACGAATTGTAAAGGATGCTTTGAGCAACACCTCTTTTACCATCCAACATGATGCGGTTGATCAGACGAGTTACCAGCTTGCTGTTATACACTGGATCTGGCAGCACGTCTCTTTTAGTTACTGGACCTTTGCGTGGCATGGATATCCCCCTTTCTTCAGTCATGAGTCATGTTACGAAAACATGAGCATCAATTAGCTTTTTGCTTTAGGACGCTTCGTGCCGTATTTGGAACGAGCTTGCATCCGGTTGTTTACACCAGCGGTATCAAGTGCGCCGCGAACGATATGGTAACGTACACCCGGAAGGTCTTTTACCCGTCCACCGCGAACCAATACAACACTGTGCTCTTGCAAGTTATGTCCGATACCCGGAATGTAAGCCGTCACCTCAATGCGGTTCGTCAAGCGAACACGAGCATATTTACGAAGTGCGGAGTTCGGTTTTTTCGGCGTCATTGTGCCTACACGAGTGCATACACCGCGTTTTTGCGGAGCGCTCAAGTCGGTCTCCTCACGTTTCAAAGCGTTAAAACCTTTTTGAAGAGCTGGAGATTTCGATTTGTAAACTTTAGCTTGACGGCCCTTGCGAACCAGTTGGTTAATTGTTGGCATGCTAGCCACCCCCTTCCCGTATTTATCATCCTAATTACAACCCCGTTTAAGTCCACAGACCCAGGCGGTTCATAAAAGGACAAATGAAAAGTTTTTGCCGAGAGAAGTAACGCCTTCTCCAACAAAAACGATTTCTCAAATCATGATTTCAAGACAGCTACCATAGCTGCACCAACTTCAATACCGCATGCTTCTCCAAGCTCTATCATCGTGGGTACATAGTTGATATGCACACCATTCTTATCACACTCGGATACGACTTTTGAAATCAAACGCTGGTCGCAATCTTCAGCCACATAAACCTCTGCAGCCAAACCGGATTCAACGGCCTTCATCGTTTGTTTGGTGCCAATCTTGATGTGTGCATCCTGTAATCCCTTATCATTAGACACAAGTCATTCCTCCAAAAGAACAGGGAACAAAGAAACTATTCACGCACCTTTGCTATATTAGCATCTGCCCTAAGCGATGTCAAGCTATTAAATCAGGAAAAAGAAACATTGGGACGGAGAAATTCAGCATCTTACGACGCGAAAATCTCCCCGTCACCTGACTGTCTCTTAATCTATAGAAGCTGTTTCGAGTTCCTGACTTTCGTCATTCACATCGTTTTGTCCCGCGAACTTCACGCTGCGATAACGGTTCATACCCGTTCCCGCAGGGATCAGTTTACCAATGATAACATTCTCTTTCAGACCAAGCAGTTGATCGACTTTACCTTTGATTGCAGCGTCAGTCAACACGCGAGTTGTCTCCTGGAAGGAGGCCGCTGACAAGAACGAATCGGTTTCGAGAGATGCTTTTGTAATCCCGAGAAGAACCGGTTTGGCAACCGCTGGTTCCTTCCCGGAGAGAATAGCGTCTTTATTGGCTGTCTCGTATTCATGCATATCCACGAAGGAGCCTGGCAACAGGTTCGTATCTCCCGCATCAACAATACGGAATTTACGCAACATCTGTCTGATCATAACTTCAACGTGCTTATCGTTAATTTCTACGCCTTGGTTACGGTATACGCGTTGTACTTCCTGAAGGATGTAGTTCTGCACACCACGGATACCTTTGATGCGAAGCATTTCCTTCGGATCAATGGAACCATCGGTCAGTTCATCCCCGGCTTCAATGTGCTTGCCTTCGCTTACGCGCAGACGGGAACCGTAGGTAACTGCGTAAACCTTAGTTTCAGCTTCACCTTGAATTTCGATTTCACGACGGTCCTTCGTTTCGCGGATTTCTTTAACCACACCATCAATCTCACTAATGGTCGCTTGACCTTTAGGATTACGGGCTTCAAAGAGCTCCTGGATACGCGGAAGACCTTGTGTAATATCATCACCGGCAACGCCGCCTGTGTGGAACGTACGCATCGTGAGCTGTGTTCCCGGTTCGCCGATAGATTGAGCTGCGATAATACCAACCGCTTCACCAATCTCAACATGCTTACCAGTAGCCAGGTTACGACCATAACATTTTTTGCAGACGCCATAACGTGCACGGCAGCTCAAGATGGAACGAATTTGCAGCTTCTCAACACCAGCTGCTACGATTTCCTCAGCTTTGTCGGAATCAATCAATTCGTTGCGATTCACGATGATCTCTTTCGTTTCCGGATGACGAACGGTTTCAAAGGCATAACGTCCCTCGATACGGTCATAGAGATCCTCGATAACCTCTTTACCGTCCTGAATACGGCTAACAGTAAAGCCTTTATCCGTGCTGCACTCATCTTCGCGAACGATAACATCCTGGGCCACGTCAACAAGTCGACGAGTCAAGTAACCGGAGTCAGCGGTACGAAGCGCTGTATCGGCAAGGCCTTTACGCGCACCGTGCGTGGACAGGAAGTACTCGAGTACCGTCAGTCCTTCACGGAAGTTCGATTTGATTGGGAGTTCGATGATACGACCCGACGGGTTCGCCATCAGACCCCGCATACCACCGAGCTGAGTGATCTGCGATTTGTTACCCCGCGCTTTGGAATCCACCATGAGCATGATGGAGTTAAAGCGGTCCATCGATTTCATGAGTACATCCGTAATATCGTCTTTGGTCTTGGACCAGATATCGATAACACGGTCATAACGTTCTTCATTCGTAATCAAGCCGCGGCGATATTGGTTCGTTACCACTTTAACCTTCTCGTCGGACTCTTTCAGAATTTCATTCTTCTCGTCAGGTACGATAACGTCGGATACCGCAACGGTTACGCCAGCACGAGTAGAGTATGTGAAACCGATCTGCTTGATTTTATCCAAAATCACAGAGGTTTCGGTTGTATGGTACGTTTCAAAGCAGCGTGCAATGATGGAACCCAGATATTCCTTACCAACAGCACCGCTGATTGGCAGTTCTTGGATCACTTTTTGAATATCTGCACCCTTCTCATATACGAAATACTTCTCAGGCGTACCTTGCAGCAGGTTCGTACGAGTCGCTTCATTGATATAAGGGAAGCTGGCAGGGAAAATCTCGTTAAAGATAATCCGGCCGATCGTCGTAACCAACATCGCATTCTGCTGTTTTTCCGTAAAGCATGTTTTGCCCAGGGCTTTAACCGGAATCGCTACGCGTGCATGCAGACCAGCTGCTTCACGCTGATAAGCGGAAACCGCTTCGTTCACGCTGCCCAGAATCATGCCGGTACCTTTCTCTTCCTTGTTATCCATCGTGAGATAGAAGGAACCCAGTACCATATCCTGAGAAGGCGTAACAACTGGCTTACCGTCTTTCGGGTTCAGAATGTTACCCGATGCCAGCATCAAAAGACGCGCTTCAGCTTGAGCTTCGGCAGACAAAGGAACGTGAACCGCCATTTGGTCACCGTCAAAGTCAGCGTTATATGCTGTACATACGAGCGGATGAAGACGGATCGCATGGCCCTCAACCAGAATCGGTTCAAATGCTTGGATACCGAGTCTGTGAAGCGTCGGTGCACGGTTCAGAAGAACCGGATGCTCTTTAATAACCTCTTCGAGCACATCCCATACTTCTGGACTTACACGTTCTACTTTGCGCTTCGCACTCTTGATATTATGTGCAAGGCCTTTGTTGACCAATTCTTTCATAACGAACGGCTTGAAGAGCTCAAGCGCCATTTTCTTAGGCAGACCGCATTGGTACATTTTCAGGTAAGGACCTACAACGATAACGGAACGACCAGAATAATCAACCCGTTTACCGAGCAAGTTCTGACGGAAACGTCCTTGTTTACCTTTCAGCATGTGGCTGAGGGATTTAAGCGGACGGTTACCAGGACCTGTGACCGGACGACCGCGACGGCCGTTATCGATCAGTGCATCGACAGCTTCCTGCAGCATGCGCTTCTCGTTCTGTACGATAATATCCGGCGCACCGAGATCCAGCAATCTTTTCAGACGGTTGTTCCGGTTAATAACGCGACGGTACAGATCGTTCAAGTCGGAGGTCGCAAAGCGTCCACCATCAAGTTGAACCATCGGACGAAGCTCCGGTGGAATGACTGGCAGCACATCCATGATCATCCACTCCGGATTGTTGCCGGAGTTACGGAACGCCTCAATCACTTCCAGGCGTTTGATGGCCCGGTTGCGGCGTTGACCCTGTGCAGTGCGCAGTTCTTCTTTAAGGAACTCAAGCTCTTTGTCAACATCGATGTCTTGAAGAAGCTTCTTAACGGCTTCAGCACCCATGCCTGCTTGGAATCCGTAGCCGTACTTTTCACGGTAGCTGCGGTATTCCTTCTCGGACAACAGCTGCTTCTTCTCCAGCGGTGTATCTCCTGGATCGGTTACAACATAAGATGCGAAGTAAATGATCTCCTCAAGAGATCTTGGGGACATATCCAGAGCCAGACCCATACGGCTTGGAATCCCTTTGAAATACCAAATATGCGATACAGGAGCCGCAAGCTCGATATGGCCCATCCGTTCACGACGGACTTTAGCGCGTGTTACTTCAACGCCACAGCGATCGCAGACTACTCCCTTATAACGGACACGCTTATACTTACCGCAATGACATTCCCAGTCCTTCTGCGGACCGAAAATCCGCTCACAGAACAGGCCTTCTTTCTCCGGCTTCAATGTACGGTAGTTAATCGTTTCCGGCTTCTTTACCTCTCCGCGAGACCAAGAGCGAATTTTTTCCGGTGAAGCAAGACCGATTTTCATGTACTCAAAATTGTTAACGTCCAACAAGGAGCAACCCTCCTCAACCTAGTCCTATTTATGTGCTATACGACCATAACACCACCGCCGACCTATAAGCCGACGGGGGTGAATGATTGACCGTTATTCCACTCCGACTTCAGTGCCTTCCAAGTTAAGGCTCAGTTTATCACCTTGAGCATCGTCTTCGTCATCGAGTTCTTTCATCTCGATTTCCTCTTCATTCTCGCTCAGGATTTTGACATCCATACCGAGAGACTGAAGCTCTTTAATCAATACCTTGAACGATTCAGGAACACCCGGTTCCGGAACGTTCTCGCCCTTGACGATGGATTCGTAGGTTTTCACCCGGCCGACCACGTCATCCGACTTGACGGTAAGAATTTCTTGCAGCGTATAGGCAGCACCATAAGCTTCAAGTGCCCATACTTCCATCTCACCGAAGCGCTGTCCACCGAACTGAGCTTTACCACCCAGCGGCTGCTGCGTAACGAGTGAGTATGGTCCCGTAGAACGGGCGTGAATTTTATCATCAACCATGTGCGCGAGTTTGATCATATGCATGACGCCGACGGTAACTTCACGTTCAAAACGTTCACCCGTCCGTCCGTCGTACAATACGGTCTTACCATTGCGCTGCATGCCTGCTTCTTCCATCGTATCAAACACGTCATACTCGCTTGCGCCGTCAAATACCGGTGAAGCCACGTGAATGCCGAGCTGGAGCGCAGCCATACCCAAGTGAACCTCGAGCACCTGACCGATGTTCATCCGTGATGGAACCCCTAGAGGGTTCAACACAACTTGAACCGGTGTGCCATCTGGCAGGAACGGCATATCTTCTTCAGGCAAAATACGGGCAACGACACCTTTGTTACCGTGACGTCCGGCCATTTTGTCACCTTCGGAGATTTTACGTTTCTGTGCGATGTAAACGCGAACCAGTTGGTTAACGCCCGGTGGCAATTCGTCACCGTTCTCACGTGTAAACACCTTCACATCCACAATGATCCCGTCACTACCGTGAGGAACGCGCAGCGAGGTATCGCGCACTTCGCGAGCCTTCTCACCAAAGATCGCATGCAGGAGACGCTCTTCCGCCGTCAGTTCGGTTACACCCTTAGGCGTTACCTTACCCACGAGGATGTCTCCGGCGCTGATTTCGGCACCGATGCGGATAATTCCGCGCTCGTCAAGGTTCTTCAGTGCTTCTTCCCCTACGTTAGGAATATCACGCGTAATTTCTTCTGGTCCGAGCTTCGTGTCACGAGCTTCGGATTCGTACTCCTCGATATGAATCGAAGTGTACACGTCCTCTTTGACCAGTTTCTCGGAGAGAAGAATCGCATCCTCGTAGTTGTAACCTTCCCAAGTCATGAACGCCACAACGACGTTGCGGCCCAGTGCCAATTCGCCCATCTCCGTGGATGGACCGTCTGCGAGAATATCACCTTTTTTGATGACATCGCCGCGTTTAACGATTGGACGCTGATTAATGCATGTTCCTTGGTTCGAACGCATAAATTTGTGTAATTTATGTTTAATAAGATCGCCTTTGACTTCTTGTCCGTCGACATTTTCCACACGGCGGACCCAGATTTCATTAGCGGATGAACGTTCAATAATCCCGTCATGTTTGGACACAATACATACACCGGAGTCTTTTGCAGACTTGTGTTCCATTCCAGTTCCGACCAGCGGAGCTTTAGGAATAAGAAGTGGAACAGCCTGCCGCTGCATGTTGGATCCCATCAGCGCGCGGTTGGAGTCATCGTTCTCAAGGAACGGAATGAGCGCCGTCGCTACCGACACTACCTGCTTCGGCGAAACGTCCATGTAGTCTACACGGTCGCTCGGCATAGGAAGGATGTTATCGGATTGCTTGTTATAACGGACGATAACCATTTCGTCAGTGAAGGTACCATCTTCGTTAAGCTCGGCGTTCGCCTGGGCAACGATATAGTTATCCTCTTCGTCTGCAGTCAGGTAATCGATTTGGTCCGTTACTTTACCGGTCTTCGGATCCACCCAACGATACGGAGCTTCAATGAAGCCATATTCGTTGATGCGCGCAAACGTCGACAAGGAGTTGATCAGACCGATGTTCGGTCCCTCCGGCGTCTCGATCGGACACATACGGCCATAGTGACTGTGGTGAACGTCCCGCACTTCAAAGCCCGCACGCTCACGCGTCAAACCGCCGGGTCCGAGAGCAGACAGACGACGTTTATGCGTCAGTTCCGCAAGCGGGTTGGTCTGATCCATGAACTGGGACAGCTGGGAGCTGCCGAAGAACTCTTTAATCGATGCGATAACCGGACGTATGTTGATGAGCGCCTGCGGCGTAATCACATTAGCATCCTGAATCGACATTCTTTCACGAACGACACGTTCCATCCGGGACAAACCGATACGGAACTGATTTTGAAGCAATTCGCCTACAGAACGCAGACGACGGTTACCCAGGTGATCGATATCATCCGTATTGCCGATTCCATGCAGCAAGTTGATGAAGTAGCTGATGGAAGAAATGATATCCGCCTGCGTAATGTGCTTCACAGATTTATCAATGTTTGCGTTCGCGATGACCTTCACGACTTTTGCATCCTCGATTGGAGAGAATACATCGATCGTTTGCAGCGGGATATCCTCGCTGTCCATCACACCGCCGGTAACATGATAATTCTTAAAGCCTACGCTCTTCTCAAGGTAAGGCATGATCTCGTCCAAAAGACGACGGTCTACGGTTTGACCAGCTTCTGCAATGATCTCACCCGTATCGATGTCTATCAAACTCTCTGCCAAACGTTGATTAAAGAGACGGTTCTTAATATGAAGCTTCTTGTTGATCTTGTAGCGACCAACGTTAGCCAAATCATAACGCTTCGGATCGAAGAAACGGGCAACAAGAAGGCTCTTCGCATTCTCTAGTGTTGGCGGCTCACCCGGACGAAGACGTTCATAGATTTCGATGAGCGCTTTTTCCGTGGAGTCGGTGTTGTCTTTATCCAGCGTATTTTGAATATATTCATCATTGCCCAGAAGATCCAAAATCTCGGCATCTGTACCAAAACCAAGTGCACGTAAAAGTACCGTTACAGGGATTTTACGGGTACGGTCGATCCGGACATAGATAATGTCCTTCGCGTCCATCTCCAGTTCAAGCCAAGCGCCGCGGTTAGGGATAACTGTTGCAGTGTACGTCGTCTTACCGTTTTTATCCACTTTTGTGCTGAAATAGACGCTGGGAGAGCGAACCAACTGGCTGACAATAACCCGTTCGGCACCATTGATAATGAATGTTCCGGTTTCCGTCATTAACGGGAAGTCTCCCATGAACACTTCCTGCTCCTTGACCTCTCCGGTCTCCTTGTTAATGAGCCGGACTTTCACGCGGAGCGGCGCCGCATAAGTAACGTCGCGTTCTTTCGCGTCATCGACGGTGTATTTCGGTTCTCCAAGGCTGTAGTCAATGAACTCTAGTACCAAATTACCTGTGAAATCCTGAATCGGCGAGATGTCCTGGAACATTTCGCGGAGTCCTTCCTCCAAAAACCATTCATAAGATTTTTGTTGGATTTCAATCAGGTTCGGAACTTCGAGTACCTCGTTAATACGAGCATAACTTCGCCGAGTGCGTCGACCATATTGAACAAGATGTCCTGCCAACTTAAACTCACCCCTCATGTCTACTCACTTTAAAAATTTCATTGCGAACCTCTGTTTGTAACACTATAATGGAACATACAGAGGACACTCCCATAAATAGAGAAAAGCCCTTATCGAATACCTTTTCGAAAAAAGAGCAGCTTATCCATGGTTATGATAATCATCTCATATCCTGTAGATTTGCCCAAAATGTACATATTATACGTCAATATGATCGACTTTATGCATCTTTCCACACATTAAGTCTTGACATTTCAGCCAACTAAAGACAAAGAGACCATCCTAATACTGACATTTTATAATAATACCATACCAGCATACCCAAGTCAACAGCCTAGTCGAACTATTTTAAGAAGATTTAGTCGCTTTGAATATCCGGTATCCTTTATCCTTCGTTACTTCCTCAACCTGATGAAATAAACTCTCCAGTTTCGCTTTCGCTGAAGGTGCGCCTTGCTTCTTCTGAATCACAACCCACAGTTGCCCATTCTCACGCAAATGCTTCCACGATTCTTCGAATATAGCATGTACCGTCTCTTTCCCGGCACGAATCGGCGGATTGGTTAGAACCACGTCAAATTGCTGATCCTGAACCGCGGCAAACAAATCGCTCTCCAAGATGGTCACATTGGATATACCATTACGTTTCGCATTCTCCTTGGCTAATTCGACAGCGCGGCTATTGATGTCGATCAACGTCACATGTCCTTGCGCAGCCATTCTTGCCGCCGACAGACCGATCGGACCATATCCACAGCCTACATCCAACACTTGGGCGTGCTGGTTAAAATCCATAGCCTCTATTAATACCTTGCTGCCATAATCCACGCCACTCTTAGAGAATACGCCCGCGTCACTGATAAAGTTGAAAGTCTGCCCCCGAAGCTCCGTCTTTAACTCCTTACGGTCATGAGCAATTTCCGGCTGATTCGAGTAATAATGTTGATTCGGCATCATTTCCTCCGTCTTGAATCAAAGTCTACCCGCCTAAGATATTTCACTCTTAAGCGCTCTTATTTCAGTATAACCTTAGTTGCGGAGAATCAGTACCTTGTGGTCTCCCCGCCACAATAACAAACCCCTTGAACAAATATTCAAGGGGTTTGATTCTTGCTGACGTGAATCTCAAGAAGCTAATTACTTAACTTCTACGGATGCGCCTGCTTCTTCCAATTTAGCTTTAACAGCTTCTGCTTCTTCTTTAGCTACTTTTTCTTTCAATGGTTTTGGAGCGTTGTCAACCAGTTCTTTTGCTTCTTTCAAGCCAAGACCTGTGATTTCGCGAACCACTTTGATTACGTTGATTTTGGACGCGCCTGCGCTAGTCAGGATTACGTCAAATTCGGATTGCTCAGCAGCTTCAGCTGCACCAGCGCCACCTACAACAGCTACTGGAGCTGCAGCAGTTACACCAAATTCTTCTTCGATTGCTTTTACAAGATCGTTCAGTTCCAGAACAGACATACCTTTAATTGCTTCCAAGATTTGCTCTTTGCTCATTTAAGTTGAACCTCCATTTATTATTAAGATTTTATAGTTGTTGTTACACAGCTTCAGCAAGACAAAGCTTATGCGCCTTGTTCTTCCTTCTCAGCAACAGCTTTAACTGCAAGCGCGAAGTTGCGCACTGGAGCTTGAAGCACGCTGAGGAGCATGGAGAGGAGACCTTCGCGGGACGGAAGTTCTGCCAGAGCTTTGATTTCGCTCTCTCCGATTACACGGCCTTCTACTACGCCGCCTTTCAATTTCAACGCGTCGTTTTTCTTAGCAAAATCGTTAAGGATTTTTGCTGGAGCGACAGCGTCATTAGTACCAAATGCAACAGCTGTTGGACCAGTCAGGACTTCGTCCAGATCAGACAGCTCTGCTGCCGCAGTTGCACGGCGAAGCAGTGTGTTTTTCAGTACTTGGAACTCGACGCCAGCTTCACGAAGCTGTTTACGAAGTTCAGTTACTTGCGCAACGTTCAGTCCGCGATAGTCAGCAACTACTGTCGATACGCTTTCGCGCAGTTTAGCAGCAACGACATCAACCGCTTCTTGTTTCGCTTGGATCACTTTTGCGTTTGCCAATGATTACACCTCCTGGTTGTATTAGTAGCGTAAGAGCACCAGGCTCTCCGCTCTTCCTACGGGCACTAAAAAAGCCTCCGTAGAATCACGAAGGCCTGATGAATCATCATTTGGCCGGTGTAACCGGACAAATTGTTGACGTTCTATCATAACACCTCGGTAGGAAATTAAGCCTGCTTAGGGCACCTACTGTCTACGGTAAGCATATTCAACTTTAAGGGTCAGTCTCGAAGACTCACAACTGTTACATAATATCAAACTTCATTGACCAAAGTCAATGGTAATATTATCTGTAAACGGTTGTGTTCACGCGAGCGCTTGGTCCCATAGTCGAGGAAACAGCGATACCTTTCAGGTAAACACCTTTAGCAGCAGCTGGTTTCGCACGATTCAATGCATCGATGAGAGCTTTAAGGTTCTCATTCAATTGAGCTGCATCGAAAGACACTTTACCGATTGGCGCGTGAATTTGACCTGCTTTGTCCAGACGGTACTCGATTTTACCGGCTTTGATTTCTTGAACAGCCTTAGCAACATCGAATGTAACCGTACCAGCTTTAGGGTTAGGCATCAGGCCTTTACCACCGAGCAGACGGCCAAGTTTACCGACTTCACTCATCATATCAGGTGTAGCTACGCAGACATCAAACTCGAACCAGCCTTGTTGAATTTTGTTGATCATGTCTTGATCGCCAACAAAATCAGCGCCAGCTGCTTCTGCCTCTTTCGCTTTTTCACCTTTTGCAAATACCAGAACGCGTTGTGTTTTACCTGTGCCGTGAGGCAAGACAACAACACCACGAACAGCCTGGTCTTGTTTACGTGGGTCTACACCCAAACGTACAGCCGCTTCAACAGTTTCGTCGAATTTGGCAGTTGCAGCCTTCTTCACAAGCTCTACAGCTTCCAAAGGCTCGTAAGTTGCTTCGCTGTCAATCAGCTTCGCAGCTTCAACGTATTTCTTACCGTGTTTAGCCATGTTTGTTTTCCTCCTTTGTGGTGTTAGCGGAAATTCCTCCCACATGATCCGAACCTCGTTCGGTTTCAATCGAGAGACAATTAGTCTTCGATTGTGATACCCATACTACGGGCAGTACCTTCTACCATCTTCATTGCAGCTTCAACAGATGCAGCGTTCAGGTCAGGCATTTTTGTTTCAGCGATTTGACGAACAGCGTCACGCTTAACAGTAGCCACTTTCTTCTTGTTAGGCTCGCCGGATCCTTTTTCGATCTTAGCAGCCACGCGAAGCAGAACAGCAGCCGGTGGAGTTTTAGTGATGAATGTAAAGGAACGATCTTCAAACACCGAAATTTCAACCGGAATGATCAGACCAGCTTGATCAGCAGTACGTGCGTTGAATTCTTTACAGAATGCCATGATGTTGACACCCGCTTGACCCAATGCAGGACCTACTGGAGGAGCCGGATTCGCTTTACCTGCAGGAATCTGCAGTTTCACAATCTTGATAACTTTCTTAGCCATAGTTGACACCTCCTTGCATCAATAGTGGTAGCGGACGCTTTGACACGACCTCCCACAAGAAACCTGAAGAATTAAATCTTCTCCACTTGAGTATAATCCAACTCCAGCGGGGTTTCCCGTCCAAACATGTTGACGTGAACTTTCAACTTGCTCTTTTCAGCCAAAATCTCTTCCACGGAGCCCACAAAATTCGCAAAAGGACCAACCTTGATACGAACGGATTCCTTGATGTCGAATTCGATCTTCGGTTTCGGCTCTTCCATGCCCATATGCTTCAGAATCTGTTCTACTTCTTCTGGAAGCAAAGGCGTCGGTTTAGAACCGGACCCTGTCGAACCAACAAAACCGGTCACTCCTGGTGTATTGCGGACAACATACCAAGAATCATCGGTCTGAATCATTTCGACCAAGACATATCCCGGGTAAACTTTACGCATGACGGTTTTTTTCTTGCCGTCTTTGTTTACGATTTCTTCTTCCATCGGAACAAGAACGCGGAATATTTTGTCCTCCATGCCCATGGACTCGACACGTTTTTCCAAATTGGCTTTGACTTTATTCTCATACCCAGAGTAGGTATGAACTACGTACCATCTTTTTTCCATATCAAGCCACCTGGGACCCTTCTAAATTATCGCTTCGATCACAGCGGAAATACCGATGTCTACAACCCAAAAATAAATCGTGACAAACACTATGGTGCCGAGAACAATTAAAGTATAGTTCGTCAGTTCTTTACGATTGGGCCAGCGAACTTTTTTAAGTTCCGCCCAGCTTTCAGAGAAAAAGGAAAACAGAGACTTGAAACCACGTTTCACGCCGACTACACCTCCAAAAGAAAACTATCTGGTTTCGCGATGAGGAGTTTGCTCGTTACAGAACTTGCAAAATTTCTTCATCTCCATGCGGTCGGGGTGATTTCGCTTGTTTTTGGTGGTTGTGTAGTTTCTTTGTTTGCAGCTTGTACAAGCCAAAGTGATAATTACCCGCATGATGTGCACCTCCCGAAGACGTCCTTCTTTGTCAGAAGAATCGATATTGATCCTAGTAGAAACAACCTTGTTCTCATCGAAACTCGGTTATTTCTGCGAGATGAATAAAACCGTTGTTCCAAAAACTGTAACAACGATCCATTCATAAAACACGCGAATTTAGGCCTACCTAAAACACTTTATCACAAGGGTAGCGCCATTTCAAGCCTTTTTCTCTCTGATTGTGGGCTGCAATAAATGCCATTGCCAGCTAGACCAGGGGATTCGTCCCCGGAATATTGTAAACACCTCGCTGTAAAAAACTGTGGCGTTTCACAGTCTTTGTCCATCCTGCATAGCATTTAGTCTATATCCAGTATGTTCAATCTTCCAACAGATGAAACACCAAATATTACACATTTTGCTTTTGCGAAAATGGACATCCTTGATTATCGTCCTATCCTGTCTGCCAACTAAAAATAATGGCGACAAAGTATACGGAGATCCTTCGCCGGCCATCCTGATTCAAAAAACGATCAGGCAATTAAAAAAAGGCTCTGATTGAGCCTTCTGCTTCTTATCCGACACTTGCTATTAATTATCCCTGACTTCCAGATAACGTTCAAGCTTGCGCTTTACCCGCTGGAGTGCATTGTCAATCGATTTTACATGACGCCTTAAATCTACCGCAATCTCTTGATAGGACCGACCGTCCAAATAGAGCATCAGGACTTTCCGTTCCAGATCGCTTAAGATTTCTGACATCTTGTCTTCCAGGCCGACAAATTCCTCTTGATTAATAATCAGTTCCTCCGGATCGCTTACCGCAGTGCCACAAATGACATCCAACAGTGTACGGTCCGAATCCTCATCATAAATCGGCTTGTCCAATGAGACATACGAATTGAGCGGAATATGCTTCTGTCTCGTAGCGGTCTTAATTGCCGTAATGATCTGTCTAGTAATGCAGAGCTCGGCAAAGGCCTTGAACGAAGACAGCTTATCCCCTTTAAAATCACGAATTGCCTTGTACAGCCCGATCATGCCTTCCTGGACAATATCTTCCCGGTCAGCACCAATCAGAAAATAGGAGCGGGCTTTAGCACGTACAAAATTCCGGTATTTATTGATCAAATACTCCAGCGCCCCGCTATCACCCTCGCGGACCGCCTCGACAATGTCTTCATCGCTTATCACATCATACCCTGACAACATGACTTCCTTGAGGTCCACACTCAATAGAATCCCTCCGGCCCGGAACGCACGGTAGCCCGTCACTCGCTTGAAATATATGACAAGTATATATGATGTCTACTAGACCGTCAACCACGTTCTACCTAAAATAGACCGATAATAACATTTAATGTAAACTTTTTCGTAGATTCATATACCGTTTTCATTCTCCAAATGAGCCGACCTTTCGTCCCTATTGTGTAAAACAGTTCTATTCCCTGCGCCAGCGCTCGAACATCTGTCTCACATCCGGCGGCAGCTTCCCGTCAAGTGTATTCCGGCTCTTGGTCTGCTCTTTCGTTATTTTCTGCTTCACTTCGCGCTCGCTCTGTTCCACTTCGTTTAGCAATTCCCGGGCGGACAACCTGAGTGCTCCCCGAGCAAAAATCACATGCTGCTCAATTAAATCGCTGGTCGCCACATAAATTTTTCGCCGGCGGTGGCTGAACTCTCCGACTAGTCGTTCAATGCACTCATCTGCGGTTTCTTTTTCCTTAGTAAAAAACACCTGAACCTTGCCTTGCGTGTAGGATTTCCCCAGCCCAGGGACCCGGTATGCGTCAAAAATCACCACGACTCTGAGGCCGGAATACGCCTGGTAATCCGCTAATTTCTCCAGCAGCAGGTCTCGCGCATCATGCATGCTGCTATTGGCGAGCTTCGCAAGATATGGCCAGCCGCCGATCATATTATAACCGTCGACCAGCAGCACATCCCGCCAATCGGCCATCATTGCTAACCTTGAAGGCGGCGACGGCGAAGCACTTCGTACATAACGACACCTGCGGCAACCGAGGCGTTAAGCGAGTTGATTTTTCCGGCCATCGGCAGTTTCACAAGCACATCGCATTTTTCACGGATCAGACGCCCCATTCCTTTACTTTCATTACCGATAACGATAGCAACCGGCCCGTCAAAAACCTCAGTGTCATACAATTCCTGAACAGCATCAACGACCGTCCCGACAACCCACACGCCCATTTCCTTCAGCTGATCGATGGTTTGGCCCAGATTGGTCACTCTGGCTACGGGTACATACTCTACTGCGCCAGCAGATGTTTTGGATACCGTTGCCGTTACTTGTGCGGATCTGCGCTTAGGCAGTATGACGCCATGAGCACCCGTGCAGTCTGCCGTACGGAGAATCGAGCCCAGATTGTGCGGATCCTCGATCTCGTCAAGCAGCAGCAAGAAAGGCGGTTCGCCCTTTTCCTCCGCAACCTTCAGCAAATCTTCCACTTCCACATAGGCATACGGTGCCGCTTGGGCAACCACGCCTTGATGCTGTACCCCTGGAACCATCTGATCCAGCTTGCGTTTGTCCACATGCTGAATGACAATGCCCAGTTTCTTCGCTTCCGCGATGATCGGCAGGGTCAGATGTTTTTGCGCATTTTCGGCAATCCATATTTTATTGATCGTACGTCCTGATTTGAGCGCTTCCGTTACGGAGTGCTTACCAGCTACTACTTCCTCTTCTTGCAACATGTAGGTCTCCTCCTGCATATCAGCCGGCGTCCCCTTTGAGAAACACCGGCTGTATCGTTTCAATGTTGATCTCTATTGCCTGACGGTCTATTTAACAGACCCCTCAATAAACTCGATGCTCTTCCCAATGAGCTCGCGGAGACGATCCTGCTCCCCCGTATAATATAAATACCCAACGAGCGTCTCAAATGCCGTTGCATGCCGATATTCGAGCACGTCGGCATTTTTGGGGATGCTGCCTGATTTGGCATTGCGTCCTTGACGCACAACATCGCGTTCTTCTTCCGTCAGCTCCGGATCCAGATAAGCCAATATTCGGCTCTGTGCCTTCGCCGACACAAATCCTGTTGCTGTCCGGTGCAAGTGATGGGGGCGGAGATTCGCTCTTGATATCAAAAACTGCCGCACCGCCACCTCATAAATGGCATCTCCGATATAGGCAAGCACGATGGGCGGGATTAACCGGGCCGGCTTCGACGGTGGAAAATCGAACCAGCCTACCGCGGGATCATGATGCTCAGGCCCGCTCATTTACGCCGCCAGCGCATACCTTGCGCCGTATCCTCAAGCACGATGCCTTCGTCCGCCAGCTTGTCGCGGATTTCATCCGCTCGCGCCCAGTTTTTATTCTTCCGGGCTTCGATACGTTCGGCAATCAGAGCTTCAATCTCCTCATCCAGCAATTCATCCGTGCCTGTATTTACGATGCGCAGCACGCCGTTCATTTCGTTGAAAGCACGCAGCACTTCATGCAGGTCAGCTGCAGGAATCGAGGCTTCCTTCAGCAGCTGATTCGCCTCGCTGGCCCATTGGAACATGGCGGTGATGGCATCCGGCGTGTTGAAATCATCCTGCATTTTCTGGTGGAATTCGACAAGGACGGCCGATATTTTATCCGCAACTTCCTGGCTTACGTTATCGTCCTTCGAACCGATCGCGGTACTCAATCGATGCTCGACATTAGCCGCCGCATTCGCCAGACGTTCCACGCTGTTCTGTGCCTGCTCCATCACCTCATCGCTATAATTCAGCGGGTTGCGGTAGTGGGTGGACAACATGAAATAGCGGACAGCTTCTTTTGTATATTGTTCACGAAGTTCCTTAACCAATACACCATTACCTAGCGATTTCGACATTTTCTCGTTATTGATGCGGATATAACCATTGTGCATCCAATAGTTCGCCAGCGGTTTGCCTGTCAGCGCCTCGGACTGCGCCACTTCGCATTCATGGTGCGGAAACTGCAGGTCTTGACCGCCGCCATGGATATCCAGCGTATCCCCAAGATAACGACGGGCCATGGCGGAGCACTCAATATGCCAGCCCGGGCGGCCGTCGCCCCAAGGACTGCTCCAGTAGATCTCTCCGGGCTTCGCAGCTTTCCATAGCACGAAGTCCTCCGGGTTTTCTTTCCGCTTATCCACCTCAATCCGGATACCGAATTGCAGCTCATCGAGATTTTGCTGGGACAGCTTGCCGTAATCGTCAAATTTGCGGGTCCGGTAGAAGACATCTCCCCCGTTCTCATAAGCAAAGTCGCGGTCAATGAGTTCCTGGATGAATTCGATAATGCTCTCCATATTGTCCGTTACCCGCGGATTTAATGTCGCTCTTGGTATGCCAAGACCGTCCAGATCCTCGTAATAGGCGTGTATAAACTTATCCGCGACCTCCGGAACGGTAGTACCGGTTTGCTCTGCTTTCCGGATCATTTTGTCATCTACATCCGTAAAGTTCACCACGTAATTCACATCATTACCCTGATTCTCAAAATAAGCTCGAACCACGTCGAAAAAGATCATCGGACGGGCATTCCCGATATGGATATAATCGTACACGGTAGGACCGCACACGTAGATCTTTACCTTTCCAGGTTCCTGAGCAACAAACGTTTCTTTCATACGGGTTAACGTGTTATAGATTTGAAGTGCCATAGGGTATCATCTCAATCCTTTCATTCCATCGCTTATTGTTCCTTCACGGCTTACGGGTTTACTCTTCTTTGGCCGAAGACACAACGACCTCGGATACCATGCCTTTAGGCTGGTTTCGTTTGCTCTCATGAAGCTCCGCCCGGAGCTGATCGATCTCCTTCTGCATTGAACGCAGCATATCCACAATCGGATCGGGCAGATTCGTGTGATCCAGCCGGTCGCGCACCCGCTCCCCGTTCTGTTTCACGATTTTTCCCGGATTGCCGACAACGGTGCTGTTTTGGGGGACTGGTCTTAGTACGACTGCATTGGAACCAATGTTACAGTTATCCCCAATCGTAAAAGAACCTAGCACTTTCGCCCCCGATCCGATGACCACGTTGTTGCCGATGGTCGGGTGCCGCTTGCCCTTCTCCTTACCGGTTCCACCAAGCGTAACCCCTTGGTAGATCACCACGTCATCCCCAATCTCACAGGTCTCTCCAATGACAACCCCCATCCCATGGTCTATGAACAGCCGATGCCCGATACGGGCTCCCGGATGAATCTCAATCCCTGTCATAAACCGGCTGAACTGGGAGATCAACCGGGCCAGCGTATACCATCGCCGCTTAAATAATGCATGAGCTATCCGGTGCGCCCACAGTGCGTGAAGCCCCGAGTAGGTGAATACCACTTCAAAAAGTCCCC
Source organism: Paenibacillus sp. NPDC058898 (assembly GCF_049316025.1). Classification (NCBI taxonomy): domain Bacteria; kingdom Bacillati; phylum Bacillota; class Bacilli; order Caryophanales; family Paenibacillaceae; genus Paenibacillus; species Paenibacillus sp. NPDC058898. Next base: position 24,186 of record NZ_JBMOSM010000021.1, on the reverse strand, counting down.
GGGCAGCCGGGTCATTCTCGAACACTGTCCGAATATCCGATTTCATCTGTTTAAACATGAACGCTCCCTCTTTCCCCTCTTCCAATCGCGCATGCAACTTGCCATCCATCGTTATTCCTGTAAATAAAAAACGCCCCTGCAGCTTATCGCTGCAGAGGCGCTAGACCGCGGTTCCACTCTGCTTAGAACCGGCACAAGCCTCCTCCCTTCGTCAGGGACGGATTCTACCGATTCTCTTCATGTCATTAACGGCAGACGACCGGCATGATCTAACGATTGTGTTCGCTTCAACCATGCAGCTCACAGGTGCATTTCCGCTGCAGGCGACGGGACAACTCTCAGCCGGCAAATTCAAGTGGTCCTTGTCTTTTGCCGATTGTCCTCTCTGGAACGTGCCTGTTTTACGCGTACTTCTCCTGATCGTAGCTTTTATACGTTTATATTTGTTGATCTAGGTGAGGGAAACAACGCTCTATAGAACGCTGCGCTGACGGATTGTGCTTCCGATCGCTGTTGCCTTCCGATTTCTTTAACGATATCACATAGGTGGAAATCGGAAGACAAAGGCGAACGCTTCGCTTCTACAGCACAATTCCGTCCTCTCCGCTGCTTCTCCGTATGAGTTGTTGCTACCTAACCTAGATCAAAGAATATCTCACTTATAGTTTGGTGTAATTATAACTGATGATATACGGGCTGACAAGAAACGTTTATCGGAAAGCCGCGCCCTATTTATGCACCCTTGATTTGGGAACGCAAACGGTCAAGCACACGATCCTTACCAAGCAGCCAAATCGTCTGGTTCAGGTCCCGGCCATGGGTTTGTCCCGTCAAGGCTACGCGGATCGGCATAAAGAGCTGTTTGCCCTTAAATCCGGTCTCCTTCTGGACTTCCTTGATCAGTGCCGCAATCTTCGGAGCGTTAAACTCATCCGACTGCTCGATCTTCGCAAGGAATGCCGACAATACGGCGGGCACCTGCTCGCCGCCCATCACTTCAATCCCTTCGGAATCCAGCTCCAGATGTGTGCGGAAGAACACTTCCGACAGATCCACGATATCCGAAGCAGCAGTCAACTGCTCCTGATAGAGCGCCACAAGCGCGCGTGCCCATTCCTCTTGCTCGGCCGTAAGCTCGGACGGCAAGCGACTGGCTTTCTGCAAATGCGGAATGGCTAGATCGGCAATCCGATCCGGATCCGCATTCTTGATATACGTGTTGTTCAGATGAGCCAGCTTGTTTGTATCGAACACTGCCGGGCTCTTGGATAATCGATGCTCATCAAAGATCGAGATCAACTGCTCTTGGGAGAACACTTCCTCTTCCCCTTCCGGAGACCAGCCAAGCAGCGAGATGAAGTTGAACAGCGCTTCAGGCAAATAGCCAAGCTGGTCATACTGCTCAATGAACTGAATAATCGATTCATTACGCTTGCTCAGCTTCTTATGATCCTCGCCCACGATCAGGGTCATATGTCCGAACTGAGGCGGCTCCCAGCCAAAGGCTTCATAGATCATCAGCTGACGCGGCGTATTGGAGATATGATCCTCCCCGCGGAGCACATGGCTGATCTTCATCAGATGATCGTCCAAAGCTACAGCGAAATTGTAGGTAGGAATGCCGTCTTTTTTAACGATGACGAAGTCGCCCGTCTCTTTGCTGTTAAACGAAATCGTGCCCTTCACCATGTCATCGAACGTGTAGATACGATCTTCCGGAACGCGGAAGCGGATGCTGGCCACACGGCCTTCAGCCTCAAGTGCCTGACGCTGCTCTTCCGTCAAATCCCGATGCTTCCCGGAATAGCGCGGTGTTTCGCCGCGAGCCATCTGCTCTTCCCGCTCCTGCTCCAGCTCTTCCTCCGTGCAATAGCAGCGGTAAGCAAGCCCGCGATCCAGAAGGTCCTGCCAATATTCTTTATAAATATCAAGACGCTCGGTCTGGCGATAAGGTCCGTACTCGCCTCCGACATCCACGCTCTCATCCCAGTCCATACCCAGCCACTTCAAATATTTCAGCTGGCTTTGCTCTCCGCCTTCTACGTTGCGTTTCACATCCGTATCCTCGATGCGGATAATGAATTTCCCGTTATTCTTGCGGGCAAATAAATAATTGAATAATGCCGTTCTGGCATTGCCGATATGTAAATGTCCCGTTGGACTCGGTGCATAGCGCACGCGGACTTCTCCGGTCATTGTAACCCCTCCGCTTCCCTATTCTTTCAAGATTCCTCGCTCAAAAAACTCCCTTATTGAACACATACTTCAAGATGATAGCATACCTTTTACGAGGCAGACAACCGATTGCGCGGCGATACCTTCGCCCCTGCCAGCAAACCCGAGCTGCTCGGTGGTGGTCGCCTTCACGTTAACCTGATCCACCTCGGCATCCAGCGCTTTGGCGATCACTTCCGCCATCTGCGGAATATAACGCGCCATCTTCGGCTTCTGCGCAATAATTGTAGAATCGATATTACCAAGTCTATACCCGCGTTCCTTCGCCATGACCCATACCTGCTCCAAAAGCTTCAGGCTGTCGGCGTCTTTAAAGGCAGGATCGTTATCAGGAAAATGACGACCAATGTCGCCAAGCCCAAGCGCTCCCAAAATCGCGTCCGTTACGGCGTGCAGCAGCACGTCGGCATCGGAGTGCCCGAGAAGCCCCTTGTCATAAGGAATCGTGACGCCTCCGATGATGCACGGCCTTCCTTCTACGAGCTGATGTACGTCAAACCCCTGTCCTACTCGAATCATCCCATGTCCTCTCCCTTACGTTTCTGTAAAAAAGCTGCATATTCCAGATCCTCCGGTGTGGTGATCTTAATATTGCTGTATTTCCCCTCCACCACGGTTACCAGATGCCCTGCTCGCTCCATCAGCATGGCATCGTCAGTGCCTGTAAACCCATCCTTCGCTGCAGCCTCATGTGCAGACAGTAGGTCGGAAAGACGAAAAGCCTGTGGGGTCTGGACGGCCCACAGACTTTGACGGTCCGGGGTGCCTGTAATCAGCCCCTTACCGTTCACCTGTTTAATCGTATCCTTCACGGGGACCCCAAGTACCGAGGCGCCCTCACGGATTGCCGCATCGCGACAGACTTCAATTTCCTCTTGCGTTACAAACGGCCTTACGCCGTCATGTATCATTACCCACTCTGAAGAAATTTGCTTGATGCCTTGGTATACGGACTGCTGCCTCTCGCTTCCCCCGGGGATTACAGCGGACACCTTGTTCAAACTGTATTCCTGAATCCAGGATTCGCAGCGAGGGACATCCTCTATCCCCGTCACAAGCACAATTTCCTGCAGCCATGGTATCCGGCTGAATGCTTCAAGCGTATGAACGATAATGGGCTTTCCGTTCAGAGCCAAGTACTGCTTGCTCTCCCGGGTGCCCATCCTCGTTCCTTTTCCCGCCGCTACAATGACAGCGCCGAAGTTACTCATCAAGCACCAAACTCCTGTCTCACCCAACACGTCCCAAACGGACGAATAGCGGATATGTATATCCCCATCATACCCCTTTACTGGGCTTTTTCCAACAGTTTTGGTTTCGCGAAGATCATCCGGCCCGCTGAGGTTTGCAGTACGCTGGTAACGAGCACCTCCATCATCGTGCCGATGTACTCGCGACCGCCTTCCACGACGATCATCGTGCCGTCATCCAAATAAGCGACGCCTTGACCATGCTCCTTGCCGTCCTTGATAATCTGTACCAGTATTTCCTCCCCTGGCAGAACCACCGGCTTCACCGCGTTGGCGAGATCATTAATGTTCAGTACCGACACACCCTGCAGCTCACATACCTTATTCAAGTTGAAATCATTCGTGACCACTTTGCCTTGAAGCACTTTGGCCAGTTTCACCAGCTTGCTGTCGACTTCGGATATTTCCTCAAAGTCCCCTTCATAAATGAGCACCTTGACGTCCAGCTCTTTCTGGATTTTGTTCAAAATATCAAGACCCCGCCGGCCGCGATTTCGCTTAAGAAGGTCTGAGGAATCCGCAATATGCTGAAGCTCCTCCAGAACAAACTCAGGAATGACAATCGTTCCTTCGATAAATCCGGTCTTGCAAATATCTGCAATTCTCCCGTCAATGATGACACTCGTATCCAAAATTTTATGTTCCTCTATGCGCCGGCCCTCAGGCTCAGCAGCTTGACTCCACTTGCCCGACATCCATAGAGAAGCCAGTTCATCCTTCTTTTCCAGTCCAATGCGAAACCCGATGTAACCACCGAGCAGCGTAATGCCAACCTGCAGCAGCTGCCCTGCTTGTCCGAGCAAGGACAACCCTGGTGACAGCAATACAGACAGCAGCAGGCCGCTCAACAGTCCGGCAGTACCCGCAGCCAGCTCATTCATCGGAATCCGGGAGAACGAAGAGATCAGGCTGTGCAGCCATCTCGTTACCCGATCCGCTGACAGCACGCCGATCATGCCAAACAATAATCCTCCAAGCACCGCGAAGGCTCCGCTTCCCGCTGCAAATAAACCTTGTCCAAAAATAGGCGATAGCCCTGAGAAAGACCGTTCCATTGTATGATATAACGTATACCCGCCCCATGCTCCGCATAATACTGTAAATGCTAAAATAGCTTTTTTTACCATGAGCTTCCGCACACCTCCTTTTTATACATAAATATCTTTGCTTCTATTTTCCAGTATGGTCCAATTTATAAAGTCGTAATCGTGCCGACCCATCTTTTTTAAGATAAAAGTTTTCAGTGAAACCAAATGAATTGGATAATCGCAAGAAAAACATCCTCAAATATGCAGGCTATCTTCTGTAAAAGTGCGCCTATTGACGCTTTTTTATCCTATTTCCATATCCCCATATCCTACCGGTTTTGCCCACCCCCATCAGGCTTTGACGTGTACTTACATCAACCTCACAAATGGAATTGACCGCCTTCGGACACCTGAAATTGGTTGAAATCGCCTGAAGTAGTGGAATATAATGAACTCAATTCATAATATCGAGGTGGATGTATAAATGAGCGCTCCTAGTTTACAGGCTTTTCAGGACCAAGTTTCCGAATTGTTGCTCCGTCACCGCAGTCTCTTGGATGTTCTCTCTAAAAATGGTCAAAGCAATGCTTCAGTCAACCGGGCCGTAACCAAGGCCATCACAGAATGCGGATGCATCGAGCTCCACGCCACGAAGCAATCCTTCGATATGGGCGCTGATCTCGAATCAGCCCGGGAATTAGCTGGCACGCACGTCGAAGGCCATCTGTGCGAGAATTGCCGTGAAGCGGTAAGCACCGAGCTTGGCCGCAACCTATTTTATATGTCTGCTCTTGCGAATCTTCTGGACATTCAACTGGATGAGGTTGTTGACAAGGAGTCGCAGAAATGCTCCACATTGGGTATTTTCAACCTGTCGTAAAGCCGCTAACATGAAAACGGTTCGTAACGGCAAGGTACTCCATGCATACAAAAAAAAGCATTTATCTCGCTGCGCTAGCAGGGAAATAAATGCTTTTTATTTGGATTATGTCACAAATCTGTCTATCGGTCAGAGGATTGAAAGGCCTCATCTGATTTGGGATCATCCTTTTTACGACGTTTTTTGCGGGTTAGTCGGCGGAAATTCTGCTGTAAGCCATAACCTGCGTACAGGACCAATGGCAAGAATATCAGCTTGGAGGTCTGCTCTGGTAAGAACACGGCAACCATGACTGCGCCAATGATGACGAGCGGTGTAAATTTAATCGCTGTTTTCGGAATGCCAATCTTCTTGAAGTTCGGATACTTGACTGCGCTAACCATGAGGTAAGAAAGTAGTAATATGGCAATAATCATATAAGTTGCTGTAATCTCTTCATGGAATAACGCCAAGGTTGCCAGCACGCCTCCCGCAGCGGGGATCGGCAGGCCGATAAAATATCCCGGTATGCCCGGACGAACATTAAATCTTGCAAGACGCAGTGCGCCGCACATCGGAAATATGGCGGTCACTGTCCAAGCCAGTGCTGTATTAATATCCGTAAACGCTACGGTATACATAATGAGTGCCGGTGCTACGCCAAATGATATTACATCGGATAATGAGTCAAGTTCCTTGCCGAGCTCGCTTTGGGCATTCAATGCCCGAGCTACCCGACCGTCCAGTCCATCAAGGAGCATGGCAATGATAATCATTATGGCGGCCATACTCGTTCGACCTTCCGTCGCCAAGATGATACCAATCATTCCGAGAAACAGATTACCTAAAGTAAACATATTCGGAATTGATTTCGTCATTTTTTTTATTCACCTCATTAATGTTACGTACGAACATCGATTGTAGGTCTTTTAGATTTGTCTGTCAATGAATACTTGTTCTTGCAATCGTTTCAGGCCTTCTTTAATGGTCCGTGCGCGAACTTCGCCAATCCCGTCCACTTCATCAAGTTCATGGATGGAAGCGATCATAATGCTGGATAAATCATGGAACTGGTCGACCAGATTACGTACGATCACATTCGGAAGGCGCGGGATTTTGTTCAAAATCCGGTAACCACGCGGCAGTATTTCTTCCTCCGAAGCAGCGGCGGAAGCCGGATAGCCAAGAAGCCTTACAATATGATGAATGTCCAGCAGTTCCTCATCCGTTGAACGCTTCAACGCAAGAATGATCTCGCGGATCTTCTCCTCGCTGTACTCCCGGGCATAGTCCGCATACAGCAGCCAAGCCTCTTCCTCTATGTTGCTTACAAGCTCATCCATCTGCATGCTGATCAAACGACCTTCGTTGCCGAGCTCGTTGATATAGCGCTTGATCTCCTTCTTGATGCGGAGCACCATCTCGACGCGCTGAATCACATTCACGACTTCCGGAATGGTGACCAATTCTTCAAATTCAGATGCCGAGAGGTTGGTAAGCGATTGATTAAGCACCACTCGGTATCGCTCCAAGGTCTGTATAGCCTGATTCGCCTTGGTTAAGATTACGCCGATTTCCTTCAATGCATACCGCAGCGATCCTTGATACAGCGTAATAATGTTTCGGCGCTGCGAGATGGACACAACCAGCTTGCCTGTCTGTTTCGCTACCCGCTCCGCTGTTCTGTGCCGTATCCCCGTCTCGATGGAAGAGATCGAAGAATCCGGAATCAGCTGGGTATTCGCATATAAGATACGTTTCAAGTCTTCACTCAGGATGATGGCGCCGTCCATCTTGGCCAGCTCGTATAAATAGTTTGGCGAAAAATCGCAGTTAATGGAAAAGCCGCCGTCGACAACTTCCATTACTTCCGGGCTGTAGCCCACAACGATCAGGGCGCCCGTCTTTGCCCGCAGCACGTTCTCCAGTCCGTCGCGAAACGGCGTTCCCGGTGCTACCAGCTTTAGCAAATCATTCATTTTGTCCAGTTGGCTCGTTTCTTTCACCTTCGTATGCCCCCTAATCTAACGCAACCGCTAATGCATCTGCAACGGTGTTTACTCCTATAATTTGTATTCCTTTCGGATGCTTCCATCCCTTTAAACTCTTCTCCGGCATGAGTACGCGCTTAAAGCCCAGCTTCTCGGCTTCCCTTACCCTTTGTTCCGCTCTGGAAACGGCACGAACCTCGCCGGTCAGGCCAACCTCGCCAAAGATGACATCATACGGCTTGGTCGGAATGTCGCGGAAGCTAGATGCAATGCTAACCGCTATGGCCAAATCCACCGCTGGCTCATCGAGCTTCACGCCGCCGGCAACATTCAGATAGGCGTCTTGCGTTTGCAGGTACATGCCCATCCGTTTCTCCAGCACGGCAATGATCAGATTCATGCGGTGATGGTCCACCCCTGTGCCCATCCGGCGCGGGGACGGGAAGTGGGTTGTGGAGATGAGCGCCTGCAGCTCGACCAGAACCGGACGAGTTCCCTCCATGCTTGCAACAACGGTCGAACCCGCTACCCCTAAGGGCCGTTCAGATAAAAACAGTTCCGATGGATTCCCGACTTCCCGAAGTCCGTCCTCACCCATCTCAAAAATGCCAATCTCATTCGTCGAACCGAAACGGTTCTTTACCGCACGAAGCAAACGGTAAGTATGGTGACGCTCTCCTTCAAAATAAAGCACACAGTCCACCATGTGCTCCAGCATCCTTGGGCCTGCAATAGCGCCTTCCTTGGTCACATGACCGACCAGGACGGTCGCTATGCCCTTTACCTTCGCCAATCGCATGAAGCGTGCCGTACACTCCCGCACCTGGGAAACGCTGCCCGGCGCACTGGTTACCTCCGGCAAATACACCGTCTGAATGGAGTCAATGACAACAAAGCCAGGTTGCACGTTCTCAATGGCTTCCTCAATCGATTCCAAATTGGTTTCACACAGGACAAACAGCTCCGGAGACAGCGCCCCGAGCCGATCTGCACGCAGTTTGGTCTGGCGTACGGATTCCTCACCGGAAATGTACAGAACGCGAATACCGTTCTGGGCCAATCGATTGGAGGCTTGCAGCAGCAGCGTGGATTTGCCGATGCCGGGGTCACCGCCGACTAACACCAGCGAGCCCGGAACAAGCCCGCCGCCGAGCACGCGGTTCAATTCCGCAATGCCGGTCTGGATTCTGGGTTCTTTACCGCTTTCTATATTTATGATCGAAAGGGGTTTTTCTTTACTATGAAAAAGAGGGGAATTCATCCCCTGCGTCTTGATCACCGTCTCGGTCTCTTCTACCATGGAATTCCATGATTGGCAGCCCGGACATTTTCCGAACCATTTAGGCGCTTCATAGCCGCACTCGGTACAGAAAAATTTCGTTTTAGTTTTTGCCATGTAAGTCTCCTTTATGTCGCACATCAATTGTCGGATTTCGTAAAACCCTGCAAAATCAGGCATTACTCAAAGTTTACCATTTCTTATAATTCAACGTAAAGGTTAATTGGAAACTTTACGCGAGATGTTTCGAATTTGAAGGGTCGTTAAACCATACATGTCCGCTTCGCTGCCGGATCGTTCTTACGATCGCGTCAATGCATTCAATGACTTCTGAGCATCCAAGTCTCTGCCCCATACAAAACCTTCATCTTCCATTAACCTTAAAATCAAAAACCCCCGCTGGTTTTAATCCAACGGGGGTTGAAGTTACACTTATTCCGTTTCAGCTGATGCGGCAGTGACGCTCTCGTTCTTGTGTACAACCAGCTCGCCATTTGCCTCATCAATGGTGAGCGAGTCACCCTTGGCCACAGTACCTTTCAGCAGCTCCTCGGAGAGGCGATCCTCGATGTGCTTCTGGATAGCCCGGCGCAGTGGGCGTGCACCGAAGGCCGGATCGTATCCTTCCTTCGCAATGAAAGCCTTCGCTTTGTCTGTGAGCTCGAAATGCACCTCGAATTCCTTCAGACGTTTACGCAGCTCGTCGGACATCAATGTCACGATTTGGGCAATGTGTTTCTCTTCCAGAGAGTGGAACACGATGATCTCGTCAATCCGGTTCAAGAACTCCGGACGGAAGCTCTTCTTGAGCTCATCCATCACTTTGCCTTTCATGTTGTTATAATCGCGACCTGCATCCGTCACTGCAGTAAAGCCAAGCGTAGAGTTCTTCTTGATGGCTTCCGCTCCCACGTTGGAGGTCAGGATGATCAGGGTGTTGCGGAAGTCCACCACGCGGCCCTTGGAGTCGGTCAAGCGTCCGTCTTCCAGCACCTGAAGCAAGATGTTGAATACCTCAGGGTGTGCCTTCTCGATTTCATCGAGCAGCACAACGGAATATGGTTTGCGGCGGACCTTCTCGGTCAGCTGACCGCCTTCTTCATAGCCGACATATCCCGGAGGCGCTCCGACGAGACGTGATGTGGAATGCTTCTCCATGTACTCGGACATATCGATCCGCACAACCGCATTCTCATCTCCGAACATCGCTTCCGCAAGGGCGCGTGCCAGCTCGGTTTTACCTACCCCGGTAGGACCCAGGAAGATGAAGGAGCCCATTGGACGCTTCGGATCTTTCAGTCCTGCACGTGCCCGGCGAACCGCACGGCTGACCGCTTTGACCGCTTCCTCTTGACCGATCACCCGGCTGTGCAGAATTTCTTCCAGATTCAGAAGACGCTCGGTCTCTTCTTCTTTCAGTTTATTTACAGGAATACCAGTCCAGTTGGCTACAACGTCGGCGATATCCTCCGGAGTTACCTCGGAATCGGTACGTCCTTGTTTTTCTTTCCATTGATTCTTCGTAATTTCAAGCTCTTCACGCAGCTTCTGCTCCGTATCGCGCAGCGCTGCAGCTTTCTCGAATTCCTGGCTTTGGACAGCTGCGTCCTTCTCTTTGCGGATGTCCTCCAGATGCGCTTCTTGATCTTTCAGATTTGGCGGTATGGTATACGTATGAAGGCGAACTTTCGAACCGGCCTCGTCAATCAGGTCAATCGCTTTATCCGGCAGGAAGCGGTCCGTAATGTAGCGGTCGGACAATTTCACAGCCTGCTCGATCGCTTCATCCGTAATTTTCACGCGGTGATGCGCTTCGTAACGGTCACGCAGTCCATACAGAATCTGAATGGCTTCCTCTGGCGACGGTTGGTCCACCGTAATCGGTTGGAAACGACGCTCGAGAGCAGCGTCTTTTTCAATATATTTACGGTATTCATCCAGGGTGGTTGCCCCGATGCACTGAAGCTCTCCGCGTGCCAATGATGGCTTAAGAATATTGGAAGCGTCAATCGCACCTTCTGCACCGCCTGCACCGATCAAGGTATGAAGCTCATCGATGAACAGAACAATGTTACCCGCTTGACGAATCTCATCCATAATTTTTTTCAAGCGATCCTCAAACTCGCCGCGGTATTTGGTTCCGGCAACAACCGAGCCCATATCCAGTGTCATGACGCGTTTGTCACGCAGTGTCTCCGGAATTTCGTTGTTAATGATGCGTTGTGCCAGGCCTTCGGCAATCGCCGTTTTACCTACCCCTGGTTCACCAATCAACACCGGGTTGTTCTTCGTACGGCGGCTCAGTACCTGAATCACGCGCTCGATTTCTTTGCTGCGTCCGATGACCGGATCCAGATTGCCTTCTTTGGCAATGGCGGTCAGATCGCGAGCGAGACTGTCGAGTGTAGGCGTGCTTACGTTTTGCGGCGTGCCATGATGGCTCGATACCGCTTCACTGCTGCCAAGCAGCTGCAGTACTTGCTGGCGAGCCTTATTCAAGCTAATGCCCAGGTTGTTTAGTACACGAGCTGCAACCCCTTCGCCTTCGCGAATGAGCCCCAGCAGAATATGCTCAGTACCTACGTAGGTATGACCAAGCTTGCGAGCTTCGTCCATGGAGAGCTCAATTACTTTTTTCGCTCTAGGCGTATAAGCAATGTTGGTAGGCTGCTCCTGTCCGCGTCCGATTAATGTTTCGACTTCATCCTGAATTTTCTCAAGACCAAGTCCAAGTCCGATCAGCGCTTTGGCTGCAATGCCGTCTCCTTCACGAATAAGTCCTAGCAGGATATGTTCTGTGCCGATATTGTTGTGACCCAGACGTACCGCTTCTTCCTGAGCCAATGCAAGCACCTTTTGTGCACGTTCCGTAAATCTGCCAAACATCATAGTATTGCACCTCCACGTTTCAATTAATATATTGAACCTCGCGGATTTCGGTGTATCGTCAGCTATAGGACGCTTACACCGTCATCCAACTGTAAAACGAGTATAGATCCTTAATGGGTACCCAGTGTTTCTCTGATGAGCTTAGCCCTGTACATGTCGCGTTCGGAAGGAGTCATTCCTTCTCCATAGGTCTTCTGCAGAAAGCCCGGCTGTGTCTTCACATTCAGTTCATTCATGACCGGGATTTCCGGGCCTTCCAAGAGGCCGAGATCCACACCAAGCCGAACATCGGATAAACGCTGGGCTGCTTCCTTGGAATCCATCACCGCCGCATAGGACAGTATGCCATAGGAGCGCATGACCCGATCCGTAATCCGAAGCTTGGATTCACCCAAGAGCCGGGCTCTGGCATTCTTCTCATGCTCGATGATTTGCAGGGCGACGCTGTGAAGATTCTCAATGATCTCCGACTCGGTTTGACCGAGCGTAATCTGATTCGAGATTTGAAACAGGTTGCCTAACGCTTCGCTGCCTTCACCGTAAATCCCTCTTACCGTCAAGCCTACCTGCGATACAGCCGAGAGAATCCGGTTAATCTGCTGTGTCATAACAAGAGCGGGCAGATGCATCATGACGGATGCGCGAAGACCGGTGCCGACATTCGTCGGACAGCTTGTAAGATAACCTCGCTTGTCATCAAACGCATAATCGATCTCGGATTCAAAAACATCATCCAGCGCCGTCGCACGTGCCCATGCCTCACGAACCTGAAATCCGGGATATAAACACTGGATGCGCAGGTGATCCTCTTCATTGATCATAATGCTGACGGATTCATCTTCAGTAAGGATGACTGCACCGTTTCGGGATTCATTCGCCAGATTGGGACTGATTAGATGCTTCTCAACAAGAACCTTCTTATCCAGCTCATCAATCTCACTTAATTTAATTACATGCAAATCCCCGAAATCCTGCAAATCGTCCTTATTCTTCAATACATCCGTCAGGCGCTCTAGCACTTCTCCTGACTGCTGATCCGTTGCCAGCAGCGGGAAAGGAAGATGCTGCAGATTGCGCGCCACCCTAACACGGGTGCTGATGACAATGTCGGAATCCTGACCGTTCCCGCGCATCCACTCGCTCAGCGCCGAATCGGTAAACCGGAGATTAGACATCACGCATTCCTCCTACTAAAGTGCAAAATCTTACAATCTTATCCCTGAGCCATATTTCGCTCCAGCTCACGGATTTGGTCCCGTATCTCGGCAGCCGTTTCAAACTCCTCCTGCACGATCCGAATTTGAAGCTCCTTCTTAAGGTCATCGATTTGGCGTTTGATCTGAATCCGGCCACCCGTACGCTTCGGCACTTTGCCGACATGGGAAGTCCCCCCATGGACTCGCTTAAACAATGGATCCAATCGATCCGAGAAATATTTATAACACGAGCTGCAGCCGAACCGGCCAAGCTTGCTGAACTGGGAATACGTCATACCGCATTCTTCACATTGCAGCGTCTGAGCCATTTTTGCACCGGGGCTCTGGCCCTTGCCTGAAGGATCCAGATCCAGAAGGCCTGACAGCAAACTGTGTATAGAAAAACCATTCGACGTGCCGGGGATCAATTCCCCTTTTTCACGGGCACAGGTTTCACAAAAATGAAACTCCGTTTTCTCCCCGTTCACAATTTTGGTGAAATGAAGTGTCGCCGGCCGTTTACCGCATTCTTGGCATAACATAATCCGATGCCTCCTTACACAGACTCACTTACCTAATAAAGAAATAAGCATCGCCTTCATAATCCTTGCACGCAGCTCATCCCGATAAGGAAGCTTCACATTCAGGCACTCCCTCGAAATGGCGGCCCGCATCAGGCTGGCCTCCCGCCTCGTTAAAAACCGGGATTCCTCCAGCTGGTAAATCAATCCTTCAGCCACCGTCTGATCAATCATGCTGCCAATGGTATGGTGAAGATGCTGCTGGAGTGCAGTATGCTGGGGAAGCTCGATACGCTGGATGCGTATGTACCCGCCCCCGCCTCGCTTGCTCTCGACAAGAAAGCCCTTCTCCAGCGTGAACCGTGTACTGATCACGTAGTTAATCTGGGAAGGAACGCAAGAAAATTGCTCCGCCAGATCGTTGCGTTGAATTTCAACGGTACCCTCCGGACTTTCCTGCAATATGCTCTTCAGGTATTGTTCGATAATATCAGAGATATTACGCATTGGTCTGTTCATCCTCCACTGTTTGAAACGTTAAGACGGATAGTGATCTTACACGTCCGCACAGAGCCTTGCTTATACGTTAATTTTAACCATAATCAAAATCAGCGAACCCTCTCGTTGACTTTGACTTTCTTTGACTTTGATCTCATTATAGCACATTTTTTCATTTTGCCAAGAGGGTTCTTCTCAATTTGTCGCGGTTAGCAGTTATTCTTATTGTACCCAGTTCTTTGACCGCTTATAGCCTCTTTCCCTAGAACAATTCATTTCAAGGGCAACAAAAAAAGAAGCAGCCTTCATGCCGGGTGAAAACCGGTCTCAAGGCCACTTCTCCATATCGTGCTCCTGTATCGTCTACATCTTCAAGCATCATAACTGATCAAGTAGTGCTGTAATTCCGTATTGTAATAACCGATGCTGTATTCAATGATACTGCCTGTCCCGTCATAAGAGGATCTGAGCCGCTTCAGTAACGGCGCGCCTATACTTACTTCAAGCAAGGAGGCAATCTCCTCATTTGCCACGGTCGCCAGAAAACGGTCGCGGAAATTCTCCAGCGTAATTTGACTCTCCTCGATGCGGTCATACAGAGACGGCAGTTCGGTGGAACCGAACTCTTCACCCATATCCACTTGGGATGACACATAGTGGGTGTAGTAAATGAAAGGGCTCCCGTCCAGTAAATACAAACGTTCAATAAGCAGGCACCGCTCCCCGAATTTTAAGAACAATTCGCTATCCGGCTCATTGAGCACCCATTCCGTCTTCAGGTGGCGTTTCCGAATCTGGTGTCCTTCTTCGACCAGAATCTCGGTGAACAGCTTGCCTTTGGAAAGCTTGGAGAAGGAAGTGTTCCGGGTCACAATCGTTCCTACCCCGCTCCGCTTCTCTACATACCCTTCCTGATACAACTCCTGGATCGCATTGCGGACCGTCATTTTGCTAACGTTAAATTCCTGTTCCAGCTGCGGCTCGGAAGGAATATGGGAGCCAAGTGGATACTCCCCATGCAGAATCCGATCTTTTATGATCTTCTTGATTTGCAAGTATAACGGACCGTTCTTCCGCGTGATCGACATGCTTCCTCCTACCTTTCCACGTCAGACATATGATGACTCATTGCCTGAAGCACTTCGCGTTCGCTCGCCGTCGGCGTATCCCCTGTTACGGTATGGGCAAGCATCGCAGCAGCTGCGGCAAAATCAACCGTCCGATTCGGTTCATATCCCTCCGAGATCCCGTGAATCACCCCACTGGCGTAGGCATCACCTGCGCCGATACGGTCATGGACGGAAAACGTCAAGGTTTTGGAAAAGTGAAACGCTCCATCCGTGTAGAGATAGCCTTGCAGGGAATGAGTGTTATCCCCGTTGATCTTGCGGTGGGTACCCGACGCAACCGTAATATTATACTTCGCTGCCACCTTCGGGATCAACTCCTGCAGCTGTTCGCTCTGATCCTCCCGGGTCGTCTCCATGCCAAGGATATAGATGGCATCTTTCTCATTCATAAAGACGATATCCGCTAAAGACAGCATTTCCTCATAGTGCGGCTTGGCAAACTCGTAGCGGTCCGCCCCCCATAAAGTGGGACGATAATTGCAATCGAACACAACGGTTCCGCCGTTTTTCTTAACTTCACGAGCCAGTGTCTTCATTTGGCCCCGCACCGTATCGTTCATGGAAAGGGTAATCCCGCAAAAATGGACCATGTCTATCTTTTCGGCAATCGCATCGAAATCGTACATGGCATCCTCCGCCGTATTAAAGCTGCTGCCCAGTCGATCCGTATAAGTTACACGTCCGGGTCTTACACCAAAGCCATTCTCCAAAAAGTACATGCCGACATATTTGCCTCCACGGCTAATGAGCGCAGTATCGATGCCAAGCTTGCGCAGGTAGGAAATCGCCGCTTCACCAAGCGGGTTATCCGGCAGCGTGCTGACCAGATATCCGTTATGACCGAACCTTGCCACAGCCGAGGCGATGTTTACACCCGTGCCGGAAAAGGAGTAATTCAGATGGCTCTCTTGAGCTAAGGAAGCATATCCCGGTACTTGAAGACGCATCATCACTTCGCCATATGCGGCAATCGTCTTAGGCATATTGATCAACCAGCGCTTTTAGCTTAAGATGCAGCTCTTGAACATCGCTAATGATCGTATCTCCACTGGCCGAGTCGATAATCGAAGAGTACACGTGCGGGATGACCTGCTGCACTCCCGCTTCGAATGCGATGCGCACGATGGCTTCAAAATTCTCTTTATCAATCCCGCCTGTTGGTTCAAGCGCGAATCCTTCCTCCGCACATGCCTTCGCTACCGCGCGGTACTCATCCTCCAGCTCCAAGCCTTGCATCGGGAAGTACTTCAGTGCGTTACCGCCCATGTCGCGCACAAGCGCGATGGCCGCTTTTACAGGTACGATGGCTTTGTCTGATCCGGCAGCGCTCACCGGTCCAGTTGAGATATTCACGTAGCCCACTTGACCTGAAGGAGACACAAGGCTGTTAATCCAGCTTTCTTTGCCATCCAGATTGGCACGTGTAGCACCAACTGCTGGGAACACCTGATTGATATGCGTGCCTGAGTAGTTCTTCACAATCTCGGCTACCACCCCAGCTTGACGGTTATCGCCGGCACCCAATCCGATCGATACCGCATCTTCGATAACGGCACCATACTCCTTCATCGCAATAACGGCCTCTTGCGCGTTCGGATAATTTTTGGACAATACGCCGACCACCACATGCCCTTCCGCAGCTTCAAAAATATCCTTCGCATTCTGAATGCTGCCTGCAAGTACGTTCAGTGCCGCGCGATTTCTATAAAGACGTTTCTCCATATTTGCCATTTTAGTTTCCCCCTGCAATCTGTTGTATTCTCGTTATAATGACTTGCAAATCATCCCCGGAAAGCGAGCGAGGATCGATATCAAAATACCCCTGGCGAACGCCGTAATCCCTGGTGTATACGGCAATATCACCTTCGCGAAGCTGATCGTTCATGGACTTCGCACTAACCCCGGCCGCATGTTCATCGACTTTCACGCGCCCCCGGAAGATCGCCCTTCCCGCTTCGTCCTGCACAATGGTGACCTCAATGCCCGGCAATTTCGATAAGGACTTCATTTCCTCCAGCGCCGCTTTCTCCTGCTCACTCTTATCTTCCTTCACCATATACTCGCCCAGCGCCTGAAGCAATCCAAACGTTGTTTCCTTGCCGACCTTCATACTGCGCCCAATACCATGCAGCTGCGCTTTCACCCACTCCACATATTGGCGTTTGCCGCCGACAATGCCGGAGGTCGGGCCTTCAATTGCCTTGGATCCGCTGTATATGGCCAGGTCCCCGTATTTCACATATTTCTGGATATCCTCTTCAGCAGCAGCATCAATGATTAGCGGAAGTCCATGCGCCTGAGCCACTTCTGCCGCTTCTTCCACCGAGATCATATTTTTCTGCACGCAGTGATGAGATTTCACGTACAAAATGGCTGCAGTACGCTCATTTATCGCTTCCGCGATATGCTCCTTACGCCCTTCGTTGGCATACCCGACTTCAACGACCTTGCCGCCTCCGAGATAAACCATCGTTTCAACAGGTGCCCCATATTGCACGTTATGTCCCTTAAACATGATAATCTCGTTCTTCGCGATTGGCTCCTGGTGTAATCGGTCACTGCGCCTGCGATTGCCTTCGGTGACGATTCCAGCCACGGAAAGAGCGATACCGCTGGAAGCGGAATTGACAACAACCGCTGCCTCGGAACCGAGAATTCGCGCCATGTAATCGCCTGCTTTATCAACCAGATCCGCGATTTCCACGTAACTCTGCCCACCGATCCGCATCGCTTCCATGACGGTATCCGTCGGTGCCGATACGCCAAGAATACTCATGCGCCCGCTGGCATTAACTACGCGCTTCAACCCATATTTAGCATGTAATGAATGATCCATTGACTACCACTCCTCTGGCTTCAATATATCGATCAGCGATCCGGGTCTCCCCTTCGGAATCCGTTAAACTCATAGCCTCCTGCTGCATCGCAAACAGTGTCAGGTGAGCGGCATCGCCGACTTGGATTCGGCCAAGCTCCGGACGGCGCAGCCATCCTGCTGCATGGTCCGTTACCGCTGAGATCACCTCCTGCAAGCTGTATCCCAAATAAAGGAACTTCGTCAGGACATTAGCCAGGCTGTACACCGGGCCATTGATGCGATTCCCGCGATAGATATCAGTGCTGATCGTGTCAGGTTTAATCCCTTGGGTCTTGGCATACTCTGCCACCAAGAACGAGAAGCTTGCCGTTCCATGGCCCACATCCAGATGAACGCCGCGAGCTATCGCCTCCACCAGGGCAGGAATCGGCTTTCCGTCGGAATCAAATAAATTGTTGGCCTTCCCATTTAAATAATGAGTGATAATGTCGTCCTTCTGAAGCAATTCCAATACTTCCTCAATCGGTGGTGGCCCGGACCCGATATGTACCATTAGCGGCAGCGACGTTTTTCCTGATATTTTTCTTGCAAGACGAAGCGGCTCTACCCCATTCTCCTTGACTACGCTTTTGCTGATTCTGGCCTTGAGTCCAATGATCAGATCTGGATAGGTGCATACCGCCTTTGTTGCCTTCTCAGCATCGATCCATTCCAAACTGGACAACTCGTCGACCCGCTGCAGACCGATATGGGAAATATTCAAAAAAGCAAACACATTCGTCTTGGACCTTGCAACCTCGGCTGCCAGTTCTCCAATTGTATCCGCGCCACAGCTCCCTGCGTCGATAATGGTGGCAACCCCTTGCTTTACGCCTATCTCGTCGATGGCATCTCCGTAAGGCTCCAGCTTAGCGACCGCATGGACGTGCATATCGATCCAGCCGCTGGACACATATAGTCCCGTACCATCAAAACTGTTGGCACCGTGTGCCATGTTCGCATCCGTTATTTCGGTTATGAACCCGTTCTCCATGACAATGTCAAAAGGTTTATCCTCATGCACCGTCTTTACATTGCGTATAATAAAACGCTGTTCCAATATCTTCATAGCTTCACTCCTTCAGCCTTGCCGGACCAGCCTTAGATCCTCTTATCCCGTCGGTTTACATTGTATAAGTTGAGTGTCGTGATTATAGCATAGCACAGAACGTGCGTTACGTGAATATAACGTTATAATGTTTAAATCCTATTTCTATATTTATTAGAATGATGCAATGAAGGGTTGCGCTCTTGCTCAGTACGGGTATGGGTATGGTTCTAGTTCTGTTTTCCCCGTGTTATCTCCTTCCATATGCAAAAAAACTGCCTTCGATAGGCAGTCTCTTTGTTCGTTCTATAGTCTAGACCTTCTTCATTCATCTTCCGGATTTCCAAGTACTCTTTTTTGTTAAACCTCAACCTTCCGGTCGATGAGGTAAACCGTTGCATACAAGATCAAAGCGGCCATGATCACTTCAAAAGCAAGTCCCCCCCATGCTAATGTATATTGCATTGTCGACACCGTAATGTCTGCTTCTTTCTCGAAAAATGAAATGTTAGCCATAGGGCCGACCCACGCTGCCTCATCTCCGAAGAGTACTTGGCTAAGCCAGCCAAGAACATATTGCAATACGAAGAACACCAGAATGCCGATCCATGTACTGCCCTTCTTCGTGATGCTCCTGGACACGGTAATTGCAAAAAATATCGCAATCATCAAATAGATGAATTTCCATACCATCAGCAGGGCAAACCCAACATAATACGAAACGGGAACATCGACGAAATTGATATTTTCCCAAATGCCGGCTGAACTCCAGTAGTACCATAAATGCAGAGCCATCAATATGCCAAGTGCCAGCAAGCTTACACATGCAAGTAAAAGTGATGAAACCACATTCCACACGGAACGTACGGGGAGTAAACGCCGGTGATATGCCTTTATGTTATAGCCGAAGTTCTTGCCAGTGACTACAAGAAGCAGGACACTCACAGAGCCATAAGCCAGCATGCTTAAACCCAACTTTATTCCAAGCTCCCAATCTTTTATAGAGCCCGTTACGGTGATCGCTATCTGAACGATGAGAAGGATCGCGAAGGCGCCGAGCACCGTGGTCGAGTTTCTCTTCCAGTCGTATTTGAACAGTTTCATCATTCCGCATACACCTCTTTAAACATCTCATCCACGCTTTTTCCGTGTTTTAGGCGGATGTTCTCAACTTCGTCATGCATCACTACTTCGCCGCCCTGAATAAAGATCACTTCATCAAATATCCGCTCAATATCCCGGACCAAATGGGTTGAAATGATAATGCTGCTATCCTCATTGTAGAATTCAACTATCGCATCCAAAATTTTGCCCCGGGCTACCGGATCCACTCCACCAATCGGCTCATCCAGCATATACAGCTGGGCTTCACGGGACAAGGCCAGTGTTAACTGCAGGCGCTCATTCATTCCTTTTGACAAGGAACTGATGCGGTCTTGGGTCTTTAAATTCATGAATTCCAGCATGTTGCGGGCCTTCTCCACATTAAAGTCCTCATAAAAATCTTTAAAATATGCCACCGCATCCGATACCTTCATCCAAGATTCCGTCACGGGCCGGTCCGGCATAAAGGAAACGATGGCTTTGGTTTCCAAGCCGACCGGTTTGCCATTCACGTAAGCGCCGCCCTTTGTCGGCTGCATCAACCCAGCCGCAATCTTCATGAGCGTACTCTTTCCGCTGCCATTGGTGCCCAGCAAACCAATGATTTTCCCACCGCTGATATCCAGATTGACATCCTGTAACGCTCTGCGACCACCGGCATATGTTTTGGTCACGTTCCTTACCTGTAACAGATTCTCCACCGTGATTTCACCTCCACTATGGATCATGGCTGCTTCACAGCATCTTCCACGATCGATATGATGTCCTGATCTTTAAAGCCAAGCTCCTGCATACCGCGAATAAAGCGTTCCAGCAGATCGCCGGCCATTTCTTTTTTGATTTCCATAATTTTGGATTCCTCGCTTGTCACGTATCGGCCCAATCCTCTCCGTGTCTCCACAATACCCTCACGCTCCAATTCCTGAAAAGTTCGCTGCACCGTGTTTGGATTTATTTGAAGCTCACTCGCTAATTCTCGAACCGATGGGATTTTATCACCGGGCTGCAGTTTACCGATGATGATTTCTTTCTTTAGATACGTCATGATCTGTAAATAGATCGGCAGATTATTGTCGAATTCTATACTCACTGTCGGGTTGCTCCTTTCCGCCGCTCTACCTCGAACTCAGGTCCCTTATGCGACATCCCGTTTTTTAAACGTAACAAAGCCTATCGCAAGAAACAAGAGGAGATATACAGCGAGCATCATCATTGAGAATGTTAAACTCATGCCTGGAATTGGGGAGCCTGCCCCTCCGCTGTACATGGAGAGATCCACGTTCAGGAACAGCAGGTATTTAGACCAGGAGTAACGCGCAAGCAGCTGTACCACCATACTTTCCATAATGACCATGAACATGCCGATGCCGATTGCAGGACCTGTAGATCTCGTTAGAATGCCTACCATAAAGGTTAGCGTTACATAAACGATCGTATACACCAGGTTGTTCACTGCTCCAATGAGCACATCGCCAAGCGTAACGGAGCCGACATCCATACCGAACGTAATTTGACCAGTCAGCACGGCTACAGCAAACATGAAGGCCACCAGTGTTAAGGTGTAAATCAATACGGCAACATATTTCGATGCCAAAATTTTGGTGCGGCTCTGTGCACGTATGAGCAGCAATTTGATCGTTCCCATGCTGTGCTCCTTCGCTACGGCTCCTGCCGTCACGACAATGGCAAGCAGGGTCAGCACTTGCCCCATTCCCTTGGTTGTTACAGCTATCTCGGCAAATTCATAACCGGTACTGCCCCCACCGGAAAACTTATAGAGCAAGAATGCCGTGAAGATCACCATCCCGGCTAAAAGCGCATATGGCAGAAAGAAGCTGCGTTTCTTAAACATTTTGAGCCATTCATTCCAGACGAGATTTCCAAAGCTACGCAATGCGGTTGCCTCCTGTCCATTTTAAGAATTCTTCTTCAAGTGACGATTTGATCTCTTCCACCCGGTAAATCCGTACCCGTGCATCACACAGTGACTGGATCAACCCAGGAATATCTTCTTCATGAAGTTGAAGGGTAATGGTTCCTTCCTCCATTTGAGTGTTGAGCAATGTGATGTTTTGCAAGTGTCTAATCGTTTGCTCGGCCATAGCCACGTCATTCACGCGGAAGCTTACCGTGGTTAACTCTTCATTAACGACTGGACCCCCGATCGAACGCTCGGTTACGAGTTTACCTTCCTGGATAACGACCACACGGCTGCACATCAGTTCCATTTCCGACAGCAGGTGACTGGATACAAGAATGGCAATTCCCTCATCTTTGGCGATTTGCTTCAAGTAATCCCGCATCTCGCGGATACCGGCTGGATCCAGGCCGTTTGTCGGCTCGTCAAGAATGAGGATGGATGGATTATGCAGCAAGGCCTGCGCTATTCCAAGCCGTTGGCGCATCCCCAGGGAATAAGCACGCACCTTCTTGTGTATGGCATCCTGAAGCCCAACCAGCTTGACAACCTCCATGATTCTCGTGATAGTCACACCCTCGGACATCCGCTGGTACTGTCTCAGGTTGTCATAACCGCTCATATAAGGGTAAAATTCCGGGTTCTCGATAATGCCCCCGATATGGCGAACGGCTTGAACGAAGTCTTTCTTGATACTGTGTCCTTTCACCTGTACATCGCCATGGGTCATCTCAATCAACCCTACAATCATCCGAATGGTTGTTGTTTTGCCTGCGCCGTTCGGCCCAAGCAAACCAACGATTTCGCCGCGATGAATGTCAAAGGAAAGTCCATCGACGATGTTCTTCTTTCCAATCGTTTTGGTGACTTGTTCAACGGTCAGAACGACTGGACCTTGCTTGGCATTCTTCCTCTCTGTGGAGGCTGAAGCGTGTACTCCGTTCTTTAAATCTGTTACGGCATTCTCTATATTGGTTGTTGCCTCATTTGATGCGTTCCTATTCATGGTTTTTCATTCACTCCTTCTCGTATCGGTGTCATAGTTAAATAGTACACTAGTGTCTTGGTTCTGTAAAGCCCAATTTTTTTGTTTAATATTTCGTATTGACATCCAACCGTTGGATAATTATGATTAATTCATTCATATAACCAAAAGGTTATATTTAAAAGAGATGGGGGGACTCCAATCATGAGTGATATATACCGCGCCGTTTCAGATCCCATCCGAAGAAAAATCCTAAATATGGTCGCTCATCGAGAGCTCCCTCAGTTGGAGATCGTGAAGTCATTCCATATCTCACAGCCGGCTGTAAAAAAGCATCTTGCCATCTTGCTGGAAGAGGAGCTGTTACTAGAGCGAAGAGAAGGCAAGTATTGTTACTACCGATTGAATACCCCGACTTTTCAGCGCGGGTATGCGGAACTTCAACAAGAGCTTGGCTCTATTCTGGAGAATAAGTTAAGCAGACTTAAACAATATCTTGAGGAGGAATCATAGGAATGGACTCTATTTTTAACCATGTTCAGCGGGAGATTGTCATCCATACAACACCCGATCGTGTATGGAAAGCATTGACCGATCCGCAAGAACGCAATCAATGGGAGACTCGCCATTGTGAGATCGACCTGAAGGTCGGCGGTCAAGTCGCTCTTGATTACGGCTGGGGCGTATCCTATGTTGGTACGATTGAGGAGCTTATCCCTTACAGCAAACTCACGCTCAAGGGAGAGGACCAGGAACTTACTATTTGGACCATTGAGCCACATATCGAGGGAACCTTGGTCCGCATCGAGTACACGGGATCATGGTCCAATGAGCGAGAGTATATGATGATGGATAACATGGCCTTTGGTACATGCCGATTCATGCGGAATATGAAGAGCGTGCTGGAGACGGACCAAGATATTCGGTCCACTTTCTGGTCCAGCTGGATCGGCATGAACCATTATACATACCGCCGTGACGGTATAGAGGGCGTCAAAGTCATTGAGGTGTTTCCCCATACACCTGCAGACGGTGTCATTGAGGAAGGCGATATCATTTCAAGAGCGGCTGGCCAGGTCATTCGGAGCTATGATGAGCTTGAGGATAAGGTCACATCGATGCAGCCTGGCGAGGAGGTTGTCATCGAGTTCGTCCGACATGGCGAACCCAGCAGCGCTACGCTTACGGTGCTGCCTTATGGACAGCGGGACGTGGTTGAAACATAAGTCATGAATTGCAGTAAGTAATGAAGTAGTTCAAATTATCTGCATATAGGAAAAGACCGTTATCGAGTAATCGATAGCGGTCTTTATGGTTGTTCGCTTGGCGACGTCCTACTCTCCCGGGACCCTTCGGTCCAAGTACCATCGGCGCTGGAAGGCTTAACGGTCGTGTTCG
>NZ_JBMOSM010000020.1:0-86429 GCF_049316025.1 Paenibacillus sp. NPDC058898 | reverse complement strand
ACCCTCGCCGCCGGCGCCGTCACTGCGGCGTCCGCCTGGCGCGCCGCCTTCAGCTGCGCCGCGCTTACCGCCGCGGCCCTTGCCCCCGCGGGCTGCGCCATCGCGGGCACCAAATCCGCGGCCACCGTTGCCGCCGCGTTCGCCATCGCCGCGCCCTTGACGGCGCGGCTTCATATCCACCATCTCAAAATCGATGGTGTGATCGTCCATGTTCACCTTCGCCACGCGAACCTTCACATCATCACCGATGCGGTATACCTTCGAGGTCCGCTCCCCGATCAGCGCCATATGGCCCTCATCGAAGTGATAATAATCGTCGGTCATCGCGCTGAGACGAATCAAGCCTTCAACCGTGTTCTCGAGCTCGATAAACATGCCGAAGCTGGTCACGCTGCTGATAATGCCTTCGAACTCTTCGCCGACCTTATCCAGCATGAACTCGGCTTTCTTGAGCGCTTCCGTATCCCGCTCCGCATCCACAGCCACGCGCTCACGCTCGGAGGATTGCTTAGCGATATCAGCCATCCGGCCCGCCAGATGCTCATGACGCTTCTCATCGAGTGCGCCGCCGCTCTCCAGCACTTCCCGGATGACCCGATGAATGACCAGATCGGGATAACGCCGAATAGGAGACGTAAAGTGGGAGTAATATTCCGCAGCAAGACCGAAGTGGCCCGTGCTCTCCGCATCATATTTCGCCTGCTTCATCGAACGGAGCATCATCGTACTGAGCACCGTTTGTTCCTTCGTGCCTTGAATGGCTTCCAGCATGTTTTGCAGGGCGCGCGGATGGATTGAGTTCCCCCGTCCCTTCACCTGATGCCCGAAATTGGCAGCGAACGCCATAAAGTTCTGCAGCTTCTCCTGATCCGGATCCTCATGGATCCGGTAGATGAACGGTACTTTGAGCCAGTGGAAATGCTCGGCCACGGTTTCGTTGGCCGCCAGCATGAATTCCTCAATGATCTGCTCCGCGATGGAACGTTCTCTTTTGACGATATCCACGGCTTTGCCGTTCTCGTCCACAATGACCTTGG
This sequence comes from Paenibacillus sp. NPDC058898, assembly GCF_049316025.1. Lineage (NCBI taxonomy): Bacteria > Bacillati > Bacillota > Bacilli > Caryophanales > Paenibacillaceae > Paenibacillus > Paenibacillus sp. NPDC058898. The sequence continues at coordinate 85,392 of NZ_JBMOSM010000020.1, read as the reverse complement.
ATTCCACAAAATCAAAATCCACCGCGCCCCGGCGCATCCGGCGATTCCGCAGCTTCAGCGCCAGCTCGCGCATCAAGCGGAAATCCTCCACGAGGTCGCTGTAGCGCTCGATCAGCTCCGGATCCTCATCAACGAGGATTTTGCGTACATTGTTATACGTCATCCGTTCTTTCGTACGAATAACACTAGTGAAGATATCGTGCTTCACGACTTTCATCTGCTCGTTGAATTCCATTTCACAGGACATCGTCAGACGATCCACCTGCGGATTCAAGCTGCATATGCCGTTGGACAGACGATGCGGCAGCATCGGAATGACCCGATCCACCAAATACACGCTGCAGCCGCGATCGTAAGCTTCCTTATCCAGCTCGGAGCGCTCGCGTACGTAATAGCTGACATCGGCAATGTGAACGCCCAGACGGTAGTTCCCATTCGGCAGACGTTCCACATTCACCGCATCATCGAGATCCTTGGCATCTTCGCCGTCAATCGTCACGATGTTCAGACCGCGCAAATCGCGACGGCCCTGCTGTACGATTTCTTCTTCCGTAATGGCATCGGGCGCTGCATCCGCCTCGGCCAGCACTTCCTCCGGAAAACCTTCCGGCAGCTGATGCTTACGGATAATGGACAGAATGTCGACGCCCGGATCATCCTTGTGACCCAGAATCTCCACCACTTCGCCCTCGGCCGCAGCTCTTCCTTCCGGATAGCTGACCAGCTTCACCACGACTTTCACGCCATCAACGGCTCCGCCCATCGCATGCTTCGGAATAAAAATATCCCGGTTGATCCGCTTATCATCCGGCAGCACGAAGCCATAGGCTTCATGGTTCTGGAATACACCCACGACTTGGGTGACGGCGCGCGTCACGATACGGACCACTTCGCCTTCCATTTTGCCGCCATCGCTGCTTTTGGAACTGATCCGGATAAGCACGATATCTCCATTCATCGCACTCTTCAAGTCATTGGCATGAATGTACACATCCGGGTGCTCACGATCATCAGGAATCAAGAAGGCAAAACCCTTGGCATGTGCCTGCAGACGTCCGCGCAGCAAATTCATCCGTTCCGGCACGCCATAACGCTGGGTGCTGGTCAGAATGATTTTTCCGGATTGTTCAAGTTCATTCAGCAGCTTCAAGAATTCCCTGAATTCATGAGCATCCTTAGTGGCAAAATGCTGCTCCAATTCCTGGTACGTCATCGGTTTGTATGCAGTTTCCCGCATAAAATTCAGTAATATTTCTTCAGTTATCATCATTATCACCTCGGGGAACCTGCAATTTCATCGTTCCGCTATCCATTCTTTACCTTCATATACTCATACCCTAGTATACACGAATTTAATCTCCGGTATCCTTCCGAACACCGTCTTAACCTATGTATTCCAAAATTCAGGCAAATAAAAAACCCCCGCTCTTCCAAGAGTGAAAAAGCGAGGGTAACGTTCATTGTTATTTCAACATAGCAACAACGATGGCCAAAATCATAAATCCTGCTGCAAGACCTACCGTTGTACGCTGCAGTACGAGATCCATACCGCGAGCCTTTGTTTTACCAAAAAGATGTTCCGCACCGCCGGAGATGGCACCGGCAAGACCTGCGCTTTTCCCTTTTTGGAGAAGAACGACAGTAATCAACCCGATGGAGAAAATAACAAGCAACACTTCAAAAAATACAACCATGACTTCCACCTCCTACGTATGTAAACATCTGAATTTATTATCTTAAGAGACATTCTAGATTCTACATGAAAAACAGCATTCTCATTGTACCACAGCTTTATCGACCTGACAAGGAGTACGGGGGAATCACTTCATAACTCCAACCACGAACATGCCATCTCTGCTTCTTTACTTTAATCCCATAAAGAAGACCCCGTACCAGGTGGATCTGGAGCTTTGTTAACCTTTTGGAACCGCCGTATGCGGACCCGCATGTACGGTGGTGTGAGAGGACGGGGGTTAGCGCCCCCTCCTGTCATAAGCTCAATTGACGGGAAGCTACTGACCAATAGTTACTCAAACTACTCACCTACAAAATTTCCAGCTCACCAAAAAAATAAATGGCCTGCCCCTCCAGCGTTGGCAGACCACCTGTTTCATAGCAGCCAAGGCTGCTTTATTTCACTCGGAAGGACCCTGTGCTGATCGCCACAAGCTCGCCCTTCTCGTTCGTAATCCTGCATTCCGTCGTGACCGAACGGTGCGTCTGATGCACGATGCTTGCCGTTACGGTGAGGATACCTGCTCTGGCTGGCATGACAAAATGCACATTCAAATTGCTCGTCACCGTTGATTCGCCAGGGCGCTCCAGCATGACGGCAATGCCCATGGCGTTATCCATCAATGAGGAGAGTACGCCGCCATGCACGATGCCCGCCATATTCATATGATGAGGCTGGGCATCCAGCGTCACAACAACCGCCTCCGAGCTGGCAGACGCAAGCTTGCAGCCGAGATATCCCCAGAAGGTGGGCTCCGCCGCTTGGGTCATGGCTTCAATGTACGCCTCCCGGTCTAATTCCGGCTGTCCGGCCTTCGTCTCCGGATTGGCATTGGTATGATTCATCAGGCCGCCTCCTTTTTTCTTCTGACGTCGTTAGTACTGTATCCATTCCAGCGGGATAACATGAATCGCTTATCGTGCCTACTCTGCTATTCTGCGCATCAGCCCGTTCTGCCTTCCTCTTCCTCCTCCAGCAGCTTGCGGCGCAGCACCTTGCCTACCATTGTCTTCGGCAGCGAATCGCGGAACACGTACTCACGCGGCACTTTATAGGCAGCCAGCTGACTGCGGCAAAACTTCTCGAGGCCCGAAGGGTCCGGAGACGCGCCATCCTTCAGCACAATATAAGCTCTCACGGTTTCGCCGCGATAATCGTCCTTCGTTCCGACCACGACGGCTTCCTTCACGGATGGATGCTCATACAGCACTTCCTCGATCTCCCGAGGGTATATATTGAAACCGCTTGCAATGATCATGTCTTTCTTACGGTCGATGATCGTAAAATACCCCTCTTCGTCCATCGTTGCCATATCGCCCGTGAACAGCCAGCCGTTGCGCAGCGTGTCGAACGTGTCCTCCGGCCGGTTCCAGTACCCCATCATCACCTGCGGTCCTTTCACGATCAGCTCGCCAGGCTCGCCGACCGGCATTTCTTCCCCCGTATCGGGATCGACCACCTTGGCATCCGTATCCGGGACAGGTAAGCCGATGGTTCCGATTTTGCGCCTTCCCCAGATCGGATTCACATGGGTAACCGGGGACGCTTCGGTCAGGCCGTAGCCTTCGATCAGCCGCCCTTTGGTCAGCTCCTCGAACTTATCCTGTACCTCGACCGGAAGCCCGGCAGAGCCGCTGACGCAAGCATTGATCGAAGACAGATCATATTCCTTGATCCGTGGATGATTAATCAGTGCGATATACATGGTCGGCGCGCCCGGGAAGAGCGTCGGCTTCATTTTTTTGATCAGGTTCAGAATCATCGTCACTTCGAACTTCGGTACCAATATCAGCATGCCGGCACGGTAGATCGCCTGGTTAAGCAGTACGGTCAACCCGAATACGTGAAAACAGGGGAGAACCGCCAAATACCGCTCCTTCCCATCCTCCACCTGAAAGCACCAGTTCGCAGACTGCACAGTATTGGCGATCAAATTCATATGCGTCAGCATGACGCCTTTGGGAACACCGGTCGTGCCGCCGGTATACTGGAGCAGGGCCAAGTCCAGCTCCGCCTTCACGGTTTCACAGATCGGGTCATTCGGCGCACTGGCAAGCAGCTTTTTAAAGGCATGAACGCGGCTTCCATAGTTGACGACCGGAAGGGGACCCTCCTTCTTGGCTTTGATCGGGTAGAGGAGATTCTTGGGGAATGGCAGATAATCCGCCACAGATGTGACGATCATATGCTCCAGTTCCGTCTCCTCGATGACTTTTTCAACGCGGGACACAAACATATCCATCGTGATGATGATCTTAGCTCCGGAATCCTTCATCTGATGTGCAATTTCCCGCTCCATATAGAGCGGGTTGGTCATGACGGCCACAGCTCCTGCGAGCAGCACGCCATAATACGAAATCACTACCTGTGGGCAGTTGGGCAGCATAATCGCTACCCGGTCGCCCTTCTTAATCCCTTTGCTGCGGAGCGCGTTCGCCATACGATAGGACGACTCCAGCAGACTCCTATAGTTGATCGTTTTGCCCATGAAATACATGGCCGGCCGATTCGGAAATTTCTGTGCCGACGTCACGAGAAATGATGCCAAATTCTGTTTCGGATAATCAAAAGCGGGGGCTACTTCGGGCGGATAAAACGGCAGCCAAGGCTTTGTATCCATACAAAACCAACCCTTTCCTAAGGAATGCTCCTTCTTTCCTACTCCAAGAAAAATCTCTCTCTTTTCAGGCTACATTCACATCTCTTTCGGTGCCGGATGCTACACGGTGTACCGTTCGTTCTTGACGACACGGGCGGCTATGCTGCGCTTGAGGGCCACCGTATCGACCGGCGTGCAACGCGTCAGTTTCTTGAGCACCGACAGCTGCATGCGCAGCATATCACCGGTTTCCACCGAGGCCAGCGTCTCTTTTGCGAGTGCTTCAATGCGCTGGAACGCCTCGTATGCAAACACCTGCGTCATCTCGATCATGCTGGCTGCCTTTTCCTCCGAGGTGCGTTCGATTTGCTTGCGGGTACGCAGCAGCGCACTCTCGAGGGCATAAATATCAATCATCATATCCGCCAGATTAGACAAGGCCTCCTGCTCTTTCTCCAGCTTCGTGCCGAACTTCTGTACCGCCAAACCGCCTGCGAGGAGGAAAATCTTCTTGCTCATGTCCAGGAAGTGCGATTCCTGCTCCAGTGTGCCTTCAAAGGTTTGACCAGGTACCAGCTGCAGCAGCTCACCCTGGAGACCTTGGGCTTTTTGCAGGAGTGCGATTTCACCTTTCATGGCCTTCTTCACGAGCGTGCCCGGAATCAGGAGCCGGTTGATCTCGTTTGTGCCTTCAAAGATGCGGTTGATGCGGGAGTCCCGATAGATGCGTTCCACTTTGTACTCTTGGATATACCCATAGCCCCCGTGAATCTGCACCGCTTCGTCTGCTACGTTATCCAGTCCTTCCGAACAGAACACCTTGTTGATCGAGCATTCAATGGCATAGTCGGAGATCGCGGCAGCCGAGTGGATTCCGGCATCCTCGTTGTTGTAATCGATGTCCTGCATCGCTTCCTCCAGCAGACCTGCCGTACGGTACACCATACTTTCCATCACGAAGGTGGTGATGTTCATCTCGGCCAGCTTCTTGCGCATGAGCGGGAACTGCGAGATAGGCGTATCGAACTGTTTACGGGTGTTAGCATATTTCGCGCTCAGCTCGATTGATTCCTTTGCTGCACCGACGGTGCCGGCTGCCAATTTATACCTTCCGATGTTGAGGATGTTAAAGGCAATCCGGTGGCCTTTGCCGATCTCGCCGAGCAAGTTCTCCTTCGGCACCTTCACATCTTCGAAAAAGAGCGGACGCGTCGACGAGCCCTTGATGCCCATCTTCTTCTCCTCCGGTCCAAGCGTGAAGCCCTCCATCTCCTTCTCGACAATGAACGCGGTGAAGTGCTCTCCGTCAATCTTGGCGTAGACGATAAAGATATCCGCAAATCCGGCGTTAGTTATATATAGCTTCGATCCGTTCAAAATATAATAGTCTCCGTCGTCGGACAGGCGTGCCGTCGTTTTGGCACCCAGCGCATCCGAGCCGGAGGTTGGCTCCGTCAAGCAATAAGCCGCGATTTTCGCGCCAGTCGACAGATCCGGCAGGTACTTCTGTTTCTGCTCGGTCGTGCCGAAGAACACGATCGGCAGTGTACCGATCCCGACATGAGCACCGAAGGAAAGCGCGAAGGACGATCCCTTCGCCAAGTTTTCGTTAATAATCGTGGAGCTGACTTTATCCAAACCGATCCCGCCGAACGGCTCCGGCACATCGGCCCCGAGCAGGCCCAGCTCGCCTGCTTTGCGAAGCAGATCTACCGTCATCTCGTAATTGAGCTTCTCCAGCTCTTCATCGTGCGGCACGATTTCCCCATCGATAAAATCACGCACCGTCTCGCCGATCATGCGGTGCTCTTCCGTGAAATCCTCAGGTGTCAGGATGCGCTGCATATCGGGATTATCGATGACAAAGCTGCCGCCTTTGATCTTCGGTTCTTTGGTTTGGTTATCGCTCATAATTGGTTTCCCCTTTCGGAATGTGGAATAAGGTGGAGTGCAAGGACTGCCTTGGTATTGCGGGCTGGGCATAGAGGTGTAACTCGTGGCTCATTAGTGGCGCTCCGCGTGCGGATTGTACTTCCGATCGCTGTTGAGTTTGGATTTCAATGAATGGCGCTATAAGTAGAAGAAATCCAAACTCAAAGGCGACCCCTTCGTTTCTCCAGTACAATTCCGCCCTCTCCGCTGGGTTGGCGCAAACTTGTTAATCCCCTAAGTTCAAACGCCTGCGACCGGCTATCCTTGCACTCGCCTGTGGTTGGAGTGAGTGATGCGGTGTCCGGTACGGGTACGGAACGGACACCGCACTAAGACTACATCTCAGTGTGAATTGGCTAGTCATGCATCTTTAGAAGATCATTGAACTTAGATATGAAAACCTAGATCTGGTTCATTGAATACATTCAGAAGCATTGTTGAACTAAAATTCCCTAGCACCTTGCTCGGGAGCTACTAGTTCCTTGAGGACTGATAGCGCGAATCGAACCACGCTGAGCAGCTGCAAGGACTAATGCGGGAATCCCTCCCCAAGCCCCTTTGGGGTATGGAAGGAAATTTCTTCTTGCCACAACCTACTCCTTACGCACCTGCGGCGTGCACCTCGAACACCCCCGCGGCGCCCATACCGCCGCCGATACACATGCTCACGACGCCGTAGCCGCCGCCGCGGCGGGCGAGCTCGGAGACGAGGCTGACGGTCAGCTTGGCACCGGTGCAGCCGAGCGGATGGCCGAGCGCAATGGCGCCGCCATTGACGTTGACTTTGCTTTCGTCGATACCCAAAGCGCGAATGATGTGGAGGCATTGCGAAGCGAACGCTTCGTTAATCTCGAACACATCCACTTGATCCAGCTCGATCCCCGCCATGCGCAGCGCCTTCGGGATCGCTTCGACTGGGCCGACGCCCATAATTTCCGGCTCTACGCCTGCCAGGGCAAACGACTTGAAGGTAGCCAGCGGGGTAAGGCCGAGCTGCTCCGCTTTCTCGCGGCTCATAACGGCAACCGCCGCCGCGCCGTCACTCGTCTGCGACGCGTTACCGGCGGTAACTGAGCCGCCGAGGGCAAAGGCCGGCTTCAGTTTGCCCAGCACATCCGGAGTCGTGTCCGGCCGAACCCCTTCATCCGTATCGAAGGCGAAGGTTTTGCTGCGCACCTTGCCCTGCTCGTCGGCCGCAGCCAGCGTTACGTTCACCGGTACGATCTCGTCCCGGAACTTGCCTTCGGAGATAGCGGCGGCAGCTTTGCGGTGACTGCTGGCCGCAAAGGCATCCTGCGCTTCACGGGTGATGCCGAAGCGGCGGGCCACCTCTTCCGCGGTATGCCCCATGCCGATATACACCTCTGACATCTCTTCGACAATCGTCGGATGCGGCGCCGGCTTGAAGCCGGTCATCGGCACATGGCTCATGCTCTCGACGCCGCCAGCGACGATCACCTCGGCATGACCGAGCATAATGCGCTCCGCCGCGAAAGCAATCGCCTGAAGTCCCGAGGAACAGAAACGATTGACGGTCAGCGCGGGTACCGTCACGGGATATCCCGCATACAGCGAGATAATCCGCGCGACATTCAGGCCTTGCTCGCCTTCCGGCATCGCGCAGCCGAGGATGATGTCCTCGACGTCCTCTTTTTTCAGGCCCGGCGCACGCTCAATGACGGCTTCCAGTACGGCTTTGCCGAGATCCTCCACGCGCGTCTGGGCAAAACTGCCCTTCTTCGCCTTCCCCACCGGAGTACGGGCAAGGGATACTATGACTGCTTCTCTCATGCCATTCACCTCATCAACTTGAAATGGTTGGATCCAATACCGATATGATTGCGGGCCGCTAATCGGCCGTGAAATGAATTCGTAACGGTGGAACTGATTAAAGAGTCTCCATCATTAAACTTCGCCAGCATGGATAACCTGCCACCATGTGCTGTATGCAGCGTCGATTTGGCGAATCGCACGTTGCGAAAGATGGTGTATCTCTTAGCTGAAGCAGCTCTCTTAAAGCCCTAATTCCGCAGCGGCTTGCCTTTCGCCAGCATATGCTGCATGCGCTGCTGGGTTTTGACCTCGCCGAGCAGGCTGAGGAAGGCTTCGCGCTCCAGGTCGAGCAGATGCTGCTCGCTCACCACGGTTCCCGCAGGAACATCGCCGCCTGTCAGGATGTGCGCCAGCTTCTTCGCGATCAACAGATCGTGATCGCTGATATAACCGCTGCGCTTCATGTCGATGGCGCCCATCTGGAGCACGGCCCGGCCGTCACGGCCAACAACGCGGGCTTTGCCCGGCTGCGGCGGAACATAGCCTGCCCGGTCCATCTCTAATACCGCCTGCTTCGCTTCATAAATCCGGTAGTCCTGGTTCATGACCACCGAATCCCCGCTGCGCCCATAACCCATGCGGATCGCTTCATGTCCGCTGGTTGACGCCTTGGCCATCGCCACCATCTCGAAGATTTTGTTAATCTCCGGTTGGAGGTCGCTGTCCTTGTCGGGATGGCGGTTACTTGTCATGAGCGCCAGCTCCTTGCAGCCGCCGCCTGCCGGAATGAGGCCGACGCCCGTCTCCACCAGTCCGAAATAGGTCTCCGCCGAGAAGATGATCCGGTCGGCAGGCAGGCACGCTTCCACGCCGCCGCCAAGTGTCATCCGGTGAGGTGCAGCCACAACCGGCTTCTCCAGCGCTTTCAGCTTCATCATGCTGCCTTGGAACAGACGAATGATGTCATCCACCTCATCCCAGTCCCCGCTCTGCGCTTCCATCAGCATGAGCATCAGGTTGGCGCCGACGCAGAAGTTGCGGCCTTCGTTCGCCAGCACCAGCCCGCGGTAATTCGCCCGAACCTCTTCTACGCTCTGCTGGATCATGACCAGAATATCGGCACCGATCGCATTGTTCGGGGAAGTGAATTCAAGACACGCTACGCCATCCCCGATGTCGATCAGGTTCGCCCCCGTGTTTGAACGGATGATCCGGTTTTGCGATTTGAGTGCTTGCAGCGAGATCAGCTCAGGCTGAACCTCTACACCCTTATACTCACCTTTGAAATAATGGAACACCTCGCCGTCCTTCTGCTGATAGAAGGACTTGTTGCCGGCGGCAATCCAATCCTTCACCCAAGCCGGAACCGTCATGCCCTCTGCTTCCATACGCTGCACGGATTCAGGCAGTCCGATCAGATCCCACGTCTCGAATGGACCGAGCTCCCAGTTGAAGCCCCATTTCATTGCGTTGTCGATGTCCTGGATGGAATCGGCGATCTCTCCCATCTTATCGGCCGCATATACAAGCACTTGCTTCAATACATTCCAAGCCAGTTCCGAGTAACGGTCCTGCGTACCGAGGAATGCCTTGATCTTCCGCTTGGCTCCCTTCACCGCTTTGGCGGCTTCGATGGAAGCGGAGCTCACTTTGGCGCTCGGATTGTACTCCATCGTGGACAGGTTGAGCGATAAGATTTTGCTGCCTTGATCGCTCTTTACTTTTTTATAAAAGCCCTGGCCGCCCTTCTCACCGATCCAGCCGCGGGTGACGAGTTCATTCATGACATCGGGAACCGTGAACACATCCCTCTCGTTCCCGTCCGGCACGGAGTCGTACACATTTCTGGCCACATGGACAAACGTATCGATGCCAACCAAATCCAGCGTACGGAAGGTGGCGCTCTTCGGACGCCCCAGAACAGGACCGGTGGCTGCATCCACTTCCTCCACGGTATAGCTGTTCTTCACCATCTCTTGCAATGTGACAAGGAGCCCGTAGGTGCCGATCCGGTTCGAGATGAAGTTCGGCGTATCTTTCGCCAGCACTACCCCTTTACCAAGGCGCTTCGTGCAGAAATCAACCATAAACTTCGTAATGTCCGGATCGGTATCAAAGCCCGGGATAATCTCCAGCAGCTTCATATGACGCGGCGGATTGAAGAAATGGGTCCCCAGGAAGTGGCTGCGGAATTCCTCGCTGCAGTCCTCGACCATCGCATTAACGGAAATGCCGGAGGTATTCGTGCTGACGATCGCCCCTTCTTTACGCACGCTCTCAATCTGTTTGAAGATGCTTTTCTTGATTTCCAGACGCTCCGTGACCACCTCAATGATCCAGTCCACGTCCTTCAGCTGGCTCAGATGATCCTCGGTATTGCCCGGGGTGATCCGGCCCATAAAATCAGCGCTGTACAGCGGAGCCGTGCTGGATTTAGGGAGAGCGGCAATCGCTTTGGAGGCCAGCCTGTTTCGTACCTTCGGATGATCCAGCGACAATCCGGCTTTTTCCTCTTCCGTGGTTAAGGAACTCGGAACGATGTCGAGCAGCAGGCAGGGAATGCCTGCGTTGGCGAGATGGGCGGCGATTCCCGACCCCATGACGCCCGAGCCGATCACGGCGGCTTTGGTTACGTTTCGACTTGCGATACCGGAACCGCTGACGGATTCCTTGGTGATGGTATTACTCATTGCACAACGACCTCCTGTTCATGGATTTCGGATAGACCGAATACGGATAACTCCAGGATTTCTGCGATATCTCGCGTTTTTACGCTTTCTTCCACTTCCTTCAGCTTCGTGCCGTCCTCCAGCATCGTCAGACAGAACGGACAGGCTGAACTGATCATCGTCGGGGATACGGCAAGCGCCTGCTCGGTGCGTGCCAGATTCACGCGCTTGCCCGCGTCTTCCTCCATCCACATCTGCCCGCCGCCGGCCCCGCAGCACATCCCGTTCTCGCGATTCCGCTCCATCTCCAGGAGCTCAACGCCAGGAATGGCGCGAAGCACGCTGCGCGGCTGATCGTACACATCGTTATACCGTCCCAGGTAGCAGGAGTCATGATAAGTAATTTTCTCCTGAACCTGATATTTAGGCTGAAGACGCCCTTCCTTCACCAGCTGGTCCAGCAACTCCGTATGATGAATGACCTCGGCTTCAAGCCCAAACTCCGGGTACTCGTTCTTCAAAATATTGAAGGTATGCGGACAAGCTGTAACGATTCGTTTCACATCGTATTTCTGGAATGTCTCGATGTTCTCCGTGCACAGCTGCTGGAACAGAAATTCATTGCCCATGCGGCGCGGCGTATCGCCCGAATTCTTCTCCTCGTTGCCGAGAATGGCGAAGTTGACACCCGCTTCATTCATAAGCCGGACAAAAGCCTTGGTGATCTTGCGGCTGCGATTGTCGTAAGAGCCCATGGAGCCGACAAAGAACAGCACGTCGAAATCCGGGTTTTCCTTCACGGTCGGAATCTTCAGATCCAACGTCCCTTCCGGGTCGACCTCCTTCACCCACTTGCTCCGGTCCGCGCGGCTGATTCCCCAAGGGTTGCCTTGTCGCTCGATGTTTTGCATCGCGCGCTGGCCTTCCTGCGGCACGCTGCCCTCCATTAGAACGAGATGACGCCGAAGATCCACGATTTTGTCAACATGCTCATTCGCGACCGGGCACTGATCCTCGCAGTTGCGACAGGTCGTGCACGCCCAAATCTCTTCTTCCGTCATGACGCCGCCGATCAATTGAATGTCCTTCGGGTCTACGCCCTCGACCTGATGCCAAGAGCGCTTCTGCACGTCCATCGTCGGACCGATATCGGTAACGCCCTCGCCCTTCCAGCCAACAAGCGCCAGATCCGTCGCAGCCATTGTATGGACGCCGGGCGATCCAAACACCGAGGCTGGCATCCACGCTGATTTGGAGGTGAGCGCGGCACCTTTTTCCGTGAGATGATCCCTAAGCTTCACAATCATGTGCATCGGCGACAGCAGCTTGCCTGTATTCGATGCCGGGCATACGTTGGTGCACCTTCCACACTCGACGCAGGCATAGAAATCGAGCATCTGCTTCTGAGTGAAGTCCTCGATTTTGCCTACCCCGAATTCCTCCGCCTCTTCATCCTCCAGATCCAGCTTGCTGAGCTTGCCCGGGGGATCGGTTCGGCGGACCAGAATGTTGATCGGCGCTGTAATGAGGTGAAAATGCTTCGATTGCGGCACATAGATGAGGAAAGACAACAGAATCAACAGGTGCAGCCACCAGAACAGGTAATAGCAAACCGTCACCGCCACCGGCGGCATCCAGGCAAACACGGCCGCAATGCTGGATGAGATCGGGGCCATTGCCGACCACGCCAGTCCTTCCATGAGCCGTTCAAAAGCCATCGTCAGCAGCACCGAAGCCATCAGCGTGGTGATGAAAAACACGACAATGCTTGGCTTCCAGCCCCGCTTGAGCCGTTTCAGCTTCTCGCCATAGCGGCGATAGGCCGCATAACCGATAGCGAGCAGGATCAGCGCAACCGTAATCTCCTGCATAAGGATAAAGCCGGCGTGCCCCGGGATCGGCAGGCTGTGGCCGGACAATCCCTTCCAGATGATGTCGAGCGCACCGAACTGTAAAATGATAAATCCGTAAAAAACGATAAAGTGCATGATGCCGCTCTTGCGGTCCTTAAAGAGCTTGCTCTGTCCGAATACCTGGATAGCGAATTGACTCAGGCGTTCCTTCAGGTCCTTCTTCAGATTCGCTGGCTTGCCCAAACGGATATACAGGTACCGGCGATACACTACGGTGGCGAACATGTACACCGCCCAACCGGTGATCAAGACAAAGAGCAGTGCGTTGATTAAGGTTAGAATCATCTCTCTCAGCCCCTTGCGTTAAAAAATCCTTCTTTCTTCTGGTAGTCTGGTGCAGCGTCCCATTTTTCCGAAGCTCCTGTCACTCCTTCCTAACTCTCGTCATATGTCCATGTCGGGACAATATATGAAGCGCTTTCATTAGAGGAACAAAAATAGACCTCCACATCGTGCCATGCCGACCCCTCTAAACCGAACTTCATCGTTTCTGGCTGCATCTCTTCATCCGTACAATGTTCTCATCTGTACTTGCCTGCGGATACCCAGTGACTTGTTTCTTCCGGTTGAACTGCCGTCAATTGCTCTGATATGAACGCCTTATTCTGCTGCTCTGATCCATCTGCTTCATCCATTTCGCGCTTCTTCGTAACCCATCGTTGACAACGACATGAACGTATTTTATGATGGATACAAGAAATGAATGAATATTCATTCATAATTTTAACTGTATTCTAACACCGGGGTGAGCATATGACAAGTAAAAAAAATGAAAAATATTACCTTATTCTCCAAGGCGCCCTAAAAGTATTCGCCGAAAACGGCTACCACCGGTCCCAGGTATCCAAGATCGCCAAGGCCGCCGGCGTGGCTGACGGCACCATCTATTTATACTTTAAGAGGAAGGAGGATATCCTGATCCGCCTGTTTCAGGAAAAGCTTGGCGAGCTGGTCGGCAAATTCCACGAAAGCGTGGAAGGAACCACAGACGCGGTGGAAGCACTGCGGACGGTTTGCAGCATCCATTTCTCGGAGCTGGAGAGCAATCCTGAGCTTGCTTATGTCACGCAGATTGAGCTGCGGCAGAGCGATTTGGAGCTGCGCAAGGAAATCGGCAGCGCATTGAAGCCATATATTGTGCTGATCGAGAATATCCTGGAACAGGGCATCAAAGAACAGAAATTCCGTTCCGATCTGAACGTCAAACTGGTGCGCAACCTGATTTTTGGCGCGATGGATGAAGCGGTAACCTCTTGGCTGATCTCCGGCCGCAAGTATTCTCTGTCCGATCAGGCGGATGAGACGCTTAGCTTTTTCCTGAACGGTGTTTCCAGCGGACAATAAGTCCCGCTGATATTCATATTGAAGGGAGCGTTTAACCGATGAAGATTGTGGTATTGCTTAAACAGACCTTTGACACGGAGGAAAAAATTACGATTGAGAACGGATCGATTGCCGAGGATGGGGTGAAATTCGTAATCAATCCGTATGACGAATATGCGGTGGAAGAAGCCGTGAAGCTTCGGGATGACCACGGCGGCAGCGTGACACTCCTGTCCGTCGGACCGGATCGTACGGCAGAGGCCTTGCGGACTGCGCTGGCCATGGGTGCTGATGATGCCGTGCTGATCGCAGACGAGCGGATTCCCGACGATGAATATGCGGTATCGAAGGTGCTGCACGCATATTTGTCCAAGGAAAGCCCGGATCTGATCCTTGGCGGCAACTTCTCCGTGGACCGCGGTTCGGGTCAGGTGGCCATTCGCCTGGCGAGCCTTCTCGGTATTTCGCATACCGGCTCCATTACCAAGCTTACGCTGAACGGTACCACGGCTGAAGTGCATCGGGATGCCGAAGGCGATCTTGAAGTGCTGGAGGTTCAGCTCCCAGCGATCTTCACGGCACAGCAGGGATTGAACGAACCCCGCTATCCATCGCTGCCTGGCATCATGAAGGCCAAGAAGAAGCCTTTTCAAACGCTGACCCTGGATGATCTCGGGTTATCGGAAGCCGATATCCAGCCGGCAACAAAGCAAAGCGAGCTGTCCTTGCCGCCGGAGCGAAGTGCCGGACGTATTCTGAAGGGCGAGCCTGCCGAAGTGGCACATGAGCTGGTATCCTTGCTCCGCACCCAGTCGAAAGTGATCTAATGAACGGGTGAACGGGTGTACCCTTTGACACCCGCTATTGAATGCGGTTACACGGAACCGACAGAGGGCCATGTCATCATTCCTTATGTATTCTGATTGTATGGTTTACGGGATGTCCGTCATGCACGCTTTTCGCTTGATACGTTTCGCGAATCCGGAGCAGCAGCGGTCGGAGGAAATCTCCTGAACTCGCTTAGGTTGCTCAGGCTGGTTAAGTCGTCAAACTCTCTTCACTTCAATCTCAAATGGATCCTAGGAGGTTATGATATGAGCAAAACGATATTAGTGTATGCCGAGAACCGGGATGGAAAGCTGCGCCAGGTTGCCCTCGAGACGCTTGGTGCAGCTCGTTTGATTGCTGGTGACGGTGACAGCATCCGCATTCTGGTCGCAGGCTCGAATATTACCGAGGCCGTATCGGCCCTGAACGCCTACGGTGCCGACACGATCTATACGGTTGAGCATGATGATCTGGAGAGCTATAATCCCGAAGCTTATATATCGGCCATTGAAGCGGTGATCGGTCAAACGCAGCCTGATGCCGTCCTCTTCGGACATACGGCCATCGGCCGCGATTTAGCACCGCTTGTCGCCGCTTCCCTGAATGCCGGGCAAATTTCCGACGTAACCGCGATCGAGACTGAAGGTGGAGAAGCAGTGTTCACGCGTCCGCTCTATGCGGGTAAAGCTTTTGAGAAGCGCGTCTTCCAGAACGGACCGTGGGTGGTTACGGTGCGTCCGAACAATATTCCCGCCGCGGAAGCCATCGAAGGCATGAGCGCCAGTATTGAGGATATCGCTTATCCGGCTCCCTCCCTTCGTTCCGTAGTAAAGGACGTCGTTCGCAAAACCACGGGAAAAATCGACCTCTCGGAAGCCAAAATCGTCATTTCCGGCGGTCGCGGCGTGAGGAGTGCGGAAGGCTTCCAGCCGCTGGAGGAGCTCGCGGACCTGCTCGGCGGGGCCGTCGGCGCATCGCGCGGAGCCTGTGATGCCGGCTACTGCGATTACGCGCTCCAGATCGGGCAGACCGGCAAAGTGGTCACGCCCGAGATCTATATTGCCTGCGGCATTAGCGGCGCCATCCAGCATCTGGCCGGCATGAGCCAATCGCGGGTCATTATTGCGATTAACAAAGACCCTGAGGCACCGATCTTCAAGGTAGCCGATTACGGCATCGTTGGCGATCTGTTCGATATCGTCCCGCTGCTGACGGAGGAATTCCGCAAGGTCCTGGTATCGTAAGACTTCTAATGGTTTATCCCACGATATATGTCAAAAAAGGCTGCTCCAAAAGGTCCAAGGGACCTGGGGCAGCCTTTTACTTCGTAAGTTTTGCCGTAATAATGCCCCTTCGACTATGAATCATTCCTGGGGGGCAGCCTCGTCAATGGGATGCAAAACAGGGTCTAGCGTATCACCTTTAAGAACCAAACCGCTTCAGCAGCTTCTGCTGATGGGCAGTAAATGCTTCTTCCAGCGAAATGCCATAAAGATCCGCCAACAGTGAAATGTTGCCGAGCACGTCGCCGATCTCCTCCACCAAATCCTGCTTGAGCTGTTCCTTGGATTGAACCTCCTCGTCGGGGCGGTCCCTGCCGATCTCATAAGCGCGGACGGCACGCGCCGTTTCCCCTGTCTCCTCCATCAAAAACCCAACGCGAATAAAGGGGCCGTACTGGGTCCAGCCTCGCTCCCCATAAAACTGTTTAATCCATTGCTGCGCTTCATTCATATCCATGCTTGTGCTACCTCCGCGATTCCCTGGGATCACTTAACCTTTACTTTTTACATAATTCAAGATCAAACTCATGATAATGCTAACATGTATGCCATAATATAAGTAGGTGCCATCTGATGAGCATTAACAGTATAGCCCATCGATGCCATGACATAAATCACTATATATAGTATAATTGCTCAAATGAAATATCAACATCTTGTCAAGGAGTGTGCGAATTGAAATCTATATGTGTATTTGCAGGATCGAACATGGGGGAACACCCAGACTATCAAGCGAAGGCTGCCGAGCTCGGCAGACACATTGCTCACAACCAATATAAGCTTGTATACGGCGGCTCCAATATCGGATTGATGGGTGAAGTGGCTAACGCCGTTCTGCAGCATGGCGGTGAAGTTATCGGTGTGATGCCGAGCGGACTGTTTAAAGGCGAGATTGTACATACCGAGCTGACCCAGCTCATTGAAGTAGCGGATATGCATGAGCGCAAAGCGACGATGGCGAAGCTGTCCGACGGGTTTATCGCCATGCCTGGCGGTTTTGGAACCTTTGAGGAATTGTTCGAGGTATTGTGCTGGTCGCAAATTGGAATTCATCAGAAACCGATTGGGCTGCTCAATGTCCGGGAGTATTATGAACCGTTCATGAAGCTGATTCAGTACAGTATCACGGAAGGTTTCTCCAATGCCTCCCACTTAAACCTGATCAACATCTCCGATGACCCGCTCAAGCTGCTCGAGCTCATGGATAGCTACACGCCTCCGACGCTGGATTTGAAGTGGAAAGACTTGGACTAAGGGGCGTTTACGGAGATTAGCGATCATTCCCCCACATTCAGGGGAAGCCTTGTACTCACAAGTAGGTTGATGCGTATTTATGACCTTCTCCACCGATCGACCGTATCCCGTAACGAAAGGCACCGGACCCCCGGTGCCTTTTTTGTTTTTGCAATATTGACGAGTATTACACAAACCCGCCGTTCACGCGGATCGTTTGACCTGTGATCCATTTCGATTCTTCGCCGGCCAGAAAAAGGACGGCCCCTGCGACATCGTCCGGTTCCCCCAGACGTCCGAAAGCATTCGTGCTTGCGATTCCCGCGATCTGTTCCTCCGATTTGCCAACCGTGAAGAGCTCCGTATTAATCGGTCCGGGCGCCACAGCGTTAATTCTAATTCCTTTGGGTCCGAATTCTTTAGCCAACTGACGCGTAAACTGCTCTACAGCGCCCTTCGTGCCAGCATATACGCTGTACGCCGGGAACATTTGCCCAACTACAGACGTCGAGAAATTGATAATGCGGCCGCCCGAGTTCATATGGTGAAAGGCCTGCTGGATCGCGAAATAAGTCCCCTTCACGTTGATCGCAAAATGCTTATCGAAATCTTCCTCCGTCATGGCCGCAATCGGCTTGGTTGTCATGATGCCGGCGTTGTTCACAAGAATATCGATTCCGCCATAAGTCTCGATCGTTTCACTAAACAGTCGTTCAATAGCTGCTACCTGACTTATATCGGCTTGAATGGCCCGGGCTTCGCTGCCGCCTTGCTTAATGGCGCTCACTACTTCCTCAGCTTTAGCCGGGCTGCTCGCATAGTTTATAACCACCTTAGCCCCGTTTTCCGCAAGCCTCTCCGCAATTTCACGCCCGATGCCTCTTGATGCTCCCGTTACGATAGCAACCTTGCCCGATAAACTCTTTGTCATGATACAACCTCCCGCATAGGAATTAGGTGCACGAATATCTCATCAGATGGATCCTCTGATCTGTACGTCTTTTTTGTAATTTGATTATATGTCTCCACATAACAAATTACAAGTGACAATTTTATATTTCTGTCATTTGTAATTGAATGAGAACAAAAAAGACGCTATCCCATGCGAGTATCGCCAAGAGAATAGCATCTTTTTAACGTAGGTGGTGATCTTACCGCGCTAGCTCCCGCGGTGCTTTTGCGGTATCGCATACTGCGGCCGCGAGCACTGCTTAGTTCCTGCTTACTATTATTCTCGCCTGTTTACTGTTTTGTGATTCCAGATAACAATAGCGCCCACACCGAGTCAAAATCGGCTTCAATCTCCTTCGAGGTCCACTGAGAGGCATGCGCCGGATGGTGAAACAGGGACGTTGCCATGAAAAAAGCTTTTGCCACCGACTCCGACTGGCCCGGCTTAAATTCGCCGGTAAACATCCCTTGATCAATGATCTGGGCAATCTGTCCGATTAACAGCTTCACATGCATATCAATCACCTTGACGGCGTCCAGCGTCACGGTTGTATACATGGCAAACATCTCGGGATCCTCAAGGACATAAACCCGTTTGGCCCGGATGAGGGTATCCGTCCATAACCGCAAGCGATCAGCGGCGCTGCCTTCCGTTCCGTCTGCAATCTTTTGTAACGGATCCGCAATTCGCTGCAGCCATCGTTCCGTTACGGCTTCTCTCAGAGCGGCCTTGCTGGGAAAATGCCGGTATAGAGATCCATGGCTCACTTGAAGCGCCTTGGCAACATCGACAACCGAGGTCTTGTCAGGGCCATAGCGCCGAAGCGTCTGCTCGGCAGCGTCCAATATGGCTTCTTTCGTTAATGGTTGATCATGTGACATAGGTTCAATGAGCATAGAGACCTTGGATTTTCCGCCCAACTGCCCATCTTTACGCCCCCTCTCTGTTGAACACATTATAACAAACCATCATTCAATATCAATATTGAGCTTTTGTTATTTGTTATAACTGGAATCCCCACCTCATCCCCTTGATCACACCCCCTCATGGATTGTTATAATAGCTTCATTGATCCGGATTTAACCTATAATAACATGAAGAAAGCGAGTGCTGTCCATGGCTAAGCTGGACTATCTGTTATCCATACTATGGCTGCTTCGATCCCATAAAAAAATGACAGCCGAGCAATTGGCGGAGAGACTTGAGTTAAGTGTCCGAACGGTCTACCGATATATCGACACGCTCGGTATGAGCGGAGTCCCCATCATATCCGAATCGGGGCATGGCGGGGGGTTCAGGCTGCCCGACTCTTTTTTAAGCGTGCCGCTGTTCTTCGAACTAACCGAGCTTAAAGCCATGGAACATAGTGTGCTTCTTGCCCGGCAAGCGGACTATCCGTTTACGGATGCTCTTGAAAAAGCACGAACTAAAATTGAACACCGTCTTCAGGAATCCCAATTGGAAGACTTGAGGCGTCATGTCGGCAGCATCCATATCCCCTCGCCATCACAGAGTGCCTTGCTTCACCCCATGTTGCGCGAGTTAGAGCAAGCCATTGCCAGTCGGGAAACCCTGGTCCTTCAATATGCGAAGTCCTTCAGCGGCTCCGCGGAGGAGCGCCACATTGATCCCTATGGGCTGATCTACCGGCTCGGCAAATGGTATTTGATTGCCTATTGCCATCAACGGGAGGCCCTCCGTGTATTCCGAGTAGACCGGATGAACAGCCTGTCCTTAACAGGCCGCACGTTTGAAATGCCGGAGCATTTCTCGGTACATGACTACATGAGCCGTATTCATGAGTATCAGGATCAGAATACGAAGGAGAACGAAACGACGTTGGTAACCGTTCGCCTTCAAGGGCTCACCGAGGTCCTGGACGCGATATGCAACCAGTGGTTCCTGCAGCCTTATCTTGTCACAAGAAGAACTGACGACGAGGCCGAATTCCGGATGCATCCGGATTGGATGCTGCAATACATGCCTTATCTGCTGCTTTCTTATGGCAGAGGAATTAATGTACTTGAGCCTCAGCAGCTGCGAACCATTCTCTCCGAGACAGCCCGAGACCTGGCCGCATATTACGAGGGATGATCCTTCGATAACTTCAGATAACTTCACTGACTCCTATGCAGTCAGTGAAGTTGGTTTATGATAGCCGTAAATCATGACCAAAAAGGAGAGATTTACGTATGACGCTTCCTAAACTCGATCTAGCCAAAAGCGATAAAACCTATTACACAGCCGGGAACACCCCTGAGCTTGTGCAGTTCGACCCCTTGCTCTATCTGTCATTCGAAGGTCAAGGTGCGCCCGAAAGCTCTCTTTTCGAGGATGCTACCGAGGCGCTTTATACCGTTGCCTATGGCGTTAAGGGACATTGCAAGGCGGAAATTCAGGATTTTACCGTTCCTAAACTTGAAGGACAATGGTGGGTTAACTCGGATCGGTACGGTTTGGAGGTTCCGAAAGAGGAATGGCATTGGAAGCTGCTCATTCGGATGCCGGCGTTCGTCACCCCGGAGATCGTAAGTTCCGCGCGGGACAAAGCCTTCTCCAAGAAAAATCATCTGGAACCCATTCAACAAGTGGTGTTGGAAACGATCCATGAGGGACTATGCGTCCAAATCATGCATATCGGCCCCTACAGCACGGAGCCTGATACGTTGGCGAAAATGTATGCCTACATGGAACAGCATCATTACGTACAGGACGGGCTGCATCATGAGATTTATTTGTCCGATCCACGAAAAGCCGCCGCCGCCTCCATGAAAACCATTCTCCGTGCTCCTGTAAGACAGGAGAATTTGAACTAATAGAGAATTAGAGCGCACGTCCACTCTGCAAAAACCATCCCAACCAAAAGAGGGAGCTTAGCTGATTGCCGGCTCCCTCCCTTATTTTACATACATTCTATATCTTAATTTTATCCGTCTGTCTGTCTATCTCTTACGAATGCTTAGCAGCGAATTGCCGTTCTTCATAAACTCATAAGGCACAGTGACTTCCGCTACCCGAAAGCCTTCTGCCTCCAGCTCATGAATCAAGCGGTCCAAATGGCCGTAACGACTCCCCGATAAATCGGTCAACGGGAAGATGCGCACCTCTTCCGAGGCCACTCGCAGCAGCTCCCGAATCGTCTGGACATGAAAGTCATAATCCAATCGGTCACTGTACATAAACAGAAAATGGGCAGACAGCACCAGGTGAAACTGTTCGTTAGCAAAAGGCAGCTCCGGCAGTACTGCAGCGACATAGCGATCCGGAAACTCCCTCATATCCTGGACGCAGTCACGGAGCGCTTGCTGGCGATGCCGACGAAGCCCCTTTACATCTCCGTAATAGTCCCAAACATAATTACTCTTCGCCTGTTCCATCGTTTCCATTGCATGCCCGATATCCTGCAGTCCCTTGGCCTCCAGGTCATCCGGCTTGTGATCATAGGCAATATCACTGGCCGTGATATCGAGACCATGCTTCGAACCGTGAGCGGTGAACGAACACGCTCCGGAGGGGCAATCCAATATGCTTTTGCCGGTAAGCTCTGACATTTCCAAATCAAACATAAACGTGTACTCTTCAAACGTGCGGCCAATAAATACAACCCGGTCCAATTCCTGTTTCGTCTTGCCTTGACTCTGCTCAGCTCTACTCATCTCTTCTCACCTCAGCTATTTATTGTGGGTGCGGGTGCGAGCACTCCTTCCCACATCCGTAAGCATATATTACCATATGATGGAATTCCGGATAACCCTTATATTTATTCACAGAATCCCAAACTCCACTCGGCTTTCAACCGTTCTATTTATATTATAATATTGATAACTAACTTATTTCGGAGGGGATTTCCTTATGTTACCTTATCCTGCGGCTACGACCAGAGAAGAGAAAATGAACATCATTCATCAAATCAAAGACCGGCTGCTTCAATTGCACGGCGATGACATTCTGGCCATTGGCCTGTACGGCTCGATCGCGCAAGGGATTGATGGCCCTTACTCGGACATTGAACTTCAAGTTGTTACACAGGACGGAGTCTCCCTTACCGGACACGAATTCATATACCCCCCTTTCAAAATCGAAATCGGCATGGAACAAAAACAGGACATACTGAAGGCTGCCGCGTCTGTGGACGACTCATGGGCGATTACAGCTGGCGCTTATGTCCATCTACAGGAAATCTACGATCCGGCGAACTTGCTCGCTGAAATTCGGAAGCTGCCCCTCCAGGTTTCAGAGGAAGCCATCAAAGAAACGATGCGGGTATTCATGATCTGGGAACCCTACGAAACGATGGGCAAAATACGAAACAACGTCCAATCCGGTAACTTTAGCTACCTCCCGCTCGGGGCCAAAGATCTGACCTGGCAGGCCGCCAAGCTGATTGGACTTGCCAACCGAACATTTTACAATACAAGAGCCAAGACATTGGAGGAATCACTGTCCCTGAAATCCAGGCCTTCCGGATACGATGAACTGGCGCAATTGGTCATGCGAGGTCAGCTTCTCCAGATCGATCATGTATATGAGCTTTGTGAACAGCTCTGGACCGGACTGAACGCATGGTATGAAAAAATGAATATTGAATATAAATCTAAAGAGCTTCCATTCTGATGGAGGCTCTTGCTTTGTGTTATGCATGAAAAGCTGATCATTCTCAATCTTATATTGACACATGTCATATTCTGGAACTACGCTGTGTAAGAGCGCATTTCTTACATACGATGAAAGATCGCTTTACGAAACGCCTGAATGATCATAAAAGGAAGTGAGTATTTATCATGCAAATTCAATTGAGTAGACCGCCGGATTACAAACCTCCTTATTGGCTGCCGCTTACAACCATCCTCACCGTCATACTCTTTATCTCCCTCATGCTGTGGTTCGAGAAGCCGCCGCAGGCCAGCAGCATCGATGCACCCGCAACCGAGTTCTCTGCCGAACGCGCGATGGCGCATGTCGAGCAGATTGCGCAGCAGCCCCATCCGATGGGTTCGCCTGCTAATGCAGAAGTCAGAGCTTACTTGGTGGAACAGATGAAGCAACTCGGCTTGAACCCGGACGTTCAAGAATTTAATGACCGCCTGACAACCAAGCACATCGAAGCCGACATTCAGCTTACGAACATTCTGGGCGTCATTAAGGGCACCGGCTCGGGCAAACCGCTTCTGCTTATGTCCCATTATGACTCGGTCCCTACCGGACCCGGAGCGAATGATGCTTCGGTAAGCGTAGCTTCATTGCTGGAGACGGCAAGAGCGATCCAGGCTGGACCTCCACCGCAGAATGACATATGGATTCTGCTGACAGACGGGGAGGAGAAAGGCATGCTGGGGGCTGAAGTATTCTTCCGTGACCCACAGCATCGTGAGGTTGGCATGATTGCGAATTTTGAAGCCCGAGGATCAAAAGGCTCCTCCCTCATGTTCCAGACCAGCGACAGCAATAGTCGGATCATTGAAGAATACGCCCAGGCCGTACCCAATCCAGTCAGCAACTCGCTCTTGGTGGACCTCTACAAACAACTGCCGAACGATACCGATCTGACGGTGGCGCTGGAGCATGGCCTCCCGGGGCTGAACTTTGCCTATGGCGATGGGTGGGTAGCCTATCATACCCCGATGGACAACACGGAGAACGTCTCCCTTGAAACCATGCAGCATCAAGGCGAGAATGCACTCGCCGTGGCCAAACATTTTGGCAATCTCGACTTGACTGACCTGACTTCAACAGGCAACCGTATTTACTTCAATTTATTTGGCCTGCTGGTTCATTACCCTGCAAAATGGGCTATCCTGATCACCGTGGTGTTCGCGGCGATATGGCTGGCTTTCGCGGTATTGTATGCCCGCATCTCCAGACTCTCCCTGAAGGGAAGTTTGCTCAGCTTGCTAACCCCGATTGCGGCCAGCGTGCTCTCGGCAGCGCTATGCTTTGGTTTGTGGTCGCTGGTTGATACGTTATGGGCCGGCAAAATGACGCAGCCCACAGGCGCAACCTATGATTCGCTTCTGTACAGTGTCAGCTTCATACTGGTAACCTTCATCATTCATGTTGCGCTCACCCGCTGGATCGTGCGGAAAGTGAATGAATTGGAGATGCTGCTGGCGGGCGCATTCCTGTTCCTGCTGCTGCTTGTCGGCTCCACCTGGTTCCTGCCGGGCGCAAGCTATTTATTTGCGATTCCGCTGCTGGTCCAGTTTGCGGCATTAACATGGGCGGCATTTACCAGGGACCCAATCGAATCCTTAAACCATCCGGCTGTTGTACTGGGAACGTCCCTTATCCCTGTTCTGATGTTTACTTCGGTCTTTCATATTGTGTTCCTCATGCTGCCGCCAGGGATTCACCTATTCAGCGTTGTACTGATCGGGCTGATACTTGCCATGATGTCCCCGGCTGTACGAATGCTCGCATATGCCTGGAAATGGGTACTGCCGGCTGCCTTCATCGCCGTCGTCGTTCTGCTCGCCATCGGCTGGATCCAGGCCGAACCTGGACCGGATCGACCGATTTTCGAGATGCGGTAATCATTACAGCCACCCTGCCTGCTACTCAACTGCTTGAGGGTGTGACACCCGATAAACGCACCGTTATGTCCATGCCAAACAAGCAAACGCGCGGACTGCGTTTGCTTGTTTTTTGGATGTGATATTGGATTGGTTTCGCCGCCGTTACTTCACGATATCTTGCCAATGCGGGGGGAGCTCATATGTCTCCAGATGTTTGTATTCCACCAGCTTGACCATACCGCCGGGAATCGTCGGAGCCACCTCAAACACAAGCCGGTCCTTTCCCACCGTAATATGGGGACCAACCGTTGGGCTGGCCTCAAGCGTAATGATGAAATGAAAACCGCGAAACCCGTTCACCCTCTTCACTCCGGTCACATCCACAAAGTAGGGATAGACAAGCGGCTGCTCCTTCAACGTATGGATATAATGCCCGCGAACCGCTTTATCGATATGAGGAAGCAGAAATAGCATCAGCATATCCTGATATTGCAGCTGTGAACTATCCTTCTTCGGTGAAGAATAGGCCCCCTCGGCATAGGACGGCAGCGGTAAACCGATAACCGTAACGACGGCAAGAATTAGACTGATGAAGCGTTTGTGCATATTTCTTTCTCGCCTCCTGCTGCAGCTCTTTATTATAGACTTCCCTAACCGATAGGGTTGATGTAACACCCACGAAATGAACGTGGGCTGCGATATAGATTAATTAGGGGACGTGCGATATGATAGGTGGAAGGAACGATATCGTATCGGCATATGCCTTCCTTATCACATTCATCGTGTTCCATGATACGGGGAGGATAACCATCAATATGAAAAAAAGGATTATGATCATGTCAGCAGCTATCATCGCACTACTGGTTGTCATTATTGTCGCAGCAAGCTTCTACTTCTATAATGTCGCTATTGCCCGCGCCGACAAGGGCTTTCTGAACGGCAACCCGGACCTGGAAGCCAACTCGAATATCGATAACCCCTTTGCGGACAGCAAGGAATGGTGGGCTCAGCAGAGCTTAGAGGAATGGAACCTTACTTCAGACGACGGTCTGAAGCTGCATGCTTACTATTTACCTGCCAAGATATCAACGGGTAAAACCGTCATCATTGCCCACGGCTACTCCGGTCATTCGGAGCAGATGAGCGAATTCGCCCAATGGTACCATGAGGATCTGGGTTATAACGTGCTTCTACCCGACGCGCGAGGTCATGGACGAAGCGAGGGCGATTACATCGGCTTCGGCTGGCCAGAGCGCAAGGATTATCTGAAATGGATTGATCAAGTTATTGGGCATACAGGCGAAGATGCTCAAGTCGTCCTTCATGGTGTATCCATGGGCGGTGCAACGGTTATGATGACCAGCGGCGAAGCGCTTCCTCCCCAGGAAAAAGCCATTGTCGAGGACTGCGGGTATACCTCGGTCACGGATGAGTTGACCTATCAGCTGAAGCGCCTGTATAAGCTTCCGTCCTTCCCGCTGCTTCAATCCACGAGCCTGCTCACCAAGATCCGGGCCGGATACTCCTTCGGCGAAGCCTCCGCACTGGAGCAGGTGAAGAAATCCAAGACGCCGACGCTGTTCATTCACGGCGGCGGCGATTTGTTCGTACCTACCGAGATGGTGTATGAGCTGTACGAGAACGGTCCGGAGCAAAAGAAGCTGTTCATCGTCCCCGAAGCAGGTCACGGCATGGCGCGCCAGTTTGACCCCGAGGGATATGACCGCGAAGTAACAGAGTTTATTGGCACGTACGTGCAATAAGAGAAATGAAGAAAAAGAGCAGCCCAAGTGGACTGCTCTTTTTGGTGCGAGGTGAGGGGGAAGCCTATAACGCTGCTTCCTTTCCTTTCAGGCGCTCGGGTTGCCTGTTCAATTTGCGCATCTATTTGCGTGATTTTTACTTCATCCGCGTATCAAAAGACCTGAATGGTTCCTAGCGCTGAATCCCCGGTCTTTGTCCCTCAGCCAGCATGTCGTTAATTCTCTCGATTAACTGCGGCAGCTCGCTCATCGTCCGGATCGTAAAATCTGCCCCGCTACGGATAAACGTCTGTTCGGTTTTCGAGATCGCAGCTTCCCGGTCTGATTCTGACAGGGCATGATACTCTTCTGAACTCAGGCCCATTTCCGAGCTGCCGATGACAACGCCAACCGACCATACACCTGCGTTCACGCCTTCCTTTACGTCCGAGACGGTATCCCCCACCTTAACGACCTTCCAGGAAGCCGATAACCGGAGAGACTCCATATTCCGATAAATCATGTACGGATAAGGTCTTCCTTGGGAATTCGTGTCATCCGGCGTGAAATAGACATCCGGGCTGTAGCCCTTTTGCCGGGCATTTGCTACCACGACCTCCATCATGCTGCTCGTATAACCTGTCGTAGAACCAATCTTCAAGCCTTGACCCTTCAATGCTTCAACCGTCTCAATAACACCCGGAATCGGGTCCGTGTACTCGGATAAAGAAGCCATCAACGCCGGCTCGAATTCTGCATACAGCCGTTCCACGTCCTGCTCATCGAAGGCTCTTCCGTACTTCGCTTCCCATAGCGCCGACACTCTCGGCATGGATAGCATGGCACGAATATGATCGATCTTCAGCATCCCCATCGGTGCTCTTGCTTCAGCCATCGTCACTTCAATGCCCGCATTCTTAAAAATATCGACAAACACGTTCACCGGTGCAAAGCATCCAAAATCCACAGCCGTTCCGGCCCAGTCCAATATAACGCCTTCGATTCGATTCATTGTGCCATCACTCCCCTATACTCTTCGATGATATGACATAATTGCTCGATATCCTGCTCATAGATTTCTCCGATATTCCCAATTCGGAAGGTATCCACGTCGGTCAGCTTGCCCGGATATATCACATAGCCTCTTTCTTTAATATAAGCGTAAAAGTGTTCGAAGCTAAACCCTTCACTCGGGAATAAGAATGTCGTGATGATCGGAGATTGCTTGTCATTGGTAATATAAGCCTGGATGCCGATCTGCGCCAATCTCTCCCGCAGCAGGCGATTGTTATTCCGGTAACGGCTGAACCTGGCAGGGACGCCGCCTTCTTCATTCAGCTCATCCAACGCTTTGGAGAAAGCTGCCACGACATGGGTCGGCGAGGTATAACGCCATTTGCCGTCATTGTTCATACCCTTCCACTGGTCGTACAGGTCGAGCGACAGGCTGCGCGCAACCCCTTCGCAGGCTGCAAGCTTGTCCAGCTTGGCGATGACAAATCCAAAACCCGGAACGCCCTGGATGCATTTATTCGCACTGCTGATGAGATAATCGATGGCAAGTCCCTGCACATCGATTTCCATTCCGCCAAAGCTGCTCATCGCATCGATAATGAGGGTTTTGCCATATTCTCTGGACAGCCTCGAGACCATCTCCAGCGGATTCAGAATCCCGGTTGTCGTCTCGCAATGTACCATTGCGATATGCGTAATACGCACATCCTTATGCAGTATGGCTCGCAGTTCATCCTCGCTTGGATGTTCATCGTAATTCACTTGGTACTCCTCATAATTCAATCCAATATACTTTGCCATTTTGACGATCCGCTCACCATAGGCGCCGTTCGTTACAATCAGCACTCTATCGTCATTCGATATGGTGGATGTCATCACCGCTTCGACGGCAAACGTTCCACTTCCCTGCATCAGTACCGCTGTGTATTGTGCCGCATCCGCCCCGGCGAGTGCCAGGAGCTGCGATCTGATTTTTTGCGTAATCGATTTATACTCATCATCCCATGTACAGCGGTCAAAGAGCATCTCCTCTTTCACCGTCTTGGTTGTCGTCAAAGGTCCTGGTGTCAAAAGCTTATAGGTATTCATTTCGCATCGCTCCTATGCTGGCTTATTCTTTAGATCCATTGAAGAATTGCTGATGCTTTTCCAGCAGCTCCACCGTCAGCGGCTTCTCGAAGGTCATCGAGTACGCAGGTTTGTTGACTTCATCCACGGTCTCCCCTTCGTATAGGGCCACCGGATAGTTCACGATCAGGTCTTTTCTGGCATCCTTCACGATGGTCTCAGCCATTTTCATCGCTAAATCCGTTGTGGCATTCTTCTTGTCCACCACCGCAACCGACTCGGTCAGCGAGAAGTTTCCTTCGACCGGATCCACGAAATCTATCGGTGCACCGTCAGCTTTGGCGGCTACCGCCTGATGGCGGAGTCCGAAGCCCGCAGCCACTTCTCCAGCCTGCACTTTCTTGATCGGACCTGAACCCGAGCTCTCCAGATGCGGTCCCACATTAGCGATCAGGTCATGGAGCACCTTACGTCCCGCATCTTCGCCGTATTGGTTGATAATCGCCTGAACCAGCAGCCAACCGGTGGAGGAATCCATAATATTCGGTATCGATACGAGTCCGCTGAATTCCGGTTTGGTCAGGTCCGTGATGGAGGTTGGCATTGACAAGCCTTTGTCTTTCAGCACTTGTGTATTCACGAAGATAGAGCCGGTATTCGCCAGAATCGGCGTGTAGTATTTCGGATAAGTTCCGACAGCGCCTGCGTCAAAAGCCAAATCCTTAAACATGGAGTGCTTGGTCTGCGAGCTTTCGATAAAGTACGAGCTCATCGTGATGAGATCAGCCTCGATTTTGTTCCCCTCAGCCATCAGTTTGCCGCCAAGTTCGGATGTACCCAGGGATTGCACGAGATACTGTCCTTCGTATCCGGCATTCTTCAACGATGTTTCCATTGCGGCGACGGCCTCTTCATCCCCGTTGGTGTAGATGACCACCTTCTTCGCTTCCCCCGTGCTTCCGCTGCCGCAAGCGGCCAGAGCCAACACCATGCTGATTGCGATCAATGACAGCAGCATTCCCTTAAGCGTCTTCATCATGATTAACTCCACTCCTTGTTTTTTATTTGTATTAATAAATAAGTTACCGCTGCGCCGTTCTCCTCTGTAATGCGTCGCACACCAGCTTGATGATCAGATTCGTGAAGAAGATCAGCATCGACAGCACGAAAATCTCATTAAACTTGGCGAAATGCTGCAGCTCTTTGATCTTGCTGGCTACGAGCGACGTCTGGGCGGATACAAGAAAGATAATGCCGCTGATCGTCACCATGGCGTTGATGAAATAGTAACTGAACATCTCAATAACGGTTGAAGCCGAGTTTGGCAGGATCACCCGATAAACGGTCTTGAACCAGCTGTCACCGAGCAGTTCCCCCGTGGTTTCCCAAGAAGGATTCATCTTGGACAGGGAGTTCTTGGCCATCAGATACGGCGTCGTAAAGAAATGAACAATATTACACAGAACGATAATAATGAAGGTTCCTTTCAGACTGCTTCCATTAAAGAAGAGCAGGTAGGATATCCCCAGCACCATGCCAGGCACCGTATTCGTGATCATCGATACCATATCCACCGTGGATCGGGCTTTTAACGATGTGCGCACATTGAGCAGTGCTGATCCATACGCCATCAAGGTACCGAACAGCGCCGTCAAGAAGGCGACCCAGAGGGAGTTTCGGTATACCCCCGTTAAATCACTCGATTGAAACACGTCCCGTACATGCTTAAGCGTAAACGTCATGTCATAGGGGTAACTGCTCAGCCATGGCGCAATGAACATCACGGCAAAAATGGAAAGCATTCCAAGCACAATGACCGATGACATTATGCCGAAAGCGATATCCCGCACGCGCTGCCGCGGCAGCTCGATATCCGACAGCTTGTCATAGTGGAAATTCCACTTTTCCAGATAATTCAGCAGCCAGATGCCGAACACGGCCGGAATCAGCATCAGCACCGCAATGACAGCGCCTTGGTTGAAGTCCGGAATGGAGCCCAGCATCACCTGATACAGCTGCGTTGCCACGACCGGATAGGTCCCGCCAACCGAAGCCGGAATCCCAAAATCCGTAAAGCTTAAGATAAAGGAAAGCACAAAGGCTCCGCCAAGCGCTCCGGCCAAGGGACGCAAAATCGTATTCAGGAAACTTCTCAACGTTCCGTCACCCATTAACTTGGAGACGATGATGAATTTTTTATCAATATATTTAAACGCGTTATGGATCAACAGGAATACTGGAGGCAGCGTGTAAATGACGTAGCCTATGAGCAGTCCGTTCCATCCGTAGATTTCGAACAGATTGCGTCCGGCAAGCCGGGTGATCAACCCCTGATTACCGAACGAATACATAATGGCGAACCCATATGTAATGGTCGGGAGCAACATGGGGATGATGATGACGGTTTTCAGCAGGCCTTTGACGGGCCGATATATTTTGGTGCAATGAATGGAATACGCTAGTATAAACCCGAGGACAGTTGTGATTACCGCCGTGATGCCCGATATCTTCACACTGTTGCCAATCGCTGCGATGAATTCCCGATTCGACCCTATGGATACATAATGCCCGAGGGTAAACCCCTGATCGGATTCGAAGGAACGGACCAGCAAGATGAGCAGCGGCAAGAACAGAAACACGGCGAACAATAACAGGATGACGGTAAAGATGATCCGCATTTCCGGTTTCACGTTATGCATACTGCTCACCGAACAGATTGTAGATGTTCTGCCTTTTGATGTGCAGCTGCTTGATAATAAACTGCTTCACAAAATCATTGCTCGGATGATGGACAATCTCCTGGGGTGTGCCGAATTGGGCGATCTGCCCCTGATGGATAATCAGGATTTTGTCCGAGAGCGTCAGCGCCTCCTCCGGGTCATGCGTCACAATAATCGTGGTCAGGTTAAACTCTCTGGCAATCGATTGAATCCGCTGCTTGATCGACTCCTTGATCACGCCGTCCAGCGCGCTGAGCGGCTCATCGAGCAGCAGGATTTTCGGTTTCGTGACCAGCGTTCTGGCCAGGGCCACTCTCTGCTTCTGCCCTCCTGACAGTTCGCCGATCCGCTTGTTCACATGAGGCTGAAGCTCCAGAAAGTCGATATATTCCTGTACCTCCTGCTGGCTCACGCTCCCCTTCTTGTTGCGCAGGCCGTATACGATATTGTCGTAGGCATTCAGATTGGGAAATAAGGCATAGTCCTGAAAAACGATATTAAACCCGCGCTTCTTCATCGGTACGTTGCTCAGATCTTGGTCATGGAACACGATTTTTCCCTGATCCATCCGGGTGAGTCCCAAAATAATATTCAGTAATGTGGTCTTCCCGCTGCCGCTCGGACCGAGCAGTGACACGATTTCGCCCGAACCGATTTCTACGTTGATGTCATCCAAAACCACTTTATCGTCGAATTGTTTGCTAATATGCTCTAGCTTCAGCAAACGGCTCACCTCCTTTAAACACATCCTCAGTATAGAAACCATATGTAAATAAGAATCATGGAAACTGTTAAATGTAAGTAAATTATGCATATATCATTCATATGTCAATACCAACTATTGACCATATTGATCCATAATTGATGCCCAACTTAGGAATAATATAGGTGAATCTATTGAACATGGCCAGGCGAATCGGTAAACTAGACATGAATACAGGCATCAACTACTAATGCAGATTGAATGGGTGAGCGAATGTTTCCACTGGAGAGGCAGAAGAAAATACTTGAGCTGCTAACGATTCGAAAAGTATTGAAGATCACGGAGCTAACGGAAGAGCTGAGCGTCTCTGTAGATACGCTGCGCCGGGATTTGAACACGCTGACCAAGCAGGGGCGGATCGAGAAGATATATGGCGGGGTTAAACTCGTGGAGTCCCGGTTCGGCGAATCCTCCATGGACGAGCGCATGGTCAGCCAGTTGGAAGAGAAGGATCGGATCGCCCGCAAATGCAGCGAATTCATTCATGACGGCGATTGCATCTATATCGACAGCGGCTCGACCACATATCAGATGGCCAAATACGTGAAGCATAAGAAGAAGCTGACGGTCGTTACCAACTCGCTGCCGGTTGCGATTGAGCTGATGGACAGCGATGTGGAACTGATTATGATCGGCGGCAAAATCCGTAGGGAAGAACAATCCGTCGTAGCGTATGAATACATCTTCAACTTTCACGAGCTGAATGTGCTGAAAGCCTTCATCTGCTGCAGCGGCATTACGATTGAAAAAGGCATCTCCGACTACAACCTGGAAGAAGCCATTACGCGCAAAAAAATGATCGAGCTGTCCAAAGAGGTGGTTGTCATGGCGGACAGCACCAAGTTCGGCAAAGACGTCACCATTTCCATCGCATCGCTCGACAAAATTGATATGATCGTGACCGATGCGAATGTCCATGCAAGCTTCATTCCAAAATTCAAAAAAACCAATTCAACGCTAGTGATTGCCGATGAATAGAATAAAAGACCAAAAAAACGGGCGTTCCTCCTCGCTAAATGTTTAGCGATAAGGGAATGTCCGTTTCGGTTTCACACAGGCACGCACCCGTATTAACTTTTAATTTATATGTGCCAAGCCCTTGCGAATCTCTTGGACCAGTATCATTTTCTCTTCTTCTGTAATCCCGTCTTTTCATAAGCGTGAAAGCTCAAGTCTTCTTGTAAGCGGTTGTACATTCGAATTGAAGTCAATATAATGTAGTGAGAAACAGGATATTTTTTCTAATTATGTGAGACACCATGCAAGTAGAGGAGGAATAAAGGTTATGAACGTTGGATCAGCACGCGCAGCGGCGACGGATTGGGTATTGCAGCATGCCAGCAGGGAGCCTGGATTTATGGGTGCCTATTTTAGTGGCTCCACGGTTGGAAAGCCGGATGAAGCAGAGATGGCTCCGTCCTCGGACATTGACATCGTTGTTGTTACCCAGGATGCGGAGCCCCCTCTTAAGCTGGGAAAATTTATCTACCAGGATGCTTTGATCGAAGCCACCTACCTGTCCTGGCGGGACCTCGCCTCGCCCGAGCAGGTATTAACATCCTATCATCTTGCGGGCAGCTTCCGAGTGGATACCCTGATGTCCGATCCAACCGGGCAGCTGCGTAAGCTGCAGACGGAGGTTTCGCGTCATTTTGCCGACCGGATATGGGTCGCCCGCCGCTGTGAGAACGTACGCGAACGAATCATAACCGGACTCCGCTCCATAGATCCTTCTGCCCCTTGGCATCGCCAGGTTACCTCATGGCTGTTCCCTACCGGCGTAACCACCCATATGCTCCTGGTCGCCGCTCTTCGCAACCCCACGGTCAGGCTGCGCTATGCGGCGGTTCGCGATGTGCTCAAGGAATATGACCAAGAGGTAATTTACGACGAACTGTTACGACTACTGGGTTGTAAAGACATGAGTGCCGAACAAGCGCTCCATCATCTTAATGGGCTGGCCCGCACCTTCGATGCCGCTGCTGCGATTGCCAAGACCCCCTTCTTCTTCAGCAGTGACATTACGCCGGATGCAAGACCGATTGCCATTGACGGCAGCCGCGAGCTGATCCTAAACGGAAGCCATAGAGAGGCCGTCTTCTGGATGGTGGCCACCTTCGCTCGATGCCACAACATATTGGAAGTCGACGGGACTCCTGAGTTTCAAGAGCAGTACGCCCCTGCTTTTGATGCCATCCTTGCGGATCTCGGCATAACGTCCACCGATGACCTGCTGCAGCGGGCCGACGAGGTTCTTCGGTTCCTGCCAAAACTGTGGACCGTCACGGAAGGTATTCTGGATGCCAATCCGAATATAACAGGCGGGCAAGAATCGACCTCATAACTTTCTTATTTTATATAGAAAAGACCACGCCAGGATTATTCCTTCGCGTGGTCTTTGTATTCGTGACCTTCCTGCTACAGAGGCAGATAAAATCGATGCTCCTCTTGATCTTTGGCAAAGCCAACCGAATGATAGAGTGACAACGCCGTTTCATTGGCTGCCTTCACTTGAAGTTTTGCCGAGGTGGATCCATGAGCCTGAAGATAGGACATGGCACGATGGAGCAGATAATTTGCAATTCCCTGTTGTCTCCAGGCTTCTCTCACAAACACATCTTCAATCGCGCCGATATTCCCCTCTTCTAGCCATACCATGGTACTGCCTATTAACGTGTCCCCTTCAAGGACATTCATCGCAGTCCAACTGGGATGTCCTTTATATTCCCGTAATCGTCCAAGCCCCAGCGGCGCTTCCGGCCAAATCTCGGCCTCGAGCATTAGATACATCTCTTCCTCTTCCGCAGACTCCATCTTCCACAATCGATAGCGATAGCGATCATCTAACGGCAAGGCATATAAAGGCTCCTCAAGCGACCGCTTCATGGAATACAGCTTCTCCAGCGGCTGGAATCCGATTTCCTCTGTAAAGAAAGTATTGTTGCCGATCTCATGGGCATAGTTGCCCACGCACAAATACGTCCCGTATGTCTCCGGTAGCGTCCTCTTTAACACAAGGGCACGTTCATAGAGCACCTTATACATTGCACCTAACAGATCATAATCCCGCTCCCGCTGCGGTACAGCCTTGAGGTTCACATAAATGTGATGCTTGCAGTTAGGCCCACATCCCGGCGGAATCACGTTAATAATGCCGACCTGTCCCTTGGCCACCATCTTCCCGTTTTCGAATGCACAGAACACGTTACCCCAATTCTCCTGGTCACCCACCCACCAGAACAGTGCATCCGCTGCGGATACCGCCTGATACAACTCCCCCAGCAGAGGCATATCGCCCTGCCTAAAATTCCGTATGATTCTTTCACCCAAATGAATGTCACCAACCTTTGCGTTCATTGTAAGACGACCCGGGATGATAAACATAGATAAAAAACAACTATAGACAAACAAATCGATTATTCATGTATTGATTTCCTTAATATGGGTTTACAATGTTTAAATTACGTAATATAATAATTACGTAATAACATAATATCGATAAAGTGAGGTTAATGATTCCCCATGACACGTGATCTGGTTTATGAGATGGATGTCTTAAAGAATCAAATGGCAGAGCTACAGCAGCTTGTCTATCAAGCTCTTGTGGAACGCAAACCTGGTTCCGCATCAAACCAACACCGCCAAGAAATCGCAACAGCACCTACGATACATGAAGCAACCCTCGAAGACGGCTCCGTATTCTACTCCGGGCAAGTGCACCTGAACGGACAAAACATCCGCTGGGAGCCGCAGGAACGGCGAATGGATCAATTGCTGGACATGAACACCGAGAAGGCTGCCAAAATCCTCGCAGCACTGGGCAACAAGCAGCGCCTGGATATTTTAAAGGCCGTCATGGCAGAGCCCCTATCCGGTTCCGAGTTGGTAGAACGGTTGAATATGGGAACGACGGGTCAGCTGTATCACCATCTCAAGGCGCTGCTCGGCGCGGATCTCCTTGTGCAGGAGCAGGGCGGCCGGTACACTCTTCCTAAGCATCGGAGCCTGCCGTTCCTGCTGCTGCTGTCTGCTGCAGGCGATTTGCTCGATACAAGCGATTACCTGGAGATGACCGAAACCCGCAACAATCCGGGGATGTATTTTGGAGCCTCGCACGGCTTCGATATTCATCAGCTGCTTTGGGCCGTGGTGGAAAATTCAGTATTGGAGCACACAAGCGGGTATGGCGATCAGATTGGCATTTTCCTGCATGAGGATGGCAGCGTGACGGTTACCGATAACGGGAGAGGCATACCTGTGCAGGCCCTTCCGAATTCCAACATCCCAGTCGTACAATCGGTACTAACCGATGTCCACCAATTGAACGCCAGCGCACACTTTCTGGTCCCCGGCGCCGAAAAAGGCATCAGCATCGCCGTAGTCAATGCCCTCTCCAAGCAGCTGACCGTGGAAATTCGCCGTGACGGGAACATATACCGGCAGGAGTACAGGCACGGCATTCCGCAGACCGGGCTTCAGATTGTCGGCATGACTCAGGAGACAGGTACCAGCGTGACATTCAAGCCTGAGCCGGAATTATTCAGCTCTGCCTTTGAATTTGACCGCATCCTCGAGCGTAAGAGCGCAATTGCCGCGGACTATCCTGGACTCACCCTAACAATCCGCGTTACCGCTGAATAAAGGAGCTCCAGAAGGGGCAGTTCGAAGAATGTGCACCGTGCTTTTTTACAGCAGCGGTACGCTCAGATGCCACATCGAGTGTACTGCTCCCTATGCAAACCGTGGCCGAAGC
The DNA here is from genome assembly GCF_049316025.1 of Paenibacillus sp. NPDC058898. Lineage (NCBI taxonomy): Bacteria > Bacillati > Bacillota > Bacilli > Caryophanales > Paenibacillaceae > Paenibacillus > Paenibacillus sp. NPDC058898. The sequence continues at coordinate 48,580 of NZ_JBMOSM010000020.1, read as the reverse complement.
AACGGTCCTGGAACGATACCGGTCCGGGTGGTAGAGACACACGGTGTGGGGTGTGGGGTGTGGGGTCCGAGCAAGCTTGGATGGCTGTCGACCGAACACATGTCTGGTGCTATACTGAGCTTGAACGAACGCTAATCGAGGTGATATAGAATGCTGGAACGTTCTATGGAGAATGTAATGGAATCAGAACAGGAAAGGGGATGGTGCGATTAAATAAAAAACGAAACGAGGACGATACACATGAGCATACAGAGTACGGTAATAAGCGAAGGATTTTCATTGAATGTTTCCATTCGTGGAAACGGCAGGCCTATTTTGGTGGTGGGAAGCAGTATTTACTACCCCCGCTTGTTTTCGGAACAACTCTACACTTCATTTCAACTGATTTTCCTGGACCATCGAGGCTTTGTGAAGCCCCCTCGGACACTGGAGCCGGAAGACTATGCGCTGGATAAGGTTCTGGATGATATCGAAGCGGCAAGGCAAACGCTGGAACTGGAGGATTTTATTATATTGGGGCATTCGGGCCATGCTTTCATGGCGCTGGAGTATGCCAAAAAATATCCGGACCATGTCCGGAAGGTGGTCCTGCTGAACACGGCCCCGACCAACAGCCCGGAGCGGCAGCAGCAGAGCATCGCTTTTTTCAATGAAACGGCAAGCCCAGAACGGAAACGGAAGTTTGATGCGGATATCGCCCTGCTGGCGGGGGACATTCAGAAAGAGCCGGAACGTCGTTTTGCTCATATGTGCATCCGAATGGGAGCGCACAGCTTCTATGACTATGCTTATGATGCGGCTTGGATGTGGGAAGGGGTCTTCACCAGCATGCCCGTCATGGATCATTTATGGGGAGAAGCCTTCCCGCGGCTCAATCTGATCGATTCGCTGAAAGAGGTTGCCAAGCCCGTCCTCATCGGTCTTGGACGGTACGACTATTTGGTCAGTCCCGTATCACTCTGGGATGCTGTAGACGACTGGCAGGAACACGTGAAGAAGGTCATTTTTGAAAAAAGCGGCCATAATCCGATGTTCGAAGAGCCTGAGCTATTTGATGCCATATTAACGGATTGGATTCATGAAACGGATAACTAATCCGGTGAAGATACAACGTATGCCGTTACTGTAATGAAGAGGAGCCCTCAGCATTCCGCTGGGGGCTCCTTTTACGTCACTTTAACCAAGCCGAACGGAGCGGTATTGCGACGGAGAAATGCCTTCCCTTTTACGGAAAGCGCGCGAGAAATTATTCTCATCGACGAATCCAACCTGCTCGACGATTTCTTTAATGGACAGCGGCGTTGTTTCAAGCAGCTCCTTTGCTTTTTCGATCCGGATTTTCGAGACATATTGCATCAAAGGCAATCCGTTCTTGTTCTTGAAATAGCGCGTTACGTAAGACGGAGTCAACGAGAGCTCTTCAGCAATGGTCGAGAGACTGAGATTACAGTCCATATACGATCGGGCCACGTACTCCAGCATGGACGTATACAATCGGTCGTGACTCGAATCCTCCCCTAAGCTGTCTTGAATGCTACGGGCGGCTTCAAACATATTGCCGCAAGCCTCGTCGATCGTCTTCGACTGGTATTCGGTAAGAGCATCCAGCTTGTATTTAATGGCTTCGCGATGCGAAAGCGGAATGTTATTGACAAGCTGGTTCAAGGTGAAGATCATTTGCTGGTACGTCAAGCGGAAGGCTGATGCATCCTCCAAAAACGTAAACCGCGCTTTAAGCTCGACGATTTGCCGCTCCAGGTTTTCAGGATCTTTGGAGCAGACTGCAGCATGAAGCGCATCTGCCAGCAGCGAAATTTGCCGCACGTCGCCCGTGCCGGCAGCTGCCTCACTCGCGATTCTCGGAGCTGCTGCCGAAGGCGTAATAATCGATTTTTTGCCGGCAAAAATCCGGTATTCCGAAAGTGAAGTCGCCGAATTAAACGATTGATGCAGTTCATTGGTTGGCTGCGGCTCGCCAACGGCACAGGACAAGGAAAGCGCGAAATGCCTTTCCATGAACGCCAAAATCTGCTCGGCAAACGCGCGGCTATGCTGCTCCCAGCGGCCTGCGTCATCGGTATTCCACGAGACGATACCGACAATACCATTGTCGATAGCCAAATCAAGCGCATAATTGGTGCCATGCTCGCCCGATAAGTTCTCAAAAACGTTGCAGATGGCATACTTCATCAACCACTGCTCGCTTAGCGGCTCTTTGCTTATTTTGGCATTGTAGTCGTCAAACATAAACATCAGTACGCTGCTTGTATTTCGCATGCCAAGCAGCTTGTCCAATGCATTCCGGTTGGCCTCGGACGTATTATCTACGTTCAACTTCCCCATCAGTACAGCCAGCAACAGCTGGTTTCTTGTCAAAATTTCCTGATTATGCATCATGTGGGACAAGTGTAGGCTTTCATCTCTCATCTGCTCGATATATTGTGTTAACCGGGTCAGCTCATCCTGCTCCGTAGTCTCGGCTTTATCCGTGAACCCGGAAAAACGGTTCGATAGCTCCTGGATCGGCTGATAGCTTTTGAAAGCCGAACGGAAGCAAAGCACCACACCAAGAACAAGCGAGAACAGGAATATTCCCAAGGAAATCGTGAGGGCGGCATAATACTCTTGGTTGTAGGCACTGCGTTGAATCGCGTTAATGACATGGAACTGTTGTTTTTCGGACGTTTCCTGCAGGAGTAGATAGCCTGGAATGCGCATCTTAGCATCATTGATGGCAAGGGCAAGCCTTCTCCAATCCAAGTCGCTATGACCTTTTAAATAGAAAATCGGTGTGCCGCTGCGGTCAAAAGCGATCAAACTGCTTTCGTTATCGGTTATTTGCCGGAAATTATTCAATAAAGCAGAATAGTCCAATTTATAAATCATCACCCCGCTGGAATATGGCGTACCATTGAGCGGGATCAACAATAGAAGAACCTGTTCCTTGCCCGGTTCTTCACTCGTATGGATCAGCGAGGAAATAAACGCAGGCTCCTTCAGCTTATCCAGTACATCGTATAATTGCTCTGACGCTATTCGGTTATGGCCGATTAAACGAACATAGCTTTCCGGGGTATACATGCCCGTATCCGTAAAAATCGTGTTCTCCAGCGAAGGATAAGAGGATTGACGATAGTAAAGGCCTATCGAATCGAGATTTGCTGAAGGCGCTTTCAAATTTGCCAGTTCATTCGCAATAGAATACGGATAAGCCACCTGCTCTTGCAATTGATAAGGGAGCAGCCTTGTATTTCGCGATACGGACAAGGTCAGCATCTGCAAATCGAATATTCGGGTATCGAGCAGTTCGGTCATGTGCGCCATCGATTTCTGCGTGTTGTCCATAAGCCGATTATAGGTGTTCGATAAAGAAATGATATTGGTCAATAAGAATAGAAGGCCGGATACGGCCAATATGAGAAGGTACCGGAACAAAAATTTACGATACAGCTTGGACTGGATTGCTTTGCGCACCATCGTCACATCCTTGATGATTTAGGTCTATAGCGTATTTCGAGTATACGGATTTCATATAAGCTTATCAATTCTTCTTCGCCAAAAAGCAAAAATTGACTGGGTGCTGAAAGATTTGCAGGGTGTTTTTATGGCTCAAATCGCAATTTTAGCGTGCAAAAGCCGATATCCGCTTGTTGTTGCAGGCCGTAAATTCACTTATTATCGAGCCATACGAAAGCGTTTCAGGCGCCGAACCGCTTTCGGCCACGAAGAAGGAGGCCCGTTAAATGGCTGCTACAGATAAGACTGCCACCTTTTCAGAATCACGGAGAAAAAGGTTTGCACTGCGAAAAAATTGGGACTATCTGATCTTCGTTATTCCGGTCGTCCTGTATTTCCTTATTTTTTGCTACGGCCCTATGTATGGGGTGCAGCTATCCTTTAAACGATTTAATCCGGCCACGGGGATTACCGATAGCCCTTGGATCGGCATGGATAACTTTACGAGGCTTTTTGATTCATACCAGTTTTCCCGAATTCTCACCAATACGTTGGTCATTAATTTGTTTAAGACGCTGATCAGCTTTCCCATTCCAATCATCCTGGCTCTCATGTTTAATGAGATTAAACGCGAGCGGTTGAAACGAACGTTCCAGACGATCACCTATGCGCCGTATTTTATATCAACGGTTGTATTTGTCGGCATTATTAATCTATTTCTTGCCGGAGAGAACGGATATATCAACCATCTCCTGAATATGTTCGGTTTCGGTTCGATTCCGTTTCTGACCGATCCGCAATATTTCCCCGGCGTTTACATCGGGACCGACGTGTGGCGGAATGCAGGCTGGAATTCCATTATTTTCATCGCTGCATTGTCCAGTGTGGATCCGCAGCTACATGAATCTGCGCAAATCGACGGGGCCAGCCGTTGGAAACGGATCCTTCATGTAAACTTGCCATGCCTTCTGCCAACCATCGTCATTCAATTTATTTTGCAGATGGGAAAAATGATGACACTCAGCTATGAGCGTATCCTGCTCATGCAAAACAGCTTGAATATCGAGTCGTCCGAGGTTATATCCACTTACGCTTATAAGATGGGTTTGATCAACATGGATTACGGATTTTCCACTGCCGTGGGGCTCTTTAACAATGTCATCAACATCATCCTGCTGCTTGCGGCCAACAAACTCGCCAAAAAATACAGCAGCGGCAGCTTGTTCTAAAGGGAGGAATGACCATGCAGGCTGGTTCCAACAAAATTAAAGAGGCTTATGGAGACCGTTTATTTCTGACGGTTACGTATTCATTAATCGGTATTTTGGTATTAATCATTCTTTATCCGCTTATTCACGTCGTCAGTGCCTCTTTTAGCGATCCCAAGCTGGTCGTAACCGGCAAAATCGGCTTGTTTCCGCAAGGGTTTAATTTGGAGGCTTACCGGCGGGTATTTATGAACGAAGAAATATGGATCGGCTATCGTAATACAATCCTTTACACGGTTATCGGAACGATAGTGAACATTGCGCTGACGATGATGGGTGCTTACCCGTTGGCCCGCAAAAATTTCCCTTGGCGCAGAGGGTTCATGGTCTTTTTCACGATAACGATGTTTTTCAGCGGCGGTATCATCCCGATGTATTTGCTCGTTAAAAATTTGGGCCTGTACAATTCGATGTGGGCTTTGATTTTGCCAACCGCCATTAACGTGTACAATATGATCGTCGCCCGGACTTTCATCGAATCGACCATCGACGAGCAGATCTATGAATCGGCCTACATGGACGGATGCAGCAATATACGGGCATTTTTCTCCATCGTGCTGCCTTTGTGCGCACCGATCATAGCCGTCCTCGTCCTGTTCTATGCCGTCTATCATTGGAACTCCTATTTTGAGGCGATGATTTATTTGAAAGACCGATCATTATATCCCTTGCAGCTGTTCCTCCGGGAAATTCTGGTTATGAATCAGTCGGATAACGTGATGATGGATTCCATCGAGACCGATTCGAGCAAGTTTCTTGTCGCTGAAGGGGTCAAATACGCAGTTATTATCGTATCAAGCGTGCCCATTTTAATGCTGTATCCGTTTCTTCAGAAATTTTTTGTCAAAGGCATGATGATCGGCGCTCTTAAAGGCTGAATAATAAAGGAGATGACTACGAATGACCCAGAAAAAATATGTTTTGCTCTTGTCTGCCTTGCTGAGCGTATCGCTGCTCATGATGAGCGCCTGCAGTAATGGCGGGAATAATACAGCGAATCCGGCGCCTGGCGCAAATGAAGGCACAGCCACTATTAATAAAACGGGAATGCCGATTGCCAATGAGCCCGTCCATCTGAAAGGGCTGGTTGCAAAGTACGAGCTGGTCAGGGATTGGAACGAGCATAAGGGGCTGAAGGATTACGAGGCGAAGTCCAATGTCATCATTGATTGGGATTCCGTCCCGCAAAACACCTTCGAAGAGCGGAGAAATCTGCTGTTTGCATCCAATGACCTGCCGGATTTTGTCATGCGGGCGATGCTGTCGCCGCAATTAATAACTTCTTACGCGGCTTCCGGTCAAATCATCCCGCTTGACGGTTACATCGAAGCCGGTTATGCGCCGAACCTCTCGGCGTTGATGGAAGCCAATGACGGGATTCGCAAATCCATTACGTCAGCCGACGGTCATATTTACTCGCTTCCGAATATTAGCGAAGCAGACGGCCGGATTGCATCCTCGTGGATCAATAAGCAATGGCTGGACAAGTTGGGGCTTGCGATGCCAACAACGATGGACGAGTTCTATGAAGTATTGAAAGCGTTCAAAGAGCAAGACCCGAACGGAAACGGCAAAGCGGATGAACTGCCGATTTCCGGTTACAAGGAAAACAATAGCAGCGGCAATGAGTTTTTCAGATCGTTTTACGGCAGCTGGGGTTTCGGAGGCAATTCAGGCATTATCGCGCCTTATATGGATGTTGATGATGCGGGCAAGATTCGTTATATCGCAACAGACGATACGTTTAAGGATATGCTGACCTTCTTCAGCAAGTTGTGGGCGGAAGGGTTGATCGATAAAGAAATTTTCTCGCAGGATATGAACCAGGTGGTCTCCAAGGTCGATGAAGAACGGATTGGTTACGTAGCGAAAGGCAACAACAATCTTTGGATGGGAGACAATCGTGGCCATTACGTGCAAAATCCTGTTTTTAAAGCAATTGATGGGGACGTGTATTGGACAGGTGTCAGCCCGAAGGTTCGGGATATCGGCTCCTTTGTCATTACGAGCAAAAATCCGAATCCTGCAGCGACGCTTCGCTGGGCGGATTATTTCCTTAGTGAGGAAGGGACCGCGCTGGCACGGCTTGGCATCCAGGACGTTACTTACACGATTGATGGAGACGGCTTCTATAAGCTGAAGGATGAATTCGCCAACAATCCTAACGGGCTTACTGTAGATGAGGCGCTTTCGGAGTATACTATTTTTCAAGGCGGCAATATTCCGCAGCGCGTCACGCAAAATGTAGACCAAAGCGCGGCTGTCCTTCCCGAAATGATTGCCAATAAGGATGTCATTCGTCCATTCCTGGTACCGGACGAGAAGCTGATGATACCGAATTTCACGGAAGAAGAAAACATTCAGTTAAGCACATACGCAACAGATATCGAAGCGTTCACAGATGAACAAATCGTTAAATTTATCACGGGCGCAAGACCGATTGATGACTGGGAAAAATTTGTGGAGACGCTCGACAAGATGAAGCTGGATAAATACCTTGCCATCTATCAAGCGGCTTACGACCGTTGGAATCAGCAATAATAGATGAGAAACCGAGGGAAAGGGGAACAAGGCCATGATCTTTTACGGTACAAGCGCAGCTGAAGGAATTCCGAACCCGTTCTGTTCATGTTCTGTTTGCAGCAACGCTCGAACAAAGAGAGGGCGTGAAATTCGCCGCCGTTCCATGCTTCGGCTTGATGAACGGCTCTGCATCGACCTAGGGGCGGACGCCTTTCAGGAAGCAATCGAATACGGCGACTTTACCAAGCTGCAGCATGTGCTGGTGAGTCATACGCACGAGGATCATTTCAATTACATGATGATGAATATAAGGAATATGTCGATCGAACGCACGACGGAGCCCTTGCACTATTATTTTACCGATCAAGCGTATGACATCGTTGATTTCTATCGGCAAAGCCGGCCGATTATGAAAGGAATGACTTCTGACCTGGAGGCGCGCGACATTGTCGCTTTTCATAAGCTGGAGTTTAATGATAAGGTTACAATCTCCGGCATGGAAGTGACGCCGCTCCGCGGCAATCACTTGGGCAACATGGGTGAGAGCTGCGCGAATTATTTAATTGAACGGCCGGACGGGCAGAAAATTTACTATGGCGTAGACACCGGTTGGTATTTGCCGGAGACGTTCCGGGCCCTGGAGAATGTGTCGCTGGACGTGCTGATTAGCGAATGCACCTTTGGTCTGACGCCTGGGCGCGGACCCCATCCGAATGGGCATCTGGACGCATTCAGCTGCATGGAGTTATTTCACACACTGCTTGAACAAGGCACGCTGCATGCCAATTCGCGTATCTACCTGACTCATATCAACCACTTTACCTCCAACCATGCTGAGCTCGTGGATTGGTTTGCAGACCAATCGTTCCCTTGTCCGATTACCGTTGCTTGGGACGGGCTAAGCATATAACAGATCGCTGAAGATAAGCTAAGCCCCCCTTCTAAAGGAGAGTTGGCTTGGTTTGTATTAGCCGTCGTCTTCATCGGTCTTGGACGGTACGACTATTTAGTCAGTCCCGTATCGCTCTGGGATGCTGTAGACGACTCGCAGGAACACGTGAAGAAAGTCATTTTTGAAAAGAGCGGCCATAATCCGATGTTCGAAGAGCCTGAGCTTTTTGATGCCATATTAACGGATTGGATTCATGAAACGGGTAACTAACCCGTTGAAGATACAACGTATGCCGTTACTGTAATGAAGAGGAGCCCTCAGCATTCCGCTGGGGCTCCTTTTACGTCTACTTGCGTTTTAACCGGTAAACTCTCGGTCATACGGCTTCAGCGGCATCGTCCGGATGGATGCTCTTCTCGCTGAAAACCGCTCCTTTTTTGAGTCCATGCGGACACAGAATCCGTTAATTGCTGATATTCCATCGTTTTTTAAGCCCATGCGGACACAGAATCCGTTAATGTAACACAATCACGGATTAATCCCGAAATATTTTGCGAATAGCGGATCTCATGTCCTCAAACCACTACGAAATGGCTAAAAACACAGAAATAGCGGAACCACTGTCCTTAAAAAGTCACGACCCATTCAAAAAACTTAGATTTCTTGAATTTTTGATTTTTTGATTCTTTGAGTCCGCGACCCTTGATACTTCCATTCCTCGATTCTCGATTCTCGGTTCCCGATATCCTGATTAATCGCCTCTACTATTAATTCCTTAATTCCTTGGACTCAGCTCCCTAGATCCTTATATCCCTTGATCATGCTCTTATGTTACCTAGCAGGGTCATCGTACCAATTGCATCATGACGACAATAGCTCCTCACGGCCTCCCAACTCCATCTGACTCGCTCTTTGGGGTTTGGGGGAAACGGAGAGCTCCCTCATCAGAGGGATAACTCCCCCAGCCTGCGCGTTTCCTCCTCAATCCGGCTGGTATCGATCCGCTCAAACAAAAGCTCGACGTCATGAATCGGCCTGCCAGCCGGAACACGGCACCACTCCCACACAGGCTGCTCCAGCGAGAGAAAACTTCGTATCCTATCGCAAGAGAACGGAATAAACGGCTGCAGCAGGTTCGCCAAATTGGCAATGATCTGAACGCAGGTGTACAGCGTTGTCCCGCACGCTTCGCGATCCTCCTTGACCTGAATCCACGGCTTCTGTTCATCAAAATATTTGTTCGCCATGCGCACCACGCTGAAGATTGACTCCAACGCTTCCTTCAGTCGCCCACCCTCAATGAGCGCCCCGGACTCGCAGTACAATGCCTCAACCCTGCTCTGCCACTCTTCAGATATACAGCCCTCGGGCACTTTCCCACCAAACGATTTATTCACAAACACCAAAGTACGGTTGACGAAATTCCCAAATGCGCCAAGCAGCTCGCCATTGTGGCTGTGAATGAACTCCCTCCAGGAGAAATCGGCATCCCGCTTCTCGGGGCCGTTCGCAATGAGAAAGTAACGAATGGAGTCCGGTTGATAACGGCTTAACAAATCCGGCACCCATATGGCCCAATTCCGACTGGTCGAGAACTTCTTCCCTTCCAGCGTCATGTACTCGCAAGATATGATTCGGTCCGGCAAATGCAGGTCACCTGCCCCCTTCAGCAGCGCTGGCCAGATCAGCGTATGAAACGGGATATTATCCTTCCCATGAACATAGTAAGCGGTAATCTCATCCCTCCCCTTGAGCCAAAAGGATTCCCAATCGCCGCCCGTTTCCGCGGCCCACTGCTTGCTAGCGGATAAATAGCCGCTGACCGCTTCGATCCAGACATAGATTTTCTTATCCTCAAAGCCCGGAACGGGGACATCCACGCCCCAGGTCAGATCCCGCGTAGCCGCCCGGTCCTGAAGCCCTTCCTCCAAGTATCTTCGGGTCAATTGCACAGCATTATCCCGCCAGCCTCGGGCGTTATTCAAATCATCCGCCAGCTCAGCCTGGAAATGTGACAGCGCTACGTAAAAATGCTCGGTGGGCCGCTCCACCGGAGGGTTTCCGCAGATTTTGCAGGTCCTATTCGTCAGGTCGGACGGATCAAGTATGGTGGAGCAGGCGTCGCACTGATCCCCACGGGCCCTGCTGCCGCATACAGGACAATCTCCTTCCACGTAGCGGTCCGGCAAAAACCGCTGATCGGTTTCGCAATACGTTTGCTGTATAGTTTTTCGATACAGATGGCCGTTTTCCAGCAGTTTAAGAAACAGCTCCTGCACCACGGCGTGATGAAACGCCTGATCGGTTCGAGTGTACAAATCGTAGGAGAAACCCAGCTGTTTAAAGCAATCCACGAACTCACCATGATACCGATCCGCAATATCCCCGGGAGCCACGCCCTCCTGAATGGCTTGAACCGCCACGGGCGTTCCATGACAATCACTGCCGGATACGTACAGGACCTGATCGCCTTTCGCGCGGAAATAACGCGCCAACACGTCTCCAGGCAGCAAACTTGCAAGCCTCCCTAAATGTAATGACCCGTTGGCATAAGGCCAGGCACCGCCGATAAAAATGTTCGTCATATCAATCATCCTCCTTTTTTTGGACAACAAAAAAAGCCCTCATCCCAAAAGGGACGAGAGCTTGCCGCTCACGTGGTACCACCCAATTTCATTCATGCCTTGCGGCATTCACCTCTTTAGGTACGACGCCATATATCGCGTGTATACCCTAGCACGTTAACGGGTGCGGGATCCGGTACAGCCTACAACCCTCTGCAGGGTTTCGGTGCACAGCTCAGAGACCATATTCCCAAGGTTCTTTCCTTACCCCTTTTCACCAACCGGGGCTCTCTGTTCAAAGACGTTACCAAGGTACTCTTTCTCTTCATTGCTTTTGTTTAACATTATTCAAGTTACTGGAAATCATACCCGAACTTTATGAATGAAGTCAAGGGGACGGATGCGCATCCTTTCTTGCCCTTTCCCGGCCATCCCGTATCGCTCCCAGCTTCTTCCCCAGCATCATCTTCAGTTTCTTGCGGGCTCTGCTCATGCGGTTCCGTACATTTTCAGGCTCAATTTGGAGCACTTCGGCAATTTCCAAAGTGTTGAAATCCTCGTAATAATACAAATACATCGGCTGTCTTAGGGTTTCAGGCAGAGTAAGCACAGCAGATAACAGTTCGTCATGGTTCTCCTCGCTATTCATCATCGATTCAGGCGCCTCCATGGCGCACTCGCTTAAACGATTCTCCGAAAAAAAGTCCATCGGTTCCAGCTCCGTTTCCTCGTAGGTTGATCGATTCTTCCTTGTTCCCCTTAGTTTCAACTTCGGGCCCTGTTCGTGACCGGTTGTATTGGTCGTCTCTTCCTCGAGAAGATGCGTGCCCACAAATTTACCGGGTCATGCCTAGATTTCCAGGACTCTCTGGCCGTTCGATCTACTTCCATCTGCTGCTGCCTGATGAGATATTCCGCAACAAACCAATTGTTCATCTCCAGTCTCTCCCCTCGCCGCCCATTAGTTCATATTTTTTTGAACTATATTTTTAAGTTCAATTATATATGAACATAATAAAAGTTCAATATTTATTTTCACCACGATGTGGTATCATAAAAATGGAATGATGTGTACTTGAAGGAGAGATTGATCATGACCGTTATCCGAATTGACTATTCGCCTGTTCACGAGCTGGTCACCAGCTTATTCGCATATACAGATAATAAAAACCAAATGCATGATCTAGGAAATAAGTGGAGGAAAGAAATTCAGAAGAAACTGTCTGCATCTTTTACGGATAAGCTCGAAGAGCTGGACCTGTTCGAGCTTATTGCTTATCTGCACCTGGCTATCGTAGACAGCCCGGAAAAAGACAACGTCGAAAGGTTTCTTGCCTGGTTTGCCGATTTGGGAGAAGGCCTATTGTATGAAATCCTGGCGCCTTATCTTGAAGACGGGTTTCCGATGGGACTTAAAACATTCCGGGATCTCAGCCATGAGATCATGACGGAGTGGCACCGGGCCTATACAATAACGCCGGAAATTCACGACTTGCTGGGACGTTCCGCTGCCCGCATGGAGCAGCTAAGCCGGGAGCTCCCCTACATTGATCTGATTGATGAGGCAACAAGCGGAATTGTGCTCGATCCTGAAGATGAATACAACGCCATTCTTCTTATCCCTACCTATCACATCAAGCCGTTAAACCGGATGGACTACGTGAGCAACCAACAACTCATTATCAGCTATGCCGTAGATGATGAGCAGGTGGACGAGGATACACCCACCAGTCAGCTGCTGCGGATGACCAAGGGGTTGGCTGACGAGAAGCGGCTGGTACTGCTGCACATCCTGGCTAAAGGGCCCGTTACATTTACCGAATTGCAGCAGAAAACCGGCCTTTCAAAGAGCAACCTGCACTATCATCTATCCCTGCTTAAAACCGCGGGTCTCCTGCGCATGCATTTCAAAATGCCGAATGAGCGATATAAATACAGTGCAAGACCTGAATCCTTCAATCAGCTGAAAGCGTTCTTGGAGTCTTACGTGTTTGGATTATCCCAGTCATGAGGAACGAATTCCGTTACAGCAAACAGACTTGAGGAACAATAAAAAAGATGACCCCACAGGTGGAGTCATCTTTTTGTCATGGACAGCTTGATTCCTGCGGAATCTTCTGCTGTCACTTCGATTAAAAAGGTAATGGCGGCCGCTATACCCGCCCATTAACAACATCATTAGACTTTAGGCGCCAGCTCCGCCGCCTGACGGATCGCTTCCATCAAGCTTTTCTCGTCGGCGATGCCTTGCCCGGCAATGTCGAACGCCGTACCGTGATCGACGCTGGTGCGGATAATCGGAAGGCCAACGGTAATGTTGACGCCTGCATCCAAGCCAAGCACTTTGACGGGACCATGCCCCTGATCGTGATACATAGCCACTACGATGTCAAAGTCACCGCGAACCGTCCGGAAGAACAGCGTATCGGCCGGCAGCGGGCCTACGACCTGGATTCCTTCTGCCTGTGCCTTCTCGACGCCCGGTATGACTTTCTCTTCCTCTTCGCCATATCCGAACAATCCGTTCTCGCCTGCGTGAGGATTGATTCCGCAAACGGCAATCCGCGGAGCGGCGATGCCGGACTTCTGCAGTGTCTCATGAGCAAGCTTAATGACATGGTATACGCGCTCCGGGTTTATCGAACGGACAGCGTCGATGATGCCAACATGCGTCGTAACGTGAATGACCTTCAGATTTGGTGCAGACAGCATCATGGAGTAGTCCGTGGTTCCGGTCAAATCCGCCAGAATCTCCGTATGGCCCGGATATTTATGGCCCCCTTTATGCAGGGCTTCCTTATTCAGCGGTGCGGTGCATATAGCCTGAATTTTATGATCCTTCGCCAATTCGATGGCCGTCTCCAAAAATTTAAACGCGGCGTGTCCAGCTTCCGGAGCAACTTGTCCAATCGGCAAGTCCGCTGGCAGCAGATCCAGATCAAGCACATGAACCGTGCCAAAACGGTAGTCCACCTGCTCGAGCTCATCGGCAGTAATCGCTTCGATAGCCAAGTCACTGCCCACGAAAGACTTTGCCCGCTCCAATATCTTCACGTCCCCGATCACAACCGGGTGGCTGATATGATACATCTCCTCATTCATGAGGCTCTTGAGTATAATTTCAGGACCTACGCCTGCGGCGTCTCCCATTGTAATCCCGATAACCGGTTTATGCTGGCTCATGTTCTCACCTTTTTCTTATTTGTTATATAGTGCAAGGAATCTACCAGGGATTGATCATTTCCGAACCCCCCGGCTTTGGTGACGGTCCAGTAACCTTTCTCCATGCCCTGAAGCCTTCCGAACGGCAGGCCGGGCTCTACTTCCGAATACAGCTGCATTTCTCCCATTCCAAGTTCGATACAGATAGCCTTAGCCGTATCACCGCCGGTTAATACCAACCCTTGGATCTCAGCGTATGCCTGTAAAATGGCTTTTGTCATTCTTCCGAGTCCCAGCGAGATCGCTTCGCTTACCTCGGTTGAAGATAATCCTCGCTCATCCCCTGCTTCTTTTGCAAGTCTGCGGTTTTCTTCCGAAGCGTCCACGTACAGGACCAGGTAGCGCTTGTCCCTATCCTGTGCGATTTGCTGCAGGGCCTCCTCTGTATCGTAAGTTTCACGAATCAGTGCGGCCGGATCGATCTCCAGCATCAACGAGTCGGGCATATCTTCGACGGCACGAAGCTGTCGCCGGGTCGTTTGGGACAAGCTTCCTGATACGATCAGCGCCTTATCCGCCTGGGCCCAGTCTTGGCTCCCCTTCTCCATGGAAGTCAAAGACAGCGCCTCCGGCAAGTATTCGATTAATCCGGCAGAACCGGCCCATAGAATCTTCTTGTCCAGCTGTGAAAATAATGCCGATATCGCCTGCAAATCCGCTTCCGTCTCACTATCGCATACAAACCAGGTTTGACCTTCCGCTAGCTTGGATTGGAGCCATGGCATAAATTGCGCGGCGGGCTGTCGCACTTGACTTGATGAAACCAGCACCGCCTCAGGCTCTCCTTCCTTCTGCAGCAGCTTCGGGATATAGCTTTCCATGACGGGCGTTTTGGGATCCTTGGCAAACTCCGTCTCGGTGATCAGTACACCTTGAACATAGTGATGTCCCTGTACCGTCGTACGGTACATTTTGGGAAAAGCCGGGGCGATCAGCACCAAGTCCGGCTGGAATACCTTCTGCACCGCCCGCAGTTCCTCTGCAACATTCCCGCGCAAGGTGGAGTCCAGCTTCTTGTAGATGTGGCGGCAGCCCTGCTCTTCAAGGAAATGAGCGGCTTCGTACGCCGCTTCATAGGCGTCCACGCTGCGTTTCGCCCTGCTATCCGTATCGACGATCAACACTTCGGCACGGGTGTCCTGACGGTAATGGCGATGATCGAATACAACGGTGGAAACCAGTCCCTTCTTCGCCAATTGTACGCCAGAGTCATTCGCACCGGTCAAATCGTCCGCGATGATTCCAATTTGTTTTATCACATTTCATCACACCTTCTATGATTCGGCATCTGCTGTATTTGTATCAAATGAGTGCCCTTTCTTCTCTAGACGCTTCACTAAAAATCCGACATATAAAGGAAGCAGGATGGCGGTCGTTACCACGGACGCTGCAACCTGCACCGTCGCAATATCGGTAAATGCCGCAAAGGATGCATTCGCCACCCCAATCGCGGCAGGCGTAGCCACGGCATTACCGGCTGTGGAGCCTTCCGCAGCCCCCACGATCGGATTCCATTTCAATGCTTTAAACACAAAATATCCTGCGGTACCTGTAACAAAAACCGTCAGTAATCCAAGAATGATACCCGACAAGCCGCCATCCACGATCGCTCCGAAGTCAATGCCCATTCCGAGCGCAAATGCAAAGAATGGAATCAGCATGGAGCTGCCTTTGTCCAAAAACTTGCGCATCTCTTCATCCAGATTACCCAGCACCATCCCTACAATAATCGGAAGAAGAACGGAGATAAAGGACACGAAGGAGAACATGCCGTCCACGAATCCCATGGCGCCGAAGATCGATAACGCAACCATGGTGAGGAAAGGTCCGTCATTCAGGGCAAGCAGTGAATAGGCGGCACGGTCTTCCTTACTGCCATATTGGCCTACCAAGGCTACGAACAATCCCCCATTACTGTTGGTCATCGCCGCAATGACGGCAATCGGCGCCAAACCCAGCCACAATCCATTCTCTCCGGCAAACAGGTAAGCAATCAGACCGAACGCTGCGCCGACCACCCACTTCGTGACAAGCAGCGTGGCCCCTTTTCCGACGGAAACGCCAAAGGACTTGACGTTAATCTGTGCCCCCGTACAGAGGAGGAACAGCGCAATCAATGTACTTGAACCGTTTACAAATAAAGACTCCGTGAAATTCCCGATCCGGAGTAGATCCGGTGCAAAGGTGTTGATGACTGCTGCAATAAGCAACGGCACCACCATCATACCTCCAGGAATCCGATCCAACGTCGCTTTAATCTTCATTATTGTAACACCCCTTTAATAATTGTTTCAATATTAAACAGTGATTTAATATTGAAATCGCTTGCAGGGATAATTGTAAGTGCATCCAATTAAATTTGCAACATATTAAAGATTAATTGTTGCAAATTTAAACGATCGATTGCTGTGTTAGTTATAGATTGTTGAAATATATTCCTACTCCCCTAATATCTGCCGAAACGGAGGGATCTATTGATCGCAAAACAAAAAAAGCTGAAACTATTGTTTCAGCTTTCTCCACAGGGTCGAACGGTTGATTCCGAGCCGTTCCGCAACCTTCGTCTGATTAAATTGTTCTTCCTCCATAATCGCGTCGATGATCCTCTTCTCGATCTCATCCAGCGTACCGCGAAGAAACTCAGGGCCCATCGCAGCTGACGGATGTTCTTCCTTCTTGGCTAGAAGCCGGGAAATGAGTGGCTTGCCGATCACGTAGCCCTTCTCCTCCGTCACTGCGTCCTGGAGCAGGATTTTCAGTTCCGACACGTTGCCCGGCCAATCGTACTGGGTCAGCAGGAGAATCGCTTCATCCTTGATCTTGACTGGTGAAGTCCCTAACGTTCCATGATAGGACGCAATATAATAAGTCACCAGCGGCTTGATGTCCTCCCTGCGCTCACGCAGAGCCGGCACGGCGATTCTTGCCGCCTCCTCGTCCAGCAGGAGTGGATGATAATTCGAATCATCCTTTTCCAGCGAGAGGATGATCGTGAACCCCCGGTCTTTCATCTCGTTCATCCACGGCTTCAAATTCGCCATTTCTTGTGGAGCGATCGTTTCCAATCCATGGATGTACAGCGTGCGGATATCGTTGTCCCAAGCTTCTTCTTCGTCTTTTCCTGACAAGGCCATGGCCTGCTTTGCGGTAAGCCGGACATACAAGCCCTGGCCTTCGTTCTTGCGGTAATGAATATACCGGGAGAGCAGCTGCTTGCCTGTTCCGGCTTCACCGATGAGAATCAGGATGCGGCTGTCCAGTAGATCCTCGATCCGCTGCAGGCAACCGTGCATCGCTTCGCTTTGCGAAATCAACATCGGCAATTGGGTGATCGCCTCGACATGATAGCCTGCGGCCTCCCCATTCTGCTTCACCTCGGAAAAAGTGTACAGGTAGTACCGTTTTCCCTGTATCACTTTCAGCGTCCTTTTCTGTTTAAACTTCCGGGTTCCGTTTTCATGTATCAGGATGGAGGCTTCCGCCTCCCGGTTTAGCCGAAGATCGGCTTGTAAGGCTTCCACAGGGAGCGGACAGGAACCGAAATCCGGCCACTGTTCATATACAACCTCTCCCTCAGCATCCAATACGGTAAGGTTCGCGGCCGTTTCCTCCAGCAGTGCTTGTAGAAAGGATATTTCCCACTGCGTCCGTTCATGTAACCGAAACGCGGACTTGGCCTTTTGAAACGCATCGAAAATGGCCTCGCGCCCGGATTGGATCAGAATCCCTTCCAAGTGGTGCTTGGCGGCTGCCTCCATCGTCACCACATCGCCCATGATTAATTCGAAGCCCTTCGCCTTCAGATCCTCCAGCAACCGGTCCACCTCTTGCGCCTTCTCTACCGTGAACACATCCACCTCGATATCCAGCACATCGGTAATGGCTTTGGCTCCGAGCGTAATATTGGAGAAGCCCACAATGGCTTTTTTGCCTGGAAAATGATTGGCCAAGGTGAGCACGCGCAGCATGTCATAGCCTGAAACATGGACATCGATAACGGGAATGCCCACCTCGGGCTCGATCAGCTTGGCCGTACCGCCCCGGCTAATGATCACGTCATATCCCAGGCGTTCGCCTTCTTTTGCCAGAGGAACCGCTTCTAGTAAATTGCCGACCTCGACTCGGACTTCCAGCTCCGGCTCTTCCTTCCGGCATTCTTCTATTAAATGGCTCATAGCGGGATACGGAGCAATAAATAACGTTTTAATGGTCATGATTGTCACCTGTATTTTCTTTGGTAAACCTTATTCTTGTTATTATTCTACCGTTTCTATATGAAATAACCAACTCTATATATGAAAAGACACCTACGCCGAGGCAACCATCAACCGAAAGGGCTAACGGCGCCGACAAAGGTGCCTTATCTTGTCTAAATCTATGAACTGTTACCTAAGAATTACTCCTCTATTAAAACGGACACGGCACTTTTCGGTGCAAGGCGGAGGTTAAGCTGCTCCGTTCCCTGCATATGCAGTCCAGCATTCTCCTCTTGCTCGCTGTCGTTAAACAACACAACGGCAATCGATCCATCCGTGTTCTTGAATGCTACCGAACGGATGGACTCATGGCTTGTAGAAGCAATGCGAACCGCTTTCGGACGGATCACCTTACTAAAATGCGCCAGCGCGTAGTAGTCCAGCGTATAGGTAAGCTCCTTCGTCTGCTGATTTACCGTGACAATACCGCGGCAGGTGCTTTTTCCAAAGCCCGGAACGGTAGGGCCGTTCTTCTCGTCCAGCGCCATATTCCACAGCACATAAGACTTGCTGTGATTGCGGAGAATCTCGATACCGGTTCGCATCACATTGGAGAAGGCCTGCTCAAACGGTGGGATCCACTCCCCGCCTGATCCTTCCGTGAAATGAACCTCTTTTCCCGGGAATGCATCGAACACTTCGGATTGGGCCGACGGCTTGCCGCCGTACCAGTGCCAAGCGACACCATCCACGGCGTCACCCGCTTGCTCAAAAACGGTCAACGGGTAGTCTGGCTTGTCCCAGTTATGGTCATAACAAAGGATTTTTGTATCAATGCCGTTCTTAACGAATTGCGGCTTCAGATGATTCTTGATGAAATCGCTTTGCGCCTCGGGCAGCATGATCATGCCAGGGTAATGTCCTGGCGAATACAACGCCTCATTTTGCGGCGTGATCGCATAAATCGGCAGCCCGTTGGCTTCATACCCCTGAATGTAACGTACAAAATAATTAGCATACACCGCATAGTATTCCTGCTTCAGCTCTCCGCCGATCATCGAACCGCTCGTTTTCATCCAGCCTGGCGGACTCCATGGGGAACCCATCAGCTTGACATCCGGGTTCAATCGGAGTGCTTCCTTCAGGAGGGGAATGATATCTTCCTCATCATGCGCAATGGAGAACTGATCCAGCTCCACATCCGTTTGGCCCTCAGGCATATCATTGTAGCTGTAGAAGTCTCGCGCGTAATCGGATGCGCCCATCGGCTGGCGGAGTACGGACAACCCGATCCCTTCGTTCGGATCGAACAGTCGTGTCATGAGCTCCGAACGCTGCTTCGTCTCCAGCACTTGATGGATCAGATAAGCAGCGGAGTCCGTGAAGGACGCGCCGAAGCCGTCCATCTCCTGAAACGTCTGCTCCTCATCGATAACAACCGTATGCTTCGTGTCCGAAGTTCCGGGAGCTAGCCGCTCCTTGTCTTTCCTAACGAATAATTCCTCTTCCCCGTTTGACTGGTAGATGGTCATGTTCAGCATGCTGTTTCCCTCCAGGTTTCTTATGGTCTTCTGGCTTTCCTATCCCGCCCTATATCGAAAGTTAACTTGGAAAGAGCCCCTTCCCTGTCAAGAAAGGGGCTCTCCCATCCATAAACGTTAACTTATTTCAGGCCCAGCTTCTCTTTGTTCGCCTTCATCTTCTCATTGCGGACTTCGACGATTTTATCCCAGTTGTTATCGTCCAGGAACTTTTTGTATTCGTTCAAAAGGTTGTCGAACGCTGCATCATCCTTGGAACGAATCATGCTAACGAGCGTGGAGTTCCATTTTGTATTGATGGCTGTCAGAGAGCGCGCTTCCGGCGTTCCCTGATCCGGGTTGATATTCTCCAAAATAAAGTGCGGCGTCAGCTTGCCTTTTCCCCATTCCTGCATTTGCTTGATCGCATCCGGGAAAGCATCCCCGCTCAGCGCTTTATGGCGGTCATGCCCGAAGAACATGAATTCGCCCATGCGGTAATCCTTCTTGAACGTATCCGGATTGTTCATCTGAAGATCCTTCACGGCAGGGAGGAACTCCACCGTGCCGTCTGCATTCACTTGGTAGGTCTCGCCTTCGATGCCATAGTTCATCAGCATTTGTCCTTCTTCGCTTAACAGGTACGTGAAGAGCTGAATGGACTTGGCAGGATCTGCATTATTTTTCGTAATGAAGCTGATCATCCAGCCGGTGATACCGGATTGATTCAGCGTCGACTGACGTCCTGCCGTGCTTTGCGGTCCGTCAATCGCGATGTACTCTTTGCCTTTATTGTTGCTGTAGAAGCTTTGCAGGTTACCGCCCTGCTGCGGCGTGCCGTCCAGCATAATCGTTGCGTATTTGCCTGCTTTAACCTTCTCTTCAAAAGCCGTTCCGTCATCGGCAAAACTGTCATCGCTAATCGCGCCGTCCCGATACACGGTATTGAACGCTTTCACCCAAGTCAGATAATCTTCATCCAGGTTACGGTTATAGAAACCGCCATTCTCCTCCAGCGGCACGCCGATGAAATCCTGCAGCACGTCGCCAAGCGAGCCCGTTCCTTCGCCAATGGAGTTGAAGCCGAGTGGAATCAGAGCAGGAAATTGCTTCTTGATATCAGCGAGAACGGCCTGGAACTCTTCCGGCGTTCCCATAACAGGCTTACCTAACGCTTCGTAAACATCCTTGCGGATAATAAATGCCGTTTTGGCCGGAATGTTACCGCTGTCATAGTCTTCCTGCGTATTGGAGTAGTTCGGATATCCGTAGGTTTTGCCATCCTTCAGTTGGAACCAGTTGAGCGTATCCTGCGCCGCTACCTTATTGAAGTATGGATCATATTTCTCGGCCAGATCGTTCAGCGGCAGCGCCCATGTCGCCGCCTTCTGCACGACCGGGGAGTTGGAGTCAAACGTCGTGATCAGATCCGGCATCTCCCCACCGGCAAAAAACGTATTCAGCTTGGTGTCGTCACCCGTGATGAATTTGATATTGATGTTCAAGTCTTCCTTAATCTTCTTGGTTACAACGTCCTTGCCGAAATCCGTATTCCACCAATCGGCATTTACGTACCATGTGAGCTCGGTTGTCTCTTCTTTTTTATCCAACTGCCAAGCCGGTGTCTCGGCATTCGGTGTATAACGATCCTCAATCGAAATCCAATTTTCCTTCTTGGAGCCGGAATTGCCGCCTGATCCGCCGCAGCCGCTCACAACCAGCACAACTGCCATCAGTGCCGTAATCAGCGTAAGTCCTTTCTTGCCAAAAGCTTTGTTCATCAACATCCTGTAACCCTCCCTTTTAAATAAAAGCGCTTACTTGTTAGACCCCAATCTTTTACAGGCTTGCTTCTGCTCCACTCCTTTAAAGAGCAGCTTCTCTACTCTTTAACAGCTCCGAGCATCATGCCGGAGATAAAATATCTCTGTAATATTGGATACATCACAACAATTGGCAGCGTCGTCACGACAATGGTTGCTAGTTGGACCCCTTTGGTGGTCGTCTGGATCGCGACGGACCCGATGTTTTGCATCGATTGCGTCTGGGACTGCACAATAATCTCATACAGCATCATCTGTAACGGATAGAGCGCTTGGTCCGTGATATACAATTTGGTGGTCATGAAATCGTTCCACTGCCCGACCCCGTTAAACAGCGCGATGGTTGCCATGGCCGGCATGGAAAGAGGAATAAAGATGCTCAAGAAAATCCTCCAGTCGCCCCCGCCGTCGATCTTCGCCGACTCTTCCAGGGAATCCGGTACGTTTCGGAAGAAGTTCATCAGAATAATAACATCGTAAAAGCTTAATAGAGCGGGAATAATATAAACCCAGAAGCTGTTTAACAGCCCCAAGTCTTTGATTAACAAATACGTCGGAATCATGCCGCCCGAGAAAAACATGGTGACGACACCCATTGCGACATAGAACTTGCGGCCGCGGACGTATTTTTTACTCAAGCCGTAACCCACCATGGCACAGAAGAACACGTGCGTGATGACTCCGATGACGGTTTTGGCCACCGAGATGAAGAAGGCATTCCATATGTTTGCATCCCTGAACACGGCCTGATAATTCTCAAGCGAGAATTCCGTAGGCCAGAAGATGAACCCGCCCTCGGCAAGAGACCTGCCCGAGCTGAAGGATGAAACGACAACGTTCCATAACGGAACGACAATGATGATGGTAAACGTAACCAGTAAAATGATGTTGATCGTATCAAAGATCCGGCTATCGAGATCCCCTTTTGCTGCTTTCAAATTCACCGTAATGCCTCCCTTTTGCATGACCTACAGGACGGATTGATTATCATTCAATTTACTGGTCACTTTGTTGGCCGTAACAAGCAGAATGACGGAGATGATGGATACACCCAAACCCACGGCGGTTGCATAAGAGAAATCACCCTGCGTCATACCCATCCGGTACACGTACGAGTTAATGACTTCCGCCTTTTCCCGGTTCTGCGAATTCATGAGCACCAGGGTCTGATCCAGATTCGATCCCAATAAACCGCTTACAGTCAGGATCAGGTTCAAGCTGATAATCATCTTCATGTTCGGTAAGGTGATGTTCCAAATCTGTCTTAGTCGGCTAGCCCCGTCAATTCTTGCGGCCTCATAGTAGGTCGGATCAATCTTGGCCATGATCGCCAGATACAGAATCGTTCCCCATCCGGCCTCTTTCCATATATCCGACAGCGTTGCAATCCACCAATACTTGCTTGGATCAAGCAAAATGTTTTGCGGCTGCGAAATCAGCCCTAGAGCAAGCAATATTTCGTTGAACAAGCCGGATGTCGAGAACCAGGTAATGAGCATGCCGCCCAATACGATCCAGGACAAGAAGTGAGGCAGATACGACACGGTTTGGACGAATTTTTTGAAACGCCCCATGCCGACCTCATAAATCATAATGGCCAGAATGATCGGAATGACAAAGCCGATCGCCAATTTCAAGAAGCTGATGCCCAGCGTGTTAACGACGGAATCCCAAAAATACTTGTCCGACAAAATAATTTTGAAATTATCCAGCCCCACCCACGGAGCGGAATCCAGCGTATCGATAACGGTGTAGTTCTTAAACGCAATCGTCAAACCATAAATCGGGATGTAGCAGAAGATAAACATGAAGATAACGCCGGGAATGATCATCGATTGAAGCTCCCATTGCCGCTTGTAATCGATGAAGAATTCCTTGATCCTCTGCCCCAACGGCTTCTTCCCGGTTGGTTGAACCGGGCTTGTGCCGGTTGACTGAACTGCAGCTGTTTTGCTCACCTCTTAGCCTCCTTTGATCAAAAACCGCATAAAAACGTTTTTATTTTGGGCGAAAAAAACCCCTGATTTTTTAAAATCATTTTAAAAAACCGCCTTGGTGATTTATTTTCTTCGCTTAACCCGATTCATTCCGATTCATCTTCACATGACTGGAGCCGCGAACGACCAACTCCCCTGGAAGCTTCTGAATCTTGCCCTTCTCTTTCTTCTGAATCATGCGCACCAGATGATCCACGACCAGAATCCCCTGTCTGGCAATCTGATTGCGTACGGTCGATAAAGGCGGCGTAAAATACTGCGCGATATCGATATCATCGAAGCCCACGACACTGACGTCCTGCGGAACCTCGTATCCATGGGACTTCAGAGCCCGAATGCAGCCGATGGCACTCACATCATTACCGGCAAGAAAAGCATCCGGCACTTTCCCGGGGTGTAAGTGAAGAAACGATTTGACGGCGTTATAGGAACCTTCTTCCTCAAAATAGCCCTGCAGTATGTAGTCTCCGTCGATCGGGAACTGGCACTCCCTCAGCGCAGCCAGATACCCTTCCTTCCGCTGCACGCTGTCAAACATCGTATCCACGCCGGAAATGTAGGCGATCTTCTTATGACCCAGGCTGATCAGGTACTTGGTTGCTTCATAACCGGCTACGTAAGAGTCGAATATGATGCTGCCCATCGTCTCGTTCTGAACCTCGCGATCCAGGAAAACGGCCTTAATCTTGTCTTTCTCCATGGCGGCGATGTCTCTATCATCGATCTTCAGCTCTTCGAAGATAATGACGCCATCGACCCGGCCGCCCATAATATTGCTCATAATCACCTGTTTATCCTTCGTCACAAACACGTTCAATCCATAACCCAGACGGTCACATTCCCGTGACATCGACTCCACCAATGTGTAGAAGTAAGGCCCTGACACGCTTGTTGTAAAGAAGCCCAGCATCTTGGTCTTCCCCGACTTCAACAACTTTCCGTTCAGGTTAGGTACATAATTAAGCCGTTCCGCCACCTTCAGCACATGGGATTTGGTCTCCGGGTTTAATACATCTACATCATTTAATGCATTCGAAACCGTAGAAATGGAAACCCCGGCTTCTCTTGCCACATCCTTGATTGTTACTTTGCCCATATAACCATTCCATTCTTCCTTTGCGATAAAAACGTTTTTATGTACATAAGTTACCATACATGTGAGGTGAACACAATGCTTTTTTGGAAGGGGTTTCAAATATTTTTTCGATTAGTCCCACCCCTCGGTAGTCAGACATATTGAAAAAGCAGGCACTCTTCAAAGCGGTACCCTTCATCGGTACCACTCTTCAAAGTGTGCCTGCAGAAATTGAATCTCTTTTTCGTAATGAGCCACATGCCCCTCATCGATCATTCTCTGGTATGCCTTGTTGCCTTGTGCCGCGCCGGTTGTAAGTGTATCGCATAGTGCCTCGATGCGTCTTATAGTCCACTCTTCCATGTTGGGAGGTGGAGCAATACCATAAGACTTAAAGAACAGCGATATTCTGTGAGTGCGATCCGCAGCATGGTATTCCGATCGATAAGGTATCGATGTCCCTGTAGTGGAATCTATTGCAAAGCTTGCTAGTGGGACTGAGGTGTACAGCATATAAACCATGTCCCAGATTCGTGGACCTGGTGCAGCCAAATCAAAATCGATCAGCGCAACCGGTACTTCGTCTCTAAACACGATATTGTACAAAGCGGCATCATTGTGACAGATCACTTCATCGTCCCATTCCTCCGAAGCCTGAGAGTTATGCGCAGCCTCCGGTTGGATTGAAGTTGCTGAAAAGCCTTGTACGGCGTCATGATAACGCCGTAACAACGCTGCACTCTGGATAAGGGCCTGGTCCGACCATATATAGGGTTTAAAATCAGGATATTGGTTTCCCGGCACCTCTCCAGGAATGAAGGACAAGATCTCGCGACCGCTATGATCAATACCTATGAACTTGGGGGCGCCTTCAAAGCCCTGCTTCTCCAAGTGTCGGAGCAAGTCATGCACGAAGGAACTCCATTTAGTCGTACGGTGAACGTTATTTCCGATACGTACCACTTCGTTAACATTGCCACCTGGAAGTACTTCTTCCTTGTCACACATCCATAGCTCCCCTTCCCGCTGCTCCATATGCCATTCCCAGCGCCTCTGCCAATCCCTCCAGATCCAATCCGTCGGCGGCAAAAGCGGTGCGAACGAGTTTCGGCGGAACGAACTCGTCATATTTGCCGAGATACGGCGCTTCGTCCGGATCGAGGAGCGCGCCGGCGTCCTCACAATCCATCAGTTCCTTCTTGATTTCCTCCATCAGCGTCTCATTATCGACCTTACCCGCGACAACCATATAATACGGCTCCATCGGCACGATGGAGCGCAGCGCCAGCCGCTCGGACAGATTATGCTTCAACAATCGTTCCAGCGTGCGGAACTGCTTGCTGCCCGCCCAAGGCAGGATGAACAGGGAGTCGCCGCCCGCCGGTAGGACCACCTGCTTCAGCAGTCCGCTTTCCCGAGCAAGTCGGCGGGCCCGCTCCAGGCGATTCACCGCGCCCGGCGCCAGGTATGGATAGATGGCACTGTCAACGAGCACCTCCCGCATCTTCTGCACCACGCGCGTATGCACATCGCCGCCTGCGCCAAGCCACAACGTATCGACCTTACCCTTGGCCGACTTCACGTACAGGGCCTTATGCTTCGTGTCGACTTCCTCCACCTTCCACAGCTTGCCCGCCAGCGAGAAGCAGTAGCCCGGCGGCGGCACGGTCGTAATCGATCCGATTTCTTCGGACCCGTTATATACGACATGTTCTTCATCGTCCTTAAACACCGCATAGAAGCGGTAGTTGTTCACGATTTTCTCCCCGCCAAGCCCGATGATCAGACTGCCTTCTTCCGTCCGCTGGATGTGATCCGTCTGGAGCAAATACTGCAGGAACTCCTTGTATTCCTCCGGCTCGATGCCGCGGAAGGCCGGGAGCGTCAGCACCGCTCGCGCCAGATCCGGCGGCTCGGCCTCGCCCATGCTCTTGAGCGTGCTCATCGTCTGATGGTAAAGCACGCCAACAGGTTTCTTCCGCAGGGCCAGCGGTTCGACCCATTTCTCGCGAATATACAGCTCAATGACCGCAATGGCCCGGAGCAGCATCCACGGCATGCGCGCAGGCAGCATGGCCTCCTCGTCCTCGTCCTCCGGACAGAGGAACATCATCTCGGAGGCCTGATCCCCGCGCCGGCCGGAGCGACCGAGTCGCTGAACGAAGCTGGAGCAGCTGTACGGCGCGCCCAGCTGGATCACCCGCTCCAGCTCGCCGAGATCGATACCGAGCTCCAGCGTCAGGGTGGCCGCCGCAACTGCCGGCCCCGGACCTTCGCGGAGCGCGGCCTCGGCTTCCTCGCGCAGCATGGCGGAGATGCTTCCATGATGCACATGGAAGACATCCCGCTGCTCGCGCTTGGCGGCAATCCGGCGCAGCTCGAGCGTGGTCAGCTCGGCATCCGAGCGGCTGTTGGTGAAGACCAGCGCTTTTTTCAGATGGGTATTGTCGTATACGAAATCGTAATAAGCTTTACGAGCAAGCTCCAGCTGCTCTGCCTGCTTCTCGTCCCGCGCATCCGGGAAGGAGAAATGCTCAACCGACAGCCGCAGCTTCCGTCCTCCTTGCGGGGCGATGACTTCGACCGCGTTCTTCGTGCCCGCGCCCAGCCAGCCAGCTGCGGTCTCATAGTCGCTAAGCGTTGCCGACAATCCGATGCGGCGAGGCGAGCAGGAAGCCATCCGTTCGATCCGGGTCAACTGGCTCAGCACCTGAATGCCGCGGTCGGCTCCCATGAAGGCATGCACTTCGTCAATGATGACATACCGCAAGTCCTGGAACAGCGCCGGGATGGCGTTCGGTCGGTTCATCAGCAGCCCCTCAAGCGACTCGGGCGTAATCTGCAGCACGCCGGACGGCTTTTGCATCAGCTTCGTTTTCTCGGCTTGGGACACGTCGCCGTGCCAATGCCATACCGGCACCTGGCCTTCCTTCAACAGATCGGTGATGCGCTCAAACTGATCGTTGATCAGCGCCTTGAGCGGGCCGATATACAGGATCCCGACCGAACTGGAAGGCTCGTTGTACAGCCCCGTCAGCGCCGGGAAGAACGCGGCTTCGGTCTTGCCCGATGCCGTACCGGAAGCGATCAGCAGATGGTTGGGCGTATCGAACAGGACGCGGCAGGCTTCCACCTGCGCCTCGCGAAGCGTATCCCATCTTTTTTTATAGATGAATTCCTGAATGAACGGGGCCAGTCTGGAAAAAGGATTCGCACTCATAATTCAAACTCCGCCAGCAGGTCGTCCAAATCATCCGAATTGGTATCATTGGCCCCTTTGCCTTGCGGCTGCACTGCGGCACGCTCGCCTAACAGCTCCTCAAACGTGGCCTCCGGATGCTGATGCAGCGTATGCAGCAGATCCATGAAATCCCGCACCACCTCGCGGGTGGTGAGCAGCTCCTCAGCTCCCAGCCTATTCACGGCCGTCTGCATGAACGCGATCAGCTGATCATCCGTTAACTGCGCTTCATATTTGAAGTGCAGAGCGTGAATATCCCGCAGCTTTTGCAGGAGGATCAAAATCTCCTCATACGACAGCATGTCCAACTTCAAAATGGGCGAGGTGTAGGTTTTCAGCGAACCACTCCCATAACGCCCGTCAATCAGGCGGGAGCGCAGCGCGTCATAACTGAACAGCCCCCGGCGCTCATCCTCGACAAACTGCGGCGTTCCGCCCATATAAATGCCCAAATGCTCCGCTTTGCCCTGCATCGTGTCGTTGAACATGGTCAGCAGCTTCTCGTAGTTGCTCTGACGAGACACGCTGTTGGTGATTTTGTAGAGGTTAACCCCTTCGTCTATGAACAATAGCAATCCCTTATAACCGATGGCAGCCGTGAATTCCGACCACAGCTTTATATACTCGTACCAGTTGTCGTCATCGATAATGACCCCAACGCCAAGGTCCTTGCGCGCCTCCGTCTTCGTCGGTACTTCCCCGCGGAGCCAGCGCAGCGCTGCCCCTTTGCGGTCATCGTCACCAAGCTTATAGCCGTTCCAGTAAGCAGCCAGCACCTTCGCAAAATCAAACCCGTGCACCAGATTCTGCATGCCGTTGGTCACCGCATAGATCTGCAGCTCCACCCGATCGTTCAGGGCAGGGTCATCCGGCCGCATGCCCGTCTCCTGCATGATGTCCTGCTGGATCGCGGCGATCCATTTCTGCAAAATGGCCTCCAGCGCGCCCCCGTCCGGACGTGTCCTTGTGGACAGATGGGTCATCAACTCACGGTAAGTGGCAAGCCCTTGCCCTTTCGTACCCACCAACCGCCGCTCCGGCGACAGATCCGCATCCGCCACCACGAAATCGCGGTCCATCGCGTAATTACGGATGATCTGCAGCAGGAAGCTTTTGCCGCTTCCGTAACGGCCCGTAATCAGGCGGAAAGCAGCGCCGCCCTCGGCGATATTATCCATATCGCGCAGGATGGACTCCACCTCCGGCTTCCGGCCGACGGCGATGAACTCAAGCCCCACCCGCGGCACAACCCCTGCCGTTAAAGAGTTTACGAGGGCCGTTGTGAGCCGTTTCGGTATTTTTAATTCCGTCATAGTTCCACCTCTTTCAAGCATCTTACAGTCATAGCGAGTCCAAACGATTTCAATCCGTCCGGTTACACGGACTTTAATGTTTCCAGCATATCTATATAATCATCCGCAATGGCCTCTCCATCGATCAGAAGATCGCCGATGGTATCCATCGCGGCCTCATTGATCTCATCAAGCAATAACGCCGGCATGGAACCGGCCTTCTCCGCAATTTGCTGCAGTCTCGGACGGTTCGCTCCCGCCTTGAGGGCGTGAAGAACTTCCAGGTGGATGGGATTGAGACGCTCTGCGAGCTCCTGCCATTCCTCATCCTCTACCTCCCATTGCCACGACCGCTCTCCTACTGTAGGCATCACTGAAATCGCCTCTTCATCTACAACGTGCGGATCCATAACATGGATACCCCCAGCTTCAGATGAATGTTCCGATGAAGGCAGTGGCTTGAGCTCTAGAGAGTCCATGGATGGCATCGTGCTATCATCAGCACTCCCTGATGGCTCCATAAACCTTCTATTAGCTGCTTCTGATTCTTCCGTGTTCACGGAACGAACGATGCCATTTGCTTCATCAAGCTGATCACGCACCTCTATGGCGCCCGGCTCATAAGGATCCGCATCAAAATCCATCACCGCCTGGAACACGTCCGGTTTCTTCGCCGCCGATTTTCGGGAGGACCGGCCTTTGGAAGGCGAAGCCATGTTAGTGCTTGTTCCCGCATCTTTGAAGTAGGCTGAAGAAACTCCAACTGATGGAACAGACTCCACTGCCGGCTGGCTGTTGATCACTTCAGCCTGCTGCCCCGCTTCCTCCGTAAGCAGCATGTCGCGGACCTGGTCCGACTCCCGCTGTAATCTGCGCAGCTTCCCTGTGTCGATCTGAACCTCAGGTATCGCCTGTTTGCGCTGTGCCTCCAGCTGCTCCTGAATCTCTTTTTTCAAATAACGGGTAATGATCTCTTCCACTTCGGGCTCAACCGCATCCGCGCCGCGCAGCCGTCCCTTGAAGCCTCTCAATTCCCGCAGCTTATTCTCGGTCAAGCGAACCAGCCCCGTTATATAGGAGCGCAGAGGAGCGTACTCGCTTAAGGACACCACCGTCAGCACGACGTTTCGCCCGTATAACCCATGATCGTACACGGCGCTGCGGAATAAATGCCGTTTCACCTGCCGAGGCCGTGGCTGAAAGCGGTCGATGAAGCGCTGCCCCTTCATTTTGGTCAAATAGCTGTCCACGAGCGCAATCACCTTCGGGGCATACTGTTCCAGATCCTTGCGGCCATTCTCCTGGTAAAAACGGCTCTTCTCCACGTCATAATCCAGCAAATCCAGCAGCAGCTCCCATGATAGCTCCACGGGCTGGAGAGAGAACCGGCGCTTCCATTCCTTCTCCTTCAGCTCAGCGGACAAGACGCGCGGAAAGCGCTGGTACGTTTCCCGGATCGGCATATCCAGGCCATGCACGATCATAAAATCATATAGCCACTCCCGCAGGTACGTATCCAGCTTGGCATAACGCTTCCGGTAGGCTGTCCACGCCTGCTCCATCAATGCATAGCCCTGCTGGGGATCGCTCCAGCCGACGCCATGGATCAGCTCGTAAAAATAGACAAACAAATAGGATAAGTCCGTATCCGGGTACCGCCCGGATCTTACTTCCTCCCGCCAGTAAAAATACCATTTGAACTGGTCGCTGGCCATCTGGTCGTAGGTCGGCCAATAGCTTTTGAAGGCTACAAAAGGGGCCTCCCCCTCTACATGCCAAGCGAGTTCCCTCGCCTTTTGCACGAATTGCCGCTCCTTGGTCACGTAGCGGAAGTCCTCGCCCCAATTCATATCGAGCGGCTCCTGCGGCTTCACAATCAGGGATTCCTTCGCTCTGGCAGCAGAATCAACGGGTTCCTTCCCCTGATGATCTGATGGCTTGTCCGGTAACGAGACGTCCTGCTCGTCGCCGGCCAGCTCAAATTCAGCAAAACGAATCCCTTGGTCATTCACGAGCGTAGTATGTCTTATATGTTCTATGTGATTGTCGTTGTTAGGCTTATCGTTTTTCATCGAATATGAACCTCCGTCACAACTTCAATTATACCATTTAACCTATAGGGACTAACCGATTTTCACATGTTTCTCATCTGTATTATAATGGACGGAATGATAGTCTAGCGAATGACTTTATGCTGAAAGGACCTTCGAATGAATAAATGGCTGAAAGCATTGTTATTTCTAGTGGGTGCGGCTATTCTGACAAGACTGATCCCCTTCTCTTCCTGGTTCCGTATCCTGGATACGATGATCCATGAGCTGGGGCATGCCGTCATGACCCTTCTCATGTCGGGACGGGTGCTCAGCATCGAGCTGAATCCCGATCACAGCGGCGTGACCTATTCCATGCTGGCTTCCGGTGGCTGGAGTCCGATTGTGGTCTCGCTTGCAGGCTATATGTCGGCATCCTTGTTCGCCATTCTGATGTTCTACGGCTATGCCAAGAAAAAACAGGACACCGGCCTGATCACCATTACCGTGCTTGCCCTCATCATGATCATTTTCTTCGTACGCGCCGGCTATGGATTATGGTGGCTCATTATTTTTATGATCGTGAATCTGATCTTCTATTTCCTTGGCGAGAAGGTCCGTAATTTCTACTACCTGCTGCTCGCCTTTCTCGTGCTGGAAGAATCTGTAGTCGGTCCGCTAACCCTCCTGATCATGGCGCTGACCCAGCCCAAGCAAGCGGGCGACGCCTCCAACCTGGCCAACATGACCGTGCTCCCGGCCTTCGTCTGGGCGCTGCTGTTCCTGCTGTTCTCCCTATGGTGCGCGAAGATGGCGCTGCAGCTGTTCTGGAAGAAGCGGTGAAACAGGTTCGTTGCAAGACAGGCAGAAGAAGCCAGCGTTATCCAACCACTCGGATGACGCTGGCTTTTTTATAAGGCTTGATTTTCATGTGAAGCAACCTTGTCGGAGATGGAGCAGGATTGACCTCCTCTTCGTCTAATATACTGTATATGTGCATTAGACGAATTTGACCATTGGGTTCTATGTGGGAAATGGGTGAATTCGTAGAGAAAACATTATCTAAAATCAATGCAAGTAAAAATTAAATAAAGGGATAGATTAAATGCACTCAGAAATTATTTTGAAGAATAATTCCAACATACCTATAGAGGATAAAATTGACCAGATCAACGCTTGTATTAAATCCATACATGGAAATTCAGCTGTTGAACTTGTGTCAATAACTTGTGATGATAGTGATTATAAGACCCCAAACTTCACAACCTCTGGTATATTTCGTTTGCATGGGTTAGTAAAGGTATATAACGAATTAAAGCCGTGGTGCGTTATCTTAAAAATCATTAAGCCAGACACAGCCGAAAAGGATAACGTTGAACATCACAACTACTGGAGACGTGAAGCACTTGTATTGGAGTCAGGGGTTTTAAGAGAACTTCCTGATTCTATTTATAGTGCAGAGAGCTATTTAGTTGAAGAACAACAAGATGGTACCCTATGGATCTGGATGGAATATGTTAAGGGCGTATACCCAAAAACAGTTGAGCAATTTTCATACATCGCCCGACAATTAGGTCGTTTTAATGGTGCCTATCTTAAAGGAATAAAAATGATACCTGAATATGAGTGGATATGCAGGGCTTGGCTCAAATCATGGTCGATTGCATGCCGCATGTATGCTCCTAATGTGGAGGAGTATGTAAGTCGAATAGCTACAGACAATGTGCGAAGTACTTGGTGGGGTTGGTATCAAGATCTGCTCGGTAACATTGACTCTTCAATAGACTCGCTCCAACAGCTGCCGCGTGTATTGGCACATCAAGACATGAGCCAGATGAATATGTTTCTCGTTAAAAAAGAAGAGAGCGAAAGTCAACTCGTTCTAATCGACTGGCAGTTCATGAGTATATCTGGTATTGGCGAAGACTTGGGTAAGTTATTCGGGGTGAACATGAGTCTTGGAATTATTCCGCCTGACCAATATATGAAGTTTCAGAACTCTTTATATAATGCATACCTGGGGGGGTTGCGAGATATGGGATGGCAGGGTGACATAAGATTAGTGAGGTATGGATTCTGTTTAAGCACTGCTATAAGAAGTGTGTGGGAGGTCCCACAGTTCTTTTCCATTATGGCTCAGTTAGAAGACGAGCCTAATAATACTAAACTCAGAGAAAAACTTACCCGCCTTGATTGCATTATTACAGTACATAAACAAATGGCCGCGGAGGCTAATTCCATTAAACTGACATTAAAGGAAAAATCCATATTAATCAAAAAGGGCAATTAGATCCGATAACAACGCATTCACGATGCAGTTCTAGCAGCCCTCAGTCCCGGAAGAATAGGGCGAAGAAGCGAGTAGACTATTGAAGTTCTGTGAAAAGAGGAAGATCGAATCGAAATACCTAGTATAAATGTAGTGATCCTTGGTTGTCAGAAGTAACCTCGGATTTGTAAAAATTAGCGGCAGATATCTATTAATAATTACTCAGGAGCCAACTAATGAATAACAATTGGAATAAAATTATTTATAAAATCTGGTCACCCATTTATGATAAAATTTTCAATTCAAACGTTTTTCTCCATGCACGTAAACAAATATTCCAAGAGACCCCCTTCAATAACACACAAAAGATACTTTTTGTCGGTGTTGGTACAGGAGCTGATTTAGAGTTATTGAACCATTATGATTTAGATATAACGGCTATAGATTTCTCACCAGATATGTTGAGAAAAGCAAGAGCGAAATTCAAGAATTCACGCATTACGTTTTTAGAAATGGACGCTCAAAATATGGCATTTAACGATATGTCGTTTGACTATGTGGTTGGAAGTCTAATTCTTTCCGTAGTACCTGATGCTGACAAGTGTTTTCAAGAAATGGGTAGAGTTTTAAAACAAGAAGGAAGGATCGTTATTTTCGATAAATTTACCCCTAGTAACAATAAACTCTCGTTATCAAAAAAGTTGTTTAGACCACTCATTAAAGTCTTAGGGACAGATATTGGATTGAATTTTGAAGAGTTATACCTAAGAAATAATAAAAATTTAAGTATAGAAGAAGATAAACCCGTCATGCTGAAGGGGATGTATAGAAAAATAGTTGTTAGAAAAATCAGTTGACATCTATACAAGATTATTCCTGATCGGTGGTTGAGTTTATGGGAGAGGCGTGTCGCACTTGATTGTCCTGATTGTGGGCAAGAAAAGCTCGTGGTGAATTTTTTATATGGATTGGGATTAGGGCGTATATCTAGGCCAAGCGAGTTTTAATACTGAAATAATTGCACGCACAGACTAAGTGAGGTAAGAGAGCGGCGTTATTTTCATAGAAGGCGAGAATATCCGATAACACCATATTTCCACCTCAGGGCTATTGAGTCGAAAAATCTCCATAAAAAATGGGCTGCCCGGCACGTAGTTATACTACAGATGGACAGCCCACTTACTATTATACTTTACATTAATGGTTCGTATTTGCCATGATCACCGGCACCGCACCAACAAATCGATCGGATAGCGGCCCGCATTCCGTCCGTACAGACTGATGCCGCCTTCCTCGGCCCGCAGCTCCAGTTGGAAGCTGCGCTTGCGGTCAAGCTCAGCCGCGAGTCTTCCCGGCACCTGCGCCTGGCACAGGTATCCGTACGAACCGGCCTCTTCCAGAAGATTATGGACCGGCTGATAGTGCCACGACAGAACGCCCCGGCTATCGGCAGGATCATCTGTGAGCACAGCCTCGCCGATTTGGACATCGTCCACCCACACGGATACACGGGATTCATGCAGCTCTTCATCCGTCATATAATAAGTGCTTGGGTTATACTCCACGTCTGCCGACGCCCCGTGCATAAAGTCGATTCCGTGCGTGCGATGCCGTGCACCCTCGATATTTCTGGCTAATAAGCGTTTCGCGCCAGCCTCGAAGAAAATCTCGATATCGCGGATCAGCGGCTGTTCGTCATGATCTGGCAGCTGCACCTCATAGACGAATCGGCCCTCTCCGCCGCCATTCACTTTGGAGCCTTGAAGCGCCTCCCACATGTAGCTGAAGCTTTGCTCACGGAATGTGTTAACCGGGATGCTTACGATTCTGCCTTCCACTCCATCGTTCCCCTGTCCCTGTCCTCCACGCACATCAAACGTTGTAAAGTTGCGCGTTACCACACCGTTCGCTGCATTCAGAAGACGAACTCCGAGGATCGCAACCGCATCGGTCTTCGGCATGCGAAGCTTCAATTCCGTTAGTGGCGTAACACCGTAGCCGTCCCAGGCCACTTCCAAGGTCCCTTGATCAGCGACAACCTTCGTTCCGAGCTGATCATAGGATAATTCCCAAGCCAGAATAAGCTTCTGTCCATGGTATTGATCCGAATAACTGGAGCGCAGCAGCGGTATGACGGCCTCCGCCCCTTGCTCCAGCGTCTGGCAAGGCGGTGCGTCAATAACGATGAAGTCCGGCGTGTGCAGGTCGGCGATCGTCATACCCGGCACGAAATCCTCGTATCCGAATTTTTTGTCCGTCCCATCCAGACGATAGTAGCCGTTGAATTCGTTTGTCACGTCACGGAATTCCGTAAATACGAAACCGCACAGCTTATCATGGCGCCGGAATTCGTTCAGCATGTAACGGTAATGCCACGCGAGATCGCTGTCCCCGGCTCCCCCGTCAATTCCCCACACGTTTCCGCATTCGCTGTTCATGAGCGGAGCGTCGCCTTGCTGATTGCCGCCGATATAGTTATGTTCGGATCCCGGATGAGTCTTCTGGACAATCTCCTCGATATGATTGCGCAGCGGTTCATACCCATTGATGTAAAAATGCCACGTGTTGATATCCGTCTCCACATGATCGTAAGCGCATGGAGAATTGTCCTCCACAATCCGGGTCGGGTCCAGCTCCTTGGCCCATCTGTATTTCTCCCTAACCCATTCCTGCGTCTCCGGAAGATAATACCGATGCTGTCCTTCGCCGCCCGTCAGGCCGGCGGACTCGCTATCCGTACGGAGTCCCCAAGTTTCGTTAAACATGACCCAGGAAAAAATCGACGGATGATTCCGGTCCCGTTCAATCACTTCCAGCGCCTCGCGTTCATAGGCAGAACGTGCTGTTTCATCCGGATTCCCCCAGAAGCATGGCATATCCTCCATCACCAGAATCCCGAGTTTATCCGCCCAATACAGCTTGCGGGGCTCCTCAGGTTTAATATGAATCCGCACGAAGTTCAGTCCAAGCCGTTTCATCAGATAGATCTCGTCCCGCATCTCCGTATCCGTCGGATAGGTGAAAAATCCTGTCTGGTGGTAGGATTGGTCCAGCGTCCCGTTTAAATAGACCGGCTTTCCGTTGAGCGTAATCCAGCGATAATCCCGTCCGTCGAACTTCGCCGTTCCGATCTCGCGTATGCCAAAATAAGTATGGATGACATCCTCGCCGGATGAACCGGTCAAACGCAGTTCCCCTTCATATAAATGAGGGGTTTCGGGACTCCACAGCCGTGGGTCGTGGACTTGGAATACCGTTGTCCGTTCATTCGCGCCTTCTTGCAGCTCCCACTCCACCTGATGTGTAACTGAGCCCTCCGCAAACGAGAGTTGGAGTGTCGCTACGCCTGCTTCTTGAGCCTGGATCTTGGATTTCAACTCGATCTGACCGTCAATGGAAGTCGTAAAGATGGCTTGCTCCATGTAGGTTTGCGGCCGGGCCTCCAGCCAAACTGGCTGCCAAATGCCCCGGATCTCGCCATACCCCTGCTTCCCGCGGGCTTGGTAATTGTGGTCGAAGTCCTCTGCACGCACAACGATTGTATTGTCTTTTGCCGAATCCCACACCGTTGTCACGTCAAATTCAAAGGTTCCGTAGCCACCTTGATGCGAGCCGACATGCTTGCCATTGACCCATACATCACACAGATAATCGACGGCGCCAAACCGCAGAAAGATTCGGGACTGCTTCTTCGCCGGCTCCCATTTCACGGACCGACGATACCAGCCTACCCCCTTCTCGTTACGCTCAATCCCGGACAAGGGACTAACCCAAGAGAACGGCACCGTAATCTCTGAGGTAAAAAGGCTAGCGTCTCCGCCCTGTAAGGCAGTAGCGTCATCACCGGTACTCGTACCCGCTTGCTGTCGTACATCATCTGATCCTTCCGTGTCGAGCCGGAACGACCACTGGCCGTTCAAATTCAACCAGTCTTTTCGCTCAAAATCCGGTCTGGGGTACTCTGCGCGTGGAATTTCCGTGTGAATGGAGGGTGCTACAGGAGTCTTCATGAAGCATACACAACCTTTCCTTTTTCTGAATTTGCCCATATTCTAGCACCTATATATAGTAAATGCAATGTATATTATGTTTTTACAATATATCGAATTTATTGTACACTTGGAGCTACTACAACTCTTCAGTAAAGGAAGGGGATTATGAACGAATCGAAGCTGGAAACCAACCGTTATCCGGCATCCCGGATCGTGGAAGTAGCTAAGGCCCTATCCAGTGATGTCCGTGTCCGCATCCTTGAAGCGCTCGGCGATAAACCGATGAGTGTCGGTCAGTTGGCGGAGGCGCTTGAGATTGCCCAGCCCACGGTATCCATTAATGTCCAGATGCTGGAGCAAGCGGATCTGATCGTCTCTTCGCAAGGAGCGAATCGGGAAAAAATCTGCGCCGTCACCTGCCGCTCCATTTTTCTCGAACTCCCCTCGAAGCCCGGCGAGGGGCTGCAGCGCACGGAAGAAATTCACATGCCGATCGGCATGTTCTCCCACTGCTATATCGAGCCAACCTGCGGTATGGCAGCTCGGGACGGATCTCTGATCGGATCGCCTGACGATCCACGCGCCTTTTACATGCCGGAACGAACGGAGGCTGCGCTGCTCTGGTTCTCGGGATCAGGATATATCGAATATTATTTTGCGAACCCTATGCCGCCCGGAGCGGCTCTTGATGAGCTGCGCATCCGAGCGGAGCTTAGCTCCGAGGCGCCTTCCTTCCAGCAGGATTGGCCATCCGACATCACCGTTAGCATCAACGACCTCCCTGTAGGTACTTGGACAAGTCCCGGTGATTTTGGTGATCGCAAGGGGAAACTCACCCCGGATAAATGGAGGAGCGGCAGTGAGTACGGCATGCTGACGGAATGGCGCGTAACCAAGCAGGGCAGCCAGGTCAATGGCCACGAATCCAGTGCTACGACCATCGATTCGCTGGAGCTTGCCTTTAACCGGCCAATCCGCGTCCGCTTTGAGGTGAAGAAAGACGCCGAGCACCCGAACGGCCTGAATCTATATGGTTCGGGTTTCGGAGATCATCCGCAGGATATCATCCTGTCTTTTGTGCGGTACACGGAAGCCTAACAGCCGACCACAGCCAGAAGAAGCAAAGCGAGGCAAATCTAATAATCAACCGAATGAAGACCAAAAGGCCATCCCATATCACCTCTCTTGGCGACTATGGAATAGCCTTTTTGGATATTCAACATACGGTTATTTCTTTTTCAGTTTATTGGATTTCCCCATTAAATATAACAGATACGGCGCTCCCAAAAGCGCGGTAACGATACCCGAGGGCAATTCCTTCGGAATCATGACCACCCTACCGATCCAGTCTGCCCCAGCCAGCAAAATTCCGCCGAGCAGCGCAGCGATCACCATCGATTGCCGATGGCGGGCCCCAACCAGCATTCTGGCGGCATGCGGCGCAAGCAGTCCGATAAAGCCGACCGAGCCGACATTGGCTGCGGCAATCGAAGCCAACAGCACTGCAATGATGGCGACATACATCCGGGTATTCCGTACATGAAGGCCGAGACCGGTGGAGCTTTCTTCGCTGAACGTCAGCAGATCCACCTTCCGCCCGAGCCATGCAGCCAGAGGCAGCAGGATCAGAATGGCGGGAACAATCCGCTGCACCTCCGTCCAGCCCCGGTTATACGTGCTTCCTGCCATCCAGGATAATGCGGGCGCTACGTCGACCTTCGCGTGAATGATCATCAGATTGATGATGGCAGAACCAAGCGCGGCGACGGCAATGCCGACCAGCGTAAGAATCGTCGGATGAAGTCCTCTTTTCCAGGACACCGCGTACACCAAAGCGGCTGCAGCCAACCCTCCGAGAACCGCTCCGACCGGTACCCAGCCAGCCGACAATTGCGGAAAACCTACCATCAGAAGCAGTGCGCCCGCACCGGCTCCGCTGGTCACTCCGATCACCTGGGGATCCCCCAGCGGATTCCGGACCGCATTCTGCAGAAGACTGCCGCTGACGGCCAGCGCCATGCCGGACAAGCCGGCTGTGAGCAGCCTCGGCAAGCGGAATTCCAGCAGAATCTGGCGATACATCGACTCGCCGCCTCCCGTAAGCACGGCCAGCACTTCCGTGAAGGGAATGCGCAGACTGCCGCTCATCAGGCTGAATATCCATACCAGCGCCAGCAGCACGCTGAACAGTGTTACCAAGGCCGGATATGGTATCCGGCGCAGGTTCGTGCCCGCCATGGCCGATCCGCCGGAAGCCCCGCGCCCTCCAATCAACGAGCGGGATACCCGCAGGGCAAGCCAGATGAGGCACGGGGCTCCGATCATGGCCGTAATGGCCCCGACCGGAAGCTCACCGTAGGCGTTTATGAACATCCTGGCCACCGTGTCGGCCCCGACAAGCAGAGCAGAGCCCCATAAGGCAGCCAGCGGAATTAACCCCGCATGCCGGATCACGCCGGACAGGCGGACCAGATGAGGAGCGACCAACCCGATAAAGCCGATCGGACCGACCACGCTCACGGTCACGCAGGCCAGCACAATGGCTGCCCCCATCGCAAGCAAGCGGGTGGTGCCGACTTTTTGGCCAAGGGAACGTGCCGACTCTTCATTGAGGGTCAGAATGTCCCACTGGCGTACCGCTAAACACAGCACGATCAGCCCGCCAATGATCCACGGCCATGAGAAAGCTACGCCATCCCAGTCATTCTGAATTAGCGAGCCGGAGCCCCACAGAAAAATCCCCTGCGTCGTTTGCTGGTTCAGCAGCACAAGCGCACTCGTAACGGAGGATAAAACCAGAGTGACGATCATCCCGGACAATGCAATCCGCAAGGGGGAGCCCTGCGTTTTTCCCGCCAGCGCATAGACCGCTACAGCCGCCAGTGTTCCCCCTGCCACAGCCAAAGGAAGGGCATACTGATGCAGCAGTCCCGGCCAGAAGATCATCCCCGCCACGACGGCCAAATAAGCGCCGGCATTCACGCCAAGCGTTGTCTCCGATGCCAGCGGGTTGCGCGTCACGGTCTGCATGAGCACGCCCGACACCGCCAAGGCCGCGCCTGATAATAAGCCCATCACTGTTCGAGGAAGGCGCACACTGCGGATGAGATGATGATCTGCAATATCCTGCGGAGACACCAATGCCTGTACCACCGTTTTGACGGATATATCCGCTAGCCCTTGCGTCAAGCTGATAAACGTGAGAAATAACAGAGCCACAAGGCCTCCAGCCAGCATCCATAACGGCTTCCAGCCCCTACCTGAGGAAACGGGTGGGGCTGGATGGATGCTCACCGCCGCGGAGCCTTGTGCCAGTTTCTTACCGAGACTCATTTTGTGAGCAGATCAGCTGTCTTCTGGGCCATGGTTTGGGCAGACAATGGGCCGCCGTATGGCCACATGTCACCGCCAAGTGCATACACGCGGTCTTCTTTAACAAAGTTCAGACCTTTCCATACCGGATTGTCCTTCAATTGATTCTCGATGACGTTATCGCTATCCTGAATCATATGCAGGAAATTCGCATCCTGAAGGGCAGGCAATGCCTCTACGTCCCCAGTGGTAAATCCATAAACCTCAAATTGATTAGGCTTATGGGCATTGGTTAACCCGATGTGCTCCAAAATTTTGACGGCCAGGGAATTGTCCGTCGAAATCCGGAACGTCACCGCATTCTGGTTACTGTACCCCATCGCCAGCGCAAATGGTTTTTCCGTCATACCGGCAGCTTCAAGCTTGGCTTTGGCGTCGGCATAGGTTTGATCCAGGTCGCTAAGCACTTTTGCAGCTTCGTCTTTTTTGCCAAGCACGTCAGCAATCGTATTGAAGGTATTAACCATCTCTTCATATTGGTCCCCTTGTCCCTCAACCGGATAAGGATCGAATACCAATGTTGGCGCGATGCTGTTGTACGTATCATAGCCAGCTTCAAGATTCGATTTCAAACCGATGATCAGGTCCGGCTTCAAGGAAGCGATAAGCTCGAGATTCGGCTCTTGACGAGTGCCGACATCGGTCACGTCCGAACCGATCTCCACCGGAATGTTTACCCATTGGTTCATCCCCTCAATATCTGCAATGCCGACGGGCTGAACGCCGAGCGCAAGGACATCCTCCGCGTAAAGCCATTCCAGTGCGACAATACGCTTAGGAACGCCAGTGATTTCCGTTTCGCCCAGGGCGTGCTTAATGGTTCGGGTCTCCGGCGTGGCCTCGGTGTTATCCCCACCCTGTGCGGCCCCTTGATCTGAATTCTGCGCTGCGGTAGAGCCGCCTCCATCATTGGATGCCGCGCCTCCGCCACAACCGGCTAAAACCAATGCAAATATCAATACGATAAACACGAGACCCTTCATACTGCGCATTGAATTTCTCCCCCTCATACCCTCTATGTATTGTAGATATTGTTTACTAATAATAATTATTGAGAACAATTATCATTATCAACACTCAGCACAATGATAATTATTCTCATTAAGATTGTCAATAGAATTTATGAAGATTGCCTGAACCCTCCATGAATCTGCCTTTTCTGCCATGAGTATGGAATTCGTTCTTTACAGAACATGAGATGTATAACATAATCTTACTAAATTATTCCTACAAACTTAGCCTCTACCGCTCATTCTTCTTATGCTTGTATCCGCTTTAACAAAACAACCGAAAAGTGAGGGATCTCCATGCGTGATAAAACATCCGCTCCTGCTGAAGAGAGCGACTTTCCCGTTAAAGCCGGTAAACCTGCACGTCGAGCCCTAATCGCTGCAGGCTATCATCAGCTTGCCGACCTCACCCAAGCATCCGAGAAAGAACTACTGGCGCTTCACGGGGTAGGGCCCAAAGCGATCAGAATACTGCGCGAAGCTCTTGCCGAGAAGGGCCTTTCCTTCAAAGAATAAATAAACACGATAGGTCTCCAAAGGCCATAAAGGCCAGGGATCTATCGTGTTTGTTTTTTCCCATACAGCACACCAATCTTGGATTGGTGCGCTCATTGATGTTCCATATCATCTTTGACAATGGAACTTCGACTATATGATGTTATAGCGTTTCAATATATCTTCGATGACGGTTCCGGAAACTTTTTTCAAAGCCTGCTTTTCCAATAAGTTCATGATCAACGGAAGCTTCAAATCGGTTAGTTTTTTACCGTCCATCATTTTAGAAGTGGAGTCCAGCAGTACACGGACATCGTAGCAGGAGCCGAACACTTCGGGTACGCCGCGGTCTACGTTTAATAAGGTGTACACAGCCTCCATTGCCGTTCTAACCGAATATTCGGTTGTAAATACGGTGTCGCGAACCGTGTCGGCAAACTGTCCGATAAACGCGAAGTTGACGCAACCATCCGGAACTACTTTTGGCCGGTCTCCTTCTGTTCTCGGCATGAAGAATGCCGTAATATAAGGCATCATGGTCGGGATGCAGCGGGCAGAGTTGGCAGCCATGTCAGCAATTTCATGCTCCGGCACACCCAGATGGTACAGCCACTCCATCGTAATTTCCTCGCCGGTACATTCTCTCATCGGCTTCTTGACGTAATCGCCCGGAACATCGGTGAATAATCCATATACCCATACCACAAGCTGATCTTTCGGCTGCTCTTTGAAATGCGGTTGACGATTTAAAGTGTAACTCATGAGCCACTTGGAATCCTTTACGGACACGATGCCGCCGGTAACGACCTTTCCGCTGAACGGGTCGCGCTGACAAACTTTTTCAATATAGGGCGGGATTCTGTCATCAAGTGTCGTAACGGTTGCCGATTCCCAGTTCGTCGCTTCCGTATTCGTGCAGAATTTATCGGGGCGCCCAAAGGATGGATCCTGCTTGGCGATATTTCTCCAGAGCTCCCAGCAGCCGCCTGCGGAACGATTGAATTCAGCCGCACGATGATGGTCGCCCGAAGAAGAATTTTCCGTGCAGCTGCCATTTGTCACAAACACCAAATCATCTTCCGTTAAATCGATATATTCCTCATTGCCAGCACGGCGACATACAATTTGCTTAGCAACCTTCTTATTACCTTGAATATCAAATACTACATTCGTGACCGTTGTATCATATTGGAAATGAACGCCATGCGACTGCAAGTATTTCATCATTGGCAGAATCAATGACTCATATTGATTATATTTCGTAAATTTTAACGCCGAAAAATCAGGCAGTCCGCCAATATGGTGAATGAATCTTTGAATGTAAAGCTTCATCTCCAAAGCGCTGTGCCAATCTTCAAAGGCAAACATCGTTCTCCAGTAAAGCCAGAAATTCGAGGCAAAGAAATCCTCCGTGAATACATCGGTAATTTGCTTATCATACAAATCTTCGTTTCGAGTAAAGAATAACTTCACGATTTCCAGCGAAGCTTTTTCACTCAGAGCAAATTTTCCATCCGTATGGGCATCCTCGCCTCGGTTAACCGTGGCTCTCATTAGTGAATAGTTTGGATCTTTCTTGTTCAGCCAGTAAAACTCATCCAAAACCGATGCGCCTTCAATTTCCAGAGACGGAATAGTACGGAACAAATCCCACAAGCATTCAAAATGATCTTCCATTTCCCGTCCACCGCGAATAATAAAACCTTTATCGCTGTCATGAATTCCGTCGCAGGCACCTCCGGGAAGACTA
This sequence comes from Paenibacillus sp. NPDC058898, assembly GCF_049316025.1. NCBI lineage: Bacteria > Bacillati > Bacillota > Bacilli > Caryophanales > Paenibacillaceae > Paenibacillus > Paenibacillus sp. NPDC058898. Next base: position 4,593 of record NZ_JBMOSM010000020.1, on the reverse strand, counting down.
AGCTCCTCCAGAATGTGAACCCGTTCTCCCTTCATTTGGCCGTCGCGCACAAGGAAGCACGCAGCTGCCAGAGAGCCTAAACCGGCTCCAACCAGATATGCTGATTTTTTGTCGACATCGACCGGTTTTTCCGGACGGGCAAACGCTTCATAATTTCCATTGCTATAATACATTCCAGTCACCTCCGAATTGATTCTAGCAACTTCATCATAAGAAAATATTCGGAGGTCTCCTATAGACAATGTCCGCCTAATGTCGAAACTTTCGACAAAAGCCTAATATTGTCTAATGATCGTGGTGCGATTTAAACTTTTCAAGCGCGAAAAAAATATCCCCTTGAATCAAAATGCTTAGCCGGTCCACAATCGCAGCGGGCTCTTCCTTCATCCCTTTAGCAATCCAATCCAGCATCAATCCTACAAACGCATATTTATAAAAGTCAGCGATAAACGACTTATCATCATCCCTGATCGACATCGTAACGGCCTTTTCCTCGATAACTCCTATCAAAAGATTATAGGTTACGTTAAATAGGTACCTTTCCAGCTGCTCTCGTTTAATCGAATGATAGACACTCGTCACAAACGCCTTGTTTTTCAGCACATACTCAAATATTTGCAATAGGCCCTGCTGCCACGTGTCATATGTTTTCTTGCCATCCAACGCTATGGTAGCCTCGCTTGTGCAAATCCACTCCACAAGATCATAAATATCCTTGAAATGATAATAAAACGTTTGGCGATTTACTTCGCAGTCCTCAACAATATCAATAACAGTTATCTTATCAAGCGTTTTTTTCTCAAGCATTTTTTTTAGCGATAGGGCAAGCGCCTTTTTTGTTGTTTGTGCCATAAAACCCCTCCAATCAAGAGCGTAATCATCCACAGAGGCAATGATCAGATTATATATCTTCATTATAAAGGAACTCAACGCGAAAAAGCGGTATCCTTATGAGGCAAAATAAATTGGAAAACACGCAGGAAGTCAAGAGATCGTAGCCCGGGTAGCATCGTAATAAATAAAACCCAATACACATTGTGAAATAATTCACCACATAATTGATTGCTCTATATTACAATGAAGTGGACCTGACGAGGCAACCGGAGGGAGGCAACCGGGGAAGATCTGAGATTCGAAGAGTAAAGGTGACGCTCACGTTCCCTTTCGCTTCTCGCTTTCCTACGTTACGACCTCCTTTTTCGATTGGCTCTTTATGGTCAACTAAATAGATATAGAGAAAATGGAGGGTTACACAGTGAAAAGGAAGTTTGCAGCAACGCTTATACTCATTCTCTCTTTCATGCTTGCTATCGCGGGATGCGGCAGCGGGAACCAGGATCAGAGTCAGGACAACACGAAAAAAGAAGAAGACCAAGAAACGGCCGTTTCGGGTGCGTCCCAAACCGGTTATACGCCGATCGATCAGCTCAAAGAAAAGTATGATATCATCATCGTCGGTGCAGGCGGAGCCGGTATGTCTGCTGCCCTTGAGGCAAAAGAAAAAGGCATGAATCCGGTCATTTTTGAAAAAATGCCGATTGCTGGCGGGAATACCATAAAATCATCTTCGGGCATGAATGCTTCCGAAACCAAGTTCCAACAAGAACAGGGCATTAAGGACAACAACGATTTATTTTATGAAGAGACTTTAAAGGGCGGTCATGGAACCAACGACAAAGACATGCTTCGTTTCTTCGTTGACAACTCGGCAAGCGCGATCGATTGGCTGGATTCCATTGGGATTCGGTTGAACAATATCACCATTACGGGCGGCATGAACGAAAAACGCACGCACCGTCCTGAGGACGGCTCAGCAGTAGGACAATACCTTGTCAACGGACTGGTAAAAAATGTACAAGAACAAGAAATTCCGCTATTCGTCAATGCCAAGGTAACGGATATTACAGAAAAAGACGGCAAGGTAAAAGGCGTCAAAGTCATCTTCAACGAGAATGATGAGAAAAACATTGCAGCAGATGCCGTCGTTGTGACAACTGGCGGTTTCGGAGCCAATATGGACATGATTTCCGAAGTTCGCTCCGATCTGAAAGGGTACGTTACCACCAACCAGGAAGGCAGCACCGGTGACGGCATCACCATGATTGAAAAGTTCGGCGGTACAACGGTCGATATGGATCAAATCCAGGTTCACCCTACGGTGCAGCAGGAGAAATCTTATCTCATCGGGGAGGCCGTTCGGGGAGAAGGAGCCATCCTCGTGACCAGCCAAGGCAAACGTTTCACAAACGAGTTGGATACTCGGGACAATGTCACCGCCGCCATCAATAAGCTTCCTGAAAAATCGGCTTATCTTGTGTTCGATTCCGGGGTAAAATCTCGCGTCAAAGCGATTCAGCAATATGAGAAAATGGGCTTTGTCATTCACGGTGATTCGATCGAGTCTTTAGCCAAAGAAATGGGCGTTCCAGCTGATCAGCTTAAAGCCACACTGGATACATGGAACAGTGCGGTGAAGAACAATAAAGATACCGAATTCGACAGAACGACAGGCATGGATAACGACTTGTCCGAAGCGCCATACCACGCCATCCAAATCGCCCCCGGTATTCACTACACCATGGGCGGCGTAAAAATCAACACGAACACGGAAGTTTTGGATAAAGACGGCAAGCCTATTCCAGGATTGTTTGCAGCCGGTGAACTAACAGGCGGGTTGCACGGTCAAAACCGGATCGGTGGCAACTCTGTTGCCGAGATCATTATTTTCGGCCGCCAAGCCGGCATCAAATCAGCTGAATTTGTGGGAGCACGGTAAGCTGTAGTCTGCATCCTTCATACGGCAAAACAACAAACGCTTGGTCTTGTTTTGATCTTCCGATAGCCATTTTTTTAAAAACCATATTTACATTTCTATAAAAATAGATATAATAAGCGTATGGATACCTTACAAACCATCAAAGCACTATCAAACGAGTCCCGGTTTAAAATCCTGGAGTGGCTGAAGCATCCGGAGGAACATTTTGCTCCGCAGGATCACATGCCTTCGAAATGTGATTTTCAGGGCGGTATCTGCGTGGGCTCCATTTCGGATAAAACAGGACTCGCTCAGTCGGTCGTTTCTGGCTACCTGGTAAAATTGCAAAAGGCCGGTCTACTGGAATCCCATCGAGCGGGCCAGTGGACATATTACAGACGGAATGAGGAAGGCATTCAGCGTTTTATCGAACAACTCAAGAAAGAGCTTTAGGCTTAAAAAGCAAAGTGAAATTGAAGATTAAGCTTAAAAGCTCTTTCTTTTTATCATATATATCTATTTTTATGAAAATACAGAAAAGCATATTAAACATATTGGAGGATTCCATACATGACCAACCAAAATCAAAATGTCCGTTCTACAGCAGCCCTATTCGAGCCATTTACCATCGGTAACCTTACTCTTTCGTCCCGCGTGGTGATGGCCCCTATGACGCGCGGGTTCTCCCCTAACGGCGTTCCAGGCCCGGATGTGGCCGCTTACTACCGCCGGCGTGCGGAGAATGGCGTCGGATTGATCATTACCGAAGGAACACTGATTAACCATCCAGCGGCTACCGATAGCCCCAATGTGCCTAACTTCCATGGTGAAGCCGCATTGAACGGCTGGGCTGAGGTGGTCCGTCAGGTCCATGAAGTCGGCGGTAAGATCATGCCGCAAATTTGGCATATCGGCATGACTAGACCAATAGGCGCCGAGCCAAATCCGGAGGCACTTCCCATCGGACCATCCGGACTTGACCTGGACGGCAATGTCGTCACGAAGCCGATGACCAAGGATGAGATCGAGCAGGTCATTCAAGCTTATGCCGATGCGGCCGCGAATGCCAAGCGCATTGGCTTTGACGGAGTAGAAATCCATGGTGCCCACGGATACCTGATCGACCAATTCCTCTGGGAGAGAACGAACCAGCGTACCGATGAATACGGAGGTGACATGCTGAAGCGCGCCCGCTTTGCGGTCGAAGTGGTAAAAGCTGTCCGTCAGGCGGTGGGCCCGGACTTCCCTGTTGCCATCCGCCTATCCCAATGGAAGACGACCCAATATGAAGCAAAGCTGGCGGATACGCCTGAAAAGCTGGATCAGCTGTTAACCGCGCTGTCTGACGCTGGAGTCGATATATTCCACTGCTCGACCCGCCGCTTCTGGGAGCCTGAATTCGAAGGTTCTGACCTGAACTTTGCTGGGTGGGCCAAGAAACTGACAGGGAAAACGGTCATCACCGTTGGTTCTGTCGGCCTCGATGAAGTATTTACAAGCCTCTTCACCCAAGGTAAAGGTGCCGGCCAGAAGGACCTTGAAGAGCTGCTGAACCGCCTTGAGGAGCATGAATTTGACCTGGTTGCCGTAGGCCGTGCCCTGCTGGCTGATCCAGAGTGGGCTGCTAAGGTTCGAGACGGACGTTTAAACGAGTTGGCACCATTCACGCCAGATTCCTTGAAAACCCTGGTTTAATGCGATTTCAGTCCCCCCCCCCCCGGGACTTATAGCCGCATTGGATCTTTAAATATAAGAAAACCTCTATCGAGGCCAATTGATGGGCGTGCGACCGGGGTTCATTGGTAGGTTTTGTTGCGTTATAGATTTTCATGTGGGCC